>NZ_JASTZZ010000025.1:0-394 GCF_032193675.1 Bifidobacterium kimbladii | reverse complement strand
CAACACGTACCCGGACCTGCCCAAGGACTTCACCTACCTGCAGGTCAGCGGCGGATTGGTTCATTCGCTGGCCCTGGGCAGCGACGGCAACGCCTACGCCTGGGGATGGTTCACCGGTCAGGTCGCCTACGATTTCAGCAGGCCCGTCGACAAGGACCTGACCCTGACCGCCCACTGGACGCCGGCAAGCCGGAACAGCGGGTGGAGCATCAGCCCTGATAACGGGGGGATTGATACGCCGCCCGGCCGCTCTTACTCGTGCGAAGCGTGAACCAGTCGGCGTGTTTCCTGCCGGTGGCGGCGGGATGCCAGGACGCCGCCCATGCCGGTCATGCCCGCGGCCAGGGCGAGCAGGATGCCTTCCCCGCCTGCCTTGGGGAGCACGCCTGCTGGC
>NZ_JASTZZ010000024.1:0-392 GCF_032193675.1 Bifidobacterium kimbladii | reverse complement strand
GCAGCCAGCTGGGCAGGGAACCCGCCACCATCACCCCGCCCGACAACGCCAGCCGCGGCATCAGATTCAGCCAGATCAGCGGATCAACATACGACGGTATCTTTTCCTCTGGTTTTTCCTTGGCGGTGGGCAGCGACGGGAACGCCTACGCCTGGGGATCCAACAGCCAGGGCCAGCTCGGCGACGGGACGGGCACAACACGTACCCGGACCTGCCCAAGGACTTCACCTACCTGCAGGTCAGCGGCGGAGGCGATCATTCGCTGGCCCTGGGCAGCGACGGATACGCCTACGCCTGGGGATCCAATACTTTTGGCCAGCTCGGCGACGGGACGATCACCGACCAGCATACGCCGGTCAGGGTGAAAAAGCCTGCAGGCACGCCCGGGGACT
>NZ_JASTZZ010000023.1:0-418 GCF_032193675.1 Bifidobacterium kimbladii | reverse complement strand
GGAGGCATAGGTATCCATGGGAGGGAAATGCGTGAAGATGGCCGTGCCGTCGATGCCCTGCCAGTCAAAGGTATGATGCGGGAATTTGGTCGTATCATTCCAGGAGATCTTCTGCGAAAGGAAGGATGTCATTCCTGCACGGCGGGCAATCTGCGGGAACTGGCCCGTATAGCCGAAGCTGTCCGGCTCCCAGACCACGGTCGTATCCTCCGCTGGCAGGTCCGGGTACGCCTTCCGGTCGGGCGTCTTCACCCTGACCGGCGTGTACCGGCTGCTGGTTGTCCCGTCGCCGAGCCGGCCCTGGCTGTTGGATCCCCAGGCGTAAACGTTGCCGTCGCTGCCCAGGGCCAGCGAATGATATTGTCCGGCGCTGACCTGCAGGTAGGTGAAGTCCGCTGGCAGGTCCGGGTACGTGCTG
>NZ_JASTZZ010000022.1:0-429 GCF_032193675.1 Bifidobacterium kimbladii | reverse complement strand
GCAGGAGCATGGCGGCAGACAGGACCGTGGCCGAAGGGTTGGCTATGCCCTTGCCTGCAATGTCGGGGGCGGAGCCGTGGATGGGCTCGAACATGGAGGGATGTTCGTCGGTCACATTGATGTTGGCAGATGCCGAATAGCCGATTCCGCCCACAACTGCGCCGGCCTCGTCGGTGATGATGTCCCCGAAGAGGTTGTCGGTCACAATCACGTAGCCGCTGGCACGGGCTGCGGAGCCAGGATCCGCGTTCACGGTCCGCTTCGACACGGACGGCGGAAGCCCCATACCAGCGGACCAGACTGTCTCCTCCCCGTACGGGAGGGTGAAGCGCCCCTCTCCCGACCCTGTGCGGGAAGGCTACCTGTTCGACGGCTGGTTCACCGGTCAGGTCGCCTACGATTTCAGCAGGCCCGTCGACAAGGACCTGA
>NZ_JASTZZ010000021.1:0-486 GCF_032193675.1 Bifidobacterium kimbladii | reverse complement strand
CCATAAGCAAAGCTTTAGGGTTTGCGCTCGGCGCCGGCATGATGTAGACTCAATCATGTTAGAAGCCGCCACTGCCTCTACTGCCTTTCGGGGTGGAATGCATACTATGGCGGTACTTTTTTACCTGGAGGGCGCATGGCATCCACAACCGTAGCCAAGCTGCCCCCATACCCCAGCCACCCGTACCGCAGTTCCATGGACCTGGCCCAGCTCCTTGTGGACAACGGGCTGACGGGTATCAGCGGATGCCTTCCCCGCCTGCCTTGGGGAGCACGCCTGCTGGCAGGTACGTGTACCTGAGGGTGGTGTCCGGGTTTTGGGGTGTGCCGCCCAGCGTGTAGTCCACGCTGACGGTGACCGTGCCCGGCTGGTGTGAGGGCGTGGTCACTGTCACGCTGCCGCCGTCGCCGTGCGTCAGCCCTGATGCGGGAGTCTGGTCGAACCTGACGCCGGTGATCACCAGAGCCAGGTTGAACGACACCGGCA
>NZ_JASTZZ010000020.1:0-498 GCF_032193675.1 Bifidobacterium kimbladii | reverse complement strand
GCACTGGCTCGCCCGTTGGCCCCTTCGGCGCCTATGACGCGGTCGGCCTGCGGACCATTTACAACATCATCGAAGAACAGAAAGGCGACGACCCCGACTTCAAGCCCTTCCTGGAGAAGGTCAGGAAGATGCTCGACGAGGGGAAGACCGGCAGTGACGCAGGCCACGGATTCTATGACTATCCGAACCCGCGTTACAAGGATGAGGACTTCCTTAAGGCCTGATCGCCTGTCTGCCACATCTGTGAGCCTTTCGCCAGGAGCCTTGCGTACACGGTCGACCAGCCGCCGGCACGGGCTGCGGAACCAGGATCCGCGTTCACCGTCCGCTTCGACACGGGCGGCGGAAACCCCAAACCAGCAGACCAGACTGTCCCCTCCCCGTACGGGAGGGTCAAGCGCCCCTCCCCCGATCCGTCGCGGGAAGGCTTCCTGTTCGACGGATGGTTCACCGGTCAGGTCGCCTACGATTTCAGCAGGCCCGTCGACAAGGACCTGA
>NZ_JASTZZ010000019.1:0-523 GCF_032193675.1 Bifidobacterium kimbladii | reverse complement strand
CTACCAGTTTAGTGTAGAGCACCTAATCCTTGCTCCTAATCCCTACTGATGGTGAACATCTATCATCAGGAGTGCTTTACTGCGTGTGACATCGAACAGTATTTGTAAATCGGCGACACCACGATAATGTGTTTGGGACGGTTCCAGAATGTAGTTTATTATGCATCTCCTCCCGTCTCTCGGCTTCGTACACCATGCCAGTAGCTCCATATGACCTCACGGCAGAAGACTGTCTGACGAGTGGTGAAGTCCAGCAACTGATAAGGGCAGCCAGCTGGGCAGGGAACCCGCCACCATCACCCCGCCCGACAATGCCAGCCGGGGCATCAGATTCAACCAGATCAGCGCATCAACATTCGGTTATTTTTCCTTGGCGGTGGGCAGCGACGGCAACGCCTACGCCTGGGGATTAAACGGCCGTGGCCAGCTCGGCGACGGGACAGGCACCGAGCGGCATGCGCCGGTCATGGTGAGGAAGCCCGACCGCAGCACGTACCCGGACCTGCCGGAGGATTTCACCTAC
>NZ_JASTZZ010000018.1:0-370 GCF_032193675.1 Bifidobacterium kimbladii | reverse complement strand
GCCAGCGGACTTCACCTACCTGCAGGTCAGCGCCGGATTGGATCATTCCCTGGCCGTGGGCAGCGACGGCAACGCCTGGGCATGGGGATACAACGGGTCTGGTGACCTCGGCAACAACAGCAGCGCCAGCTCTTCGTCTGTTCCTGTGCGCGTGCGCGACCCCGACAGCCCCGGGGACGCGAGCAAAGGACTGCAAGCCGCACAGGTGAGCGGCGGATACCATCTTTCGCTGGCCGTGGGCAGCGACGGGAACGCCTACGCTTGGGGATACAACTACGATGGCCAGCTCGGCGACGGCAGCACAAACGACAAGTCGGTTCCTGTGCCGGTGTCGTTCAACCTGGCTCTGGTGATCACCGGCGTCAGGTTC
>NZ_JASTZZ010000017.1:0-418 GCF_032193675.1 Bifidobacterium kimbladii | reverse complement strand
TCCGGCGCTGACCTGCAGGTAGGTGAAGTCCGCTGGCAGGTCCGGGTACGTCTTCCGGTCGGGCGTCTTCACCCTGACCGGCGCAGTCCGGCTGCTTCTTGTCCCGTCGCCGAGCTGGCCACTGCCGTTGGACCCCCAGGCGTAAACGTTGCCGTCGCTGCCCACGGCCAGCGAATGAGAGGCTCCGGCGCTGACCTGCAGGTAGGTGAAATCCTCCGGCAGGTCCGGGTACGTGCTGCGGTCGGGCTTCCTCACCCTGACCGGCGTATACCGTGTGGTGCCCGTCCCGTCGCCGAGCTGGCCCTGGCTGTTGGATCCCCAGGCGTAGGCGTTGCCGTCGCTGCCCACGGCCAGGGAATAATTGTATCCGGCGCTGACCTGCAGGTAGGTGAAGTCCGCTGGCAGGTCCGGGTACGTC
>NZ_JASTZZ010000016.1:0-553 GCF_032193675.1 Bifidobacterium kimbladii | reverse complement strand
GAACCTGACGCCGGTGATCACCAGAGCCAGGTTGAACGACACCGGCACAGGAACCAACTTGTCGTTTCCGGTGCCGTCGCCGAGCTGGCCATAGCTGTTGGATCCCCATGCCCAGGCGTTGCCGTCGCTGCCCACGGCCAGCGAAAGATGGTATCCGGCGCTGACCTGTGCGGCTTGCAGCCCTTTGCTCTTGTCGACAGGGCTGGCGGGGTCGCGCACGCGCACAGGAACAGACGGAGAGCTGCCGCTGCTGTTGTTGCCGAGGTTGCCATACAAATTGCATCCCCATGCCCAGGCGTTGCCGTCGCTGCCCAGGGCCAGGGAATGATCCAATCCTGCGCTGACCTGCAGGTAGGTGAAGTCTGCTGGCAGGTTCGGGTACGTGCTGCGGTCGGGCGTCTTCACCCTGACCGGCGCATGCCGGTCGATGCTTGTCCCGTCGCCGAGCTGGCCATGGTCGTTGGACCCCCAGGCGTAGGCGTTGCCGTCGTTGCCCAGGGCGAGGGAATGAGAGCCTCCGGCGCTGACCTGCAGGTAGGTGAAGTCCGCTGGC
>NZ_JASTZZ010000015.1:0-571 GCF_032193675.1 Bifidobacterium kimbladii | reverse complement strand
CCCCCCCCCCCGGTGAGTACAGGAGCGTCCGCCGCGTTTGCGGACGCGACGCCCAGGCCTGCCAGCAGGCCCAGCAGGACGGTCATCATCGCCAACGCGCGACGCAGACGGGAAACCAGATGCATGACTCGTAAACCCCTTCACCAACACCAAGCGGAGCCAGCGGCCCGCTTAAAAGCGCCTTGTTTGCCGGAAAGCCGTCCTGTCTTTCAACGCCAACCCTGCACCGGATTGCAGGAACTGTGGCGGAAGCCAGCCGTCTTCCCGTTACCCCTGTTTTTCACCATACCACTGGTCTAAGAAGCAACACACAAGCCGGATCCAAAGGCCCGACGGCTGTGATTGCAGTGATTGGGCATAGTCGGCTGCTTACGGCAATTATGAAATTGCATGAAAGGGGCTGGCTGGAATCAGGCGGGGACGGCCGTCATGGCGGGGTGGATGGAGTGTGGTGGGGGCGCGGGAGGGAAGTGTTGGGCTCTCTTGGGGATGAGCCTTTAAGTGGCACTTGTCCTGCCTGCTCCCCCTTGATGGGCCGGGGGCGGGGGGATTGATACGCCGCCCGGCCGCT
>NZ_JASTZZ010000014.1:0-1549 GCF_032193675.1 Bifidobacterium kimbladii | reverse complement strand
CGACCGTGTACGCAAGGCTCCTGGCGAAAGGCTGCCCGTCCTGCCTGCCCGTGATAAGGATGGCGGCCAGCCCCGGCTTGCGGGCGGGCATGGCCGCCTGCCAGGCATCGTTGCTCCTGGTGAGCGCCAATGCTTGGCCGTTCATGCTGGCTGTTTCCAGGATGGGCGCCTGCGTGGTGTCGAGCCTGTCGGGTTTGCCGGGCTGGCCCTGAGCATCCATGCTCCACGCGAGCATGCCGCCCTGCCTGCTGATGGCGGCGATCCCGCCGCCAGTGCTTGCAGCCTGCACGTACTGCTGGCTCCCGTCATCCGCACGCTTGGGGGCTTCGCCAGGCTTCCAGGCCCAGACGTGGCCGTCCGCATCAGTGATGACGGCCTGGTCCTTGTTGGCGGTGATCCTGTTGGCCTGCGCGCCGTCCGGCAGGCTGACTGGGGTCATGCTTGCTGTGCTGCCAGCCAGGTACCAGGCCTGCCCGTCCGCGTCCAGGAGGAGGAACCCCTGGTTGAGGGCCTGGGATTGGACGATGCGCGTTTCCGGCTGCTGCTTGACGCATTTGGTTTTGCCGGTCTTGCTGGTATCCCAGGTCCAGGCTTGCCCGTCCGCGTCCACGATGAGCGCCTGGCTGGCGGAGGCGACGGCGGTGACGGCCTGCGCCTGCCCGGGCAGGCTGATGGCGGCCTGCTGTATAAGTTCCGGGTTCTGACTGTCGTCCTTGCTGGCCTGATAGGCGTGGACCCGGCCCTGCCGGTCCACCGCCGAGAGACGCTCGCTATTCATGCTGATGCTGGTGAACCTGGCATCCTTGCCGGGGTCGAGGAGCGTAGGTGCTGTTTGTCCGCTGTCCCAGGTGTAGATCCGCTGGTCGGATCCGATCGCGGCCTGCGACCGGCTGCCGGCTGCAACCTGCAGGTAGCGGAACCCGTCGGGAGCCTGGGCTGGGAAGGGCGCCTGTTTGGGCGTGCTGTCCTGCGTCCAGGTGTAGATGCGCCCGTCGCCGGCCAGGCCGACAGTCTGGTCTCCGGCGGCATCAAGACTGGCGAACTGAGGCTCCTGCCGGTCGGGCGGGCTGATGGTCAGCCGGGCGCCGGAGGCGGGCCCGTGGTCCGGGTTCAGCCGCCAGTCCGCGGCTTTGGTCCACTCTGCTTTCAGGGTGGTGTCCTGGAGGATGGGGGTCTGGAAGTTGAAAGGCTGGCCGTCAAACGTCCATCCGTCGAACCGGAAGCCCTCACTTTGAGGGTTCTGTTGCGGGGGAGCGGCGAGCGTGCCGGTTTTCACGGTTGACTGTGTTGGCTTGCTGCCGTTGTTCGGGTCGAAGCGCACTGTGTGCGAAGCCTGACCATCCCTCTTTTCTGCTGGCTTGGCCTGGGCGGAGTCTGCGCTGCCGGGTGTTCCCGTCGTCGATGACGGGGTTCCTGGCGTGGGGCTTAACGGTGTGGTGGCTTGTATCGGCGAGGGCGAGGATAGCCGGGTTTCTGGAGTGCTGCTGGGGAGAGTGCCGGGGGTTTGCTCAGCTACGCGAGGGGTCTGACGACCCCCCCCCCCCGGTGA
>NZ_JASTZZ010000013.1:0-2958 GCF_032193675.1 Bifidobacterium kimbladii | reverse complement strand
GGGTGTCTTCACCCTGACCGGCGTATGCCGGTCGGTGGTTGTCCCGTCGCCGAGCCGGCCATTGCTGTTGTTTCCCCAGGCGTAGGCGTTGCCGTCGCTGCCCACGGCCAAGGAATGGCCCCTGGCGCTGACCTGCATGTAGGTGAAGTCCTTGGGCAGGTCCGGGTACGTGTTGCGGTCGGGTGTCTTCACCCTGACCGGCGTATGCCGGTCGGTGGTTGTCCCGTCGCCGAGCTGGCCATTGCTGTTGTCTCCCCAGGCGTAGGCGTTGCCGTCGCTGCCCAGTGCCAGCGAAGAATCGCCTACGGTGCTGACCTGCAGGTAGGTGAAGTCCTTGGGCAGGTCCGGGTACGTGTTGCGGTCGGGCGTCTTCACCCTGACTGGCGCAGTCCTTTGAGTGGTCGTCTCGTCGCCGAGCTGGCCGTGGTAGTTCCATCCCCAGGCGTAGGCGTTCCCGTCGCTGCCCACGGCCAGCGAATGCCACCCGTAGGCGCTGACCTGCAGGTAGGTGAAGTCCTTGGGCAGGTCCGGGTACGTGTTGCGGTCGGGCGTCTTCACTCTGACCGGCGTAGACCGGTTGGTGGTTGTCCCGTCGCCGAGCCGGCCATTGCTGTTGTCTCCCCAGGCGTAGGCGTTGCCGTCGCTGCCCAGGGCCAGCGAATAATCCAATCCGGTGCTGACCTGCAGGTAGGTGAAGTCCTTGGGCAGGTCCGGGTACGTGTTGCGGTCGGGCGTCTTCACTCTGACCGGCGTAGTCTGGGCGTTGTAGCTGGTTGTCCCGTTGCCGAGCTGGCCATTGACGTTGAGTCCCCAGGCGTAGGCGTTGCCGTCGCTGCCCACGGCCAGCGAATGAAGGTTTCCGGCGCTGACTTGCGCGTAGGTGAAATTCTTTGGCAGGTCCGGGTACGTCGTGCGGTCAGGCGTCCTCACCACGACCGGCGTGGCCTGCCTAGTGACCGTCCCGTTGCCGAGCTGGCCATAGTTGTTTTTTCCCCATGCGTAGGCGTTCCCGTCGCTGCCCACAGCCAAGGAATGACTGGATCCTCCGCTGATCTGGCTGAACCTGATGCCCCGGCTGGCGCTGTCAGGCGGGGTTATGGTGGTGGATTCCCTGCCCAGCTGGCTGCCCTTGTCGGGGCTGATGCTCCACGTGCTGTTCCGGCCTGCGGGCATCCACTTGGCGGTCAGGGTCAGATCCTTGGTGACAGGCCTGCTGAAATCGTAGGCGACCTGCCCGATGAACCACCCGTCGAACAGGAAGCCCTCACGCGTCGGATTAGGGGAGGGGCGCTTCACCCTGCCGTATGGGTATGACACCTGTTGAGGCTTGGGTGCCTGGCTTCCTCCGGCTGTATTGAATGTGACCGTGTGGGTGGAGCCTGGTTCCGCTTCTCTGGTTAGCGGCTGGTCGACCGTGTACTTCAGGCTCCTGGTGAAGGGCTGGCCGTCCTGCCTGCCAGCAATGACGAGGGAAACCGGCCCGGGCTTGTGGGCTGGAGCATCCGTCTGCCATGTGTCGTTCTTTTTGCTGAGTTTGAGCGGCTGGCCGTCCATGTTGGCTGATTCCAGGGTGGGCGCCTGTATGGTGTCGAGTTTGGCTGGCTCGCCTTGATTGCCTTGGGCGTCCAGGCTCCACGTGAAGATGTAGCCCTGCTTACTGATGGCAGTAATCTTTCTGCCGGCTTCGGCGGCCTGCGCGTAGGCCTGTCCCTGCTTGTCCGCTCGGATGGGCGTTTTGCCGGGCTTCCAGGCCCAGACGTGGCCGTCCGTATCAGTGATGATGGCCTGGTCATTGCCGGTGGTGATCCGGCTGGCCTGCACGCCGTCCGGCAGGCCGGCGGCTGTGGGACTGGTTGTGCTGTCGTCCAGGTACCGGGCCTGTCCCTTCGAATCCAGGAGCAGGAATCCTCTGCTGAGGGGTTGGGCTTGGACGGTGCGTGTGCCCGGGGCCTGTTTGACGCGTTCGGATTTGACGCTTCCGGTCTTGCCTGCGTCCCAGGTCCAGGCCTGCCCCGCTGCGTCCACGATGAGAACCCAGCTGTCGGAGGCGACGGCGGTGACGGCCCGCGTCTGTTCGGGCAGGCTTGTTGCAGCTTGCTCTTTGAGTTCTGGGTTCGGATTCTGGCCGACTGGATAGGCGTGGATCTGTCCTTGTCGGTCTACGGCCAGCAGCCGATCGCCGTTCATGCTGATGTTGGTGAACCCGGTGTTCTGGCTGTTGTCGAGGATGCTGGGAGTTGATTGTTGGCTGTTCCAGGTGTAGATGTGCTGGTCGGATCCTAAAGCTGCCTGCCATTGGCTGCCGGCTGCGGCTTGCAGGTAGTGGAACCCGTCGGGAGCCTGGGCAGGGAAGGGGACCTGTTCTGGTGTGTTGTCTTTCGTCCAGGTGTAGATGCGGCCGTCGCCGGTTAGGCTCACAACCTGGTCTCCTGCGGCTTGGACACTGACGTAGTAGGGTTCCTGCTTGTTGGGTGGGCTGATGGTCACTCGTGCGCCGGAAGCGGGTCCGTGGTTCGGGCTCAGCGTCCAGTCCGTGGTCTTGGTCCTCTTGGCTTCCAGGGTGGTGTCCTGCAGGATGGGGGTCTGAAAGTTGAAAGGCTGCCCATCATGAGTCCACCCGTCGAACCGGAAACCTTCACGCACTGGGTTCTGTTGCGGGGGAGTGGCGAGGGTGCCGGTTTTCACAGTCGCTTGGGTGGGCTTGCTGCCGTCGGCCAGTTCGAAGCGAACTGTATGCGAAGTCTGATCTTCTGTCTTTTCGGCTGATTTAGCTGGAGCGGAGTCTGTATTGTCAGGTGTTCCCGTCGTCGATGACGGGGTGCCCGAAGTTGGGTTTAATGGTGCGGTGGTTTGTATTGGCGATGGTGCGGGTAGTGGTGTGCTGGTTGCGTTGCTGGGGAGAGTGCCGGGGGTTCCGTCAGCTACGCGAGGGGTCTGACGACCCCCCCCCCCCGGTGA
>NZ_JASTZZ010000012.1:0-4315 GCF_032193675.1 Bifidobacterium kimbladii | reverse complement strand
GAACAGGATTCGCATTTTCACCGCTGGTGGTGTTGTTGCCGAGCTGGCCATAGTTATTGTATCCCCAGGCGTAGGCGTATCCGTCGCTGCCGACGGCCAGCGTATGATTTCCGTGTGTGCTCATTTGTGTGGCTTGTAGTCCTTTGCTCGTGTCGTAGGGGCTGGCGGGGTCGCGCACGCGCACAGGAACAGTCGAAGAGCCACCGCTGGCACTGGTGCCGTTGCCGAGCTGGCCATAGTCGTTTGCTCCCCATACCCAGATATTTCCATTCAGATCTAGTGCTGATGAATTCACATACCCAGTGCTGACCAGTGTTGCTTTCAAGCCCTTGGTTTTATCGTTGGGTTGTGCAGGGTCGCATATGCGTACAGGAAAGGAGGAACTCGAATTGACGGCGTTCTTGCCTAGGACGTTCCAATTATTAGATCCCCATGTCCAGATGTTCCCTTGTGCGTCAAGCGCCAGCGAATGACTGCTTCCGGCGCTGACTTGAATAGCTTTCAGTCCTTTGCTCGCATCAGTGGGGTTGGCGGGGTCGCGCACGCGCACAGGAACAGAAAAGTCACTGGTGGTGCCATTGCCGAGCTGACCATAGTTGTTGCGTCCCCAGGCGTACACGTATCCGTCGCTGCCCAAGGCCAGCGAATGATTGCCTCCGGCGCTGACCTGCACGTAGGTGAAATCCGCCGGCCGGTCCGGATACGTCTTGGTATCAGGCTGCCTCACAATGACCGGCGTAGTCCGGCTGGTGGTCGTCCCGTCGCCGAGCTGGCCATAGTAGTTGTATCCCCAGGCGTATGCGTTCCCGTCGCTGCCCACAGCCAAAGATTGTTCACCATACCCATTGCTGACTTGGTTGAATTTGACACCGCTGTGGCTGCCTGGCGGGGTGATGATGGTGGATTCGTTGCCCAGCTGGCTGCCCTTGTTGGGGTTGATGCTCCATTTGTTATTTGGATCTTGGCGTGTCCATTTGGCCGTGAGGATGAGGTTCTTGGTGGCGGGCGTGCTGAAATCGTAGGCGACTTCGCCGATGAACCATCCGTCAAACTGGTACCCATCGCGTGTTGGGTCGGGGGAGGGCCGTTGGACTCTGCCGTATGGGATGGAGACAATCTGGTCTTCTGGTTCGGGGCTTCCTCCGTCCGTGTTGAAGTGGACAGTGTAGCCGGTTTCTGTTTCGGTGTCTCTGGTCAGCTTCTGGTCGACCGTGTACTTAAGGCTTCTTGTGAAAGGCTGGTTGTCTTGTCTGCCGGCGATGAGGATGGCGGTTGGCCCCGGCGTGTGTGCGGGTATGTCTATCTGCCATGAGTTATCTTTTTTGGTGAGTTTGAGCGGCTGGCTGTCCATGCTGGCTGATTCCAGAGTGGGCGCCGGGACGGTGTCGAGCTTGGCTGGCTCCCCCGGATTGACTTGAGGGTCCAGGCTCCACGTGAACATGCTGCCCTGAGTTCCGATGGCGGTGATCCTGTTGCTGATGCTGGCGGCTTGCGTGTAGGCCTGTACCCCCTTGTCTGCACGCACGGGTGTATTGCCAGGCTTCCAGGCCCAGATGCGGCCGTCCTTCCCGGTGACCAAGGCCTGCCTGCCGTTGGCTGTGATTCGGCTGGTATACGCGCCATCCGGCAATCTGAGAGCTGTGGGACTCGTGACGCTGTCGGTCAGGTGATAGGTCTGATCTTCCGCGTCCAGGAGGAGGAACCCTTGGTCAAGAGCGTGGGCTTGGGTGAAACGCATAGCATGGTCCTGTTTGACGCGTGTGGGCTCGGCTTTTTCGGTGTTGCCCGCACCCCACGTCCAGGCTTGCCCGTCGGAGTCCAGGGTGAGGATCCGGTTGCTGGAGGCGACGGCAAGGACGGCTTGTGCCTGTCCGGGTAGGCTGGTCGCGGCCTGTTGTATAGGTTTCGGATTCTGACTCTGGCTGTCGGTCTGGCTGGTCTGGAAGGCGTGGACCTGTCCCTGCCGATCCACTGCCAAGAGCCGATCACCATGCATGCTGATGCTGGTGAATCCGCCATCCTGGCCGGTGGCGAGGATGGTTGGCGTGGTCTCTAGGCTGTTCCAGGTGTAGATGTGCTGGTCGGATCCGAGTGCGGCCTGCCGTCGGCTGCCGGCTGCGGCCTGTAGGTAGTGGAACCCTTCGGGAGCCTGGGCGGGTGAGGGGACCTGTTTGGGTGTGCTGTCTTGCGTCCAGGTGTAGATGCGGCCGTCGCCGGTCAGGCCCACAACCTGGTTTCCTGCGGCTTGAATGCTGGTGTAGTAGGGTTCCTGTCGGTCGGGTGGGCTGATGGTCAGGTGGGTGCCGGTGGCGGGCCCATGATCCGGGCTCAGCGTCCAGTCCGTGACCTTGGTCCACCTGGCTTTCAGGGTCGTGTCCTGGAGGATGGGGGTCTGGAAGTCAAAAGACTGGTTGTCGAGTGTCCACCCGTCGAAGCGGAAGCCGGGACGTTGAGGATTGTGTTGCGGGGGAGTGGCGAGAGTCCCGGTCTTTACGGTTACTTGTGTTGGCTTGCTGCCGTCGGCGGGGTCAAAATGCACGATGTGCGAAGCTTGATTATCTGCTTGTTCGGTTGATTGAGCCGGAGTGGGGTCTGCGCTGCCGGGTGTTCCCGTCGTCGATGATGGGGTGCCTGGCGTGGTGCTTAATGGTGTGGTGGTTTGTATTGGTGAGGGTGACGGCAGTGGTGTGCTGGTTGCGTTGCTGGAGGAAAAGCCGGAGGTTCCGTTAGCTACGCGAGGGGTCTGACGACCCCCCCCCCCCGGTGAGTACAGGAGCGTCCGCCGCGTTTGCGGACGCGACGCCCAAGCCTGCCAGCAGGCTGATCAGGACGATCATCATCGCCAACGCGCGACGCAGAGGAGAAACCACATGCATGAAACCAAAACCCCTTACCAACACCAAACGAATCCAAATGCCGTCTGTTTGTTTAAAGTTCTGTCCGTCGAAAAGCCCTTCTGTCCTTCAACGCCAGCCCTGCATCGGATTGCATGAGCCAATGGCGGAAGCCAGTTGTCTTCTCGACGCCCCCACGTTTTTCACCATACCACCGGATTAACAAGCAACACACACAAGCCAGGTCCGAGCGCTGGGTGGCGATGACTTCGATGGTTGGGTAAAGGCGGCTGCTCGCCAAATCATGAGGAGGGAGGGGGAAGGGAAATGAACAGCGGCCGGGCCGGCTGGTGGCTGTCAGGCCTCCTGGCCGGCCTGGCCGTGTTTCCTCCTCTCCCGGGCGGAGGCGGGGGCGTGCATGCCTGCCCTCGGCTTCCTGCCTGCGGAAGTGTGGTGGGGGCGCGGGAGGGAGTGTCGGCTCTCTTGGGGGTTGAGCCTTACGTGGCACGTTCCTCCCTGCTCCCCCTTGATGGGCCGGGGGCGGGGGGGGGATTGATACGCCGCCCGGCCGCTCTTACTCGTGCGAAGCGTGTGACAGTTGGTGTTGTTCCTTCCGGTGGCGGCGTGAGGCGAGGACCCCGCCCATGCCGGTCATGCCGGTGGCCAGGGCGAGCAGGATGCCTTCCCCTCCGGCTTTGGGGAGCACGCCTGCAGGCAGGTACGTGTATCGGAGGGAGGTGTCGGGCGTTTGGGGTGCGCCGCCCAGCGTGTAGTCCACGCTGACGGTGACCGTGCCCGGCTGGTGTGCGGGCGTGGTCACGGTGACGCTGCTGCCGTCGCCGCGCGTCAGCCCTGATGCGGGGGTCTGGTCGAATCTGACGCCGGTGATCACCGGCGTCAGAGGGAACATCACCGGCGCAGGAACAGGGCTCTGGGCTTTACTGTTGTTTGCCCCTGTGGGGATGCTGTCGTTGCCGAGCTGGCCATAGCCGTTGTATCCCCATGCCCAGGTGTTGCCGTCGCTGCCCACGGCCAGCGAAAGATGGCTTCCGGCGCTGACCTGTGCGGCTTGCAGTCCTTTGCTCTTGTCGGTGGGGCTGGCGGGGTCGCGCACGCGCACAGGAACAGGATTCACAAGGGAGCCGCTGCTGTTGTTGCCGAACTGGCCACACAAATTGCATCCCCATGCCCAGGCGTTCCCGTCGCTGCCCACGGCCAGGGAATGATCGCCTCCGGCGCTGATCTGCAGGTAGGTGAAGTCCGCTGGCAGGTCCGGGTACGCCTTCCGGTCGGGCGTCTTCACCCTGACCGGCGCATTCCGGTTGCTGCTTGTCCCGTCGCCGAGCTGGCCCTGGCTGTTGTATCCCCAGGCGTAGGCGTTCCCGTCGCTGCCCAGGGCCAGGGAATGAGCGCTTCCGGCGCTGACCTGCAGGTAGGTGAAGTCCGCTGGCAGGTCCGGGTACGCCTTCCGGTCGGGCGTC
>NZ_JASTZZ010000011.1:0-5502 GCF_032193675.1 Bifidobacterium kimbladii | reverse complement strand
TGTTGGTGTGGTGGTGGTTTGAGAACTCAAGAGCGTGTTTGTGCTACTTATAGCTTTTTGATTGCCAGTCCGATGCCCGCCCGGCTGTTGTCGGGTACGTGGGAGCGTTGTGAGGGGTGTCGGGGTTTTTCGTGGGTTGGTTTCCTCCTTATGGAAGCTGGCCCGTCAATTATTGATGTGGGCTGTTTCGGCCTTCTTCATGGTTTTTTGTGGAGGGTTTGATTCTGGCTCAGGATGAACGCTGGCGGCGTGCTTAACACATGCAAGTCGAACGGGATCCGCCAAGCTTGCTTGGCGGTGAGAGTGGCGAACGGGTGAGTAATGCGTGACCAACCTGCCCCATGCTTCGGAATAGCTCCTGGAAACGGGTGGTAATGCCGGATGCTCCGCATCATCGCATGATGGTGCGGGAAAGGGTTTACCGGCATGGGATGGGGTCGCGTCCTATCAGCTTGTTGGCGGGGTGATGGCCTGCCAAGGCTTCGACGGGTAGCCGGCCTGAGAGGGCGACCGGCCACATTGGGACTGAGATACGGCCCAGACTCCTACGGGAGGCAGCAGTGGGGAATATTGCACAATGGGCGAAAGCCTGATGCAGCGACGCCGCGTGCGGGATGACGGCCTTCGGGTTGTAAACCGCTTTTGATTGGGAGCAAGCGAGAGTGAGTGTACCTTTCGAATAAGCACCGGCTAACTACGTGCCAGCAGCCGCGGTAATACGTAGGGTGCAAGCGTTATCCGGATTTATTGGGCGTAAAGAGCTCGTAGGCGGTTCGTCGCGTCTGGTGTGAAAGTCCATCGCTTAACGGTGGATCGGCGCCGGGTACGGGCGGACTGGAGTGCGGTAGGGGAGACTGGAATTCCCGGTGTAACGGTGGAATGTGTAGATATCGGGAAGAACACCGATGGCGAAGGCAGGTCTCTGGGCCGTCACTGACGCTGAGGAGCGAAAGCGTGGGGAGCGAACAGGATTAGATACCCTGGTAGTCCACGCCGTAAACGGTGGATGCTGGATGTGGGGCCCGTTCCACGGGTTCCGTGTCGGAGCTAACGCGTTAAGCATCCCGCCTGGGGAGTACGGCCGCAAGGCTAAAACTCAAAGAAATTGACGGGGGCCCGCACAAGCGGCGGAGCATGCGGATTAATTCGATGCAACGCGAAGAACCTTACCTGGGCTTGACATGTGCCGGACGGCCGCGGAGACGCGGCTTCCCTTCGGGGCCGGTTCACAGGTGGTGCATGGTCGTCGTCAGCTCGTGTCGTGAGATGTTGGGTCAAGTCCCGCAACGAGCGCAACCCTCGCCTCGTGTTGCCAGCGGGTCATGCCGGGAACTCACGGGGGACCGCCGGGGTTAACCCGGAGGAAGGTGGGGATGACGTCAGATCATCATGCCCCTTACGTCCAGGGCTTCACGCATGCTACAATGGCCGGTACAACGGGATGCGACATGGTGACATGGAGCGGATCCCTGAAAACCGGTCTCAGTTCGGATCGGAGCCTGCAACCCGGCTCCGTGAAGGCGGAGTCGCTAGTAATCGCGGATCAGCAACGCCGCGGTGAATGCGTTCCCGGGCCTTGTACACACCGCCCGTCAAGTCATGAAAGTGGGCAGCACCCGAAGCCGGTGGCCCAACCCGTTTGGGGGGGAGCCGTCTAAGGTGAGGTCCGCGATTGGGACTAAGTCGTAACAAGGTAGCCGTACCGGAAGGTGCGGCTGGATCACCTCCTTTCTACGGAGATATGAGTGAAATCCCCCGCCTGTTTATGGGTCGTGGGGTCGAGTCCATGGGTCCGGCCGGTTGGTCGGATGGTGTGGGCGTGCTGGCGTGGAACGGTCTTGAGGCTGTGGCATGGATGCGCTGTTGGGTTCCCGGACCGCCACCTTGTTTTGGGTGGTGTTCCTGCCGCCCGTCGGGTTCCTGCATGGGGTGTTGCCCTGTGGCGGGTCTTGGCGGCGCGCTGGTGGCTTGAGAACTGGATAGTGGACGCGAGCGGATGGCTGGCTTTTCTGGCTGGCTGTCTGCTGTATTGTTTCGTCCGAGCCTATTTTTTTGGTGGGTTCGGGTCGATCGTTTTGTGATCGTTTAGTGTGATGATTTGTCGTCTGGCAGTTCGCAGTTGTTGTTGTCGTGGCATGGCCTGTGGCCGTGTTGTCGGCAAGGGCGCATGGTGGATGCCTTGGCAGACAGGACCGATGAAGGACGCGTGGGGCCGCGATAGGCCTCGGGGAGCCGCCGACAGGGCTTTGATCCGAGGGTGTCCGAATGGGGTAACCCGCCGGCTGTTATGGGCCGGCACCGCATTCGTGCGGGGGGTACGCAGGGAAGTGAAACATCTCAGTACCTGCAGGAAAGGATATTCCGTGAGTAGTGGCGAGCGAAAGCGGATGATGGCCAAACCGGTGCCGTGTGATACCCGTCGGGGGTTGCGGCATGGGTGTTGTGGGACTTGGCGTCCGGGCTCCGACGGGCCCGGCGGCAGTGATAAAGCGGCGTGTGAGGCGAACGGGATTGAATTCCCGGCCGTAGAGGGTGATGGCCCCGTAGCCGAAGGCGCGCCGCCTGCCGGTTCTTGTTCCCAAGTAGCGCGGGACTCGTGGAATCCCGTGTGAATCGGCCCCGACCGTGGGGTAAGCCTGAATATTCCTGTCTGACCGATAGCGTACGAGTACCGTGAGGGAAAGGTGAAAAGCACCCCGGGAGGGGAGTGAAAGAGTTTCTGAAACCGTGTGCCTACAATCCGTCGGAGCCTTTCGGGGTGACGGCGTGCCTATCGAAAAATGAGTCTGCGAGTCAGTGGTGCGTGGCGAGGCTAACCCGTGTGGGGCAGCCGTAGCGAAAGCGAGTCCGATAAGGGCGTTCCAGTCGCGTGTCCTGGACCCGAAGCGGGATGATCTAGCCCTGGGCAGGTTGAAGCGCGGGTAAGACCGCGTGGAGGACCGAACGGACCTGGGTTGAAAACCGGGCCGATGACCTGGGGCTAGGGGTGAAAGGCCAATCAAATTCCGTGATAGCTGGTTCTCTCCGAAATGCATTTCGGTGCAGCGTCGCGTGAGTGCCTCCATGGGGTAGAGCTACTGGATGCTTGAGGGCCCGTATCGGGTACCGACAGCAGCCAAACTCCGAATACGTGCGAGGTGTATCGCGGCAGTGAGTCGGCGGGGGATAAGCTCCGTCGTCGAGAGGGAGACAGCCCAGATCGTCGTCTAAGGTCCCTAAGCGCGTGCTAAGTGGGAAAGGATGTGGAGTCGCATAGACAGCCAGGAGGTTGGCTCAGAAGCAGCCATCCTTGAAAGAGTGCGTAACAGCTCACTGGTCTAGTGGTTCCGCGCCGATAATGTAGCGGGGCTCAAGCACGCCACCGAAGACGCGGCAGCGCAGTTTGCTGTGCTGGGTAGGAGAGCGTTCCGCATGGGGCGAAGCGGCGGCGTGAGCCGGCCGTGGACCGTGTGGAAGTGAGAATGCAGACATGAGTAGCGAGAGGCGGGTGAGAATCCCGCCCGCTGGATGACCAAGGGTTCCGGGGCCACGTTCGTCGTCCCCGGGTGAGTCGGGTCCTAAGGCGAGGCCGACAGGCGTAGTCGAATGGATGAAGGAGTCGATATTCTCCTACCGGCGTCAAGCCGTCCAATCCAAGACGCGGAAGCGTGCCCTTACCTGCCTCGGAGGCTGGTCTTCGGACCTGCCGATGTGGTGGGACCGGCGTGTGGATGCGTGGCGGGTAGCGCAGGAGTGACACGGAACGGGAGCCGGGCCGCGGTGGTGGTTATCCGTGGTCAAGCATGCGGCGCGTCGGGCAGGCAAATCCGCCCGGCATGAGCGCGAGGTGTGATGATGGGGGGCCTTGTGCCCCGAATCCGGTGTGCCGTTCCGTCGAGAAAAGCTTCGGCGTGAGGAGTGGCGCCGCCCGTACCCTAAACCGACACTGGTGGTCAGGTAGAGTATACCAAAGCGATCGAGCGAATCCTGGTCAAGGAACTCGGCAAATCACTCCCGTGCCTTCGGTATAAGGGAGGCCCCTGCCGGTGAGGCGCCTTGCGCGCGGAGCCGGTGGGGGCGGCACAGACCAGGGGGTAGCGACTGTTTACCAAAAACACAGGTGCATGCGAAGACGTAAGTCGCTGTATATGCACTGACGCCTGCCCGGTGCCGGAAGGTTAAGAGGATCCGTCATCCCTCTTCGGAGGGGGCAGCGGTGAATTCAAGCCCCGGTAAACGGCGGTGGTAACTATAACCATCCTAAGGTAGCGAAATTCCTTGTCGGGTAAGTTCCGACCTGCACGAATGGCGTAACGACTTCCCCACTGTCTCGACCAGGAGCTCGGCGAAATTGCAGTACGAGTAAAGATGCTCGTTAAGCGCAGAAGGACGAAAAGACCCCGGGACCTTTACTATACCTTGGTATTGGCGTTAGGTGCGGACTGTGTAGCATAGGCGGGAGGCTTCGAAGCGGGTGCGCCAGCATCCGTGGAGCCGGAATGTGAAATACCGCTCTGTCCTCATCTGGCCTCTAACCTCGGCCGGTCATCCCGGCCAGGGACAGTGCCTGGCGGGTAGTTTAACTGGGGCGGTTGCCTCCCAAAGAGTAACGGAGGCGCCCAAGGGTTCCCTCAGCCCGGTTGGCAATCGGGTGTTGAGTGCAATCGCACAAGGGAGCTTGACTGCGAGACCGACGGGTCGAGCAGGGACGAAAGTCGGAGATAGTGATCCGGTGCCGGCGTACGGACGCGGCATCGCTCAACGGATAAAAGGTACCCCGGGGATAACAGGCTGATCATCCCCAAGAGTCCATATCGACGGGATGGTTTGGCACCTCGATGTCGGCTCGTCGCATCCTGGGGCTGGAGCAGGTCCCAAGGGTTCGGCCGTTCGCCGATTAAAGCGGCACGCGAGCTGGGTTCAGAACGTCGTGAGACAGTTTGGTCTCTATCCTCTGCGCTCGTTGGAATCTTGAGGAGCCCTGCCCATAGTACGAGAGGACCTGGGTGGACGAACCTCTGGTATGCCGGTTGTCGCGCCAGCGGCACGGCCGGTTGGCTACGTTCGGATGGGATAACCGCTGAAAGCATCTAAGCGGGAAGCCCCCTCCAAGATAAGGATTCCATGAAGCCTTGCGGCTTCTGAAGACCCCATGCAGAACACATGGTCGATAGACCGGACGTGGACACCCCGCAAGGGGCGGAGCCGACCGGCACTAATGGTCGAAGACAACACAACACCCGCCCCCGTGAGGGGCGGCGGCATCAACCCGACTGCGAAACACATGCCTGCGGCAATATGCACGAACACGCACAGGCGATCAGACAATCGGAACACGCGTCCACCATCCGGTCCCCAAGCCGCCAGGAGACCCCGACCCGGCAGGGTCGGAAGAATTGAAGATTCGCGGCGGTCATGGCCTGGGGGAGACGCCCGGTCCCATTCCGAACCCGGAAGCTAAGACCCAGCACGGCAATGGTACTGCACCCGGAAGAGTGTGGGAGAGTAGCACACCGCCGCCAC
>NZ_JASTZZ010000010.1:0-9777 GCF_032193675.1 Bifidobacterium kimbladii | reverse complement strand
GGACGCTCCTGTACTCACCGGGGGGGGGGGGTCGTCAGACCCCTCGCGTAGCTAAACAAACCTCCGGCATTCTCCCCAGCAACGCAAAAAACACTCCACTGCCCTCGCCATCACCGCTGACACCTTCCTCGCCACTGAGCTCCACGACACCAAGCCCAAACACCCCGCAATCGTCAACAAGCAGTCCGGACAACACAGGATCCACTTCAACCAAGCCATCCGATACCGATGATCACACTTCACACATAGTGCGCTTCGACCCAGCTGGCGGGAACGCGCCTACTCAGTCAACTGTGAAAACCGGCACGCTCGCCGCTCCCCCGCAACAGAACCCAGTGCGCGAGGGCTTCCTGTTCGACGGGTGGACGCTTGACGGCCAGCCTTTCGACTTCCAGACCCCCATCCTCCAGGACACGACCCTGAAAGCCCAGTGGTCGAAGACCACGGACTGGACGCTGAGCCCGGACCACGGGCCCGCCACCGGCGCCCGGCTGACCATCAACCCGCCCAGCCCGCAGGAACCCTGCTACGCCAGCATCCAAACCGCAGGAGACCAGACTGTCGGCCTGACCGGCGACGGCCGCATCTACGCATGGACGCAGGACAGCACACCCAAACAGGTTCCCACTCCTGCCCAGGCTCCCGACGGGTTCCACTACCTGCAGGTTGCAGCCGGCAGCCGCCGGCATGCCGCATTAGGATCCGACCAGCACATCTACACCTGGAACAGCCAACAAGCGACACCCGTGATCCTCGACACCAGCCAGAGCAGCAGGTTCACCAGCATCAGCATGAACGATGACCGGCTCCTGGCCGTGGACCGGCAGGGACAGGTCCACGCCTTCCAAGACAGCCAGACCGGCAGCCAGAATCCGCACCAGAAGCCCGTCGAGCAAACCACAACCAAGCTGCCGGGGCAGGCGCAGGCCGTCCTCGCCGCAGCCTCCGCCAGCCGGATCCTCGCCCTGGACGCAGACGGGCAAGCCTGGACCTGGGACAAGAACAACACCGGAAAAGCCGAACCCGCACGCATCAAACAGCAGCCCGGCATGCGCACCATCCAAGCCCAAGCCCTCAACCAGGGGTTTCTCCTTCTGAACGCGGACGGGCAAGCCCGGTACCTGGCCAACACCGCAGCCGATTCCACTGCCGTCAACCTGCCAGAAGGCATGAAAGCCAGCTCGGCCGCCACCAACAATGACCAGGCCATGATCGTCGGCAAAGACGGCCGCCTCTGGGCCTGGAAGCCCGGCAAGGCGCCCAAACGCGCGAACAACGGGAACCAGCAGTTTGTGCAGGCAACAGCTGCAGGCAACAGGATCATTGCTATCAGCAGGCAGGGCGACATATACAAATGGAGCCTGGACGAGCAGGGTCAGCCCGGCAAGCCAGCCAGACTCGACACCAGCACCGACCCCACCCTCGAAGCAGCCAGCCTGGACAGCCAACCGCTCAAACTCAGCAAGACCAGCAGCATCTGGCAGGCGGAAATCCCTGCACGCAAGCCGGGACAAGCCGCCATCACCATCGCCGGCAGGCAGGACAGCCAGCCCTTCACCAGAAGCCTCAACTACACGGTCGACCAGCCGCTGACACGAGACGACCAGCAGGGCACGACCCACACCGTCACCTTCAATGCGGACGGAGGAAGCCCCAAACCCGCAGACCAGAATATCTCAGACCCCTACGGCAGGGTAAAGCGGCCCACCCCCGACCCGACGCGTGAAGGCTACCAGTTCGACGGCTGGTTCATAGGCGAAGTCGCCTACGACTTCAGCAAGCCCGTCACCAAGAACCTCGCCCTGACCGCCAAATGGACTGAAAGCGGGAACGACAAGTGGAGCATCAGCCCCGACAAGGGCAGTCAACTGGGCAACGAATCCACCACTATCGCCCCGCCAAACACCAGCCGAGGCATCAGATTCAGCCAAGTCAGCGGATCAAAATACGACGGTTATGAGTCCTATGGTTTTTCCTTGGCTGTGGGCAGCGACGGAAACGCCTACGCATGGGGAAACAACGACTGGGGACAGCTTGGCGACGGGACGAGAACCAACCGGACCACACCGGTCATGGTGAAGATGCCCGATCGCAAAACGTATCCTGACCTGCCGGCGGACTTCACCTATGTGCAGGTCAGTGCCGGATACTACCATTCCCTGGCCGTGGGCAGCGATGGATACGCCTACGCATGGGGAAACAACGACAATGGCCAGCTCGGCAACAAGACCAGCGGCGGGTATTCGACTGTTCCTGTGCGCGTGCGCAACCCCGACAGCCCCACTGACAGGAGCAAAGGACTGAAAGCCGTACAAGTAAGCGGCGGAACCTATCATTCACTAGCTGTGGGCGCCGATGGGAACACCTACGCGTGGGGATACAACAGCTCTGGTCAGCTTGGCGACGGGACAACCACCAGCAGGACTACGCCGGTCATGGTGAAGAAACCCGATCCCAAGACGTCTACAGATGTAGCTGCAGATTTGGCCTACGTGCAGGTCAGTGCCGGATACGAGCACTCGCTAGCCGTGGGCAGCGACGGATACGCCTACGCATGGGGAAACAACGAATATGGCCGGCTTGGCAACAATAGCAACGATTACTATGCAGATTCGTCTGTTCCGGTACGCGTACGCGACCCCGCCAACCCCACCGATACGAGCAAAGGACTGCAAGCCGTACAGGTGAGCTGTGGAACCTATCATTCGTTGGCCGTGGGCAGCGACGGATACGCCTACGCCTGGGGAGACAGCAGCAATGGCTCGCTCGGCGACAACAGCAGCGTTCATTATCCGAATCCTGTTCCTTTGCGCGTGCACGACCCCGCCAACCCCTACGATACGAGCAAAGGACTGCAAGCCGTACAAGTGAGCGGCGGATACTATCATTCACTGGCCGTTGGCAGCGACGGATACGCCTACGCATGGGGATACAACGCCTTTGGCCAGCTTGGCAACAGCACCAGCAACTCTTCAACTGTTCCTGTGCACGTGCGCGACCCCGCCAACCCCACCGACTCGAGCAAAGGACTAAAAGCCACACAGTTCATTGCCGGAGACCATCATTCGCTGGCTGTGAGCCCAAACGGATACACATACGCCTGTGGATACAACGCCTTTGGCCAGATCGGCGACCGCACCACCTATAATGCATATGTTCCTGTGCCGGTGGTGTTCAACCTGCAGCTGGTGATCACCGGCGTCAAATTCGACCGGACTGTCGTATCAGGCCTGACTCATGGCAATGACAACAGCGTGACCGTGCTCACGCCAATACACGTGCCGGGCACGGTCACGGTCAGCGTGGACTACACGGTGGGCGGCATACACCAGCAGCCCGATACTTCCCTCAGATATACATATCTGCCTGCAGGCGTGCTCCCTCGAGCCGGCGGGGAAGGCATCCTGCTCGCCCTGGCCACCGGTATGACCGGCATGGGCGGGGTCCTGGCCTCGCGCCGCCACAGGAGAGAACGGCACAGGCTATTGCCCACTTCGCACGAGTAAGACAGGCCGGAGGCGGATCAATCCCCCCACCCCCGGCTTACAACGGGGGCGCACGAAGGAATGCCACATACAAGGCTCATCCCCAAGAGAGCCGGCACTCCTCTTGCGCCCCCACCACCACACTACTTTCGACTGATGCTGACAGGAATTGAGAGCAGGCATGCACGCCTCGGCTCTGCAATGGGAAGAAGGAAACTCGAGCAGACCGACCAAGGGGTACAGAACCCCAAGTCAGCTCGGCATTCGTCCGCGCTCCCATTACCAGATAATTGCTGGAAACAAATACTTTTGCTCAACCAAAAAAATTCATTGTCATCGATGACTGACCCGGCTCGTGTGTGTTATCTGTGGGCTGGGTGGTAGGGTGAAAAGCGGGGGATGTCGAGAAAACGACTGGCTTTTGTTCCGGCTCGTGCAATCTGTTGCACGGACTGACCTTGAGCATTGGGCGACTTTCCGACAGGTAGAACTTTGAATAGGCATGCGGTGTTGATTCCGCTTGGTGTTTGGTGAAGGGGTTTGGTTTCATGCATCTGGTTTCCCGTCTGCGTCGCATCTGTGTGATGATGACCGTCCTGCTGGGACTGCTGGCAGGCCTGGGTGTCGCATCCGCTCAGGCGGACGCTCCTATACTCACCGGGGGGGGGGGGTCGTCAGACCCCTCGCGTAGCTAACCAAACCCCCGGCATTTCCCCCAGCAACGCAACCAGCACGCCACTTCCCACACCATCACCTATAGAAACCACCGCACCATTAAGCCCAGCAACACCAGGCACTCCGTCATCGACGACGGAAACACCCGGCAGCGCAGACTCCGCTCCGGTTAAATCAGCCGAACAGACAGACAATCAAACCACGCATACAGTGCGCTTCGACCCTGACGACGGCAGCACGCCTACCCAGTCAACCGTGCAAACCGGTACTCACGCGACTCCCCCGCAACAGAATCCCCAACGTCAAGGCTTCCGGCTCGACGGGTGGACTCATGATGGCCAGCCTTTTGACTTTCAGACTCCCATTCTTCACGATACAACTCTGAAAGCCCAGTGGTCGAAGGTCACGGACTGGACGCTGGACCCGGACCACGGGCCCGCCTCCGGAACCGTCCTGACCATCAGCCCGCCCGACAGGCAGGAACCTCAGTTCGCCAGCATCCAAGCCGCAGGAGACCAAATTGTCGGCTTGACCGGCGACGGCCGCATCTACACATGGACGCAAGGCAGCACACCCAAACAGGCGTCCTACCCCGCTCAGGCTCCCGACGGTTTCCACTACCTGCAAGCCGCAACCGGCAGCCAGCGGCAGGCCGCACTCGGATCCGACCAGCACATCTACGCCTGGTACAACAGACAATCAACGCCCACCATCCTCAACACCGACCAGAACACCCAGTTCACCAGCATCAGCCTGAACGATGACCTGCTGCTGGCCGTGGACCAACAGGGACAAATCCACGCCTTCCAAGACAGCCAGAACCCGAAGCCCGACGAGCAGGAAACAATTAGCCTGCCCGGAAAGGCGCAGGCCGTCACCGCCGTCGCCTCCGCCAGCCGGATTCTCATCGTGGACACTGGCGGGCAAGCCTGGGCTTGGAACGCAGACAAGACCGGAAGTGCCAAGCCCGAACGCGTCAAGCAGGACCCGGGCACGCGCACCGTCCAAGCCCAAGCCCTCAGCAGAGGATTCCTCCTCCTGGATTCGAAGGGACAGGCCCGGTACCTGGCCGACAGCACAACCAGTCTTACAGCCGCCGGCCTACCGGACGGCGTGCAAGCCAGCAGGATCACCGCCAACAACAGCCAGGCCATCATCACCGGCAAGGACGGCCGCTTCTGGGCCTGGAAGCCCGGCAAGACACCCATCCGCGCAGACAACAAGGGACAGGGCTACGTGCAGGCCGCAGCTACCGGCGACAGGATCACCGCCATCGGCACGCAGGGCAGCATATTCACGTGGAGCATAAGTGCTCAAGGTAATCAAGGCAAGCCAGCCAGACTCGACACCATCCAAGCACCCACCCTGGAATCAGCCAGCATGGACAGCCAGCCGCTGAAAATCAGCAAAAAGAACGACACCTGGCAGACGGATGCTCCAGCCCACAAGCCCGGGCCAGTCACCATCAGCATCACCGGCAGGCAGGACGGCCAGCCCTTCACCAGAAGCCTCAACTATACAGTCGACCAGACGCTGACCAGAGATACGAAGACCGAAACCACCCACACGGTAAGCTTCACAACGAACGGAGGAAGCCAGGCACCACAATCCCAACAGGTCCCCTACCCATACGGGCGAGTCCGGCGGCCCTCCCCCGACCCGACGCGCCAAGGCTACCAGTTCGACGGATGGTTCACCGGAGAGGTCGCCTACGACTTCAGCAAGCCCGTCACCGGCAACCTCACCCTGACCGCCAAGTGGACTGAAAGCAGGAACAACACATGGAGGATCAGCCCGGACAAGGGCAGCCAGCTGGGCAATGAAACCACCACCATCATCCCGCCAGCCACTAGCCGAGGAGTCAAATTCAGCCAGGTCAGCAGCGGAGGATTCATGATCGACAATGAGAGGGGGTATTCGCTGGCTGTGGGCAGCGACGGGAACGCCTACGCTTGGGGATACAACAAGTTCGGCCAGCTCGGCAACGGCACGACCACCCAGCAGAACACGCCCGTCCCGGTGCCAAAGCCCGCAGGCACACCCACGGATTTCACCTACCTGCAGGCCTATGCCGGCGGCCACCATTCGCTGGCCATCGGCAGCGACGGGTACGTATACGCTTGGGGGAATAACGACCACGGGCAGCTCGGCAACAACACCAAGTCCAATTCGTCGCTACCTGTGCGCGTGCACGGGCCGAACAACTCTGGTGAAGGGCTGAAAGCCATCCAGGTCTCCGCAGGAGCCTGGAGCTCCATGGCACTGGCCGCCGACGGCACCGTATACACCTGGGGTAGCATGTCCAGAGGATACAGTACTGACTGCTCAAGTCCGCAGACCGTGCCCACAACGGTCAAGAACCCTTCGGATGCGAGCGGCGTCCTCCACGCCGTGCAGATCAGCACCAGATTGTCCTTCGACATGGCCCTCGGCCTGGACCATTACGTGTACACGTGGGGTTACAACACCAACGGCCAGCTCGGCAACAACACCAGCGACGATCCTATTTTCACCAGCATCTTCCACCCCACGCCCAGCCGCGTGTTTGCCACCGGCAAGTCCACGGCTGCTGCGGGCCCCTGGCTGAAGGCCGTACAGGTGAGTGCCGGCTGCTGGTTCGCATCGGCTATCGGCGAGGACGGGAACACCTGGGCCTGGGGAAGTAATAATCATGGCCAGCTCGGCAACGGCACCACCAGCGGAATGTTCAGCGCGAATCCTGTTCCCGTACGCGTGCAATACTCCAAGAATACGGGCGCAGTGACAGCTTTACATATTAGCGCCGGAAGCTGGCATGTGCTAGCCATCGACACGAGTGGGAACGCCTGGACATGGGGACGCAACGACTATGGCCAGCTCGGCAACAAAACCGTGAACGACCAGATTCTCCCGGTGAAGGTGTTCGCCTCCTCGCAGTCCACAAGCTCAGCCGGCCCTTGGCTTAACGCCGTGCAAATTAGTGCAGGACATTGTTCTTCATTTGCGATCGGCATGAACGGAAACGCCTACGCCTGGGGATGGAACGCCTATGGCCAGCTCGGCAACGACAGCATCCCCACAGGTGAAAATAACAGTAAAGCTCAGAGTCTTGTTCCTGTGCCGGTGGTGCTCAACCTGCAACTGGTGATCACCGGCGTCAAATTCGACCAGACCCCCGCAACAGGACTGAAACATGGTGATGGCAGCAGCGTCAGCGTGCTCACGCCCGCACACCAGCCGGGCACGGTCACGGTCAGCGTGGACTACACGCTGGGCGGCGCAGCCCAGCAGCCCGACACCTCCCTCCGATACACGTACCTGCTTGTAGTCGTGCTCCCCAGGGCAGGCGGGGAAGGCATCCTGCTCGCCCTCGCCACCGGCATGACCGGCATGGGCGCGGTGCTGGCCTCACGCCGCCACCGGAGGGAACAACACCAACTGCTTCACGCTTCGCACGAGTAAGAGCGGCCGGGCGGCGAATCAATCCCCCCGCCCCCGGCCCATTTAGGGGGGAGCAGGGAGGAAACGTGTCAATCAAGGCTCATCCCCAAGAGAGCCGACACTTCCCTCCCGCGCCCCCACCACACTTCCGCCTGTGGGGATACAGGCAGACCTCTCTTGTTTCCGCCCAGGAAGGGAGATGAACACAGCCGGGCAGGCAACAGGGCTTACCACCCGGACAAGCCTGGCCTCTGCCTGTTCTCCCCGTCCTGGCATAATTCCGTAACGTCAGCTGCCGAACTCGTTGTCTTCGGACGGCTGGTTCTAGCGTATGTGTGTTGTCTGCCGACCGGGTGGTAGGGTGAAAAGCGGGGGATGTCGAGAAGACGGCTGGTTTACGCCATGGCTCCTGCAATCCGATGCAGGGCTGGCATTGACAGACAGCACGGCTTTCCGACAGGCAGAACTTACGTAGGCAGGCGGCATTTGTTCCGCTTGGTGTTTGGTGAAGGGGTTTTGGTTTCATGCATCTGGTTTCCCGTCTGCGTCGCATCTGTGTGATGATGACCGTCCTGCTAAGCCTGCTGGCAGGCCTGGGCGTCGCATCCGCCAACGCGGCGGATGCTCCTATTCTCACCGGGGGGGGGGGGTCGTCAGACCCCTCGCGTAGCTGACAAAACCTCCGGCATTCTCCCCAGCAGCGCAACCAGCACCCCACTTCCCACACCATCACCGATACAAACCACCACACCATTAAGCCCCAAACCAGACACCCTGTCACTGAAGACAAGCAGTCCGGACAACACAGAACCCGCTCCAACTAAGCCATCCGATACCAGTGATCAGGCCGTGCAAACAGTGCGCTTCGACCCGGCCGTCGGCAGCAAACCCACTCAGTCAACTGTGAAGACCGGCACCCTCGCCGCTCCCCCGCAGCAGAATCCTCAACGTGAAGGCTTCCGGTTCAACGGATGGACTCATGATGGGCAGCCTTTTGACTTCCAGACCCCCATCCTCCAGGACACGACCCTGAAAGCCCAGTGGACGAAGCCCACAGACTGGACACTAAGCCCGGACCATGGGCCCGCGTCCGGAGCCCGGCTGACTATCAGCCCGCCCAAAACTCAAGAACCTCAATTTGTCAGTGTCCAAGCCACAGGAGAGCAGCTAGTCAGCTTGACCGGCGACGGCCGTATCTACGTCTGGGCACAAGACGGCACACCCAAGCAGGTTCCCTCCCCCGCCCAGGCCGCCGACGGGTTCCACTACCTGCAGGTTGCAGCCGGCAGCCGACGGCAGGCCGCACTCGGATCCGACCAGCACCTCTACACCTGGACCAGCCGAGAGGCCACAACCACGATTCTCGGCACCGGCCAGGATGCCGGGTTCACCAGCATCAGCCTGAACGATGACTGGCTCTTGGCGGTGGACCGGCAGGGACAGGTCCACGTCTTCCAAACCAGCCAGCCCGGCAACCAGGACCTGAACCCGAAACCCGCTGAGCAGGCGACGCTAAACCTACCCGGACAGGCACAAGCCGTCACCGCCGCCGCCTCCAACAGCCAGGCTCTCATAGTGGACGCGGACGGGCAGACCTGGACCTGGGACACGAGCAACACCAGAAAAGCCAAGCCTGTACACATCAAACAAGACACCGAAATGCGCACCGTCCAAGTCCAAGCCTTTAGTAAAGGATTCCTGCTCTTGGATTCAAAGGGACAGCCCTGGTACCTGGCCGATAGCGAGGCAAGCGTGACCCCAGTCGGCTTGCCGGACGGCGCCAAGGCCAGCCGGATCGCCGCCAACGAGGATCAGGCCATCATCGTCGGCAAGGACGGCCACGTCTGGGCCTGGAAGCCCGGCAGCAAGCCCACCCGCGTGGACGACGGAAGCCAGCAGTACGAGCAGGCCGTCAAGGTCGGCAGCAGGATCACCACCATCAGCAGGCAGGGCAGCATGTTCACCTGGAGCCTGGATAAGCAGGGCCAGCCCGGCAAGCCAGCCAAGCTCGACACTAGCAACGCCCCCACCTTGAAATCAGTCAGTCTGGACGGCCAGCTGCTCAAATTTACTAAGTACAACGACTCGTGGCGGGCGGGCATGCCCGCCCGCAAGCCGGGACAAGCCGCCATCCTTATCACTGGCAGGCAGGACGGGCAGCCTTTCGCCAGGAGCCTTGCGTACACGGTCGACCAGC
>NZ_JASTZZ010000009.1:0-12750 GCF_032193675.1 Bifidobacterium kimbladii | reverse complement strand
GCAGGTCCGGGTACGTGCTGCGGTCGGGCGTCTTCACCCTGACCGGCGCATACCGGCCGCTGTATGTCCCGTCGCCGAGCTGGCCATAGAAGTTGGATCCCCAGGCGTAGGCGTTGCCGTCGCTGCCCACGGCCAGGGAATAAGAGCCTCCGGCGCTGACCTGCACGTAGGTGAAGTCCGCTGGCAGGTCCGGATACGTGCTGCGGTCGGGCTTCCTCACCATGACCGGCGCATGCTTGTCGTCTCTCGTCCCGTCGCCAAGCTGGCCAGTGTTGTTGTATCCCCAGGCGTAGGCGTTCCCGTCGCTGCCCACCGCCAGGGAAAAATAACCGTTTGTTGATGCGCTGATCTGGTTGAATCTGATGCCGCGGCTGGTGCTGTCGGGCGGGGTGATGGTGGCGGGTTCCCTGCCTAGCTGGCTGCCCTTATCAGGGCTGATGCTCCACTTGGTGTTCCGGCCTGCCGGCGTCCAGCGGGCGGCCAGGGTCAGGTCCTTGCCGACGGGCCTGCTGAAATCGTAAGCCACCTCGCCGGTGAACCAGCCGTCGAACAGGAAGCCCTCCCGCACAGGGTCAGGGGAGGGGCGCTTCACCCTTCCGTACGGGGAGGAGACAGTCTGGTCTGCTGGTTTGGGGCTTCCGCCGCCCGTGTCGAAGCGGACCGTGAACGCGGATCCTGGCTCCGCAGCCCGTGCCGGCGGCTGGTCGACCGTGTACGCAAGGCTCCTGGCGAAAGGCTGCCCGTCCTGCCTGCCCGTGATGAGGATAGCGGCTTGTCCGGGCTTATGGGCGGGCATGTCCGTCTGCCATGAGTCGTTGTTCCTGCTGAGTTTCAATGTTTGGCTGTCCATGCTGGCTGTTTCCAGGGTGGGGGCGGTGGTGGTGTAGATTCTGGCTGGCTTGCCGGGCTGGCCCTGCTTATCCAGGCTCCAGGTGAACATGTCGCCCTTCGTGCTGAAGGCGGTGATCCTACTGCCGGTGCTTGCAGCTTGTACGTATGACTGATTCCCGTTGTCCGCGCGCTTGGGCGCTTCGCCCGGCTTCCAGGTCCAGACGCTGCCGTCCTTGCCGACGATCGTGGCCTGGTTCTTGTTGGCGGTGGTCCTGCTGGCTTTCATGCCTTCGGGCAGGTTGACAGCTGTGATGCTGCTCTTGCCATCGGCCAGGTAATAGGTGTGCCCGTTCGTGTCCAGGAGGAGGAACTCTTGGTTGAGGGCTTGTGCTTGGACGATGCGCGTGCCCGGATCCTGTTTGATGCGTGCGGGCTTGATGTTGCCTGTGTTGCTTGCATCCCAGGTCCAGGCCTGCCCGTCAGCGTCCACGATGAGGATCCGGCTGTCGGAGGCGACGGCGGTGACGGCCTGCGCCTTTCCGGGCAGAGTGGTCGTGGTCTGCTTTGTGAATTTCGGGTTCAGATCCTGGCTGCCGGCATCGCTGGCCCGGTATACGTGGACCTGTCCCTGCCGGTCCACGGCTAGGAGCCGGTCATCGTTCATGCTGATGCTGGTGAACCTAGTACTCCGGCCGGTGTCAAGGATCGTGGGAGTTGTTTGTCCGTTGGTCCAGGTGTAGATGTGCTGGTCGGATCCCAGTGCGGCTTGCCATCGGCTGTCGGCTGCAACCTGCAGGTAATGGAAACCGTCGGGAGCCTGGGCGGGGGGAGGGACTTGTTTGGGTGAGCGGTCTTGCGTCGAGGTGTAGATGCGGCCGTCACCGGTCAGGCCCACAATCTGCTCCCCTGTGGCATGAACACTGGCAAATTGAGGTTCCTGCCTGTCGGGCGGGCTGATGGTCAGCAGAGCGCCAGAAGCGGGCCCGTGATCCGGGCTCAGCGTCCAGTCTGTTGCTTTGCTCCATTGCGCAGTCAAGGTGGTGTCTTGGAGGATGGGGGTCTGGAAGTCGAAAGGCTGGCCGTCAAGCGTCCACCCGTCGAACCGGAAGCCATCACGTACAGGGTTGTGTTCCGGAGGTGAGGCGAGGGTGCCGGTTTTCACGGTTGACTGTGTTGGCTTGCTGCCGTCGGCGGGGTCGAAGCGCACTGTATGCGTGGCTTGATCGTCTGTCTTTTCGGCTGATTTAGCCGGAGCGGAGTCTGCGCTGTCAGGTGATCCTGTCGTCGATGACGGGGCGTCTGGCGTGGGGGTTAACGGTGCGGTGGTTTGTATTGGTGAGGGTGTGGGAAGCGGGGTATCTGGTGCGTTGCTGGGGAGGGTGCCGGGGTTTCCGTCAGCTACGCGAGGGGTCTGACGACCCCCCCCCCCCGGTGAGTACAGGAGTATCCGCTGCGTTGGCGGATGCGACGCCCAGGCCTGCCAGCAGGCTGATCAGGACGGTCGTCATCGCCATGATGCGACGCAGACGGGAAACCAGATGCATGAAACCAAAACCCCTTCACCAAACACCAAGCGGAACCAATGCCGACTGCCTACGTAACGTTTTCCTGTCGGAAAGTTGCCCAATGCTCAAGGTCAGACTGTGCAACAGACAGTACGAATCCTGACAGAAGCCAGTCGTCTTTTCGACATCCCCCGCTTTTCACCCTACCACCCAGCCCGTAGACAAACACCCGAGCGTGGTTCAACTGACCAGCGGCAATAATTTCTTTGGCTAGGGGAGGGTGGTTGTTTACAGTAATCATGCCGGGTCGGGGAACACAGACGAAGGCCGGGCTGACTCGGGACCGTGTGCCCTTTGGCAAGTCTGTAATATTCCTTTCTCTCCTCGATATGAGCGTCGCGTGCATGACTGCTTTCAGATCCCGCTGACTGTTATCGATAAAAGCGTGGTGGGAGGGGCGCGGGAGGCGTGTCAGCTCACTTGGGATTGAGCCTTATATGACGAATGCCTTCGTGCGCCCCCGATAAGCCAGGGCCGAGAGATTGACCCGCCCCTGGCTGGTCTTACTCGTGCTAAGTTTGCGACAGCTGATGCTGTTTCCTCCTGTGGTGGCGGGAGGCCAGCACGCTGCCCATACTCACAACTCCTGTGACCAGGGTCAGCAGGATGCCTGCACCGCCGGCCTGGGGGAGCACGCCTACAGGTGCTGCAGGCATGTACGTGTATCTGAGGGAAGTGTCGGTTAGGGTATTTCCCGCGCCGCCCGTTGTGTATTTAACGCTGACTGCGACTGTGCCCGGCAGGTGTGCGGGCGTGGTCACGCTGACGCTGCCGCCATCGCCGCGGATCAGGTTCGTGCCGGGGCTGGTGTCGAAGGTGACGCTGGTGATCACCGGCTGTAGGTTGAACGACACCGGTGAAGGAACAAGACTCTGCCTTCCTGCATTGGGATTGCCGAGCTGACCATACCAGTTCTGTCCCCAGGCGTAGGCGTATCCGTCCGTGCCAATCGCCAGTGAATGCCGCCATCCTGTGCTGACTTGCAGGGCATTCAGCCAGGGTTCGGCCGAGCTCGTGGACTGCGCGGAGGCAAACACCTTCACAGGGGAATTCCGGTCACTGGTGGTGTTGTCACCGAGCTGACCATAGTCGTTGTAGCCCCATGCCCAGGTGTTCCCATCCGTGTCGACGGCCAATGAATGGTAAATTCCTGCGCTCACCTGCACGGCTGTCACTGCGCCCGCATTCGCGGGGTATCGCACCTTTTGGGGGACATAATTCGTGTCTGTATTTGTGCTGCTGTAGCCGTTGCCGAGCGAACCGTACTGATTATAGCCCCATGCCCATGTGTTGCCATCCTCGCCGATAGCTAATGCGAACCATCCGCCGGCGCTCACCTGGACGGCCTTCAGCCAGGGGCCCGCAGCAGCCGTGGATTTGTTTGAGGCGAACACGCGGCTGGGCGTGAGGTGGAAACTATTGTCAGTGGTGTTCTTGCCGATCTGGCCATGGGTGTTGTAGCCCCAGGTGTACACGTACCCGTCCTGGCCGATGGCCATGTCGAAGGACCAGCTGGTGCTGATCTGCACGGCGTGGAGGACGCCGCTCGCATCCGAAGGGTTCTTGACCGCCATGGGCACGTTCTGCGGGCTGAAGCAGTCATCACCGCCTCCTTTGGATATGCCGCCCCAGGTGTATACGGTGCCGTCGGCGGCCAATGCCATGGAGTTCCAGGCTCCTGCGGCGACCTGGATGGCTTTCAGTCCTTCGCCGGTGTTGCCGGGCCCGTGCACGCGCACGGGGGTTGAGGAATTGGACTTGGTGTGGTTGCCGAGCTGCCCGTGGTCGTTGAGCCCCCAGGCGTACACGTACCCGTCGCTGCCGATGGCCAGCGAATGGTAGCCTCCGGCATAGGCCTGCACGTAGGTGAAATCCATAGGTGTGCCTGCAGGCTTTGGCACCGGGACGGGCGTGTTCCGCCGGACGGACGTGCTGTTGCCGAGCTGGCCATACCAGTTCTGTCCCCATGCGTAGGCGTTCCCGTCACTGCCCACAGCCAGCGAATACCCCGTCAGATCAGCATATACGTATCCTCCGCCGCTGACCTGGTTGAACCTGATGCCGCTTCTGGTTGCTGGTGGGGTGATGGTGGTGGATTCCTTACCGAGCTGGCTGCCCTTGTCGGGGTTGATTCTCCAGGAGGTGTTGGGGTTTTTGCTGGTCCATTTGGCGGTGAGGATGAGGTTCTGGGTGACGGGTTTGCTGAAGTCGTAGGCGACCTGTCCGGTGAACCATCCGTCGAACTGGTAGCCTTGGCGCATCGGGTCGGGGGAGGGGCGCTGGACCCTGCCGTAGACTGGCTGGATGTTCTGGTCCTGGGGGTTCGGGCCTCCTCCGCCCGTATTGAAATGGACCGTATGAGCGGAGCCCTGTTGGACCTCTCTGGTCAGTGCCTGGTCGACCGTGTAGCCGAGGCTTCTAGTGAAAGGCTGGCGATCCTGCGTGCCGGTAATGAGGATGGCGGCTTGCCCGGGCTTGTGGACGGGCACGTCCGTCTGCCAGGAATCCTTATCTCTGGTGAGTTTGAGTGGTTGGCCGTCCAGGCTGGCTGTTTCCAGGATGGACGCTTGGATGGTGTTGGGTTGAACCGTTTTTCCGGGCTTGCCCTGGGCATCCAGGTTCCATCTGAATATGCTGCCCTGCCTGTCAATAGCGGTGATCCCGCTGCCGGGAGCCGTGGCCTGCACGTAAACCTGTTCCCTGTTGTCGTCCGCGCGGATGGGTGTCTTGCCGGGCTTCCAGGTCCAGACGTGGCCGTTCTTGTCGGTGATTATGGCCTGGCTGTTGTTGGCGGTGATTCTGCTGGCCTGCCCGCCGTCCGCCAGGTTGATAACTGTAGTGCTGCTTGTGCTGTCGGCCAAGTATCGGGTCTGCCCGCCTGCGTCCAATAGGAGGACTCCTTTATCGAGGGCTTGGAAGGTGCGCATGACCGAGTCTTGCCTGATGCGTTCTGGCTTGGCGCTTCCAGTGTTGGTTGTGTCCCAAGCCCAGGTTTGCCCGTCTGCATCTAAGGCGAGGATACGGCTGGCGGAGGAGACGGCGGTGACGGCCTGCGCTTGACCGGGCAGCCTGGTCGGATCCCGGCTGTCGTTCTGGCTGTTTTGGATGGTGTGGACCTGTCCCTGCAGGTCGATGGTCAGCAGCAGGTTTCCGTTCATGCTGATGCTGGTGAACTTGGAGTTCTGGCTGGTGTCAAGAATCATGGGCGTCGCTTGCTCGCTGGTCCAGGTGTAGATGTGCTGGTCGGATCCTAATGCTGCCTGCCATTGGTCGCCTGCCGTGGCCTGCAGGTAGTGGAACCCGTCGGGAGCCTGGGCGGGGAAGGGAACCTGCACGGGTGTGCTGTCCTGCGTCCAGGCGTAGATGCGGCCGTCGCCGGTCAGGCCGACTGTCTGGTTGCCTGCTGTGTGGATGGCGATGTAATAAGGTTCTTGCTGACTGGGCGGGCTGATGGTCAAGCGGGAGCCGGTGGCGGGACCGTGGTCCGGGCTCAGCCTCCAGTCTGCAGATTTGCTCCATTTCGCAGTCAGTGTCGTGTCTTGGAGGATGGGCGTTTGAAAGTCGAAGGGCTGGCCGTCAAGTGTCCATCCTTCGAACCGGGATCCATCACGCTGGGGATTCTGTTTCGGGGGTGCGGCGAGGGTTCCGGTTTTCACACTTGCCTGCCTAGGCGTGCCTCCATCGGTAGGATCGAAGCGCACCACGTGCGTGGCTTCGTCGTCCGTCTTATCGGATGGCTTGGCCGAAGAAGCCGATTCTGTGCTGTCCGGAATGCCCGTCGACGTTGAAGGGGCATCTGAAGTTGTTGCAGGTTTTAGCAGTGATGCGGTTTTCAGGGACGATGGCGAGGAAAGTTGAGTGCTGGCGGCGCTGCTGGAGAGAGCGGGGAGTGCATCACCGTCCGCGTTGGTGGATGCCGCAGCAGGGCCCGCATGCAAGCTAAGCAGGACGATCATCATCGCCGAGATACGACGTAGATGGGTACCCAGATGCATAAGCCGAACACCTTTCGCCCACATCGGACACATCTACCTCCAGCATCCCCAAGAGTGTGCCGATGACCACTGCTTACAACGTCCTACCCGTCAGAAAGTGACCCCTCGAGCCACATCGAAACCCAACCAATGACCCCAACCGCATTGCACTCATCATGCTAACCGAAAAAGCACCACATATGGTGTACCTCACAATAAGTGCTTCGAAATGTGGTACAAGACTTGTTTGATCCCTATGCCTAACCGTATTGCTGGTTAATCGCCTCACTGGCAAAAGAAACAGCAGGTAGATATCGCTTTGTTACCCGGTGCTACGATTCCCAGGCTCTCCGTCTGTCCAGGAGTAGATTGGTTCCGCAGGTCAGGTGCGTGGGAAGCGGCGGGGGTGGTAACGGCTCTGGACGAGATTGCCGATGAGGTCGGGGAGTCGCGGATGGCGGCATCTAAGGCCTTGCGTGGCAGTTTATCGATGCTATCCGCTCAAGGTCTTTGACGGTTGTCTGTTGGATGTCCTGTAAATGGCGGGAGCAGCAGCTGCTGGTATTCTCCCAGTGTCGACCAGGTTGGTGCAGAGAAGAATCATTGCCGTCCTGTTCTGATACTCCCGAACCGGCCGGTTGTGTGGCCGTGTGTATATGCCTGCGGAAGTGTGGTGGGGGCGCGGGAGGGGTGTCGGCTCTCTTGGGGATTGAACCTTAAGTGACACTGGCCTCCGTGCGCCCCCGTGCGGCCGAGGGCGGGGGATTGATAAGCCTTCGGCCTGTCTTACTCGTGCGAAGCGTGTAGTAGCTGTAGTTGTTCCCTTCGGTGGCGGCGAGAGGCCATGACCCCACCCATGCCGGTCATGCCGGTGGCCAAGGCGAGCAGGATGCCTTCCCCGCCGGCCTGGGGGAGCACGCCCAAAGGCGTGTACGTGTAGGTCAGGGATTTGTCGGTCGTAACTTTTCCTGTGCCGCCCATCGTGTAATCAACGCTGACTATGACCGGACCCGGCTCATGCTTGGGAACGGTCGCGGTGACGCTATTGCCTACTTGGCCGTGTGTCAGGTCAGATGCGGAGGTCTGGTCGAATCTGACGCCGCTGATCACTGGCTGCAGGTTGAACACCACCGACACGGGAACGGACGAGCTGCTTTTGGTGTCCGTGCCGAGCTGGCCAGCGCCGTTGTTTCCCCATGCCCGAGCGCTTCCGTCTTTTCCTATTGCCAGTGAATGTGAATACCCTGCGCTTACCTGTGCAGCGTTGAGCCAAGGACCGGCCGAGCTGGAGGATTGGTCAGAGTTGAGTACTCGTACAAGATATTGAACATCCTTCGTGTTGTTGATTCCGAGCAGACCGCTGTAGTTGTATCCCCATGCCCATGTGTTTCCGCTTGTGTCGATAGCTAACGAATGTGCATATCCTGCACACACTTGAACGGCTTTCAATGTGTATCCAGGAGTAGATTGCACAGGTACAGGAGAATGCTGATCAATCTGGCTATTGTCGCCAAGAAGACCCTTATAGTTGTACCCCCATGCCCATGTGTTTCCTTTGTTGTCGATGGCCAGCGAATGCGCATATCCGGCGCTCACTTGTACGGTTTGGCCTGCATCCCTGGGATATGTCGCCTTAACAGGATCCGGATTTGGATGATAGGTTCCGCTGCTGGTACCGTTGCCCAGTTCGCCGTTGTAGTTGTATCCCCATGCCCATGTGTTTCCTTTGCTGTCAACTGCCAGCGAATGCGCATATCCGGCGCTCACCTGCAAGGTGCTAACTGTGCCTTCGCTTTCGGGGTATTGTACGGGTTTAGGAACAGGGTTCGGGTTGTCAGAACCACTATTGGTTTTATTGCCGAGCTGGCCATAGTAGTTGTATCCCCATGCCCAGGTTTCCCCGTCTATGTCGATCGCCAGCGAATGATAACTCCCTGCGCTCACTTGCACGGCTTTCAACCCTGTGCCCGTATTGTTAGGGTTATGAGGGTCACTTACACGCACTGGAACAGACGAAGAAAACGTGGTGTTATTGCCAAGTTGGCCGTAGTTGTTGTGTCCCCAGGCGTACACGTATCCGTCGCTGCCCAAGGCCAGCGAATAATCGCCCCCGGCGCTGATCTGCGTGTAGGTGAAATCCTCAGGTGTGTCTGCAGGCTTCTTCACCACGACCGGTGTAATCTTGTTGGTCTTTGTCCCATCGCCAAGCTGGCCATACTTATTGTTGCCCCAAGCATACGCGTTTCCGTCGCTGCCCACCGCCAGCGAAAAATCGAAGTTACCGTCCTTAGAACCGTAAACCTGATTAAACTTGATGCCACGGCTAGTATCTGGCGCGGTAATGGAGGTCTTCTGCCCGCCTAATTGGCTGCCCCTGTTGGGGTTGATTTTCCATGTGTTGTTAGGCTTTTTGGATGTCCATTTGGCAGTGAGAGTGAGGCTTTCGGTGACGGGCTTGCTGAAGTCGTAGGCTACTTCGTTTATGAACCATCCGTCGAACAGGTAGCCTTCACGCTCTGGGTCAGGCGAAGGACGCTGTACTCTGCCGTACGGGTAGGAGATATTCTGAACTATTGGTTCTGGGTTTCCTCCACCCGCATTGAAGGTGACTTTGTAGGTGGATCCCTGCTGAGTGTCTCTTAACAGCGACTGGTCGACCGTGTAGTTGAGGCTCCTGGTGAAGGGTTGGCCGTCCTGCCTGCCGGCGATGAGGATGGCGGCTTGTCCAGGCTTGCGGGCAGGGATCTCCGTCTGCCAGGCGTCTACAGTCTTGCTGAGTTTGAGCTGCTGGCTGTCTAGGCTAGCTGATTCCAGGGCGGGGGCGGCGACGGTGTCGAGCCTGGCGGGCTTGCCGGGATTGCCTTGAGTATCGAGGCTCCACGTGAAGATGCCGTCTTGCCTGCTGATGGCGGTGATCCTGCCGCTGTTGCTGGCGGCTTGAGTGTACTGCTGGTTCCCTTTGTCTGCGCTGGCGGGTGTTTTGCCGGGTTTCCAGGCCCAGATGTGGCCGTCCGTGCCGGTGATGATGGCCTGGTTCTTGTTGGCGGTGATCCGGCTGGCCTGCGTGCTGTCCGGCAGGCTGATCTGGATCATGGCGGTGGTGTTGTTGGCCAGGTACCAGGCTTGCCCGTCTGCGTCTAGGAGGAGGAATCCTTTGCTGAGGGCTTGGGCTTGGACGGTGCGCATGCCCGGATCCTGTTTGACTTGTTCGGGCCTGGAGTTCTCAATGGTCGTATTCCATGTCCAGATCTGCCCGTCCGTGTCCACGATGAGAGCCCGGCCGGTGGAGGCGGCGGCGGTGACGGCCTGCGCTTGTCCGGGCAGGCTGGTTGTGGCTTGTTCTGTCGGTTTTATGTTTTGGCTGTCGGCCTGGCTGGTCTGATAGGCGTGGACCTGTCCCTGCCGGTCCACGGCCAGCAGCCAGTCATTGTCCATGCTGATGCTGGTGAACCTGGTGTTCGGGCCGGTGTCGAGGATTCCGGGTGTGGCCTGCCGGCTGTCCCATGTGTAGATCCGCTGGTCGGATCCCAATGCCGCCTGCGATCGGCTGCCGGCTGCGGCCTGCAGGTAGTGGAACCCATCGGGAGCCTGGGCGGGGAAAGGCACCTGTTCTGGCGTGCCGTCTTGCGTCCATGCGTAGACGCGGCCGTCGCCAGTTAGGCCGACAGTCTGGTTTCCAGTGGCGTGGATGCTGGCGTAATAGGGTTCCTGTCTGCTTGGTGGGCTGATGGTCAGCCGGGTGCCGGTGGCGGGCCCGTGGTCCGGGCTCAGCGTCCAGTCCGTGGTCTTGGTCCACCGGGCTTTCAGGGTTGTGTCTTGGAGGATGGGGGTCTGGAAGTCGAAAGGCTGGCCATCATGAGTCCATCCGTCGAACCGGAAGCCATCACGTTGCGGATTCTGTAGCGTGGGAGTAACTAGAGTCCCGGTTTTCACGGTTGACTGTGTTGGCGTGCCTCCGTCAACAGGGTCGAAGCGCACTGTGTGCGAAGTCTGATTATCTGTCTTGTCGGCTGATTGAGTCGGTGTGGTGTCCGTGTTGCCAGGTGTTGTCGTCGGTGACGGGGTGCTTGGACTTGCTGTTGGGCTTAATGGTGGGGTGGTTTGTATTTGTGAGGGTGATGGCAGTTGGGCGTTGGTTGCGTTGCTGGAGGAAATGCCGGGGGTTTGCTTAGCTACGCGAGGGGTCTGACGACCCCCCCCCCCCGGTGAGGATAGGAGCATCCGCCTGGGCGGATGCGACGCCCAGGCCTGCCAGCAGGCTGATCAGGACGACCATCATCGCCAACGTGCGACGCAGTTGGGAAACCACATGCATGACTCGTAAACCCCTTACCATCACTGGGCATTATCTGTTGGTTCGTGACGGTCGAACCAGCGAAACGGTGCCGCTTTGCCTTGTAACGTCTTGTCCATCGGAAAACCGTTCAGCCTTTCAACGCCAGCCCTTGCATCCAATTGCACGAACCACTGCGGAAGACAGGCACATTTCCGATGCCCCTGTTTTCACACCATACCACCGGGCCGAAAAAACAACACACGAAGCAATCCGTGATAGCCGATCCGCACGGTACGGCGAGCCACCATTAACTGTTGTGCCAGCGTCGTATTGTCCGATTAATCGCATTACTGTGTCGACTCTTATATCGACCGCAATATTCAGCATCTGCTCAATGACGAAACGGGCTGGCAAATCAGATGTGAGGGAAGCGGCAGTATTAATCAGGGCTGGGTGCAACGGATGGCGGCATCCAATGCCCTGTGTGGGCGAACGTTTCGGCCGAACCTAACATGGTGCGACCCGGTAGTCATCATTCTCCAACGGCCAAGGATAGTGCGGGTGAAGAATCCGGAATCTGTTGGTTTTTCCGTCGCTCTCAAAAGACCGGTCAGCCTAGGGTTGTAGCTGTCCTGTGGGTGGATGTGGGTCAATTTGATCGGCAGTCTGCGGGGTCTGCCAGCTGGCCGCCGCCACCGCATCGCGCTGGCAGGGGTCTGAGAGCTCGCCGGGATCGGGCTGATCCGGCAGGCTGGATTGTCCTGCCTTGTGGCTTCATGGATGGCGCCAATGCCGATCCAGCGGAAGTGCGTATATGTGTGGTTCGATTGCGCTGGCGGGGTGTGGGAGGCGCATCGTCCTCTGTCTGATGATCTTGAGCTTTGTCCGGTCTGTTGGTCTTGATGCTGACTGCATAGGTCAGCTAAGCCAGGGTAGGCCTCATGCACCCGTCTATCCTTTCGGCTGTGCTTGACGCGCTGCTTCAACTGCAGTTGGACCGTGTTGTGGGTATGAATGATCGGACCATGGATGGATCGGTTTGGCCGGCATCACGTCATTGGCGGTTAAATAAGTGTGGTGGGGGCGCGGGAGGGAAGTGTCGGCTCTCTTGGGGTGTGAGCCGTAAGTGACACGTTTCCTCCCTGCTCCCCCTATGTGGGCCGGGGGCGGGGGGATTGATACGCCGCCCGGCCCGTCTTACTCGTGCGAAGCGTGTGATAGACTATGTGTTTCCTTTCTGTGGCGGCGGGATGCCAGGACCCCGCCCATACCGGTAATGCCGGTGGCCAGGGCCAGCAGGATGCCTTCCCCTCCGGCCTTGGGGAGCACGCCTGCGGGCAGGTACGTGTAACGAAGGGAGGTGTCCGGCTTTTGGGGTGCGCCGCCCAGCGTGTAGTCCACGCTGACGGTAACCGTGCCCGGCTGGTGTGCGGGCGTGAGCACGATCACGCTGCCGTCATCGCCGCGTTTCATGGCTGATATGGCCTTGCTGTCAAATTTGACGCGGGTGATTACCCGCTGCACGTTGAACTTCACCAGCACGGGAACACTTGAATCGTCGTTCGTCCCGTCGCCGATCTGACCTTGCTCGTTGTTTCCCCAACCGTATGTGTATCCGTTGCTGCCCACGGCCAGCGAATGATGGTCTCCGGCGCTGACCCGTGTATCCTTCAGTCCTTTGCTCGGATCGGTGGGGTTAACGGGGTCGCGCACGCGCACGGGAACAGAATGCACTTTATAGTCGCTGCCGTTGTTGCCAAGCTGACCATACAAGTTGCATCCCCATGCCCAGGCGTATCCGTCGCTGCCCACGGCCAGCGAATGATCGACTCCGGCGCTCACCTGTACGGCTTGCAGTCCTTTGCTTGTGTCGGTGGGGTTGGCGGGGTCGCGCACGCGCACCGGAACATCCGATTCCCAGGCGGTGCCGTCACCAATCTGACCTAGCTCGTTGCATCCCCAGCCGTAGGCGTATCCGTTGCTGCCTAGAGCCAGAGAAAAATCGTATCCAGCGCTGACCTGTACGCAGGTGAAGTCCGCGGGTGCGTCTGCAGGCTTTTTCACCATGACCGGCGTAGTCCGGTCGTAGGTCGTTCCGTCGCCG
>NZ_JASTZZ010000008.1:0-50672 GCF_032193675.1 Bifidobacterium kimbladii | reverse complement strand
AGCTATAAGTAGCACAAACACGCTCTTGAGTTCTCAAACCACCACCACACCAACAGCTCCAAGCCCTCCGAAGAGTTCTCATCACTGCCGGGCAGCAAGAAGTAAACTTACACGAGTTTGGGTTGACCTGCAAATTGGCATACTGAAATCACGGTGGAACCCAATAATTTCGCGGTTTCTACGGCGTGTCGGTTTTTGCCGACCAAGCCCCGCTCAATTGGCCTTCACCTATCCAGGAGCCCCGCGCACTCTTCAGCGAAGCTCAAACCAATATCTTCAATGACTCATATTAGTGGATTCGGTTCTTCGCAAGAGGTATTTCTTCCATGCGGATGGGTGCGTGCAGCCAGGCTGCAGTTCCTTCTTACACAGGCGCTACAAGCAGAGGGCTTTAACCGTTGCTGCGAACCGTTCTGGCTCGTCCCACTGTGGGCAGTGCCCTGACCGGTCAAATCGGATGAACCGATGCGTGCTCTTCAGCCCATCAGCAAACCGTTCAACCAGACTGCCTGGCAGATGACGGTCATACTTGCCGCTGATGAAATAAACAGGGGCCCCGAAAGAGGTCTGCCCGTTGAAATCGACCTGCTCCAGCTCAGCGTCCAAGCGCGCCCGGGACTGAGCCACCCCCTTGACATGGTTGAGCAGACGCGACCAGTTGTAGCAGGGCGAGCGCAGGTAGGTCATGATCCGTCCCAGAGATCCGAACAGCATGGCAACCCCGCCACGAGACAGCAGCTCATCGATCATCAGCACCATGTCGGCAGCCCCGCTCTCCTTGCTGACGATCGCACCAAGCCGGGAGCCCAAACTCTGTTGCCCCCAATGCCGTCTTAGCCGAAGAGCGGCCCGCATGCTGACGACCTGCCCAAGGCCGATGTAGCAGCGAACGAGCGAGGGATACCGCTTCACCATCTCCAGTCCCAGGACGCTGCCCCATGAATGACCGACGAGGATGAGGGAATCCTGCCCGTAGGCGCGAAGAAGCTGTAGCACGAACTGGTGAACATCTTCAACCATCGAATCGATGGTCACTACCTCGCCAGGCGCAAAAGGATGGTAGGACAGTCCACTGCCTCGCTGATCCAGGTTGATGAAGCGGAAATCGCGCTCCAAGGCCGCGTTGTAGCGCATGGTCAGCGGAATGCAGGCATCACCCGGACCACCATGGAGGTAAAGAATGATAGGAGCACGAGGAGGTGCCGGATTCATCGAGAAAACAAAGCGCGCACCATTGATCCGCGTCCTATATGGGCGAGAGCGACTGGGAACTACGTCGGCACGACTAGTCATATAGTCATTTTATCTGTACCCTTATCTATCTCTCGCCTTATGGCTGCACACTGGCACTCCCTCCCTCTAGGTGCGGAACCAGAAACATTCAATTGCGATATAATCCGTTTCTTTAAGGGTCTCCCGGCATCATCGCCATCCTGAACGACTCCGTTCTGGCAGTTTGCCGTTCGCTGTAAAAGCAAGCTGCTCCGTATGTGTCCTGCCAAGCCAAACCAGATGAGGACCAGTCCTCATCACACGCAAATACACGCCGCAAAACAAGTCAGGTTATGCGGCAAATTTGACAGTTCGCGCATACGCAGCCGCAGAAACACGTAGTAAATGATTAACTGAAACCGTGGCATAAAGGCGTGTCGATGCAGCTGAAGGTCGCTCGCCCACCCAGGAGGCGGACCACAGTTCAAATGCTCCGTCTGCTGCGTGACCGGTCCATAGTCGTGACCGGGTGAAGCTTCGGCAGAGAACAGAGGAAAGTAGCGAACATGTTCAGTGTCAATCTGAGCGATGTGGTCGCCGTACTCAAGTCGCTGATACCCCAGCTGGTGGTCATCGGCGTCTTTCTGGTACTGGCCCTGCTGATCACGATCGCCGTGAACAAGCACACCGTCAAAAACGTAGCCAACCGAAAGATGATTCACTCCCAGTCCTGGCTGGTGGCCTTCGTGGCTGTCGTCGCAGCCCTGGCGACCATGCTCCTGGGACCCTTGTCCAACCTGATCACCAAGTCCACCAGCAAGCACGAGCTGCAGCCGGCGACCGTTACCGCAGCCCGGAACCTGGCCAAGGACATCCAGCGTGAGTCCGTCACCATGCTGCAGAATTCGGACGGCACGCTCCCCCTGAAGTCCGACAAGGTCAACGTCTTCGGCTGGGCCTCGACCAACCCCGTCTACGGCGGCACAGGCTCCGGCTCCATGTCGGCAGACAACCCCACCACCAGCCTGCTTGACGGCATCTCCTCAGCCGGTCTGAAGACCAACAAGGAGCTGAGCGACTTCTATACCAAGTACCGCGCGGACCGTCCCAAGGTCGAGATGTTCGCCCAGGATTGGACCCTGCCCGAACCCACGGCCGACAAGTACACCAGCAAGCTCATGGATGACGCCAAGCAGTTCTCCGACACCGCTGTAGTGGTCATCGGCCGAGTGGGCGGCGAGGGCGCCGACCTGCCGAAGGACATGAAGGCCAAGGACATCACCTATCACGACAACGACAAGGCCAACCCGGACTTCAAGCAGGGCCAGAGCTTCCTGGAGCTGTCCAAGCCCGAGAGCGACATGATCGCCAAGGTCACCAGCTCCTTCGACAAGGTGGTTCTGGTCTACAACGGCGCCAACACCTTCAACCTGAACTTCGTAGGTCAATACCCGCAGATCAAGTCCGTCCTCTGGTGCCCGCCCCCGGGCCAGGCCGGCTTCACCGCCCTGGGCGAGGTCCTGAAAGGCAAGGTCAACCCCTCAGGCAAGACCTCCGACACCTTCGTGCGCGACCTGACCAAGACGCCGACCTACAACAACTTCGGCTCATTCACCTACACCAATATGGATGACCACAAGGCCACCTTCACCGGATTCACCGGCAAGCCCGAAACCAGTACGCCCACCTTCGTGGACTACAACGAGGGCATTTACGTGGGCTACCGCTTCTGGGAGACTGCGGCCAAGGAAGGCCTGATCAACTACGACCAGATGGTCCAGTACCCCTTCGGATACGGCCTGTCATACACCACCTTCAGCCAGAAGATGGGACCGATCCATCATGCTGACGGGAAGATCTCCTTCGATGTGACCGTCACCAACACCGGCGCCAAGGCCGGCCGCGACACTGTCCAGACCTACTTCGATCCCCCCTATATCGACGGGGGCATAGAGAAGGCCAGCGCCAACCTGATCTCCTTCAAGAAGACCAGGATCCTGGATCCCGGCAAGAGCCAGACCATCCCTGTGAGCTTCAAGGACGAGGACATGGCCTCCTATGATGCCGACCATGCCAAGGCCTACGTGCTGGACCAGGGCGACTACGGCATCTCCATCCGTTCCGACTCCCATCGTCCGATCCAGTCCGACACGGTCAACATCGCCCATACGGTCACCTATGACAAGAGCAATCCCCGCTCCGTCGACAAGGTCGCGGCCACCAACAGGTTCGACGATGCCAAGGGCACGGTGACCTATCTGTCCCGGGCCAACCACTTCGCCAACTATGAGGATGCCGTGGCGGCGCCCAAGAGCACCGAGATGCCCGAGGAGGCCAAGGCCCACTTCTACAACAACAGCAACTACGACCCCAAGAAGTTCGACAACGACAGCGACAAGATGCCCACGACAGGCGCCAAGAACAACGTCAAGCTCTACCAGCTGCGTGACAAGAAGTACGACGACCCCATGTGGGACAAGCTGCTGGACCAGCTCAGCGTCAAGGATATGGACAGCCTGATCGCCATGAGCGGCTATGGTACCCAGGCCGTCAAGGGCATCGGCAAGATCGAGCTCACCGACGCCGATGGCCCCGCCGCCCTGAACAACAACTTCACCAAGGTCGGCTCCCTGGGCTTCCCCTCATCCACCTCCCTGGCCTGCACCTGGAACCCCGGTCTGGCCACCCGCTACGGCGAGATGATCGGCACCATGGCCCATGACATGGATGTCTCCGGCTGGTATGCGCCAGCTTTCAACATCCACCGCAGCGCCTTCTCCGGGCGTAACTTCGAGTACTTCTCCGAAGACCCCGAAATCAATGCGGTCATGGGATCCAACGAGGTCGCGGCAGCCAGGTCCAAGGGCGTCTACTCCTTCATGAAGCACTTCGCCATGAACGACCAGGAGACAAACCGTACCAACATGCTGGCCACCTGGGCCAACGAGCAGACCATCCGCGAGATCTACCTGAAGCCATTCCAGGCTGCTGTAGTCAAGGGCGGCGCCCAGGCTGCCATGAGCTCCTTCAACTACATCGGCACCACCTACGTGGCCGCCTATGCGCCGCTGATGCAGGATGTGCTGCGCGGTGAGTGGGGCTTCCGTGGCATGGTGCTGACCGACTACTTCGGCGTCTATGGTTACCAGAACGCCGACCAGTTGATCCGCAACGGGAACGACGCCATGCTGGCCACCACCGAGGTGACCAACCATGTCAAGGACAAGAGCGCCACCTCGGTCAAGGCCATGCGCCAGGCCAGCCACAACATCCTCTATACGGTCGTGCACGGCTACAAGTACGCCAATGGCGACCCCAAGGTGCAGACCCCGGCCTGGCAGATCGCCCTCTATGTGGCACTGGTTGTGCTGGCCCTGATCTTCCTGGCCTTGGAGTACCTGGCCTTCAGAAGGTTCAAGGCACGGCGCAGCGCTGTCGACGTGGGCACCCTGAGCGATCTGGCGGACGACGCCCGGCAGACCCGCGCCCAGGATCCGGCCAGCATGGAGACCACGCCGTCCGAGGACAGCTCCGACCAAGGGCCGACGGCCTGATCCTCCATCTCTGTTGATCTGCTCCTCGGCAGACGGATCTATGCACCGTCGGCCGAGGAGCGGATCGACACCCCCGTTGACGCCCAGGCAGCATTCATGCCAGGAAAACAACAGGTTATGCAACCCGCCCGAGCAGGCCTCGGCAGTCGGGGAATAATGAAATTCAGTACCAGTCCGAGGCCGATTGTGGAAGCAACGAGGGTTCCCGCAGCAGGATCGGCCCCCGTCACAGAGAGGGAACACTATGGAAGTCAAGGATCTGACAGTTCTGGAACGGGCATCGCTGCTCTCCGGAAAATCCACCTGGGCGACCCGTGCCTTGAAGAGGGCGGGCATCCCGAGCATGGTCCTGAGCGACGGACCGCACGGTCTGCGCCGCCAGACCGGATCAGGGGACAACCTGGGCATGGGCAAGTCCAAGCCCGCCACCTGCTTCCCCACAGCCGGCACGGTGGCCTGCTCATGGGACCCGGAGCTGGCCAAGACCATGGGTCAGGCGCTGGGCAACGAGGCCAGGAGCCTGGGCGTCAACATGGTCCTGGGTCCGGGCATGAACATCAAGCGCAATCCCCTGTGCGGCAGAAACTTTGAATACTATTCCGAAGACCCCCAGGTGGCCGGTCGTATGGCTGCAGGCCTGATCGAGGGCATCCAGTCCCAGGGCGTGGCCGCCACCCCCAAGCATTTCGCCATGAACAGCCAGGAGCTGCGCCGCCAGGCATCCGACTCCGTGGTGGACGAGCGCACCATGCGCGAACTCTATCTGACCGGATTCGAGATTGCTGTGCGCCAGGCCCACCCCTGGGCCATCATGACCTCATACAACATGGTCAACGGCACCTATGCCAACGAGAATCCCCACCTGCTCAAGGACATCCTGCGCAAAGAGTGGGGCTTCGACGGCATGGTGGTCTCGGATTGGGGCGGCTCCAACAGCGCGGTCGCCGCAGCCGCCAATGGCTCCTCCCTGGAGATGCCCCAGGCCGGATATGACTCCGTCCGACAGGTCGCCAAGGCCGTGCAGGAGGGCCGCCTGGACGAAGCCGACCTGAACGCCCGGGCCGAAGAGGTGGCACGGCTGGCCAAGCTGACCTACCACTCTGACATGGACCCCGATGGGAACCTGACCGCGGACCAGATACGGGACCATCATCAGGTGGCGAGGAGCATCGCCGAGGGATCCGCCGTCCTTCTGATCAACCGGGAGGGACGCCTGCCACTGGCCGCCGGCACCCGGGTCGCCCTGGTCGGGGATATGGCCAAAACCGCAAGGTTCCAAGGATCCGGATCCTCAAAGGTCAACGCAGCCAAGCAGGAGAACATGCTGGACCTGCTCAGGCAGGGCAACGGCGACGGACTGGAGCTGGCCTCCTACAGCCAGGGCTACGAACGCCATGGCGAGAAGAACCGGTCTTTGATCGACCAGGCCGTGGCTGCGGCTGGCCAGGCTGACGTGATTGTCGCCTGCGTGGGCCTGGATGAGCGCAGTGAATCCGAGGGTCTGGACCGTTCCCACATGGACATTCCCAGCAACCAGGTCGACCTGATCAAGGCGCTGGGTGCGACAGACAAGCCCCTGGTGGTCGTCCTGGTGGCGGGCTCCCCCGTCACCACCGACTGGATCGACCAGTGCGATGCCGTCCTCTACATAGGACTGTCCGGACAGGCTGGAGCATCAGCCACCCTGAACATCCTGACCGGCCGGGTCAACCCCTCCGGCCACCTGGCGGAAACCTGGCCCAAGTCCTATGCCGACTGCCCCAGCGCCGACTGGTACCCCGACCCCGCGCACGAGTCCATCTACCGGGAGGGCCCCTTCGTCGGCTACCGCTACTACCTGACCGCCGACGTGGAGGAACGCTTCCCCTTCGGATACGGCCTGTCTTATGCACACTTCGCCTACGCCGATCTGACCGTGGACGACAAGGGAGTCGCCTTCACCCTGACCAACGACTCAGACAGGCAGGGGGCCACTGTTCCCCAGCTCTACGTCCAGGCGCCCAAGGGTGGCGTGCTCAGGCCAGTCCGCGAACTGAAGGGCTTCAAAAAGGTCAGCCTGGAGGCCGGCCAGTCAACCCAGGTCCGCATCGACTTCGACCAGACGACCTTCCGGCACTTCGATACGGCCAGCAACTCCTGGCAGGTCGAGTCCGGCGACTGGACCATCATGATCGGATCCGACGCACGCAAGATGGAGCTGAGCGGGCACCTGACCGTCCAAGGCACCGTCGATCCGCAGAGTCCCGACCCTGCCTTGGGCGCCTACCTGACCGGCCGGGTCAAGGAAGTCGACGATGCCGCTGTGACAGCACTCTTCGGCCACCCGGTGGTCCGACAGGGCGCCGTCAGCACCTTCGGCGCCAATGATCCGCTCTCGTCCTGGAAGGACTCAAGAAGCGCCCTGGCCAGGTTCGTGGCCAACTTCCTAGCGAAGAGCGAGAACCGCCACGAGGCCAAGACCGGCAACCCCGACCTGAACACCCTCTTCCTGCTCAACATGCCTCCCAGGGCCATGGCCAAGATGACCAACGGGCTGATTGACACGGCCATGGTCGAAGCCATCGTCCGCATCCCCAACGGCCACCTATGGAGGGGGCTGGGCGGATTCATCGCCGGATTCTTCAGGAACATGTCCGCCAACCGCAGGACCGGAAAGGAGCTCAATCATGAGTGATCAGCACAGCCAGCAGGCCGGACAGCCGGCCCAGGGGAAAGCGACGACAGCCTCACAGTGGGCGATCGTGCGCTGGTGGCGGCGGTTCAGCGACCGGCACACCACCCTGGCCCAGTTCATCGTCTTCTTCATCCTGTCCAACGGGGTCACCGTCCTGCAGCTGGTGCTCATGCCCGTGCTCAAGGCCATCTTCAACGGCACCTCCCTGGTGGGCACCAACTTCCAGATCTGGCGCATGGGGACCGTCGGCGGCAAGCCCTACTACCTGTTCGACTACGCGGCCGGGTCCATCGGCCACGGCGGCGGGGGCGGCCTGGCCTACTTCCTTGCGGTGGAGATCACCCTGCTGATCGCCCAGATCATCAACTTCTTCCTCCAGCGCAACATCACCTTCAAGTCCAACTCCTCGGTCTGGAAAGCGGCCTTCTGGTACCTGGTGGCCTACGTGATCATCACCATCATCGCGGCGGCGCTGCAGGGCTGGTACAAGGATCCCATCTACGGCTTCTTCCAGCACACCCTGAACTGGGGCAGCCTGGGGACCACCATTGCTGATCTGGTCACCATGATCATCAACTCGGCCATCTCCTTCTGGGTCTTCTTCCCCATCTTCAAGGTCATCTTCCGTCAGGAGCCCACCGAATCCGAGGCGAGCGCCCAGTAAAATTCCGGCCCCACTCCCCCGGCCGCCAATGAACCGGCATGCATCGGCAGCCAGAGGGGCGGGGCCTTTTCCTCAAACCCATCATGTACAGTGGTCGCATACAACGGCCGCCGACGGGATTACGGCAACCCCGCCGACATACCCGCCGACCCATTCTTTTGCGAAGTGATCGTTCATGACAGCTGACCGACCGGCCTCTACGAGCCCGCCCGTTCTCACCTTCATCGTCCCCGCCTACAACATGGCCCAGCATCTGCCGACCTGCCTGGATTCGCTCCTGAGCCGGGAGGGGGAGGACCTGGAGGTCATCGTGGTCGATGACGGATCCACCGATGCCACAGCGCAGGTAGTGCAGTCATATCAGGCACGCCATCCGCACACTGTCCGACTGATCAGCCAGACCAACAAGGGCCACGGCGGCGCGGTCAACACCGGCCTGGCAGCCGCCCGTGGCCGCTATGTCAAGGTGGTCGATGCCGACGACTGGGTGGACCCGACCTCCCTGAGTCTGGTCTTGGATCAACTGCGCGACCAGTCACAACGTACGAATCCGGTGGACATGGTGGTCACCAACTACGTCTACGAAAAGGAAGGCCGCAAACATAAGCGGGTCATCAACTTCCGCAGCGTCATGGACCCGGGACGGGTGCTGGACTGGAACCATCTGCGGCGGTTCGGGCTGGCCCAGTACATGATCATGCATGCCCTGATCCTGCGCACCGAGGTGCTCCGCCAGGCCCACACCCATCTGCCCGAGCACACCTATTACGTGGACTTCATCTACTCCTATCAGCCCCTGCCCTGGGTACACACCCTGCTCTACCTGGACACGAATTTCTACCGCTATCACACCGGCCGCCAGGGCCAGTCGGTACAGACCTCGATCATGATCGCCCGGGTCTCGCAACTGCTGCTGGTCAACGGGCTCATGGCGGATTCCACGCCTGACCCGGGGACGGTTCCCCGTGGACTTTATCGTTATATGATCCACTATCTGTCCATTAACTGCGTGGTGACCTCGGTCTTCCTGATTCTTTCACGCAAGCCCAGCAACTACCGAAACAAGGACATGCTCTGGCGAAGGCTGGAGCACCGCTCCCCCGTCATCGCCTCCGACGTGCGCTCCACCCTGCTCTGCCGGATGATCAACATGCCGGGCAGGCCGGGCCGCTTGGCCATTCGCCTGGGTTACAAGGCCGCCGAGGCCGCCATGGGCTTCAACTGATCGCCCACCCGCGGCAGGAGCACACAAAGGCTGAACCAGTGATGCTCGGTCCGCAGGGTCATCTCGCCCTGGTAGCGGTGGGCTATGTGCCGGATGGACTTGACTCCGTAGCCATGCAGGCCATCCTCAGTTCTGGTCTTGGTGGTGGCCAGCTCGCCGTTGCCCTTCCAATTCAGGGGCGATACAAAATAGTTTTCAATGCGGATCACCACGAATTGTCCCCGTGCGTACAGGGCCACCTTGATCAGGCGGCGGTCTGAGTCCTCAACCTTCCTCAAAGCCTCAATGGCATTGTCCAAGGCGTTGCCGAAGAGGGTGGAGACATCCATGGGCGACATCCCCTCCAAGAGGGAGCCGTCGGCCACCATGGTCAGGGTGATCCCCTCTTCGGAGCATATGCGCTCCTTGGTTGACATGACCACGTCCAGGATGGGGTTGCCGGTATGCTGCTGCGACCCGTACCGCCCGACTGCAGCCTCCAGCTCCTCGAAATCCTGGGACTTGCGCTCAGGGTCCATCTGCGAGCGCAGGGCGGCGATCTGATGCTTGAGGTCGTGGGCGAGCCTGCCCATGGCCTCCAGATTTTCCTTGGACCGCATGTACTCCCGATGCTGGCTGTAAGCCCGGGCGTTGATGGAGGCCAGCTCGGCGCTGGTATGGCTCTCCCGCAGCTGTTCCTGCTGGGCGTAGAGCATGGCGAAGCCGCACAGATCCACCAGAGTGCGGATGTAGAAGACCTCCAGGCCGACCCGACCGGAGAAGGGGGTGTTGGTGGAAACGAAACTCAGGTTGGACATGGCGAAGGTAACCACAGCGATGACCGCGGCTATGAAGACGCTGCGTCCTGGCACAGAAGGCTGGGCATCGGCGAAGTTGCGCCGTTCCGCCACCCAGGCCAGCAGTCCTACGCCCCCGTAGATCAGCACCAGCAGGATCAAGGAGGCCGGGTCGTACAGGCTGTGGCTGGAAGGACGCATGAAGGAGTCCAGCTGCCAGTGCAGGGAGGCAACCAGCTCGGCCAGAACGAAGGCACGGGCCAGCAGATAGGCCCCGTCCAGCGCCCTCAACCCCGAAGCCAGCATGATGATGGCATACATGCAGGCCACGGCCAGGCACATGCTGATGATCCAGAAGGCGATAGGCAGGGTGCCGGCCCAATATTGGACCCCGATGAGCACAGCCAGACCGGGCAGAAGCACAGCCACCATTCTTAGGCGTGAGGTCCTTGCCCCAATAGCAAATAGATAGACCAGGCAACCCAGCCACTCGCTGATGCCCGTATAGAGCCGGGGGATGTCGGGCAGGGCATTGAGGATGTGGGTGCTGGTCATGGCCGACCTGCCACATAGGCGGTCAGAGCCGTCATGAAGGCCTTCTTGCGGGGTCGGCTGACCCGCAGCCGCTGGCCGGTAGACATGATGCAGTCCTGGTCCTCCATGCCCGTCACATGGGCTAGGTTGACCAGGTAACAGGAGTTGGAGCGGAAGAATCCCCGCTGGTCCAGCTGGCCCTCCAGGCTTTTCAGCGTGCTGTTCGTGGTCAGTGAGGAATCCAAGGTGTGGATGACGCTGCTGTGGCGGACGGATTCGATGAAGACGATGTCCTTGAGGGGGATCCTGGTGGATCGGGCACCCTCGGTGATCAGGATGGACAGGTCCACGCGGCCGCGCACCTGGGCGATGGATCGGTCCAGCTCCTGGGAGAAGGCGAACCAGGGCAGGGGCTTGAGCAGGTAAGAAAGAGCGCCCACTTCATAGCCGTTGATGGCGTACTGGGGGGCGGAGGTGATGAAAACGATGACTACCGACTCGTCACGGGCTCTTACCCTGCGGGCCACTTCGATTCCGTCCATGGGGGTCATCTGAATGTCCAGAAGGAGGATGTCATAGACGGGTCGATAGCCATCCGCAAAAGCCTTGCCATCGGTGAAGACGCTGACCGTCAGTTCTTCCTGACGTTCCTTGCGGTAGCGGCTCAGGTAATTGACCATGGTCCGACAGCTGATGGAATCATCATCCACCACTGCGATTCTGATCATCCTGGCACACACTCCTTACCCCGTCGGCCAAGGACCCATGGCCGCCGTTATCACCGTTCTTCAATGATATCGGAGATGTCCGCATGGCAGTCCCCGCTTGCCTGAAGCCGAACGCTGACAAACAGGGGTTGGTTTGGAAAAAGCAAACAAGTTTGAACCACTCGTTTTTTACGCTGCGAATCTATTCTCACTTGTGGGCGGGAACGATTAGAGTCGAAACATGTCTACCTTCGCACCCTCTTCGTCCTGGAAACCCTCCACCTGGCTGGCCCGCCTGATGCTGCTGATGGCTGCGGCCGCCTGGGGAGCCGGATACACCTTCGAAAAGGTTGCCATGGAGACCTTGACCGTGCGCTGGTTGATGGGCATTCGCATCCTCTGCGCCATCGTGATCATGACACCCTTTTTGCTGCCCAGGCTGCGCAGAACCGGGGCCATACATACCCTGGTGCCGGGACTGATCCTGGGAGTCAGTTACTGGGCGGCCTTCAGCCTGCAGATGATGGGGCTGACCACCATCGCTCCGGGCCGGAACTCCTTTCTGACGGCCACCTACTGCATCTTTGTGCCCTTCCTGGTCTGGATCATGGCCCGCCGACGGCCGGCCCTGCGGCACTTCGTCGCGGCCGCCATCTGCATCCTGGGCGTGGCTCTGATCTCGCTGCCGGCCCAGGGCGGGGGACAGGGGCTGGCTCTGAGCACCGGCGACCTGCTGACCCTGGCCGGCGCCCTGCTCTACGGGGTCAACCTGGTGATCACCGGTTTCCTGACCAAGAAGTTCGATGCCCCCACGCTGACCTACCTGGAGCTGCTCTTCGGCGGCATTCTCTTCCTGGTCTGCGCGCTGATCTTCGATCCCTTGCCCACTGCGGCCGACTTCACGCCCTCGACCCTGGGCTCCATGATTTATCTGACGCTGATCTCGACCCTGATGGCCCAGAACTTTCAGAACATCGCCTTCTCCAGGGTCCCCGCCGCCCAGGGCTCGCTGATCCTGTGCTCGGAGAGCCTGTTCGGCATGCTGGTCTCGGTCCTGGTCCTGCAGGAGGAGCTGACGGCCACCCATCTGCTGGGCTTCGCCATCATCTTCGCCGCCATCATCCTGTCCGAGGTCAGGCTTCACCCCCGCCGGCTGTCGAGGGATTCCTGAGCAGCCGGATCCTCCCGGTAGGCTGTTCCGGGCAAGAGGTCGTAGGGCATCTGCCGCTTGATCAGGTAGAAGACCAGCAGGAGCAGGGCCAGGATGCGCGTCGCAGTCTGAACCTTGCCGGTCCAGGGGCCGAAGACGGCCAGGATGACTGCGGTCCGGAACAGATAGAAGAGGAAGCGGGACCAGCCATGCCGCTGCTTGGTTTCGACGGTCATGTGGGTGAAGGTGGCGCCCAGTGTCCGTCCCCGGCGGGGCAGGGGTATGAGCAGTTCAAAGATCAGCAGCATGGCCAGATCCACCACGGTCCCGAACACATCCAGAGCGGATGGGGCGATCAGCAATCCGCCAAAGCGGTAGTGACCATCCAGCTGATAGGCGCCCAGGCGATGGACCGCATAGGTCACGCCCATCCCCAGAGACAGGGACAGAATGGTGGCCAGAAGCAGATCCAGAGCCAGGGAGACGGCACGGTGTATGAACCCGGGATTGGTGACCAGCTGGGCAGCGTCAGCCTGACGAGCGGGAACGAGCTTGTTGGCCGCCATGGCCACCAGGTAGCCGATCAGAGCGCCTGAAGTATTCCAAATCAGGTCGTCCACGTCGAAGAGACGGTAGGCGCAGCCCACGATGCCGAAAACCCCGGTCAGCTGGGCCGTTTCGATGAAGAGGGAGACCAGGAAGGCAACCGGCAAGGCCAGGATGAAGCGCCAGCGGAAGACCCGCCCCATGATGAAGCCCAAGGGCAGGAAGAAGGCCACATTGAGCAGGATCTGCAGCATGGCCATCCGACCGCCTGTGCTCAGGTCGGTCAGGAATTGCATGGGGTTGAGCTGGGGGGTCAGATGGTGGGTGGCGCAGAAAGCAGCACGGTCGTCGGGCATGGGCCAGAGGGTGAAGAAGACCAAGGCCAGCAGGTATAAGACGGTCAGGTAGGCCGCCATGGCTGCTGTCAGCCGGAGCCGGTGATAACGGTTGTAGATCAGGGCAAGAATGGGCAGGGTCAGGATCAGCGAGGCCAGGGGCCAAAAGACCAGAGATATGCCGAAGGAGCCGCTGAAGTAGTCCAGGTATGTCGAGAGCACAGTTCCAGTCTAAATCGTGCTTGGGCCTATCGACCGATTGACTGCTCCGACGAAGAGCTCAGTCGTCGCCCAAGGTTACGTGGATGCCGCCAACCAGGGAGCTGACCAGATTGTAGAGAAAGGCAAAAATGGTGACCAGAGCCACTACTATGACGATCTCGAAGATAGAGAAAATGGTCACCGAGCTCAGGACCGTCCCCAGGCTCAGCACCTGGCCCAGGTCGAAACCACCCGCATCCAGGCCTGTCTTGGAGATGACCTGGGTCAGGTTGTCAAAGAGTCCCATAGCGTTGAGCAGAATCCAGAGCAGGGCGGCGGCCACCACCTGAATGATGGCCCCGGCGATGGACAGCAGGAAGGTGACCTTGGCCACCGACCAAGGTTCCAGCCGGGTCAAGGACAGCTGCATGCGCCGGGCCCGAGGCACGTGAGGACGTGTCGCTGAAGAGGCCTTGACCGGACCGGCAGCCGAAGCTGCGGTTCTTGCGGAGCGCCCTGCTGCCGTCCGGCCGGCAGCAGAAGCCGGGGGAGTGGCCGATGAGGGTCGGCGGGACTCGCCCTTTTCGGATTCATCAGCCTTGGTCTTTCCGGCTTTGGGCTTTTCTGTACCCTTCTTACCGGTACCGGCCTTGGCCTGCTTCTGATCATCCTGGCTCATGGGCACTCCTTGATCCTTGCATTCACCAGTCCGCGCACACCGCCGCAGGACCTGCACAACTTCTTACGAGGCTACCAGTCTTGTCAGACTGGTAGCGGACCTGCTCAGTCCTCTTGGGCCAGACCTTGGCCGTCGCCGGTTCCGGTGGTGGCGATGGGCTGATCCTTGGCCGCCAGGGGAGCGGCAGGAGCCAAGTCAGCCTGACCGCCATTCTCCTCCTGGTCGTCACGCTCGGCATTGCGGGCGATGGAGAGGATCTCATCGCCCTTGTCGGGCTTGGCTAGAGTGACTCCCTGGGTGTTGCGGCCGGTCCGCTTGACCTCGGCCACATCGGAGCGGATGACCTTGCCGGACTTCATGATGGCCATGATCTGATCGTCCTCGTTCACCACCAGGGCGCCGACCAGGGATCCCCGGCCCTCCACCATGGCGATGGCCTTGACGCCGTAGCCGTTGCGGCCCTGCAGGCGGTACTCGCTCAGGGCAGTCCGCTTGGCAAAGCCTTCATCGGTGACCACCAGCAGATCATTCCCGGACTCCTTGGCGATCACGTCCATGCTCAGCAGTTCATCGCCGGGGCGGAACCGCATGCCTTGGACGCCGGCGGTCTGCCGTCCCATGGGCCGCAGGGTGGAGTCGTCGGCCGGGAAGCGCACGCTCATGCCCTTGCGGGAGACCAGGATGATCTCGTCGTCGGCATTGCAGAGGGCTGCGCCCACCAGCTCATCGCTCTGGGGCACCTCTTGCCCGTCCTCGTCGGTGACGGTGCCCAGCTCCATCAGCCGCACGGCGATCAGGCCGCCCTGGCGGGGCGAATCATACTCGGTCAGGCGGGTCTTCTTGACCCGTCCGGTCTGGGTGGCCAGAACCAGATAGTCGGCATCGTCATAGTCGTGCAGGGAGAGGACCTGTTCGATCCGCTCGCCCGGGCCCAGCTGGAGCAGATTGGCTACATGCTGTCCCTTGGAGTCGCGGGAACCCTCAGGCAGCTCATAGGCCTTGAGCCGATACACCCGGCCCTTGTTGGTGAAGAAGAGCAGCCAGTTGTGGGTGCTGGTCAGGAAGAAGTGGTCCACCACGTCGTCCTCACGCAGCCTGGCTCCGCGGATGCCCTTGCCGCCACGGTGCTGGGCCCGGTACTCGTCGGCCTTGGTCCGCTTGACGAAGCCGGAGTGGGTGACGGTGACCACCACCTGCTCGTCGGCGATCAGGTCCTCCACGTTCATCTCGCCTGAGTAGGGGACGATCCGGGTCCTCCGCTCGTCGCCGTACTTGTCGACGATCTCGTCCAGCTCATCGCCCACGATGGTGCGCTGGCGCTCGGGGTGGGCCAAAATATCGTTGTAGTCGGCGATCTTGCGCATGAGATCCTCATGCTCGTCCAGGATCTTCTGCCGTTCCAGGGCGGCCAGACGGCGCAGCTGCATGGCCAGGATGGCATCGGCCTGGACCTCGTCCACATCCAGCAGCTCCATCAGGCCAGTGCGGGCCGTCTCCACGTCCTTGGAGGCGCGGATCAGGGCGATGACCTGGTCGATCATGTCCAGGGCCTTCAGATACCCCTGCAGGATGTGGTCGCGATCCTCGGCTTCCCGCTTCAGGTAGCGGGTGCGCCGCTCGACCACATCCAGCTGGTGGTCCACCCAATGGCGGATGAAGGCATCCAGACTCAAGGTCCTGGGGACCCCGTCCACAAGGGCCAGCATGTTGGCCCCGAAGGTCTGCTGCAGCTGGGTGTGCTTGTAAAGGTTGTTGAGGACCACCTTGGGCACGGCATCACGCTTGAGCACCAGGACCAGGCGCTGGCCGGTACGGCCCGAGGTCTCATCGCGCATGTCGGCGATGCCTTGAATCTTGCCGTCGCGCACCGCCTCGCGGATGGAGGAGGCCAGCCGGTCGGGGTTGACCTGGTAGGGCAGCTCGGTGACCACCAGGCACATCCTTCCGCGGATCTCCTCGGTGTTGACCACGGCCCGCATGGTGATCAGGCCGCGTCCGGTCCGGTAGGCCTGCTCGATGCCTTTGTGACCCAGAATGGTGGCGCCGGTAGGGAAGTCCGGTCCCTTGATGATGGCGATCAGGGCGTTGAGCAGCTCCTCCTTGGAGGCCTCGGGATGCTCCAGTGCCCAGTGCACGCCCTTGGATACCTCGCGCAGGTTGTGCGGAGGGATGTTGGTGGCCATGCCCACGGCGATGCCGGCTGATCCATTGACCAGCAGGTTGGGGAAGCGGGAGGGCAGAACCGTAGGCTCCTGGGTTTTCCCATCGTAGTTGGGGATGAAATCGACCGTGTCCTTGTCGATGTCGCGCACCATCTCCATGGCCAGGGGGGCCATACGGCACTCGGTGTACCTCATGGCGGCCGCCGGGTCGTCGCCGGGGGAGCCGAAGTTGCCCTGGCCGTCCACCAGCGGGTAGCGCATGGACCAGGACTGGGCCAGACGCACGATGGTGTCATAGATGGCCGCATCGCCATGGGGGTGGTACTTGCCCATGACGTCGCCCACCACGCGCGAGCACTTGTTGTAGCCGCGGTCGGGCCGGTATCCGCCGTCGTACATGGCGTAGATGACCCTGCGGTGGACCGGCTTCATGCCATCGCGGACATCGGGCAGGGCCCGCTCCACGATCACGGACAGGGCGTAGGACAGGTAGGATTCCCGCATCTCCTGCTGGAGGTCGATGGGCTGAATCCGCTCGCCCTTAAGGAGGCCGTAATCGGTGTTGTCCATCTCCTGGGGGCTGAGCGGCTCGCGGGACCCGTCGGGCAGGTTGAGGCCGTCCTGGTCCGGGCTGTTGTCATTGTTGTTATCGTCTGCCAAAATCGATCCTTAGCTCAAATGGTGAAAAGGGGAGGCTTCCGTCTCAGGCGTCGATGAAGCGGGCGTCGTGGGCGTTGCGTTGGATGAACAGACGCCGAGGCTCGACCTCGTCGCCCATGAGCATGGTGAAGGTCTCGTCGGCCTGCTCAGCGTCATCGATGCGGATCTTCTTGAGGATGCGGTGATCCGGATCCATGGTGGTCTCCCAGAGCTCCTGGTAGCTCATCTCGCCCAGACCCTTGTAACGCTGGATCCCTTCGCCCTTGGGCAGCTGTCGGCCAGAGGCCTTGCCCTCGGCCAGGACCCTGTCGCGCTCGGCATCGGTGTAGACGAAGCTGTGGGGCCCCTTGGTCCACTTGAGCCGGTAGAGCGGGGGCATGGCCACGTAGACGTAGCCAGCCTCGATCATGGGCCGCATGTAGCGGAAGAAGAGGGTCAGATTCAGGGTGGCGATGTGGGCGCCGTCCACGTCGGCATCGGCCATGATGATGACCTTGTGGTAGCGCACCTTGTCGATGTTGAAGTCCTCGCCGTATCCGCCGCCCACAGCCGTGATCAGGGATTCGATGGTGTCGGACTTCATCATGCGGTCCAGACTGGCCCGCTCCGTGTTGAGGATCTTGCCGCGCAGGGGCAGGATGGCCTGGGTCATGGGGTTGCGCCCCTGGATGGCCGAGCCGCCTGCGGAGTCGCCCTCCACGATGAACAGCTCGCACTCCTCGGGGTCGCTGGACTGGCAGTCCTTGAGCTTATCGGGCATGCCGGCCGTCTCGAAGATGGACTTGCGACGGGTGTTCTCGCGGGCCTTCTTGGCCGCGATCCTGGCCCGGGAGGCCTCCATGGCCTTCTGGATGATGGACTTGGCCTCGCCGGGATGGGCGTCGAACCAGTCGCTCAGCCTCTCGGTCATGACCCGCTGGACGAAGGTCTTGGCCTCGGAGTTGCCCAGCTTGGTCTTGGTCTGGCCCTCGAACTGCGGATTGGTCAGCTTGACGGAGACCACGGCGGTCAACCCCTCGCGCACGTCATCGCCCGAGAGGTTGTCATCCTTGTCCTTGAGGATGTTCTTGTCCCGTGCATAGCGGTTGATCATGCTGGTCAGAGCTGCACGGAACCCCTCTTCGTGGGTGCCGCCCTCGGTGGTCGCGATGGTGTTGGCGAAAGTGTGGACCGACTCCGAGTAGGCGGTGGTCCACTGCATAGCCACCTCGGCGGAGATGCCCAGCTTCAGGTCCTCGGCCTCGAAGTCGATGACCTCGGCCTCCACAGGCGTGGCCTTCCTGACCTTGACCAGATAGTCCACATAGTCCTTGATGCCGTTGGCATACTGGTAGCTGACGGACTGGCCCTTCTGCTCAGGGGTCTGCTCCTCGCCCGCCACCTCGTCACCGGCCTGGTTGTTGGGGCGCAGATCGGTCAGGGTGATTCTCAAGCCCTTGTTGAGGAAGGCCATCTGCTGGAAACGGCTGCGCAGGGTCTCGAAGTCGTAGACCGTGGTCTCGAAGATTTTGGGATCGGCCCAGAAGGTCACCGAGGTGCCGGTGCCCTCGTCCGGCCCCATGGCCTGATCCTTGGATAGGGGAGCCGTGGGCTTCTGATCGCGGAAGCTCTGATGCCAGTGGTAACCCTGACGGCGCACCTGGACGTCGATCCGGGTGGACAGGGCGTTCACCACGGATATGCCCACGCCGTGCAGGCCGCCTGAAACCGCGTAGCCGCCGCCGCCGAACTTGCCGCCGGCATGCAGCTTGGTCATGACCACCTCGACGCCGCTCTTGCCCTCGCCCGGCACCTCGTCCACAGGTATGCCACGGCCGTTGTCGTCCACCCGGATGCCGTTGTCGGGCAGAATGGTGACTTCAATGTGGTCAGCATACCCGGCCAGGGCCTCGTCGACCGAGTTGTCGACGATCTCGTAGACCAGATGGTGCAGGCCCCTGGGACCTGTAGAACCGATGTACATACCGGGACGGACGCGAACAGCCTCCAGCCCCTCCAGCACTTTCAGATCGCTGGCATCATAGTGTTCGGGGGAGAGCGAGTCATCCAGCTGCGCGTCGTCCAGCTGATCCTGGCCCGTCATGCCGTCATCCTGAGGCTTGTCCTCCTCATGCTCCCGGCCCTCTTGCGGGGTCCGGGACGGGTCAGTGTTGAGATCTGCCACGGATAGTCCTTTCTGCACCCCCATGGTCGCCCACTGACGACAAAGCAGCTTCCGTTCGTGGTCGAGCGGGGGATCGAGTCATGGTCACAAGGTTCCAAATCGTCCATAAAGGGGCCTTGGAAGCGTTTGACCCTATAACCTATAGATTACCAGCGCTAGGGGACTTTAGGCTGACAGAAAGCTGGGAAGACGGTATCCGCAGATTATGGGTTCACCCGTAGGTGTCGCGCACGCCTCGGCCCGGCGGATCGAACCGTGAACGGCGAAAGCTGTAGTTGTGGGGGCCGGTCACCCGGATCTGCTTGACCGGCATGCCCAGCCGCTTGACAATGGTCGCCTTGAGCTGGGGAACCAGGTAGGTCAGCTGGGTAGCCCAGACTGTGGTCTGCGCCTGGATGATCAGCACGCCCTCCCGGTAGGAGACCACTCTCGAATGAGCTGCGATGCCGGGGCCCACCACACTGTCCCACTGGTTGCGCAGCCGGGCCACCTTCAGGTGGCTGGTCCACCCGCTCCCGGCAGCCAGGCTGGTCACCACTCCTCCCAGTTTGGCTGGGTCACGGCCTGGCTTGCCGAACGCATACCAGGCCTTGCGGGAGTTGTCCTCCCGCTGCCGACGAGTGGCCGCCCGTCGTGTGCAACCCTCGAAGACCAAGGCCGGCAATCGACGCTGGTCCAGGTGCAGAGTCTCAACCATGGGCGCCTTCATGACAGGTCGTTCCCCTCTGGCCCATCCTTCATATCCGAGTCATCATGAGCCGTCCCTCTGGTTCGACGCAGATCCTGCATGGCACTGGCGATGGCCGGATCCTGAGCGGCCGGATCGGATGGTTGCACAGGCCTCAACCTGGACACATCCACCAAGCTGGCACCCTGCAGGGAGGGGATATCGCTGTCGGCGGCCACAGTGATCAGCACCTGGTCCTGCTGGCGGGCAAAGTCCAGGATCTGATCCCTGCGGCACCGATCCAACTGGGCGAAGACATCATCCAGAATGACGATCGGCTCCAGGGCGCGACGATCCTTGACCACCTGCAGCAGAGCCAGCCTCAGAGCCAGGGCCAGGGTCCACATCTCACCGTTGGAGGCGAACTCCCGGGCAGGCATGCCGTTGAGCGTGAAGGCCAGATCATCGCGCTGGGGGCCGATCAGATTGGTGCCCCGGGCCACTTCTCCCGGATATATCCGCTGAAAGTGACGACTGACGGCTTCGGCGACCTCGGGACCGGTCTGCCCATCGGGGCCGATCTCCTCCAAGGAGGGCCTGTAGGTCAATCGGGCATGCTGATCAGGGCCTGCCAGCCGACCATACAGTTCACTGAAGGGCTGGTCCAGGGCCTCTACCAGAGCCGCCCGTCGTCGGCTCAGATCCAGCCCGGTGCGAATGAACTGCCCAGTCCATACCTCTAGGCCGGACAGGGCTGCGTCACGCCCATCACCCGAAGGGTCGCGGACCGCCTGTGAGAGCTGCTTGAGCAGGGCAGCGCGCTGCCTGGCCACATGGCGAAAATCCTGCCGAACCTGGAAGTAGTCGGCATCGAGCTGGCTGCCGGCCTGGTCCAGCACGGCACGCCTGGCTGCCGGCTCTCCGGAGACCATCAGCTGATCCTCGGGGCTGAAGGTCACGCAGGGCACCCGGCCTACCAGGTCACGCTGATAGAGGGAAGGCCCGCCGTTGATTCTTCCCCGGTTGGCCCCCTTGGCGGCAATGGTCAGCTCATAGTCGGTGGCGGTCCCGTCCTGCTCCAGCCTGGCCCTGATGGTGGCCTTGGACTGCCCACGCTCTACCAAGGGCAGCGAGGATGAGGTCCTATGGCTGCCGCCGGTGGACAGAACTTCGATGGCCTCGACCAGGTTGGTCTTGCCCAGACCGTTGCGCCCCTCCAGAATGGTCACTCCGGGCTCCAGATCGAGGACGCAGTGCTCCCAGGAACGGAAGTGATCCAGAACCAGACGGGAGATGTGCACGGCGATCGTTCCTCGAACCTGCCCGGGTGTCAGTTGTTGAAACGCATGGGCACCAGCAGGTACCGGTAGTCCATGGACTCCTCGGAATCCTGCTCCTGCTGGCCGTTGAACTCCACGGCCTTGACCGCCGAGGTCATTTTGATACGGACAAAGGGCTCGGCGATGGCGCCCAGCCCGTCGATCAGATAGCTGGGATTGAAGGCCACCGTGATGTCCTCGCCATCCAGATCTGCCTGCAGAACCTCATGGGCCTGTGCCTCGTCAGCCGTGCCTGCGCTCAGTGTCACCTCGTTGCCGGAGAAGACCATGCGAATGGGGGCGTTGCGTTCGGCAACCAGGGCCACGCGCTTGATGGCGTCGATCAGATCCTGCCGGGCGATGACCGCCTGGATGGGGTACTCGTCCGAAAAGAGACGGTCCACGGCCGGAAATTCCCCGTCAATCAGCTGGGTGGTGGATATCTTGCCGGCGTTTTCCACGCCCATGATGGTGGGGTTGTCAGCCTCGTAATCCATGGTCACGTTCTGGTGCTCGTCGAGGGAGCGGGCGATGTCTCGCAGCAGAGAGCCGCGGATCAGCATCGATGTGGAGAAGTCGGCGTCGCGAGGAGTCCAGGTGAAGCTCGAACGGGACAGCCTGAAACGGTCAGTGGCGGTCATGACCACCTTGTCCCCGGTGATTTCGGTTTTTACGCTAGTCAGGACTGGCCGGCTTTCTTCCCGGGAAACAGCGACGATGGATTGGGAGATGGATTGGATAAAGGTCTCAGCATCCACCTGGCCCATGGGTTCGGGAACGGCAGGAAGGTCGGGATATTCGCTGTCAGGCATCAGCTGCAGGGAAAAAGTGGATTTACCCGAAGTGATGGTCATCTTGGATCCCTCGGTTGACAGGTAGGTCTTCTCCGAGGGCAGTGATTTAGTGATGTCCGCTAGAAGTTTGCCCAACACCAGAGCCGTGCCGGATTCGTCGATGCCTGCCTCGATGTGGTTTCTCGCCGAAACCTCGTAATCGAAAGCAGAGAGCTTCAATGTTCCGTCAGAGGCTTCCATTCTCACGCCCGCCAGAATCGGCGAAGCCGGTCGGGAGGGGATGATGCGGGTGGTCCAAGCCACTGCATCCGAGAGTGCGGATGAATTCACTTCTACTTTCATGGGAGCCTTCTTGTCGATGAATGAACTGGACTCATTCTATCGAATAGGCCAGGGGATGTGGTTGGAGTGAAGAAGTGTGCTTGAATATGACCATGACTGTTGCATAAATATACATAGAGTCATCGTAATAAGCTCGGTGGATGGTGTGGATAAGTTTCCAAATCCTTGCAATGCGGTGGATACACCTCATCCAGGCGCTGTGGATAAGTGGTGAGATCGGTGTGACTAAAAAGCCAAATTATCCACAAGGGCGGATTTTTGCTGAGTTATCCACACAAGTATGGTGGTTATTCGCTGAAGATCCACCACTTGTCCCCGGAAAATCGGTGGGTTATTCCCAAGGTTTGCCCACATCTGGGGATAAACAGGTGGATATCTTTTTCTGTCGATCCACACCGGTTCCTGCGTGTCGCATCAGTTCTGAGGCTGCTTGAGCCGGACGGTCAGTTCCATGACGTAGTTGTAAATCTCCCGCTTTTCCTGCATCTCATTGGAGATACGCGTATAGGCGTGCATGACTGTCGTGTGGTCGCGGCCGCCGAAGACCTCGCCGATGTCTACCAAGGACATGCTGGTCATTTCCCTGGCCAGATACATGGCGATCTGGCGGGCCAGGGCGATGTTCTTGGTGCGCGTACGGCCGACGATATCGTCAAAGGTCAGATGGAAGTACTTGGCCACCTGGGAGATGATGTCAGTGGGCTTGATTTCTACGTCCGTGGAGAAGAAGTCCTGCAGGGTCTGTTCAGCCAAGGCCGTGGTGACCGGCTGGTTATTGAGGCTGGCCACGGCTGTGACACGAGTCAGAGCCCCCTCAAGCTCTCGGATGTTCTCGGTGAAGCGTTCCGCGATCAGATCCAGGACCTCGTTGGGAATGCTGACCCCGTTCATGGAGGCCATCATTCTCAGGATGGCCACCCGAGTCTCCCGGTCTGGCGGCTTGACGTCCACGGTAAGGCCCGAGTCGAAGCGCGAGATCAGTCGCGATTCGAAGCCTTTCAGATTCTTGGGGGCCACGTCCGAGGCGATGACGATGCGCTTGTTGGCGTCGTGCAGGGCGTTGAAGGTGTGGAAGAACTGGTCCAGGGTCGCTTCCTTGCCCCCCAGAAACTGGATGTCATCGATAAGGAGCACATCCACCTGCCGGTAGCGGCGGTTGAATTCCGCGATCTGGCCCGAGCCTTGGGTTGAGTTCTGCAGGGCGTCGATGAACTCGTTGGTGAATTCCTCCGAGTTGACGTACCGGACCTTGAGCGAAGGATCCTTAACCAGGGCATAGTTGCCAATGGCGTTGAGCAGATGAGTCTTGCCCAGGCCCGAACTGCCATAGATGCACAGGGGATTGAAGTCCTGGCCCGAGCCTTCGGCCACGGCCAGGGCCACGGTCCGCGCGAAGCGGTTGGAATCGCCTGGGACGAAGGTATCGAAAGTGGCGTTCTTGTTCAGATGAGTCTGCGGATCGCGCTCCACCCGGTTCTGGCTCATGGGGAAGCGAGGCACGGTAAAAGCGGGCCGAGACGTTGCCCGCTCGGCCTCGGCCTGCTGATCGGCATCAGTGCTCGCCGTGGATCTGGTAGCGGGGGAGGACTCGGACAGCTCGGCCTGCATGTCCAAAGTCACGGGCACGTAGGTGCCCTGATGGAAATCATTGGCCGAGACGATCGGGGTTTTGGCGGTCCCTGCGGTCTCAGGCCTCCAATTTGAACGGGTCTCTGTGTCGGAGGAGGATCGGCCGGTGCTGTTCTGGCGCTGGTAGTCGCCGTATGGATCCTGGGCTGGGCCGGGGACCTGACGGAACTCGCCGCTTCCCGGGGCGGAGCCAGCCATGGCGGATGCGCGTTGGTCGTTCTGTTGGTCAGCAGCCATCTGCTTGGCCATCTGCTCAGGGTAGACGATTTTGATGGCCGGGAACATTTCCTGATTGGTGACCAGTTGCAATGCGCTGAGGACGGGCTGGCTGAGCGGTCCTTGAATAGCTTCCTGGGTGGCCTTGGAGGAGACACGCAGAACGATGGTGGTGCCGAAGACCGCCTCGGGGGTGATGTCTTCAAGCCAGCCCTTGTCCCTGGAGGTCAGCGAACTGCTGTAGCGGAGCACCTGCAGGACCGCATCCCAGATTCTCTTGGCCTGGGCAGCGGCATCCAGCGGATCCTGCGCCATCAGTGTGCTCCTCTCTTCTCGACGACGGATTTCCCGTGTTTCCTGCTTCTCTCAAAGTCGACAGTAGCCCATTGTTACACCGACTTTGCGTGGTTATCCACAGGATAGCGTGTTGTGTCTGCGCTGAATGTGAATAACAGTGATGTAATTTGTGGATAAGTGAGGAGGCGTTTTCTCGCGCCATGACAGGGTTTGTGCAGGATACGAGGCGGTCCTTGTCATCTGAGGGGCGGATGCCTGTTTGACTCCGTCCCGGCTCCTGTGTACCGTGATATAGCTTGACTCATAACGAGCCGTACTCGAGTATGTCTACACACGGGAGCAACGAATTATGAAGAGGACATTCCAGCCCAATAACCGCCGTCGTCACATGAAGCACGGGTTCCGCGCTCGCATGCGCACCCGCTCTGGCCGCGCTCTGATCAATCGTCGCCGGGCCAAGGGCCGTCGGACGCTCTCCGCCTGAATCGGATTTCGATCCTTTCGCAAAAGGTGGAACGGCTGAGGAGCCACCGGGAGTTCACGGCGGTGCTCAGGCGACACCATCGGGTCAGCAGCCGGGATCTGGTCATTCATTATTCGATCCCTGGATCTGACCAGACGGTGACCCCGCTGCCGGTGGCATCGGTTGCGCACGAAGGGCGGCATGACATCCTGCCTGCGGGCAGACGCCGCATGGGGCTCGCTGTATCCAAAAATGTAGGCAAGGCCGTGACTAGGAACAAGGTCAAGCGCAGATTCAGGCAACTTGCCGGATCCAAGGAGGGCCTGCTGCCATCCTCCTGTGATCTGGTCATGCGCGCCAAGCCCAGCGCTGCCAGAGCCACCTATGAGCAGCTGGAGGAGCAAGTGGACAGGCTCTTCCGTGACCTTATGCGCAAGACTGGCAAGATTGCCGGCGGTTCTGAAGGGCGAACGCAATCAGGTTTGCAGCTCGTCGGGTCCAAGCGTCAACCCGCTCAACGGCTGGAAGCCAATGAAGGATGCAAGGCATGAGCGGCCTGGCCTCCCGGGCTCTGCAGGGTGCAGTCCGCTGGTATCAGCGCCACATCTCACCCCTCTCGCCGCCGCGGTGCCGTTATTACCCGACCTGCTCCCAGTACGCTCTGACCGCTCTGAGGCGGTTCGGGGCCTTGCGTGGAACCATCCTGGCCGTTCTGCGGCTATTGCGCTGCACGCCTTTCAACAACGGCGGGATCGATGACGTGCCCCAGAGGTTTTCCATCTTCTACCGGTTCCCGTGGTCCAAGGCCCATGAGGAGGCCCGGCTGACCCCCATGGCCCCAGACAAGGAGACGGCCTGACAATGTTCCAGAACAACGACACTTTCACTTTCGATACGGGCATATACGGCTTCTTCTATAAGATCCTCTACCCCATCGAGTGGCTCATGACCTACATCATGACCTACTGCCACAAGTTCCTGACCCTGATCGGGCTCCATAAGGGTCCCGGGGTGGCCTGGGCGCTCTCGGTAGTGATGCTGGTGCTGGTCGTCAACCTCTGCGTGCTGCCGCTCTTCATCAAGCAGCTGCGATCCATGCAAAAGATGCAGGCCCTGCAGCCCAAGCTGATGAAGATCCAGAACAAGTACCGCAACAAGAAGGATCCAGCCAGCCGAGAGGCCATGAGCCGGGAGACCATGAAGGTCTACCAGGATAACCATGCCAACCCCATGAGTTCCTGTCTGCCCGCGCTGGTCCAGGGCCCGGTCTTCATGACCATGTTCTACGTGCTTTCGGCTGTGCCCTTCATCGCCCGGGGCAAGCGGGCGCCCCTTGGAGCCTTCAACCGACAGGTGGCGCGAGAATTCGAGGAGACCACCTTCTTCGGGCTGCGGATTTCGGACAACTTCATGTCCGCCCAGGGTGCGGGCCGCATAGTCATAGTGGTCTTCATCGTGCTCATGTGCCTGGCCATGTTCTACTCGCAGTTCCACAACGTCCGGCGGAACATGCCCAGGTCGGCCATGCAGGGACAGCAGTACAAGATGCAGCAGATGATGGCCTTCATCTTCCCGGTCATGTACATCTTCTCAGGCATCTACTTCCCCTTCGCCGTGCTGATTTACTGGCTGACCAACAACCTTTGGAATCTGGGCCGAACCCTCTTCCAGGTCCGCCATATGCCTACGCCGGGCTCGCCGGCTGCAGAGAGCAAGGAGGAGCGGGACCACCGCCGTGAGAACGCTCGTCGCAAGCGCCAGGGGCTGCCCTCTTTGGAGGAGGAGCAGCTGATGGAGGCCAAGCGGCTGGAGGAGGAAGCCCGCAACAACAAGAACGTCTCCCACCAGCGTTCTCAGCCCCACCGCAAGCGTCGCGGTCGTTGATGCAGCCACTGGCAGCGGTGGCCGGTGTGGTGACCAAGCTTTCGGTCGGGCGGATACTGGAGTAGTCTGCAATCATCACGTCCGTGTATCCTCAATACTGGACACTCGATTGGTGACCAGGAATCCAGTGGACCTGAGGTTATGAATCGGATGTAAACGCGTGTAAGGAGAGCATAGATGTCTCAGTCTCTGGACCAGGGAAAGACCATCGAGCAACTCAATGAGGAGGCGGATGTCGCCGCCGACTATCTGGAGGGGTTGCTGGACATCGTCGATTACGAGGGCGATATCGAGATGGGGGTGCGCAACCACCGTCCGACCGTGCAGATTGTGGCTGACGACGACACGGATATCAAGCATCTGATCGGCAAGGATGGCGAGGTGGTGGATGCCCTGCAACAGCTGACGCGGCTGGCCGTGCAGCAGAAGATAGGGGAGCGCTCCCATCTGATCGTGGATGTGGACGGCTTCCTGCGGCGCAAGCGCGAGCATCTTCGCGAGCAGGCCCTGGATGTCATCGATGAGGTCCGTGAGACCGGCGATCCCGTCAATATGAAGCCCATGAACTCTTTCGAACGCAAGATCGTCCATGACATGGTCCGAGAGGAGGGGCTGAAGTCACGCTCCCACGGTGAGGAGCCCCACCGGTACGTCACCGTCTACCTGAAGGCCAAGAGCGAAGACGAGGACCTGCCTGACGATGTTGAGGACGAACCAGTCGGGTATGATGCCCCGCTGGACTCGGATGAAACCGATCAGGCCGATGATTCGGCTGACTACGCGGCTGATGACGATCCTGCTGGCGCGGACAGGGAGTGATTGCAGAACCAAGTAGGGCTGTGCGCCGATGAAGTATTGGTGACGTCAGCCTTGTTTGGATTGTTTCATTGTTTGCTGCAGTCAGACTGTCTAAGTTTGCTGTGTTATCGGCCAGGGTCGTGCCATCTGTCAGATGTATTGCCTTGTCTGGCTCATGACGATGCTGAGTTTGCCATGCTGCTTAATTCGGAATGATCTTGGTTGGTCATCCTCTATAGGAGGCCGCCTCCTATGCTGGTTCCGTTAGGATACTGATGTGTGCCTTCGACGCTATTTTGTAGTTGAAAATCTATGTTGGTAACTGCCTTCGGAATCCAGTGGTTTCAGATTCTGACAGGGTGGAATCTCCTGGATGCAAGATGCAAGATATATGACGCTGTCGGGGTCTGTGGCTGTGATTGACTGCGCGTCGAATGTGAATGTGAGGAGTTGAAATGGCTGTTGTGGATGATGAACTGAACGATAGTCCCCTCTTGAAACAGGTGCTTGGCGATGCTTTGGCACCCATGCAGCGTTTTCACGACAAGCTCTTAGGTGAGGGTGTGGAGAGGGGCATCATCGGCCCTCGCGATGAAGACATTATTTGGGAACGGCACATACTCAATTCAGCTGCCATTGTGCCTTTTGTGCGAGAACGATTGACTACTGATGGTCAGACAGCAACGGTGGCAGATATAGGTTCTGGTGGGGGCTTTCCGGGCATTGTGCTAGCTGCGTGTCTTCCGCAGTGCAGTGTTGTGCTTGTCGAGCCAATGGAGCGGCGTGTGCTCTGGTTGCGGGAAGTCATTGATGAGTTGCACCTGGTTAATGCCTCAGTGCTTCGCAAACGTGCAGAGGATCTGGCCCCGCAATCCTCTCACGCATCGAATCGGCACAAGAAAAGAGCTTCACAAGGCCACTGTCATGGTCGTCGCCGAAGCGAGGAAGGGTCCAATTCTGTTTTTGGCCATGGTTCTTCAACTTTGGTCACCACCAGGAATGGTGATAGTCAGCAAACCGTGAATGGTCCTGAATCATCGGCAGCGATGGGCGGAGAAAGTCTGGCAAGGGTAGGTTCCACGCCTTCAGCACCTGAGACTTTTGATGTCGTGACCTGCCGGGCTGTAGCACCTATGACAAAACTCGCTGGGTGGACCCTGCCTCTCTTGAGATCAGGGGGTCAGCTTATTGCTCTTAAAGGCCGTTCGGCGCAAAATGAGCTTGATAAAGCTGCTAAAGAGATAAAAAAATATCATGGAGTGAATCCACGGGTCAGCCAAGCTCCAGTTGCACCTGGTCTTGAAGAAACCCATGTAGTTCTTGTGGACAAACGCTAAAACACCACGTCGATACAACATTATTTTGTGACTGCGTTGTCAGAGCATTTACCTAATAGCGAGATAAAATCAGGCAACTTAGGAATTTGCTACCTCAGAGAATAAATTATCAGCATTCAAACAGAGCCATGTCGAAGCTTATGAGAAATTATTGAACAACTCTTCTTGATCGAAACTGCCTTTTCGGACAGAAACATGAGTAGTTGCCTCCTTATCGTGATGGGCGCCATGCTCAGTTAAGGGGAGTGCAGGCACATTTGTGATCCTGTATTGCCTTCCTTAGAATGGTTTTCACTTCGGAGCTTTTATGAACTTTGACACCCCAGTATCTATCCTGTGTCAAAGAGTAAGGCTGCAGCTGCTTATACATAATCATAATATTTGAAATAATCATGTCTGTTTCATTTGCGATTGAGCACAACGCTTTGTATCTTCCGGTTGCTTCGCTCCGAGTCTTAGTTGATACTGGTTTTGTCTCCCGTACATCGTTGGGCTAATTGTATGGGATATATCTTTGCACTTGATATACCGCTAACTTTCTGATGCTTGATTAACCGACTCTGGCGATGTTGTCCTTTTGGTGCTCAGTGATCTATAAACTGACCTGCTTTACCCAGTTCTTGCGTAGACCATCCTATTTATACTCGCCATGGTGTGTTCATTTGCAGGTTCCATTACATACAGGGGATTTAACGTGTTTGAACCTGTGCATCGCCCTTCGTTGTCTGATCATTAACACTTACAGAGCAATATTGATCTTTGTACATGTATGAGCGATAGCTGGAGTAATCGATTGGTCAGCCCTGGAGAAACTCCAGAATCACTCCCCCACACCGAATATTCTTCTGATGTTGGAGATAGAGGGGAGCGCTGCACTGAGCACAAGAGAGATATTCACTAGTTCCTGATGTGTGCACTAGAGATTGTTTCACGTGAAACATTGTAAATACACATCTTATTTAACCTTTAACAGAAAAACCATGCTTCGTTGCTTACCGATGTCACAGGTTAATACCCGAGTTGATCGCTGAGGGTATGTGACATAAGAGAGAGGTATCCAAGAGAGGTATTCGAGACAGCTGTATTCAGCAGCATCTTAGCCATGACCTTATTCAGCTGTTGCTGCTCCTAGTGGATGATTTCTTAGTGGAGATTGTCTGCAATGTTTCACGTGAAACAATCGACGCGGAATTCAATAATCTAGATCACGGTTATTGGAGTACATGTGAAAGAATATGGCACTAGCTTCTATATCTTCATTAGGAAACGGGTGGTCTGTGATCTCTTTCTTAGAGTCCTTTATGCAACCACACTTGCACTAGGTAGAATACGACGCTTATCGGTTAGTAAGACCTATCGCTTAACAATATAACTACATTTTTATAATTTAAAAATTGAGAAGCGTCTATTGAATCCGTAATATTGAATGCTTGTAGAAGGGAAGGCTTTGAATGTACAATAGGCAAGATTAAAGCACGCGACTACGTGAGCCAACAATCAACAAGGTAATAGTACTGTCCCAGACAGTAGAGATGTTTCACGTGAAACACTACTCTGCAGTACAGTTGTACAAGGTCCGTCGCCAAGAGGTTTAATAGGAGCGTTGAAGCAGTGTTATAACCGCTATCCAACAGGTTGATGTATTCATTGACAAGTCCCATGAATAGTATTGCATGCTTAAGTGATGTAGTGAATTTATTGATTCCCGACTTTTAAGTTATGCACAATTTAGACCTCAGAAATGAATTATCCACATTATCGTTTGTAGACCATGCTGCCTTGTGGGTAGCGCCAGAATTGTCAATAATCACAAGGCAAAGCTAATAATCTATAGAAAGTGATAGCGCTGGAGGCACCAATGTAACTATCCACACTTATCCACAGTTATGAACAACGGCTGTGTGTAACTAGCGGTTATTCTGACATGTCCAACTAGGACGGGAAAATTGAGTTGTTATCAAAAGGAGGAAGGTTCGTGGCCGCATCGAAGAAGGTGAAACCCGTTACGAGAAATACCTCGGATAGCGGTGAGCAAAGTACGCCGAACGCATCAGGTATGGAGTCGGCAACGGATATTCTGAATCGAATATTCGCTGACGGGTCAGGTTCGGTGTCCGGTGCGGAAATGGCAGATCTTTCTGCACGTTATCAGGCCTTACGTCAGGCTCAATTCCCTCATCCTTCAAAAACCCGCTTCATTGCCGTTGCCAATCAAAAAGGCGGGGTAGGGAAAACCACGACCACAGTCAATCTGGCATGCGCGTTTGCTGAATTCGATGAACAGGTGCTGGTCATCGATATGGATCCACAAGGCAACGCTTCTACTGCGTTGGGTGTGGCCCATGAGTCTGGTACACCGTCAACATATGATGTGCTCGAGGGTCGTCTTGGGATCGATGACGTTAAGGTGGTTTCCCCTGAATTCCCCAACCTTGAGGTGGTCCCATCTTCTATTGATCTAAGTGGTGCTGAACTGGAAGTTGCGGATATGCCCAACCGTAATCAGCTGATGAAAAAAGCAGTTGCCGACTATCTCAAAGTCTGTCACCAACACTATGACTATGTTCTCGTTGATTGCCCACCTAGTCTCGGACTGCTAGTTCTGAATGCCATGTGTTCAGTCAACGAAGTATTGATCCCAGTGCAAGCTGAGTATTATGCTCTTGAAGGGCTGCAACAACTACTGCATACTATTGGACTTGTTCAGCAAAGTTATAATCCTTATCTCGTAATCTCCACCATGTTGTTGACGATGTACGACAGGCGGACGTTGCTCAGCAAAGAAGTGTTTGATCAAGTCAAGGAACACTATCCAGAGATAGTGCTGAATACGACCATTCCGCGTTCTGTCAAAATCTCTGAAGCTCCCAGCTTTCGGCAAAGCGTTGTCACCTACGACCCTAAGGGAGCCGGCGCTATCGCTTATGAAGAGGCAGCGTTAGAAATCGCGCAGAGATCCGAGCAAGTGCTGGAACATATTGCCAATAGAAGACAGGGGGAGTGAGGACATGACAAGCCGTTCACGGTTAGGCAAAGGCTTGGGGGCTCTATTCCCTGCCCTGCCAGGTGAAGATGATGAAACCAATGCTGACAATAGTCGGCGAGAAGATAACAAAGTACCAAATCCAAGCAATAAGCAACCTGCTCTTCAAGGTTTGGGTGCGGAGTCGAATGGACGAAAGCGCCTAAAGAAGGACGACACAGCAAAAGGCGAGGCAAAACCAGAAAGAAGAACTAGGCATTCGGATCCTGCTAGCTCAGAGCTCGCGGATTCTGAAAGATTGTCTAAAAGCGGTCGTAAACATACCAACACAGGACAAAAGCGAGTCAGTATTTCCAAGTCGCTCGACGTAGATGTTTCACGTGAAACATCATCCTCGAAGAGGGCTACCAAGCGTAGGTCTGTCCCATCCATCAGCAGCTTGGAGCATCCGAGCGATCTATTCTTCGGTTCTACGACGACAAATGTTTCACGTGAAACATCGCCGATTGCGGGATCGATAGAGGCTGATGACCTTCGGACAAAGGAAACTCGGCAAAGCATTAACCGTGCAGCTGCTATCGACAATGATAGTGGGCTAAATAAAGCGGAGGGCAATAGCCAAGAGGAGCTGAAGCCTGTCCAAGGCGGGTATTTGGCTGAAGTGCGTGTGGACGACATTAGGCCCAATGCTCAGCAACCGCGGCAGATTTTCGATGAAGATGAACTGTTGGAGCTGTCCCGCTCCATCAAGGAAGTCGGTGTATTGCAGCCCATAGTGGTGCGAAAATCAACTTTTGCAGACCGGCCAAGAACAGTCGAGGATAAAACAACTTCAGCTGCCAGTGCAGGAGGTAAATCCGAAGCATTTGACACTAAAACTGGTGAAGAGCAATCGGGCCAGCATTTAAACCAGAGAAACGCTAATCTGGGGCAAACAACCCATTATGAAATCATAATGGGCGAACGTCGGTGGCGTGCTACTAGGTTGGCTGGCCTGAATACCATACCTGCAATTGTGAAAACAACGAGCGATGACGCCATGCTGCGTGATGCATTGCTCGAGAATCTCCATAGAGTAGCTCTTAATCCCTTGGAAGAAGCAGCGGCTTATCAGCAAATGATCGATGAGTTCGGCTTGACTCAGGACGGTTTGTCTAAGTCAATCTCCAAGTCCAGACCTCAGATCACCAACACGCTTCGATTGTTGAAGTTGCCTCCAAGTGTGCAGAAAAAAGTAAGCTCCGGGGTGTTGTCAGCTGGACATGCCCGTGCCCTGCTTACTTTGCCAGATGAAAAATCCATGACGGCTCTGGCAGACAAGATCATTGCTGAAGGACTGTCGGTAAGATCTACGGAGGAACTCGTAGCATTGCAGACCGGGCAGACGAAGAAGAGAGCAAAAAAGCCTAGGGTCAACGCATGGGTGGATAGTCCTGTACGCCAAGATTTGGAAAGCCGCTTTGATACAAAGGTGGCTATTAAGGGCACTAAAAAGCACGGGAAAATAGAAATCGTGTTTTCTTCGCCTGAAGATATGGACCGCATTGTTGCCATACTCCTGGAAAAGGATCAATCCGCGAGTAATAGCAGTCATTCAGGCGACAAAGGCTGGGTTTGATCCCATTCTGAAACTGCGACCGCAGGGGTTGCTCAATCAAACCCTGCCGATAAGGCAAGCGATTGTTTCATAGCTCGATCTGATTTTGCATGAGCTGATGAGCAATCGCTGCATTTGTCTTAAACCCGGGATGGTTGAATGCCGTTAGTATGTGCCATTCTCGGCACAGATATATCGGTGTTGAAAGGCTGTGTGCAATATATACGCTGCCAGACTGTCGGATTCAGAATGACTGCTAACCGAGCAACCAGATTATGTTGCGGGCTCACGACATCAGATTCGATCGGTATCTCAGCTCTTTAGCTGTCATAGATGGATGAGTGCGTCCAATAGTGGGGGCGTGCGGTGAGTCGTTGACTAGCCAGCCAGCTAGTGGGGCATACTGGAATGGCTTGTGTGTGTCAGCTAGATAGGTGAGTCTTCACCGCTTAAAGGTGGTTCTAGAGCAAGCATCGCTCTTGTCTGGTAGGGCGATAGTATACCTGAGCTGGCAGGGCCTTTAGAATTTTGGATATGACGAGGGGGGGCTGGGTTGTGCAATGTCTCCTCAACGGGAAGCAGTTATTTCAGTGGGGGCGATAGTAGCAGCTGTAAGGTCAGTGATGTTCCTATTGAGCGGGCTATTCCGTCGTGGCCAATGGACAATTAAGGGCAGCTGAATAGGCGGCTGTGATGGTCAATAAACGATGTGCCTGGCAATCGTAAACTGCCAGGCACATGAATTCTTGTTTACAGGGCGTATCAGGCCTTATCGCTTATCCAGGCTCGTAAGATACTCTTGAGCATCCAAGGCTGCACGGCAACCCATACCGGCAGCAGAAATGGCCTGACGATAGATCTTGTCGGTTACGTCACCAGCGGCAAAGACTCCGGGTACGGAGGTTTTCGTTGACCCACCCTTGACCAGGATATAGCCGTCCTGATCCAGGTCGACTTGGCCATTAAAGAAAGCAGTCTGAGGGGTGAATCCAATGGCAACAAAAACTCCATTTGCCGGAATATTGGACTGCTGACCTGTTGCTGTATTGCGTACATCCAAAGAGGTTACGCCGCTACCGTCGCCGTTGATCCGCGTGACGACTGAATCGAGAAGGAAGCTGATCTTGTCATTGGCCTTGGCTCGGTCCACCATGATTTTTGAAGCGCGGAAGCCTTGGCGACGGTGAATCAACGTGACAGAGGAGCCGAAACGGGTCAGAAAGTCTGCGTCACTCATGGCAGAGTCGCCGCCGCCAATGACCACGATCGGCTTGTTCTTGAAGAAGAATCCGTCACATGTGGCGCAGTAGGAAACCCCTCGCCCAGAAAATTCGCGCTCTCCGGGAATCTCCAACTTTCGATATTGCGAACCAGTGGTGATAACGACTGCTCGAGTTTGGTATTCTTCACCGCTATCGGTGGTGATCCGTTTGATGTCTCCACTCAAGTCAACTGAGACGACATCATCGTATTCGATCTGAGCACCAAAATGTTCGGCCTGCTCGCGCATCTGATCCATCAGATCCGGTCCCAGTACGGCTTTTGGAAATCCCGGGAAATTCTCTACTTCTGTCGTGTTCATAAGCTGACCGCCGGGCGTTAGGGCTCCAGCAATAACGAGGGGAGCATAACCGGCTCTGCCAAGATAAATGGCGGCGGTGTAACCCGCTGGTCCGGACCCTATGACAATGGCATCGTGAACAGTTTGCTTCATAACGCTACTGTATCCATGCATGATGACCGGGTCACACGCGGTGGGCGAAAAGGGTCCTTACTTATCTCACTGTAAGTCCGTTCCTGACAGAGCAGGCTATTCTTAAACCATGGAGAAAACCGTGATAGTGGCTATCGTAACCAATCTTGGGACGATTCTGGTGCTGATCTGGTTTATGCTCCGAGTTGATCGGTTACTGCGGGAGCATCCCAGCCATCAGACAGATGATAAGGATGAGGATGACAGCTGGCATAGCTGGCGTTTTTGGAATCCTCCAAGCTCTGATGACAATGAAGACAAGTTGGACGCAGATTCTCCGGTAACAGACAAAAGCCTTGGGGCTGATGATGATATGACAGTCAGGTCTGCCGACCGATATACATCCTCGACTCAAGAAGAACCGGGTGAAAGTTCTTCGCGCGCATCGGACAAGGGCGAGGAAAGCGGCGGAGATAAGTAAGGCATATTGAGCAAGGCCGCAGACTGTTCAATCATAGTGGGGTGCGGTTTCGATTGTTTGTTTGATCTTGTCAAATGCAGTCCCTGAACAAGGACAGATTGATGCACTTGGATATATTGATCCACTGATTTGCAGAGTAGTTATGGGCTTGTATCTATAGGTCTTGAAGCGGGCACGGGGGAGCAAACCGCGTCAGCACAATATGACTCGATAAATGAATTCTGATAGGAAGATCGTGCTCTCAGCGAGGGCGATGAACAAACTAGGGCAAATGAACTGGGATAACAATGCCTAGGACCGAATGATAATTCGCAGGTGAAAACACAGCTTTCGCTCCCAGTTCATGATGGCATAGTCGAAATGGCCTGATTCTCGATGCTTTAAAAGCAGCATCACCTATATGCCGCCTTGCGGGTTTTTGATGAGATATCTTGGTGAGATAACTTGAGCAACATGATGCGAAACTTGTTGTGATTGCAACCCTATGAAGGCTGTCTTCATACTCGCTCGATCATATCTTTATTCGACTAGTACTTTTAACGGGAGAATCCTTGTCGGTCATAGACCGCTATATCGTGTGAGGCTCTCGCTGGAGTTGATGACGTAAGTTGATCACCTCGGAATGTTTCACGTGAAACATTCGATATCGACTGTGTTTGTATTCAAGGGTGTGTATCAATACTGCGGTTTACTGAGCGTGGAGTCTTGGAGGATGACCCAGTTATTGCAGCATCGACAATTCATTAGTCCGCGTCGCTTCTGCGAGTAAGTCTTGTCGGCAATATAAAAGCCGGAACCTGATTGAACATGCCTTTCGGGCAATGTTGGCCTTGGCTGAACAGTAGAGAAGAAGTTGAGAATACAGCAGATGTGGAGAGGCGAGCACATCGAATAGAAGGAAGGAAATAACCGACAATGAATGGTGAATGGTGAATGGTGAACAGCCGTCATTCGATGGCCTGAAAACGATGCTAATGAAAATATGGTGCCTGCCCTGGGTGCTATCCGCTCGGCCTGTATTGCAATCCGTGTATATTGCAGATCCGCCTGGCGCATATTGCACGAATTGCAAACTATGCACCAGGCGGACCCTGCTCGTGCCAGTCGAACGATAGGCGGGACCAGAGAGGCTTTGCTATCTCAATCGGTTCGCTTTTGATTCAAAACTGATTGAACCAATGCCGTGTATAGCTCTGGCAGATTGTAACCAGCGGCCTGCGCTGACTGTGGCAGCAGCGAAGTGTCCGTCATGCCGGGCGCCACATTGGACTCCAGGAATTGCGGCTGACCTTGGGCATCAACAATGAAATCGGTTCGTGAAATATCGCGGAGCCCCAGAGCACGGTGAGCAGTCAGTGCGGCATCGCTGACAGCCTGCGTGGTCTTGGCATCCAGTCGGGCTGGAACATAGAACTCTGTCGGGCCGGGTGTGGAACGAGCTTCGAAATCGTAGGTGCCTGAGGGAGTCCAGATTTCAAGCGGAGGCAGCACCAGGGGGTGTCCGTCAAACTCGAGGATAGACACAGAGACCTCGGTGCCCGTGACAGCCTGCTCGATCAGCGCTACATCACCATAGGCAAAGCAGTTGATCAGCGCCTGAGTGAGTTGGCTCTGTTCAGTCACCATGGTGCACCCCATAGCTGAGCCGCCCATGGTGGGCTTGATGAAGAGCGGGAGCCCCAGCGAGCCTAGAAGCATATCGATAACGGGTTCGACACCCAGCTCGCGGAACATGGATTCGGGCAGCGTCACGGAATGCGGAGTGTGCAATCCGGCCATACGGACAACGTTCTTGGCGATGGGCTTGCTCCAAGCGGTCCGTGAGGCCTTGGCCCGGGATCCGATGTAGGGCAGTTCCGCCATCTCCAAGACATCGCGGATGGAGCCGTCTTCGCCGTTGGCGCCGTGCAGCAGAGGCCAGACCAGATCGGGGCGGGTCGACTCGTCGGTCAAGTACGGCAAAAGCGAGCCATCCATGTCGTGGACGCGGACTGTCCACCCGGCCTCCTCCAGGAATCCCTGGACCCGGTGTCCCGAGCTGATGGAGACATCACGCTCATGGCTGAGGCCCCCGCAGATCACCAGGATCGACTTATCAGCACGCTTGGTGGCCTTGCTGGCCAGGGAGGTGACATCGTCCATGGTGACGGGCGTAGCCTCACGGATGGAGCGATGCGAGGTCCGCTTGGTTTTTTTGGCCACTTCGCCAGCAGCTGTGGCTGAAGTGGTGGCCGCAGTGCTGGTCGGGCTTGCGACCGTGGTCCTCGTCGCGCTCGCGGTTGCCTTGGCCTTGCTGGCTGCCGCGGTTTTGCCCCCGGTCTGCTGCCGAGGTGTCTTGCTGTGCTTGGGCGCCATGATTCAGCCCCTTTCCTTGCCGCTGTCAGGCTCGAACAGCCGGACGGTGGCGAGTTCGTTCTCGATGACTGTGGACAGTCTGCGTATTCCTTCCCGGATCCGATCGGGGGTGGGGTAGCAGAAGGACAGGCGCATGTGATCCGCTCCCTCCCCGTTATCGTAGAAGGCTGTGCCTGACACATAAGCCACCTTGGCGGTGATCGCTCTGGGCAGCATGTCCTTGGCGTTGAGCCCCTGGGGTATCTTCAGCCAGATGTAGAAGCCGCCCTTGGGCTTGAGCCATGAGCAGTAGGGCAAATATTTTTTCAAAGCCTCGTCCATGGCATCGCAGCGTTCCTTGTACATCCCCCGGTAATCATTGATCTGCGATTTCCAGTCGAAGTTGTCCAGGTAGGTGGTGATGGTCATCTGGCTCATGTTGGAGGGGCAGAGAATGGCTGACTCGTTGGCCAGAACCAGCTTCTGTCGGATGCCAGGAGGCGCAACCATCCAGGCCACGCGCATGCCCGGGGCGATGATCTTTGAGAAACTGCTCAGGTAGACAATGCCCTCGGAATCGTAGGAGCGCAGGGCCGGATAGGTCTGGCCGTCGAAGGCCAGCAGTCCGTAGGGATTGTCCTCCACAATAAGCACGTGGTACTTTCTGGCGATCTCGATGATCCGCGGCCGCCGCTCGACGCTCATGGTGGCGCCGGCAGGATTGTGGAAGTTGGGTACAGTGTAGAGGAACTTGACCGCTTTGCCTTGGCGGCGCTGTTCCAGAATGGTCTCCTCCAGAGCCTCGGGAATCAGTCCGTCTCCGTCCATGGCCACGTTGACCACATCGACCTGGAAGGACTGGAAGACGCCCAGGGCACCCACATAATTAGGTGCTTCAGCCAGCACCACATCGCCGGGGTCGCACATAATCCTGGTGATCAGGTCCAGTCCCGACTGGGAGCCGTTGACGATAACCACGTCATCCGGCTGGACATCCTTGATGCCTTCCAGCTCCATAATGGGCAGCACATCCTCGCGCAGGTGGGGATCGCCCTGTGCTGACCCATACTGCCAGGCCACCTGGCCCTTGCTCCGCAGCATGTCGCCAAGCTGGTCGGCCAGCTTATCGAAAGGCATCCGGCCCAGGTAGGGCATGCCGCCGGCCAAGGAGACTACCTCGGGCCGGTTGGCCACAGCGAAGAGGGCACGAATTTCGGAGGCGCGCATCTGCTCGGCCCGTGCCGCATAGGAGCTGTACCAGGGATCGTTCTTGATGACCTTGGATGCGATATTGGGATCATCCGCCATAACTGACTTCCGCCTTCCTGCCGCCGTTGTCTAAGGAAACTGTATTACCTGCAAGGGTTTTGTTGGAGGAAAAATCCAACACATTACCATTTCGGTACACCCATGGTCGGAACCCCGCCTGGGATTCCTGCCCATTTTCCAGGAACTTCCAATCCTAGCTGCTTTGAAGATCGGCAACAGCAAGGCAGCGGTAAGGATGAACAGCCAGGTTTTTCGCCAAGGGCGTGTGGCGGACCTGCTTAGAAGGCCTGGACAGACGTGAAGCGTAGGGAGTTGCCCGGCATGCCGTCCATGGGCACCCAGACGACCAGGTCCTGGGTTGTGACCGGTTCACGCAGGGTGACCTGGGTGGTGCCCGAGGGATCGAAGCTGAAGTCGGCCAGCGGCTGCCCCTGGTTGGGCTGGGCCGCTGTGGAGTTCGCGTAGATCTGAGCATGGCCGCCGCTCTGGGGCATGACGATGGTCAGGCGGGAGACTTCCTCCGGCTTGGTCAGGTGCATGTACCATCCGAATCCCTGCAGGCCGGCGGGCTTGTTCAGGAAGAGCTGCCGATCCGACTGATAGGCCGTGGTGTTCTTGGGCTTGGGCGGATCGGGGACCTTCTTGGCCTCCTTGTCGGCATGGCTGACCTTGTCGGCTCCGGCCTTGGCCTTGCCGTTAGCCTTGGCCGTGCCATTGCTGGAAGTTGTCGCCTCCTCGTCCCCATCAGTCCCACCGGGGAAGGGGACGTTGGACATGACCGGCCAGCCGCCCTCCTCCTTGTCGACGTTGGGCCGGGAGCCGGAGATGGTCGAGACCGCCCAGACCAAGGCCACTACGATGATTGCGGCCGCTACCGCAATGACTACAGAGCGGGTCGTAAAACGGCCGAATAGACGGGTGTCGGCCATGTCTGTCTCGTCATCCAGATCCTCGTCCTGGCCATCGTCCGGAAGCTCCGAATAGGTCACCGGCGCCGGCATGGAGTGGATCTCAGGCGTGAAGCTGGGGGGCAGGGGCTCCATGACCGTGGTCTGCTGCTCTTCTTCATCAACATCGCGCTTCTTGGGAGATCGGGGCGCTCGCTCGGCATGCTGATTCGAGTCGATATTCTGCCGCTCTTCGTATGCCTGGTCGGTCGAGCCGCTGGCCACGCGGGCATGGGTCCTGTCGTGTGCCTCGGCGTCATCCTCGCGCGGGGCATGTGAGTCTCCATTGCTCTGTGGGACGCTCTGTGAGGCGGCCCGGCTGGATGCCGCCCTGGCCTGACGGCCGCCGGACTTGTCGAAGTCCCACTGGGAGAAGCCGCGCTCCACGGGGTTGTCGGCGGTCACGCCGCTGCCGCTGATGGCCTCGGGCGGCCGATGCTGATCGTCTCCCACGGTCGGCATCCGCCCGGTCACTGCCTTGGACTCCTCGTCATGTAAGGCAGCGGGCCTGGCAGTCGTCGTCCTGAGTGCGCTCACATCCATGGCTGCGGTCCTGCGGGAGCGGCTGTTCAGCGAGCGCTGCCGCTGGCGTTCGTCGAAGAGCGAGAAGAGGTCGGTGTCCGTATCTTCGGGATTGAGCATCTCGATTTCGCCCCGGCCGGGGAAGAGCAGTTGGTTGGTCTTCCAGTGTGGCTCATGATGGGTCACAGTCTGTGCGGCAGGCAGGGCGGAGGAGGTCAGCCCATCGGGCAGGGGCAGTACATCCTTGGGATCTACCGGTCTCAGAGCCACGGTCTCGATGGAGGCGCGGCCGTCCATCTCAGGCCAGATCAGATCGCTGTCGGTCAGCTCCTCGGGAGGAATCCAGGGGCTGAGCAGCGCCGACAGCTCGGCCAGAGTGACCAAGGGCACCGGCTTGGCCCCCTGGTCATCAGTCAATCCCAGTCCGCGCATGCAGATGATCCTGAACTCCTCGGGCGTGTGCTTGGGAAGCTCCTGCAGGCTGGGCTGCCGTCCGTCTTGGTCGGGCCGGCGGGTCAGCATGGCGTAGAGCACGCCAGCCAGTTCGCGTATGGCATGCTCCTCGTCCGTCAAACCCATCTCGTTCGGGACTGATGGGTGCGCGATCATGGGCGAGATGGGGGCATCTGCCAGGGTGATAGAGGCCGGCGCCAGCCTGATGGTACTGGTTGAGACTGCATAGTCGACCATGCCGGCGGCATGCAGGGTGCGCATGGCCTCGGTGACCTCGCCCATGATGGTGCCCATGGCCCGGTCGCTCAGCGTCTCGCCGGCGGGCCCGTGCATATAGTCCCTCAGGGACATGCCGGCATCGGGGGCGGTGACGATCAGAGAGACCCCGTCCCGGGTGTGCAGCTGGTAGACCGGAGTGAATCGGCGGTCCTTGTTCAGCGCCAGGCCGGAGGCGTTGACGTTGATCAGGTCCGTGCAGGTCGAATCGCCGGCGATGAAGAGCTGGCAGTCCCTGTCCAGAACCTTGTCCTTGGCCCGCCAGACGCTCAAGCCCTTGGCACGGCGGAGCAGGGTGACCAAGGTGTATCTGCCGAGGATGGTGTCTCCGATATGCGCGTTCATGCTTGCCGAGCTCTCATCAGAAGTGGGGCGTCGCCTGTGGTTGGCGACGCCGTGGTGGACCGTGCTGTTCCTAGGCACAATCCTAACGGGTTGCGGGGCCGGAGGAGCCGGTGGGGGCCCGGCTGTCGCGGATTCTCCATCAGTGCCGGGCTCGCGGGTCTCTTCGAAGTTCTCCAGAGCCGCGTCCATGCCAGGCTGGGTGGAATCAGGGGAGGAGGAGTGCACCACCCTGACCGAGCGGTCGGCCAGCCGGGAGGGCCGTCCCTCCAAGGCGTCCAGGCTGCGGACCGGGTGCCGCGCCGTCCTGCCCAGACGGCGGGCCAGGTCGACCATGAGCCGGGTGAATTCCTCGGTGCGCAGCGCGACCAGGGTCACGGCGTAGATGGCCGCTGTCAGCAGGGTGATGACCACGCAGATAAAGAGCGCCTGCACCCAGCTCATGTGGCCCTGCCGGTCCTGGACCCAGGCGCCGACCAGGCGGGTCAGCGGAGCCTTGACCGTCAGGGAGGCTGCCAGCGCCAGGCCCGCCGCCAGAAAAGCCTTGGCATAAGTGCTAAGAATGCGCCGACCGTCCAAATATCCCTGGAAGGGCCTGCGCAGCATGCCTGCCAGCATGGGGAAGCTGAGGATGTTGCTCAAGGACAGGCTGAGTCCGACCAGGGCCGCCCAATAGCGGGGAGGGGCCAGACGGATGGATGCCAGGACCAGCACCACCTGGATGGTGTTGGAGACGGCTGCGAAGATGAAAGGATGCCGTCCGTCCTCGAAGGCGTAGAAGGTGCGCTGAATGAGCAGGAAGGCGCTCATTGGCACCAGCCCCAGGGACAGGCCTATCAGGGGTCCCGAGATCAGGACTGCCTCGTGGACACCCACGGAGGGCAGCAGGGCACGGGTGATGGGCACCGGAATGGCCAGCATGACCGCAGTGAAAAAGAACATCATCAGCCCGACATTGCGCAGGGCCTGGCTCAGATCCTCGCGGGCATCCCCAATGCGGCCGTCCGAAACCGCCTTGGACAGCTTGGGGAAGATAGCCGTGCTGACGGAGACGGCCACCAGGGAGTATGGCAGGATGAAGAGGGTGTAGGCGTTCTGGTAGGAGCCGTTGCCGGCGATGTCCAAGGGGTTGCCCTCCAGGGGGGCGCCGTTGTTGATGCGGGCGTTGATCACATTGGCCAGCTGGTCGATGACCACCACACCCATGCTCCAGGCGGCCACCGAGCCCATGGATCGCAGGCCGATGCCCCGCAGACCCCAGCGCGGTCGGTAGCGGAAGCCGCTCATGATCAGGGGGATGAAGAGGACCAGCGCCTGGAAGGCCACCCCCAGGGTCCAGGCTCCGGCGGTCAGGGCCACCTTGCCGTTGTCCCAGAAGCCGACCGGCTGGCTGCGGGCGTTGCCGAACAGGAGGATGAAGACCAGGAAGCCCAGGCAGCTGATCAGGTTGGCGCCCACCGAGCTCCAGGCGTATGCGGTGAACCGGCCCTTGGCGGCCAGGATCTGGCCCAGTACCGTGTAGAGCCCGTAGAAGAAGACCTGGGGCATGCACCAGAGGGTGAAGGAGTTGGCCAGGGCCCGCTGTGCGGGGTTCCACTTGGAATTCAGATAGATGGTGGTCAGCACCGGGGTGCCCAGCATCAGCAGCAGGGTCAGCAGGGCCAGGAGAACCATGGCGACCGTGATCAGCTTGTTCAGCCGGTCAGCTGCGTCCCGCTCCTTGAGTGTGCGCACGATCTGCGGAACCAGGACGGCGTTGAAGATGCCGCCCGAGATCAGGGTGAACATGACCTGGGGGATCATGGCGCCGGTCTGGTAGGCATCGGCTGCGATCCCGGTGGTGCCGATGGCGGCTGCCAGCAGGATGGTGCGGATCTGCCCGGTCACCCGGGAGGCCGCGGTGCCCGTGGCCATGATGGCGGAGTTGCGCCCCACGGAGCTCATTCGTCCGGATCCTTCGTGCGGTGGAACTGCCGCCAGAGCCCCAGGAGCCCAAGGAGCACGGCGAAGACAATGATGAGCAGGCCGCTCATGTCGCTCAGGCGCAGATTGCTGGTGATCTGAGCCCGACGCATCTGGCCGAAGGGACGGCCCTGGCTGTCCAGCAGGCCGATGTCCACGTTGGCCCTGCCGGCAGTCGCCACTCTGACCTTGAAGGTCACTTGGGCCTCGGAGCGGGCGGGAATGACCACATCCGCCAGGCGCGAGGTGACGATCTCCATGGAGTCGGTGCGGGCGCTGATGCGGGCGTGGACCGGGTAGGGGTGGCTGTTGCTGACGGTGACGGGCATGGAGGCCGTCTCGCTGACCACGTTCAGGGACTCGCTGGGCGTGATGCTGATGCCGTCCAGGAGACGGTGGGATATGGCGCCGGCCTGATCGGCCAGGCCGGCGGCGGCTGCGGTTCCGCCCAGGGACTTCAGGGCTAGGTCGTCATGGGCGGCGGTCAGCCGGTTCAGCCACTGGTGTGGATCCTTGGGCTGGCGGGCGGTGGCGTCAGCATCCTGTCGGGCCAAGGCCTGGCTGTCGGTCTTGCCGGTCGTGGCGCTGGCGGTGGGCTGGGAGGCCTGCTGACCGTCGGCCAGAATGGAGGAGGCGAACCGGTCGATGTCCGCCCTGCTGGCGATCAGAGAGTCCAAGGTGGCTGTCGAGCTGTCGCCATGCTTGGCGCCGCCCTGAGCGTCATCGGCTTCCAGAGCCTTGAGCAGGCCCGATGAGCCGCCGGTGAAGTCGGGTGCTCGCATCAGATTGTCCATGGGTTCCAGGCGGATCCAGGGAGCGTGCTCCAGCTCGGTCATGATCCTGTCCGCCTGCTGAGTGTCCTGATCGGCATCGAAGCAGACCAGGAGGGAGCGTTCGGCGTAGGGCTGTTCCATCTGATAGAAGGCGCTCTGGGCAATGAAACGTGCCGTCTGCCCCGCCTGGGTCTGCTCCCCGGTGGCCCGCGTGGAGCTGGGGTTGCCCCTGGCCAGGTTGCTGAGTTCGCGCTGGGCTGACAGGACGGTCACCTGTCCGGCCTGGGTGTCGATGGTGTACTTGCCGGTGTGGGCGGAGGTGCCGGCTCCTACCTCGAAGCCCTGCGGGGCAATGACCGTCTGGTAGCCGGCGCGGCGGGCTGCAGCGATGGATTCCATGGTCCATTCCTGCTTGCCCTGCCAGGCGTATGTGCCGGAAGCGGCATCAGGATAGAGCTTGGTTGCGGTCTGGGCGTTCCAGGACTCGGGGGTGACCCCGGCCCTGGCATAGCGATCCTGGTTCTGGGAGGCGTATCCGGTGATGTCGAAGTCGGCTGGCTGAATCAGCCCTTGGATCCGGGGGCGGTTGGCGAAGGCGGACAGGTAGACCGGATCGCCCAAGGCCTGCAGGGACCCGTGCTTGGCCAGCAGCAGACTCTGCTCTTCCTGGCGGCGGCTCCCTTGACGGGTCAGTGTCACGCTCTGGTCTTTATCCTTGCCCGAGCCTGGATCGGATTCGGCACCGGGCTGGGTCATCAGCGCTGTCATGGCCTTGTCGTCAATATTCCAATCCGAGGAGATCAGCGGCATGACCATGGTCAGAGACAGGGCGGGTGTGCCTGCAGTGGGCAGGCCATCCCATGTCCGGGTCAGAAAGGTGAACACGTCGCCCAGGACCCGGTTCTGGCTGTCGCTCAGGGAAAGCCGGACGGGTTTGGGCCCCCAGCTGGTCATCTTCTTGATCGCGTCTTGATCAGCCGGCACGTTGACTGAAACCTCGACGCTCTGCCCGGCCGGGATTGTCGGTACGCTCTGAGTACCCAGCACGTCCGGGGTGGGGATGCGGGCGTGGCCTTCGGACCAGGCCTGCATGTCGGCCCGGGAGCTGAAGGAGTACAGGGCGCTTGTGGACACGCCCAGATGGGCATTCTCCATGGGCTGGTTCGCGGTGTTGGTCACCGTAGCGCGCAGGGCGTAGCCGGATTTGTCAGTCACCACAGGCGTCGACCAGCGCAGGGCCACCTCGGCCGAGTTCTGATGATTGGGGGCAGCCAGGGCCGGTGTTGGCAGCCAGGGAGTCATCACCAAGGCTAGCAGGAGGACGGTCGCCGGTAGGATTCGAGCCCACAGAGCCCATCGGTTGAAGGCATGGGTGCGCTGGCTGGTGCGCCCGCTCGGGCGCAGGGGGGTCTGGATCATGGCTGTTTTTTATACTTCCTCGCGTAGAGCCAGGCTATTTTACGCTCATTAGGGTAACTGAGCACGGAGGTCAGGTCGGAAAAGTCCACCCAGATGGCATCTTCGGCCTCATGATCAGGGTCGCCCTCCACGCTCAGGGATCCGCCGATCATACGCAGGACGAAATGGTGGACCAGCTTGTGGACCCGTTGGTTGGTTCCGGTGAACCAGTAGTCGATGGTGGCGATGGAATCGGTCACCTTGCCCAGTATCCCCGTCTCCTCGTGGACCTCGCGCACGGCCGTCTGCTCGGGTGTTTCCCCCTTCTCGATATGCCCCTTGGGCAGGCACCATTCCAGGTGGCCCGAGCGGGAGTGCCGGGCGATGATGGCCACCCGGTCATGTCGGTCGAAAATCAGCCCACCCGCCGAATACTCTCGCACTACGGGCAGTTCCTGGGCATCCAGGGAGGCAAAGGTGGAAGGTCCTGAGGCATGCTTATGCCGAGGCATGAGGGCAGGCGTGGGTATGTCATCCTCGGTCTGTATGCGCTCGCGAACCCGCGGATCCAGACGTTCGCTTACGGTTTCCACAAGATGGTCCCGCCCCTGCTGTCCGCGGGCATGGGTGCCCGCAGAGTCGGCGCTATGTGCAAGCATGCGCGCCATGTCCGCGGGCGTAATCATACTCCAACTTTACGTAAGGTAATGTGCAGGTGGGGTAACGGTATGCTAGTAGGCGCATCAACTCCGTAGGAAAGGGTGAGCGTGGATTTCCAAGTCTGGCCGGAGGCCATCGAGCTCGGGCGCCTCTTCGCCGAGCAGGGATATGAACTGGCGTTGGTAGGGGGTCCTGTACGCGATCTGCTCCTGCACCGGCACTCCCACGACCTGGACTTCTGCACCTCAGCCCGGCCCGAGCAATTCGAGCCCATCCTGCGTCACTGGGGATCGGGCTTCTGGGACATGGGGCGCAAATTCGGCACCTTGGGCGCGCTGCGGCGGCGTCCTGACGGAACCGAGGTCAAGGTGGAGGTGACCACCTACCGGCGAGACACCTACGATCCCGACTCCCGCAAACCCGAGGTGGACTATGGGGACAGCCTTGAGGGCGACCTTTCACGGCGTGACTTCACCGTCAATGCCATGGCCCTACGGGTGCCCGACCTGGTCTTCGTAGACCCCTACCGGGGGGCCAACGATCTGGCCAAGCAGGTGCTGCGGACCCCGGTGGACCCCCGTCAGTCCTTCGACGACGACCCCCTGCGGATGATGCGGGCCGTGCGGTTCGTGGCCCAGCTGGGATTCACCATCGCTCCGGAGACAGCCGAGGCCATCACCCGCATGACCGATAGAATCAGCATCGTCTCGGCCGAGCGGATTCGCGACGAGCTGACCAAGCTCATGCTGTCCGACCACCCCGTCCAGGGCATCGAGGCCCTGGTGCAGTCCGGCTTGGCCGACATCGTTCTGCCCGAGATCCCCGCCCTGCAGCTGGAGATAGACGAGCATCACCGGCACAAGGACGTTTTCGAGCACACCCTGATGGTGGTGGACCGGGCCATCGCCCTGGAGACAGGACCTGACGGACCTGTGCCCGCCCCGGACCTGACCCTGCGCCTGGCCGCCCTGCTGCACGACATCGGCAAGCCCGCCACCAGACGCTTTGAGCCCGGCGGCAAGGTCAGCTTCCATCACCATGATGCAGTCGGGGCCCGGTTGGCCCGCAAGCGCCTGAAGGCCCTGCGCTTCGACCACCACCTGATCGCCGACGTCTGCGACCTGATCTCCATGCACCTGCGTTTCCACGGCTATGTGGACGAGCGGTGGACCGATGCGGCCGTACGCCGCTACGCCCGGGAGACAGGTCCGCTTTATGAGCGGCTCAACCGCCTGACCCGGGCCGATGCGACCACCCGCAACAAGCGCAAGGCCCAGGTCTTCTCCTCCGCCATGGACGAGCTGGAGGACAGGGTGGCTCAACTGCGTCGGCAGGAGGATCTGGATGCCATCCGGCCGGACTTGAATGGACAACAGATCATGCAGATTCTGGGCCTCAAGCCTGGACCGCAGGTGGGGCGTGCCTATCGGCACATGATGGACTACCGCCTGGATCAGGGCCCGGTCGACCAGCAGACAGCCGAGCAGGAGCTGCGGGACTGGTGGCAGAGCCAAGGCTAGAGCCAGGCCTGATCCGCATTCTGCAGGTTCGGCTGCCGCCGGATTATATGTGGAAGATGTTTGCCTGGTCATCAGGTGCCAGGCTGGTATTGGCTGTGATTGTTGTACGGCCCGGACTGTTGCTTACTTGTGTGAAGTGTTCATGCTGCCTGTCGTGCGGGCCTGCTTTTGGCGGCTTTTGGCGGCTGTGGCGGCTCCTGCGGTGAGCAGTCCTATGGCGAGCAGAAGGAGCATGCCGTCGCCTCCGGTCAGGGGCAGGCTGGCGATGGGCAGGTACCGGTAGGTGTTGCCCTTGTCGGTTTCCTGCTGTTTGCCGTCCTGGGTCCAGTCGATGGCCACGGGCGCCAGCCCCGGCGTGTAAGGGGGAGTGGTCACCTTCCAGGTGCCGTCGGGGCTGGGCTTGAGGTCCTTGCCTGCGGCGAGGCACGTGCCCTGCTCCTGATTCTGGCCGAAGCATACGCTGGTGGTCTGCGGCTCTCCGGGGAAGCCGACCGGTCCCGGCCGGCTGGCCGGCCAGGCGTTGGAGGGGGCGCGCCCCAGCTGACCGTTGCCGTTGTTTCCCCAGGTGTAAAGCTGGCCGTCGGAGCCGATGGCTGCGGAATGATACCATCCCAGGCTGGCTTGTCTCCAGGTGAACCCTTTGGGCGCGCCCTGGGGTTTGACGACCAGGGTCGGCGTCTGCCGGTCGGTGGTGGTGCCGTCGCCCAGCTGGCCGCTGATGTTCCATCCCCAGGCGTACAGGTTCCCATCGGATCCGGAAGCTACAGAATCCCCGTCGCCTAGGCTGGCTTGTGCCCAAGTGAATCCATTGGGCTTCGCGATCTGAATTGGCGTCTGCCGATTGGTGGTGGTGCCGTCGCCCAGCTGGCTCTCGGAGTTTCTTCCCCAGGTGTACAGGCAGCCGTCGGAGCCGATGGCTGCGGAATGATGTTCGCCTAGGCTGGCTTGTGTCCAGGTGAATCCTTCTGGCGCTCCTTGGGGCTTGCCGATTTGCACTGGCATGTTCCGCTTGGTGGTGGTGCCGTCGCCTAGTTCGCCGTACTGATTGTCTCCCCAGGTGTAGAGGCCTCCGTCGGAGCCGATGGCCGCGGAATGCCAGCCGCCTAGGTTGACCTGTTTCCAGGTGAATCCTTCAGGTGCGTCTTGGGGCTTACCTATCAGGACTGGTCTGTTCTGGTTGGTGGTGGTGCCGTTGCCAAGCTGGCCGTATTCGTTGTACCCCCAGGTGTAGAGGCTGCCGTCGGAGCCGATGGCTGCGGAATGAAAGCCGCCCAGGCTGACCTGTTTCCAGGTGAATCCTTTGGGTGCTCCATCGGGCTTGTTGACCAGGACTGGTCTGTTCTGGTTGGTGGTGGTGCCGTTGCCCAGCTGGCCACTGCCATTGTCTCCCCAGGCGTACAGGTTGCCGTCGGAGCCGATGGCTGCGGAATGCCAGCCGCCAAGGATGACCTGTTTCCAGGTGAACCCGTCCGCCGCCCCCTGAGGCTTGTCGACCAGGGCCGGCCTGCTCCGGCTGGTGGTGGTGCCGTCGCCCAGCTGTCCGTCGTCGTTGCCTCCCCAAGTGTAGAGGTTGCCGTCGGAGCCGATGGCTGCGGAATGGTTGTAGCCCAGTCTGATCTGGTTGAATCTGATGCCTCGCTGTGCGGGCGGAGTCAGGGTCACCTCGGTGCCGCCGGTCTCGGGCCCATGGTCCGGGCTGATGGACCAGTGCTGCGTGTCTTCCCTGGTCCAGTGGGCGGTCAGGGTGGTGTCATGGGTGACTGGCTGGCTGAAGTCGTAGGCGACATCGCCTTGGAACCAGCCGTCGAACAGGCAGCCTTCGGCCCTCGGGTCCGGGTAGGGGCGTTCCGTCTGCCCGTCCTGGGTGACGGACTGGCTGGGGGGCATGCCCGTGGGGGTGGGGCAGGAATCGTTTTTGGAATTGAAGCCGACTTGGTATTGGGGGGCGATGTACGTGTATTGCAGGTGATCGTCCGGCTGCGGCCCGTTCCGGCTCCAGCCGACCGTCACGTCCACGCCCCCCGGCTCATGCTTGGGCGTGGATACCTGCCAGGTGCCGTCTTGGTTGGCCGTGATCCCTGTGGCCTTGGCCTGGCCGAACAGGACGCTGGTGGGCGTGACGGCGCCGGGGAAGTTGACCATGCCCGGCCTATTCCAGCTGGTGGTGGTGCCGTTGCCCAGCTGGCCGTTGCCGTTGACTCCCCAGGTGTACAGGTTGCCGTCCGAGCCGATCGCTGCGGTATGGTTGCATCCTGGGATCGTGTATTTCCAGGTGAACCCGGCGGGTGCGCCTTGGGGCTTGCTGACCGGGATTGGCCTGCCCCGGGTGGTGTTGGTGCCGTCGCCCAGCTGGCCGTTTTCGTTGCTTCCCCAGATGTAGAAGTTGCCGTCCGAGCCCAACGCCTCGGTATGCCAGTCGCCTAGGTTGACCTGTTTCCAGGTGAACCCGGCTGGTGCGCCTTGGGGCTTGTTG
>NZ_JASTZZ010000007.1:0-65874 GCF_032193675.1 Bifidobacterium kimbladii | reverse complement strand
GTCAGGGTGAAAAAGCCTGCAGGCACGCCCGGGGACTTCACCTACCTGCAGGTCAGCGCCGGGTGCCGGCATTCCCTGGCTGTGAGCAGCGACGGTAACGCATACGCCTGGGGAAGAAACTACGCTGGCCAGCTCGGCGACGGGACGAGAACCGACCAGCATACGCCGGTCAGGGTGAAAAAGCCTGCAGGCACGCCCGGGGACTTCACCTACCTGCAGGTCATCAGCGGCGGACGCGATCATTCCCTGGCCGTGGGCAGCGACGGATATACCTACGCCTGGGGATGCAACCTCGACGGCCAGCTCGGCAACAACACCACCAGCGACCATATTGCGAATCCGGTGCGCGTGCGCGACCCCGCCAACCCCACCGACAAGAGCAAAGGACTGCAAGCCACACAGGTCAGCGGCGGATACCATTATTCGCTGGCCGTGGGCAGCGACGGGAACGCCTACGCCTGGGGATACAACCAGTATGGCCAGCTCGGCAACGGCAACACCAGAGACTCGACTGTTCCTGTGCCGGTGGTGTTCAACCTGCAACCGGTGATCACCGGCGTCAGGTTCGACCAGACCGCCGTATCAGGCCTGATGCGCGGCGACGGCAATAGTGTCAGCGTGCTCACGCCCGCACACCAGCCGGGCACGGTCACCGTCAGCGTGGACTACACGCTGGGCGGCGCACCCCAAACGCCCGACACCTCCCTCAGGTACACGTACCTGCCCGCAGGCGTGCTCCCCAAGGCCGGAGGGGAAGGCATCCTGCTGGCCCTGGCCACGGGCATGACCGGCATGGGCGGGGTCCTCGCCTCACGCCGCCACCGGCAGGAAACACGCCGACTATTGCACGCTTCGCACGAGTAAGAGCGGCCGGGCGGCGTATCAATCCCCCCGCCCCCGGCCCATCAAGGGGGAGCAGGGAGGAACGTGTCACTGAAGGCTCAAACCCCAAGAGAGCCGACACTTCTCTCCCGCGCCCCCACCACACTTCCGCAGGCGGAAGCCGAGGGCAGGCATGCACGCCCCCGCCCCCGCCCGGGAGAGGAGGAAACACGGCCAGGCCGGCCAGGAGGCTTAACAACCTCCAGCCAGCCCGGCCGCTGTTTACTCATCCCGTCAATCAGGAGTTCCGCCGACACTGGATCAGGCTGTCATAGTCATTGCGCAATGATAAGGTTGTATCAACTGTACAAAGACGCAGAAACGGATGACATGCACCGTCTGTTGGGGAGACAGTCGGCAGAGTTCTTGGGAGGCTCTGTAAATGGCGTTATCGAATATTCCCCACTGTACTTCGCACGAGTAAGGCCGGGTTCCCATCACTGCAATCCGGCGAACTGGCGGCTGTGCCCATCCCAACCGAGCACGGCCGTCATCTACTTCTAAACGGCGGAAAGATAGCCGTCGTAGCGCTCGGGCTTGTCTGAAAACTCCAGGCCAGCCGGCTGATACCAGGAGTATCGGCGGGTGCCGCCGTCGTCAGTCCAGATCTCAGGGCAGTCGTTGACCAGCCAGTCCGAGGGAATGGCATGGGCGCCGCCGGTCGAGGCCAGGGCCAGCGCCTGCCTGAGCTGGTCCTCCTGGTCGGCGGTCAGGCTGCCGGGGCGGGCCGAGAAGAAGAGCGGGGTGCCGGTCCGCGCCAAGAGATCCATCCACTGACGGTTGAGTTCCCAGTCGATTGAGTCGGATATGCCCACGCAGTCGGCGTCGGTGGCGTAGAAGCTTCCGTGCTGGGGCAGACGGAAGGCCAGGGTGTTGACCCCGATCTGCCTGGTCCGCTCCCATTGCAGGCCGCTGGTGTCGTCCCCGGTCCGGTTGATCTGCATGAAGCCGACGCCCAGGTGGCCGACCACGTTGCACCCCTGAACCAGCATCCCGGTCTTGGTGGCCTGCTCGAATATGGCCCGGTAGAGCTGCTTGACCACCTGGGCGCTGGTCAGGCTCCGGTCGTAGAAGTGCCAGCCGTCCGGGCTGGGCCAGGGGTTCATCTGGAAGCCCCACCTGCCCAGCAGGTCGAAGGTGCTGAAATCATGCTTGACCAGCTGGTAGCCCCACTCCCCCAGCTGGGCGATGTCCTGGCGGATGTAGTCCAGGGTCTGCGGGTTCGAGGGGTCCAGGCATCCGTTGTGCGGGAGCCTGAACTGGTCGGCAATGGCCTCGTCCTCGTTGAGGAGCGGACGGTACCAGATGCCGGGCTTGATGCCCATGGCCTTGATCTGGTCGGCCAGGGCGCCCATGTCGCCGAACTTCTCGTTGCCACGCCGCCAGGGGCCGCCGTTGTAGTCCTCAAGCCGGTGGTGGTCCTGCCAGCCGTCGTCCACGACCATGGTGGGGCGGTTGGCGTTGCCCTGGGTCAGGTCGGCCAGATACTCGGCATCGGCAAGAATCCGGGAACGGCTGGAGTCCCCGTAGGCGTAGTACCAGTTGTTGCTCCCGTAGATCGGTTTAGGGGGCATAAGGCCCTTGCGGCTGATCCGGGAGCAGAAGTCGCTGGCCACAGCAAAGACCAGACCGCCAGCCCGCTCCTGGAGCGGATATTGCAGGCAGATGATGGTGGCCGCTTCAAGCTCCCGGCCGTCCAGTACCAGCCCACTGCCGCCGTTGCGCAGGTCCAGGAAGAGGGTGATGCCGGCCGTATCGACCTGCCAGAAGCAGAAGGCGTTGGCACCGGTGGCCACCCCGTACCCCTCGGCCTGCTCCTGACCTGCCGCCAGGAAGTACCAGGGCATGAACCGGTTGGCGCGCATGGTCTGGAAACCCATGCGGCCGTAGCCACGCTCCCAGGCGTCGCCCAGGTAGAGGTCGTCGGCGGGCATGGGCCTGGTCCATCGCAGGGCCAGGGACCGGATGGGGGTGGAGCCGGCGGTCAGGCTGACCGTCAGAGCGGATTCGCCCTTGAGGCTGACCCTCGCATCGGGGGCTGTGCCGAAGGGCCTGCCTGCGGGCGCGGTCTCCCTGTCGGCATCGGTGGTCAGCGTGATCCAGTCCGGCTCTCCCAGGCTAAGGCTGGTTGGGTTCATGATTCAGTGCTCCTTCATCCCTGCGGTGTAACAGATGGCGATAGGTCAGACCCGGACCAAATCGATCAGGCGGATGGTCTCGGGCTGGCAGCGGGGTATGCGGATGCCCACGCGCTCCAGATAGGTGCCGGTGACCTCGGCGGTGCCCAGCGGACCCGTCGGATCCAGGTGCTCCAGCGAGGCTCTGGGCTTAGCGGGGCCGGTCCAGGCCAGCCGATACCGGGCCTTGGGGTCCAGGCCGGGAATACGTAGATAAACACCACGATTATGCAGGGATTCGTCCAACTGGACGTGGGCCAGGATGGCACGGCTGCGGTCGGGGGCCACCACGCCATGGGCCAGGACCGAGGGGTCGGCCAGGTCCAGGCGAACCACGCGGCCGGAGTGAAGGAAGCCGCGGTTGGCCTTGTACCAGGCGATCCATTCCTTGAGCCGCTCCAGGTCCTCCTCGCTGGCCTGGCGGATGTCCCACTCGATGCCCATGGACCCGAAGACGGCCGTGGCCGCCCGGAAATCCAGGCTGTAGGTTCTGCCGGTCTGCTGGGAGGAGGGCTGGGAGATGTGGGCGCCAATGTACTCGGGAGCCACGGTCTGCTCGGTCCAGCGCTGGATCAGCTGCCTGCTCAGGGCGTCGGTCATGTCGGAGTTCCAGAAGCGGCGGATCTTCTCGATCACACCCAGGTCGATGCGGCCGCCGCCCGAGGCGCAGGATTCCCACTCCACCTTGGGGAAGCGAGCGCGGAGGTCGTCCAGCAGGCGGTAGTAGGCCAGGGTCTGTTCGTGGATGGCCGGCGCGCCACCGTGGGCCTGGGAACCGGCCTCAAGCAGGTCGCGGTTGTGGTCCCACTTGACGTAGTCGATGCGGCAGGACTCCAGGACCTTGGTCATGGCCTCCAGCACGTGGTTGAAGGCCTGGGGGTTGGTCAGGTCCAGGACCAGCTGGTTGCGCTGCAGCTCCGGGTTTCTGGAGGATGCCCTCATGACCCACTCAGGATGGTCGCGGAAGGCGTCCGAATCCGGGTTGATCATCTCCGGCTCGAACCAGAGGCCGAACTGCATCCCCAATTTATGGACATAATCAACTAAAGGCTCCAGACCCTGGGGCCAGACCGCAGGGTCCACCCACCAGTCGCCCAGACCGGCCTTGTCGTCCCGGCGCAGGTGGAACCAGCCGTCATCCAGAACGAGCCGCTCCACCCCGATGCGTGCGGCCCGGTCGGCCAGGTCGCGCAGGGTGTCGAAATCGTGGTTGAAGGTGATGGCCTCCCAGACGTTCAGGATGACCGGCTGCTCGCGCGGATGCTCGGGCAGGGTGCGCTCCCAGGCGTGCAGGCTGTTCATGATCGGATCCATGCCATGGTCGGAGGCCGTGACCACGATCCAGGGCGTGCTGTACTCCTGGCCCTGGTCCAGGACCACTTCGCCGGGCAGGAGGAGCTCGCCAGCGCTGACGCCGGCCGGGGTGGCGCTGTTCCGGTCCACCCGGAGCACGGTGTTCCCGCTCCAGGCCGGCTGAACGCAGAGCACCCTGCCGTGATGGAAGTCGAAGCCGGGGGTGCCCACCATGACCACAGGCCCCTCGAAGCCGGTGCGACCCCAGCGGAACTCGCGCACCCAGGCCCCGTCGGCCAGGTCGTGGCGCTGGGGGCTGCGCTCACGCTCGTGCCTGCCGGCGAAGTCCAGAATCTGAGTCTGCTGGTCGTCCAAGGGCAGGCGGACCTCCAGACCCTCCAGCAGGAAGGGGTCGGCGCCCAGGTTGCGCAGGGTGTGGCGAACACGCAGGGAGCCGCCGGCCATGGCCTCCACCCTGGTCTCCAACCCAAGCTGGGCATCCTCGTCACGGGCCTTGATGGTCAGCGAGTCGGCGGTCTGCTCGGTCTGGCCTTCCACCAGGAAACGGGGCGACCAGGAACGCCCGGCCTGGATGCCTTCGGGGCCTTGGGCGATCCGATGCCCGGTCAGGCCCGGATGCAGGTAGGTGTTCTGTGCATGCTCCAGCAGCAGGGGCGAATGGGTCGAGGTCCAGGCGGGGGTCTGTTCCAAGCCATCCAGGTCGGGACCCGCATAGAGCCCCCTGATGTCAGGAATATCGGCACCCGGCGTAATGGGCTCCAGGGCCATATAGGTGAGTGGCTGATCAGAATGGACCGGCTGTGGAAAGAGCATGAAAAATCCTTTAGTAACTACGGCACAAATGTGCAAAAACAACGATGCTTGATGAACCAGTGAGCCGCCCGCCCCACTGCAGTTGGGCGGCTCCTGATTGATAGACTACTTGACTGCTCCGGCCACCATCCCTGCAATGAAGTACTTTTGCAGGAACATGTAGGCGACCACCATGGGGGCTGCCGCAATCAGGGATGCCGCTGCAGCGACGCCCAGATTGTTGGTATTGGCCGAGAAGAAGGAGGCCACGCGAGGAGCGATGGTCTGGGCCGAGGGGTCGGTCAGGATGTAGCTGGACAGGGCGTAGTCGTTCCATACTGTCGAGCCGGTCATGATGACCACGGTCGCCGTCACCGGCTTGAGCATGGGCAGGACCAGGCGCATGAAGACCTGGAGCTTGTTGGCTCCGTCCAGCTCGCCGGCCTCGTCGATCGCCGGGGGTATGGCCTTGATGAAGGCCGTGTAGAGGAAGACCGACAGAGGCAGGTTGGTGGCCGTCAGCACCACGATGATGCCCCAGTAGTTGTTCACCCCGCCGATCTTCACCAGGAAGGAGTAGAGGGGGACCAGAATGCTCAGGGGCGGAATCATCATCATGGAGAGGATGAAGGCCGAGACCAGCTTGTTGAACCGGGTCAGGCGACGAGCCAGGGGGTAGGCCGCAGCCGCTCCCAGGACGCAGACCAGGGCCGTCGTCCCCACGGTCACCACCACGCTGTTGAGCACGGATTTGAGGATGCCGCCCTCATTGACGGCCTCGGTCCAGTTGGACCATGCCATGTCATGGGTGCGCATGCTCAGGGCCGAGCTCAGATCATCCGAGGGCTTGAGCGAGGTGGTGATCGCCAGGTAGAAGGGCAGGAGCTGGCAGAGGCAGACGATGACCAGGAAGAGGTAGATGGCCCAACGCCCACGCTGGTATGACCGCTCGGCAGGGGTCATCTCATTCTTGTTCTTGCTAGCCATGTCAGGCCTCCCAATCCAGCTTGGCCAGTCCCTTGTTGACCAGCCAGGTCACGATGGCAATCAGGACGAAGAGGAAGACCCCGATGGCCGAGGCATACCCGGCCGCCTGGTTGTCGAAGTAGATCGTGCCGATATAGGTCGAGATGGAGTTGGTGGCATACCCGGGGCCGCCGCCTGTCAGCACCTTGACCATGTCGTAGAGCTTCAGTCCTCCGATCAGGTTCAGCACCACGCTGGTCGTGAAGGCGGGCGACAGGAGCGGCAGGGTGATGTTCCAGAACTTCTTCCAGCCGGATGCCCCATCGACCTCGGCGGCCTCGACGACCTCCTGGTCCATGGTCTGCAGACCAGCCAGGTAGATGATCATGGAGACGCCGACGAACTGGATGGAATTCACCAGCACGATGATGCAGACCGAGAACCCCGCATTGTTGAACCAGGCCACCTTGTGCAGACCCAGCGCCGTCATGACGGCGTTCAGAGCGCCCTGCTGGTACTGGAAGACGAAGTAGTACATGATGCCCATGATGACCGGGGCCACCAGAGCGGGCAGGTAGATGATGGCCCTGATCAGGGTGCGCCCCTTGATCTTGGCGTTCAGCAGCAGCGCCAGAGCCAAGCCCAGGATCTGCTGGAGCACTGTGCTGCCGATGCCGTAGATGAAGGTGTTGATGACCACCTGTTTGAAGTTGGTGTCAGTCAGCATCTGCTTGTAGTTGGCCAGCCCCACGAAGGACTTGGCGTCGTTGTACCCGTCCCAGTTTGTCAGGGAAAGCCCGATCCCCGACAGGAGCGGATAGATGATGAAGACCACCAGGAGGATGACGGCAGGAAGATAGAAGAGATTGATCGAGGCACCCCTGAAGCGGCGACGACGCGGGGAGGGACCCCTGCCGTGGCCAACGGATGCATTCCTGCCATCCCCATGTAACGGTGATCCGGATTGGGTGTCCTGCGAAGGAATCGCCCCTGAGCGACTATCTGTCATGACTCGACTCCTCTTGGTCGACTAATCAGGAAGACTTCTGGCCATACAGGCTGTTGAAGGAGGTCTTGACCTGATCCGCAGCGGCCTGTGCAGTCAGCTGACCGGTCAGCAGACCGTCGGTGGACTTGGCCAAGGTGTTGTACATGCCGTTGGGCAGGTACTTGCGGTCGAAGAAGGGGACCAGCTTGGTCTTCTTCTCGTTCACCCAGTAGTTGTAGGTCGGCTCGAACTGCCCCAGTGCGGACTTGACGCCGGTCAGGACCGAATCGTTCATGCTCACGTCGACCAGCTTCTGCAGGTTTTCAGGCTCGGCCATGAAGTCGATGAACTTCAGCGCCGCGTCCTTGTTCTTGCTGGTCTTGGAGACGCCGAAGGTCAGGGTGTCCTCGCCGGTGGAGAAGTAGGGCTTGCCGACCTCGGCGGGAACCGGCATCATGCCCAGCTTGACGTTGGGGTTGTAGGATTCGATCAGCTGGGAACTGCCGTTGGCGCGGAAGGAGAAGCCGGCCTTGTCCTGGGCCATCAGCCTGGAGATGTCATCCTGGGAGGCGGAGGTGTAATCCACATTGAACCAGCCGTCCTTGGCCCACTTGGCCACCCTGGAGGTGTACTTCTCGTAGACCGCAGTATCGAACTTGCCCTTGGAGAGATCCTTGAGCTGGCTTTCGTCATACATGCCCGGAAGCATGTAATCGGCAAGATCCCCGTTGGGACCCGCGTCCTTGTTGGAGGAGATGAGCGGCGTGTATCCGGCGGCCTTCAGCTTCGTGCAGGCCTGTTCAAAAGCGTCCCAGGTGTCGATGGACTTGGGATCGATGCCGACCGCATCCATGACCGTCTGGTTGTACATGATGCCCGACACCTGGATGTCGGCGGGCAGGGCGTAGAACTTGCCGTCCTTGGTCTTGAATACCTCGTTGCCTATCGGCTTGAGCCGCTTGGCCCAGGGCCTGTTCTGCAGCGGCTCCAGGAAGTTGCCGTAGCGGTCGCGCGACCAGCCGTGGGTGTTCCAGATGTCCGGAGGGTTGTGGCCCGCCAGGCGAACCTTGATGTCGTTCTCGTTGTTGTTGGTGCCCGGAACCATCTTGATGGTGATGTCCGGATTCTTTTCTTCGAACTTCTTGCCCAGGCCCTGAAGAGCCTTGAGCTGGGGGGTCCCCGTTGACTGCATGGTCATGAATTCCACGGTTTTCTTGCCCCCGGAGGAGGAAGAGCCGCAGGCAGCCAATGAGGTTATTGCCATAGCGCAGCAGATGCCGACCGCCGCCACCGTCTTGATCCTATTCATCAACCACTCCTTCGTAGGTTGCTTCGTTGCCGAACGCGTTCCATGCGAACAGGAACTCATTCGTGTTTCTTAATATACACGAGTAGATTCATCTGTCAAATATCTGACGCCGATTGCCTGAACAGCTGCTTTTGAAGACAAGGGCTTTCGCAACGGTTGGAAATTTGGTGCCATTTCCCTTGATTTTCCGGCTATAGCCCGGCATGTGCGGGCAGGTCAATGGCGGTGTTGAACGGAGTTTGAAAACAATATCAATTCGAGTAGATTCTATATTCCGGGTAGCATGAATTGAGACTGGTGAATAGGCAGATGGGAACGAGCTCTGATGGCTGCAAACGATAAGAATCTCCGACAACGCAGAAGGGCCACACGCACGGATGTGGCCAAGCTGGCTAACGTCTCCACGGCGGTGGTCAGCTACGTCTTCAACAACGGACCCAGGGCTGTGGCTCCGGACACATCCAAGCGGGTGCGCGAGGCGGCGAAGCTGCTGAACTACCACCCCAACCCCACGGCGCGTGCCCTGCGCACCGGGTATTCCAAGATGCTGGGCGTCATCGTGCCGGATTCGTCCAACCCCTTCAGCGCCGGCATCTACGACGAGCTGCAGACGGTGGCCATGCGACGGGGGTACTCAGTCCTCTTCATGAACGTGCGCAGCGACCCCGAATTGGAGGAGCAGTCCATCAGGCAGCTGTTGGAGCGCAATGTTGACGCCATTTTCCTCTCATCCTCACGCAGCTACACACAGCTGAGCATGGCTCATCTTGAGGAGAGCCGCTTCGTCTTCATGGACCAGCCTCACCGGGTGGCCAACGCCAAGAGCGTGTCGACCGATTTCTTCCACTCTGGCCTGACCGCCACCCAGCACCTGATCGAGCACCGGCACTGCAGCGTTGACATGCTCTTTGGCGGCTCCCCCGACGACCGGGGCGACGCGCGAATCCAGGGCTGGTACGCGGCCCACCAGAACGCCAACCTGCCCGCCGGCAGGATTCGCCAGGCCTTCTTCACACGCGAGGGCGGCTATCGCGCCACCTTGGACCTGATCGACAGCGGCAAGCCGCCCCAGGCCATTTTCGCCGGTTCCGACATGGAGGCCATGGGTGCTCTTCGGGCCCTGCATGAGCGCGGGCTGCGCATCCCCGAAGACGTGGCCATCGTCTCCTTCGACGGCACCGTCGACTCCCTCTACACCTGGCCTCAGCTGACCACCATGCAGCAGGACACCGAGAAGATCGCCGCCTGCGCCATGAATGCGGCCTTGGAGCCGGACCAGGTCCCCGACGTGCAGATCATCAAGGCGGATCTGGTCATCCGTCACTCCTGCGGCTGCTGATAGAACGCATAGTGCAAACCGTGGATAATATCCATAGTTTTTCATCAATATAATTCAGCGGCATACATCAGAGAAGGCGCTGGCATCATCGCCACAGGGGCATTGACGCCAGCGCCTTCTCAGACTCTGTTCAGGCTCAGACCCAGGGTCAGGCCCCGATCAGATCCAGCATTTCAGGAACGGACTTCTTGCCGAACTCCACGGTCTCCTGGCCATCTTTGCGGATCACGATGCAGGGGACGCTCATGACCTGGTACTGATCCTTGAGCTCGGGGAAGTGGGCCAGGTCGTAGGCCTCGGCGCGCACCTTGCCGTTCTGGGCCGCCACCCGCTGGGCGGAAAGGACCGTGGTCGGGCACATGGTGCAGGTCAGGGAGACCAGCATCATCACGTCCACCTGGTCCTTGATGGCATCGATCCGGTCCGAGGTGGGCTGATCCACCTGCTGGCCCGGGCCCGCCGCATTGTAGAGGGCCAGGACGAAGGAGTTGAACTCGTGGCCGCTGGGCACGCCATGGAAGGCCAACCCGGTCGGCTGGGCGACGCCCTGATCGTCCACGCGGCAGATGCGCACGCTGGGGCGGGCATCGGGCAGGTCGCCGGCGGGATCGTAATCCTTGCCGTCCTCATCCGTGCGGGAGTCCACCCTGGAGGTCAGCTTGCCGTCGGAGAGCCCGACCAGCTCGTCCACGAAGGCCTCCAGCTCCTTGGAGACCTGGCTGCCGTCCAGGTCCAGGGCCAGCTCCAGCTTTCCGGTCATCTTGCCGAAGACCATGTCCAGCTGCTTGCGGATGTCCGGCCCGAAGAAGCCGGAGGTCTTGGCCGGAGCCTGGTCGTGCTCCTGGGCCACAGGCGCGGGCGAGGTGCCCGAGGCCAGTGCGGAGTTCTCGGCCTGCCGCTCGGAGCGGGCGTAGGGGGAATCGTCGGGTCGCGGCGGCACCAGGCCGGTCTTGTCCGACATATTGGAGGCGTAGCGCTCCAGCTCCACGGCGGCCACAGCCCCATCGGAGGTGGCGGTGATGACCTGGCGCAGGTTCTTGACCCGCAGATCCCCGGCGGCGTAGATGCCGGGCACCGAGGTCTCCAGGTAGCCGTGGGTCAGCACATAGCCGTGGTCGTCCAGATCCACCACGCCCTTGAGCATGCCGGTCTGGGGCACATAGCCGGCGAAGACGAAGACGCCGAAGGTGCCGCCGTCTTGGGGCTTCCAGGTGGTGGTCTGTCCGCTCTTGCGGTCCAGGATGGAGGCCTCGACCAGCCCGCCGGGGCCTGCGGAGACCCCCTTGAGCTCGGTGGAGTAATGGATTTCGATCTTGTCGTTGTTCCGGGCCTCGTCAGCCACGGCGGCGTCGCAGGTGAAGTCCTCCTCGCGCACCAGCAGGGTCACCTTGGTGGCGTACTTGGTCAGGAAGACCGACTCCTCGGCGGCCGCGAACCCGCCGCCTACCACCAGGACCTCGCGCCCGGTGAAGAACTCGCCGTCGCAGGTGGCGCAGTAGGCCACGCCACGGCCCGCGTACTCCTGCTCACCCTGGAAGCCTATCTTGCGGGGGCTGGCGCCGGTGGCGATCAGGATGCCGAAGGTGCGCAGGTCGCCCCGGGAGGTGTGGACCACCTTGATGTCGCCCTGGGCCTCGATGCCAGTGGCCTCGGCGCTCATGAACTCGGCTCCGAAGTTCTGGGCCTGCTGGCGCATGGTCTCGGTCAGCTTGCGGCCGTCGGTGCTGGCCACGCCCGGGTAGTTGACCACGTCGGCCGTGATGGTGATCTGGCCGCCGAAGTCGTCCTTCTCCAGGATCAGGGTGCGGTACCGCGCCCGGGCCAGGTAGAGGCCTGCGCTCAGGCCTGCAGGGCCGCCGCCGATGACGACCACGTCATAAAGATTCTTGTCTTCCGTCATGAATGCCTCTTCCGAAGGAATGCACGGATGTGCTGATGTTGGATGCTGGTCGTGAATACAGAAAAGGGAACCCGCCCTGGTCGCTTCCGATCGGCGAGTTCCCGATGTTGGCAGCTGCGGATCAGAGCTGACCGACCAGATCCAGGCTGGGCTCGATGGTGTCCTCGCCGGGCTCCCACTTGGCAGGGCAGACCTGATCGCCGTGCTCGTAGACGAACTGGGAGGCCTGGACGCGGCGCAGCAGCTCGTCGGCGTTGCGGCCCACGTTGGAGGAGATGACCTCGTAGGCCACGACCTTGCCCTCAGGGGTCAGAATGAAGTCGCCGCGCTCGGCCTTGCCCTCGGCTTCGTTGTAGGTCTGCAGGTCCTTGGCCAGGGTTGCGGTCGGATCGGCCAGCATGGGGTACTGGACCTTGGCGATCTTCTCGTTGGCCTCGTGCCAGGCCTTGTGGACGAACTCGGTGTCGCAGGAGACGGAGTAGATCTCGCAGCCGATCTTCTTGAAGTCCTCGTACTTGCTGGCCAGATCCTCCAGCTCGGTGGGGCAGACGAAGCTGAAGTCCGCAGGGTAGAAGAAGAGCAGGGACCAGTGGCCCAGCAGATCCTTCTTGGAGACCGGGAAGGTCTTGTTGTCCTGGTAGGCCTGCGTGGTGAACTCAGTCAATTCGTGCTGAAGCTGTGACATGAAAAATCCTTTCGGGAGCGTTGGGAACATCGGCCTGAAGCCGAACCTTTCTCCGTATTTCATGCTAGTCAGGAAGCGCTGTATGGGGAAGACGGCTGTTCACCGCTGGGGTGTGACATAGGGCACATGGGGCGTCCATACCCTAGCATTGAAGGCATGGCATTATGGCTGAACATCCTGCTCATTCTCTTCTTCCTCCTGCTCGGTTCCGTCTTCTCGGGGACTGAGCTGGCGCTGGTCTCCCTGCGAGGCTCGCAGCTGGAGCAGATGGAGCAGCAGGACGCGCGCGGCGCCCGGGTGGCCCGCATCGCCCGCGACCCCAACACCTTTCTTTCCGCCGTACAGATCGGTGTGACGCTGACGGGCTTCCTCTCAGCCTCCTTCGGCGCATCATCCATCGCCCCCTACGTGGTGCCCGTCCTGACCGGGTGGGGCGTACACGAGGGTCTGGCCGGCACCCTGACCACGGTGATCCTGACTCTGATCATCTCCTACTGCTCCATCGTCATCTCCGAGCTGGTGCCCAAGCGGATCGCCATGCAGCGCACCGAGGCCATCGCCCGGGCCGTCGTTCCGGCCATCGACGTCTTCACCACCCTGTGCAGGCCGCTGATCTGGCTGATCGGCAAGAACACCAACCTCATCGTGCGCATCCTGGGCTTCGACCCCCAACAGACCGACACCGAGGTCAGCGACGACGAGCTGCGGATGCTGGTCTCCTCCAACACCAACCTGAGCAAGGACGAGCGGATGATCCTGGGCGACGTCTTCGATGCCTCCGAGACCAGCGTGGCCGAGGTCATGCGCCCCCGGGCCGACGTGGTCTTCATCGCCGGGGACATGCCGCTGCAGGAGGCGGTCGAATTCGTGCACGACGAGCCCTACTCGCGCTACCCGGTGACCGGCCGCGACTTCGACGACGTGCTGGGCTTCGTCCACGTGCGCGACCTGATGGACGTGCGCAACCCCCATGCCAAGACCGTGGCCGACGTGACCAGGCCCGGCATCGCCCTGCCAGGCACCTCCAAGCTCCTGCCCAGCCTGGAGAAGCTGCGCAAGAAGGGCATCCACCTGGCCGTGGTCATCGATGAGTACGGGGGCACCGACGGCATCGTCACCCTGGAGGACATGACCGAGGAGCTGGTGGGCGACATCCGCGACGAGTACGACCTGCCCGAGGAGCAGAATCCGGCCCATCCCCAGGCGACCGCCTTCGTCAACGGGGTTGCCACGGTCGACGGCGGCATGACCATCGAGGATTTCGCGGACCTGACCGGGATCGAGCTGGAGGACGGCCCCTACGAGACCCTGGCCGGCTACTTCCTGGCCCAGACCGGACGGATGGGGCAGGTGGGCGACGTGATCCACTCCGACGACGGGTATGACATGGCGGTAACCAAGGTGGACGGGCGCCGCATTGAGACCATCGAGGTCAGGCGCCGGCAGGAGGCCGAGGACCAGGCTGGCGATGATGACGAAGCCAGCGAAGATAGGTCGAATTCCATCGCGGGAGCAGACCGAGGATGACCCGACCGGGTCTAATCTGACCGAGACTACGCTACGACCAGAGCCCAGCTATGGTCTAACTGAATCCCAGCTGGCAGTCGGCCGGGGACCGTCCCACGCCAGTCAAGAAAAAATGACTATCAGCGTAGCCGATGGTCCGTGAATGATTTCACTGGTTGATTCCCGCAAAATCCAAGCGTTTCCTTGCTTTTTCCTCTAGTCTGGAGATACAAGGTCGGGCTGACCCGACCGCAGGCATAATTTCATATTTAAGGAGCGATTATGGCATTGAACTTTACCGTACCGGGACTCGACGAAGCGACCAGCGAGAAGGTCATCGCCATCCTGCAGAGCCGTCTGAGCCAGGAACAGGAGACTGCCCTGATCCTCAAGCACGCCCATTGGAACATGAAGGGCAAGGAATTCATCGGCATCCACGAGATGATGGACCCCGAGGTTGATTCGGTGCTGAACATGGCCGACGAGACCGCTGAGCGCATCGCCACCCTGGGCGGCTCCCCCGCCGGGCGCCCTGACGACATCATGAAGAACCGCGACTGGGATGGCATCACCATGACCGGCCGCCAGGATGCCCTGGACTACCTGAAGGCCCTGGACACCTACTACACCACCTTCATCAAGCGCGACCGCGAGGCCATCAAGGAGCTGGACGACCTGGACATCGTCAGCTCCAACATTCTGCAGGACCACGTGCAGGAGCTCGAGCACTTCCAGTGGTTCATGCGCAGCCACCTGTTCTGAGTTGCTGAGTTGCTGAGTTGCTGAGTTCTGAGAGCTCGTCACAGCTCCGATAAGCGGTAAGCCAGCGGCCCTGCATCGTGAAAGGTGCGGGGCCGCTGGCATTTTCTCTGACCGAGATAGACTCTGGGCTTCAGAATAGAATTGACGCTTGGGAGACGGCCGGGCGCCGCCTCACGCCGGGAAGACTGGTCGGCCAAGGAAGACCGAACCCTATCCGCCCGACCAGGAGCATTATGCCGCCCACGCCTACATTCCCAGCATTCTCTGTCAATCCACGTCGTCAGGATTACGACGATTCGAATTCGCAACAGAATCTCAAACCTTTCAATCCCAGGCAGTCGGATTCCCGGTCATCAGACCCCCAACCGAATTCCGGACCGTCGGATTCCAAGCCATCAAATGCCCAGCCATCAAATCCGCAGCGTAGGCAGGGTGGATCTGACAGGGACCGGCACAACCGACTCCACCCTTCAAACTTCTTCGCCGCCCTGTCATCCTTGGCTGAAAATGATCGGATCACCGGGCTATTCATGATGGCCTGCGCCCTGGCCGGGCTGATCCTGGCCAATCTGCCAGAGACCGGGCCGGGGCTGAACGCTCTTGCCGCTTGGATTCCTCTGGACCTGCCCGGTGGACTGAGCCTGTCCCTGAAGGATTGGATACAGGATGGGCTGTTGACCATATTCTTCCTGACCATGGGCCTTGACCTGCGCCAGGAGGCTGCCACGGGCACTCTGCGCGACCACAGGCAGGTCCTGCTGCCCACGCTGGCCGCCCTGGGCGGTGTGGCCGTTCCGATCCTGATCTACTGCCTGTTCAACCTGGGCTCCCCTGCCGGGTTGCGCGGCTGGGCTGTCCCAACGGCCACCGATGCAGCCTTCTCCCTGGCGGCTCTGCAACTGCTCCTGCCCAAGGCCGGGCCCGCCCTGCAGGCCTTTTTGATGACTCTGGCCATCTTCGACGACCTGATCGGCGTCCTGCTGATCGCCCTGGGCTACTCCAGCTTGGGACAACCGAGCTGGCTGCTTGTCTGCCTGGTCGGCCTAGTGGTCTGGGCCTTGCTGGTCCGAGCGGCGAGCCGTTCCGCCCGGCTCTGGCGACCCTTGGTATTTATCTGCTTGTTGGGCGCCCTTGCGGGCGGTCTGCTGGCCTGGTACGGCCTCTTCAAGGCTGGAATCCACCCGGTGCTGGCGGGAGTGGCGATGGGCCTATTGACTCCTGTCGCTAGGTCGAAGGCGGCTGAAGCGGAAGCAACAGAAGCGGAAGAATCTTCGGCCAGTACCGCGCCGAATTTAACTGAGCCAACCGAGCATAGGCGAACCGATACAAAACCATCCGGTACCGAGCCGACCGAGACCCATCCACCAGTGACCAATCAAGCCAATACCAAACCAGCTGGGTTTGAACCAACTGAGATTGAGCCAAACCGCAACCCGACGCTATCACCGGCTGAACGGCTGGACCACTTCCTGACCCCTTTGAGCGCCCTGGTGGTCCTGCCCCTTTTCGCCTTCTTTTCGCTGTCCATCTCCCTGGATCAGCTGGGACCCGGACTGCTGACGGACCGGGTCTTTTGGGGCGCCACTCTGGGACTGGCCTTGGGCAAGCCCCTGGGGATCATGACCATGCTGATCCTGGCAGGTCATGTGGGGCTGCGGCGACCTGCCGGCTCTACGACTGGGAACATGATCGGCCTCTGCCAGCTCTGCGGAATCGGCTTCACCATGTCTTTCCTGATCGCCAACCTGGCCTTCGCCGGATCCCCGCACCTGGAGTCAGCCCTGCTGGGCGTGCTGGCAGGTTCGGTCCTGTCCGTGCTCATCGTAGCCGTGGGCACTATCCCCGGTAGACTGCGTTCCGCCAGGCACGTCTCATCCTGACTACAGGACTCATCCCTCTGCCAGACTCAGCCCATGCCAGAATCTTCCCCTGCCAGAATCTTCCCCTGCCAGTCTCGGTTTCCTACAGAATCGGCCCCCAACCAGACTCAGCTGCGACGGTAGAGCTTGGTGTAGGAGCCCTCGGCCCGGGGACGGACCACGATTTGGTCGATGTCCACAGTGTCGGGCTGCTCCAGGGCCCAGGTGACGCATCCGGCGATGTCGTCGGCGGTCAGCGGGTCGGGCACTCCGGCGTAGACCGCATCGGCCCGGTCGCTGTCCCCGCCGAACCGCTTCAGCGAGAACTCGTCGGTGTGGACCAGGCCCGGGGCGATGTCGACCACGCGCACCGGCTGACCGATCAGCTCCAGCCGCAGAATGCGGGCCATGACCCGTTCAGCCGCCTTGGAAGCGCAGTATCCGCCGCCGCCCTCGTAGGGCTCAATGCCTGCCGTCGAGGAGATGACCAGGACCGTGCCCTCCGACTCTTTCAGGGCCGGGAGCAGCTTCTGGATGACCCGCAGGGTGCCGATGACATTCAGCTCGTACATGCCGCGCCAATCGTCCAGGCTGGAGGTAGCCACCGGGTCCTTGCCGAAGGCTGCGCCGGCGCAGTTGACCAGAGCCTTGACCGGTCCGCCTTTGAGCACGGCATCGACGGCCGCCTGGGTGGAGTCCTCGTCAGTCACATCGCAGACCTCATAGGTGAAGTTCTGACCCAGCTGGTCAGCCAGAGCCTTGAGATTGTCCTCACGCCGGGCCAGGCCGACCACTTTCCAGCCCTTGTCAACCAAGGCCCGCACACTGGCCTGGCCGATGCCGCTGGAGGCGCCAGTCACCACGGCACGCTTGACTGTCTTCTTGGATTCCGTCATTTCAACTGCTCCTTCATGATCTATTGCCCCGGATCGGCTCCACACGCGCCTCCGGGTCTCAGGGACCCTACCTAGCTGCTGCAGTGCCATCCCTCTTCCTCAACGCTAGCGCACCAACATGGGCTGCGGCAGTCTCCTGTCAGTCTTCGATGACAAATGTGGTGGAGTAAACCAACCTTGAGCAGGGTCGGAACGAATCAAAGCAAGATCGGGTTGAGTTAGAACAGATCCGAGTTAGAACAGATCAAAGTCAGATCGGTCTGAATCAGGCCGCATAGTCAGGTTAGATCAGGATAGGCAGGACACATCAAAAACCATTCCAGCTTCGTATCAGAGGGTCTAGCGAGGGTTCGAATTCGGAAATCACCAGCACGGATGATGCCCTAGGTTCATACTTCACAAGCGCGCATTGCACAAGTTCAGAAATCACGCGGAGTTGATGGCTCCGGAAATCATGGCTCTGGGAGTCATAGCTTCAGATGTCTAAGCTTCTGGGGTCACAAAGCCAGATAGCAGTTGAGTCGACGACGGCGCTCGGTCCAGTCGGGCATATAGCGATCCATTCGCGCACGGAAGCCCGAGCCGTGACCGTGCTCGTAGAGGTGAGTCAGCTCGTGAACCAGCACGTACTCCAGCAGGTCAGGATCCAGCCAGGCCAAGTCGGTGTTGAGCCGGATGCTGGCAGTGGCGGGGGTGCAGGACCCCCAGCGGGTTTTCATCTTCCGCAGACTGATGCGCTCGGGTCGGCGACCCACCACAGGGACCCACCGATCCAGCAGAGTCGGCAGCCTCTCCTGGAGAATTCTCCTGGCTTCGGCCTCGGACCGGTCCGGCGACAGCTGACCATCGGCTCCGGGTTGGGCGTAGACATCGCGCGAGCGGGCCAGACGTTCTCTAGTGGTTGCGATCCAGCGGCGCTTGCCGTCGATAAAGGCACGAATCCGGTCGTCGCTCAGGGCCAGAGGGGCCGTCACTTCCAGATGGCCGTCAGGCGGCTTGACCCGCAGATAGACGTTGGCGATCCGCTTCCTGATGACCAGAACAGTCTCGCCACCGACCTCGAACTGCTCCGATCGGACTGGTTCCGCACGCCGTTTCCGCCTCATGGCCACCATTCTTCCGCCAAGACGCGACGCGACGCCGCCGAGATTGACTTGAGAGGACACTATGGTAAGCTATCCATTTGTGTGATTCTTCGGTCACACGGCATGGGCCTGTAGCTCAGCTGGTTAGAGCGCATCCCTGATAAGGATGAGGTCGGAGGTTCAAGTCCTCCCAGGCCCACGCATTTCTTGCGCGGTTGAAGTTCTTTACACATTCACGGGGCTATGGCGCAGCTGGTAGCGCATCTGCTTTGCAAGCAGAGGGTCGCCGGTTCGAATCCGGCTAGCTCCACAGGTAGATTTTGAAGTCTTTTGAAGATCTTCTAACAGCATTTTCCCGTTTAACATCAATAATCAGCGAGAGAATCCTAATACTCCCCAAGGAAGATCCAGATTCTTGTTTACAAATAAAATGATCACCTTACCCAGTGGCCTGTAACGGGAGAGCCGTCTTTTGCTCCGGCACTATTTAAGGTGTCAACTGCCATTACCGCCCCTTTCCCTTCCGTGATAGCTGAGGCGTTGGCTCCCTGGGTAGGAGCACGATCACTGTTATCACATCCATACGAAGGAGCAGCTTGCGGCGACCTGAGTCTGCACAGCGCCCTCAGTAGCCTTCGTGCCGGACCGAGTCTTGCCAAAAATGGCAACATCCCCGCCTCAATCCTGGAACTAAGATAAGGGCGGCCTTGGTATCAAGAAAAGTCCCGATAACGAATTGCTCCGTCCCATTAGCTGGTTCCAGGGCCTGAGTCGAGTCACGACTGGTCTAGTCTCTAGCCGATACTTTAACGTTAGAATCCGCCGAAGCCCTGTCTCAGTTTCCTATCACGTCAAAGAATTACTTATGAGCATCGGAAACACTGGCGGCTAGCGCATCAGCCTTGAGGACCCTCACCTTCGACCTCATTTCCGAAATTGAACGGTCAGGCTTTCACTCGCCTTTGTTAATTCGCCTGTGCATGTGTCCTCTTCGAGAGAGTTGTACTTATATCTGTCAGTTTGCTGGTGGCTGACTTGATGGTCTACGCGTTTACGTCTATTGCCCGGACGATCGTGGCATCATTGCCTTAGTCGGATATCACACATATAGCAATCTCAAAGCCAGTCGGCATTTGATATAGAACCTTCCAATATGTACACACTATGCTGTTACCATCTAAAAGACACTAATCGGACAAGCACCATGATTATCATGAGCTGACGTTGCTAGATACACAAACTAACTTGCAATCCAACCATATTAAATATCAAATTCTCAGCTTTGAAACTACATTCTGCATTTAAATATCAGAGACCTTCCTTTTTAAGGAAAATAACATTCAGATATCTCTTTGTGATCTCTTATGACTGTGCACATTTGCAAGTTTACAACTTCAATGGGCTTGATCGTAATCTTCATCTCTGCCAGGATAGAGCAATTGCAAATCTCCTGCAGGCAGGAAAATGGAACAAACCGTGTAAAAGTAACCGATCTTCTTGCCTTCACTTGACAGTAGCTTACATAGCTTTTTTGCATTTAATTAGTCTGAGTTGACAGTCACACGATGTAAACAGAATTGGCTTAGATTTGACCTTGATCGTGCAATAGTGGCACGTCAGTAAGATAAATATCCAAAGGGGAAATATCATGGCCGCAAACACTGCCGTTGCTGATGATCAAATTGAACCATCCCTAGAAACACTAGGTAATCTATTCTTGCCAGGTGTTGACAAAATTTTTAATATTCCTCAATATCAGCGAGACTACAGTTGGAACCTTACAGAAAAGCAGCCACAACACTTCTTTGAGGATATCATCTCTCGTATAAAATTGGATGACACTAATGATGAATTACGTCCAATATGCCAATTTTACTTTGCCGGTACAATGATATTCAAAGGCATCTGGATAAGAATTCCGGTTCGATGGAAGTAATCGATGGGCAACAAAGACTAACTACCACATACCTATTTCTTGGCACGCTCAGTAACCGCTTTAGTGAAACGCCAGATCTAATTGCTAATAAAAATAAGATCGACAGCAAATCCGCAAACTTCACAGAAAAATGTGAAGATCTAATTAAAACGTATAGTCTGTACGGCGATGCAATTAAGAATAACCGCCTACGGACACCAAAAACCTTATGAGAGAGGCACAAGGCTCCGGCTGGAAATTGAAACCGGAGCAGACGTTATGGGGGCATTAATCTTTGACAAGAACGAAGACAATAAATCTATCTTGCCAAAGTGCCAAGCGGGAAAAAACTTAATTGATACCTAACAATACAGATACTACAACTTTAGCATCCAATCACTAGCCGCATTCCCCAAATTTGCTAAATATCTTGAATTGTCTGAAGACTGGGACAGCCAGCCTGTTTCAAGTTAGGGCCTATATCGTAAATACTCGAATTACTCAACAATCCTATACGGTATTTTTGAGCAGCTGTGTAATCCTTCCGTGGCCATTTTGAGTATGCAATCAGAAAAGCAATGAAGTATTCGAATCCCTCAATTCCAAAGGGAAGGGGCTCGAGCAGGTTGATCTGATAAAGAACAATTTATTTGAACGCCTCACACTAAATCCCCTGAATAGGGCACACGAGTATTGGGGAAAAATCAAAGATGGATTGTCCGAACGACAAAAATCTAAGGGGCCGCCAGTCCTTGGATTAACCTGGAACAGTTTTTCTCACTGTATTGGATGGCCATCGAAGGTACTAAAGGATCACGCAATAGCTTATATCGCAGTTACATAAAAGCTTATAAACAGGCAGATGAGTCAGAGTTGATCGGCTTTCTTGAGCGCGCTCTTGATTTTGTGCCGGATGTGTCTGCCTTGTATTGCAAACAAACTCTCGCAACAGAAAATATATATATATCAAGATTACTTAGATCATGCAAAGGAAGGCTTGCACTATCTGGTCAAGGTGCAAGTGGCCCGGCAAAGCTTTCCACTTCTTGCCAGTGCTTTACACGCATGTCGGAAAAATACTCTGAAGCCTTCTCCTTTCATAGAACTCATCGATTATCTTGCTGTTGCCTTCCTATTTCTTAGGGACATTAGAGGGAGTAAGTATACAAGCATATTGCAAGACACGGCCCACTGTTTAGCTAGCGCTGTTCGAGATGGGTATTTGAATGATGATATAAAGAATAAAATGACAGCCTGGTATATTCGAAACCTCGAAGATGAGCTTTCTGACGTAATTGGAGATGTACCAAGAAGGACAATTAAAGAAATGCTGCATGACAACACCGATTTTGAATACAGTAATCATACCGGTGACGAAAAAGCTCATGCACAAGTACGGTATCTCCTACGCATACGCTGCTATCGAATGATATTGACGCAAAAAACCAGGGCGCCGGAACGGAAGCTGCTTCCACATGGAATGTTGAACATATTCTGCCAGACAGCAAAGAAGAAGATTCCATGACCCACCAATTGGGGAATCTATTGTGGATCGACAAAGCAACGAATGATGAGTGTAAAAATAAAAGCATTCCGGACAAACTGAAGATTTATCGAAGGAAAGTTTCTAATCCGGAAATAGCCGAATTGGATGACTTCTTCACGAGTTTGAATGGCAGTAAACGTGAACAATGTGCTGCAATTGAGCGTCGCTCAGAAGATATTCTGTATAGTTTGTATAAAGATGTGGTGAAGAAACAGACAACTAAGGATGCTTCCGGGAAAGAAATCTCCAAGCCACGAGCGGAACCTCACTATCATGACAATTTCGAGCACTTCATTAGCACCGAGGGCAAGGGGTTTCAATATGAAATATGCAAAAATCACTGGTATCATTCTTTTTCTTCTGATTACATATGTGAGTCTCTTGGAAAAGACGGCAAAAAGCATTTAGTGCAGTATCCAAAATCTACATCATTTGGTCTCCCATTTATCACGCTGAAGGGAAATTCAGGCATTGATCAAATCGATATTTTATTAAATTATGTAGATACTCAGCTTAGCAATAATTACACATTCAGCCGTGCCGAGAAAGGGAGTCAGTCCGGAGACAACATTGGGAAATATATTATTAAAATGCTGAAGTGCTATAGGAATTATCTCGAATCTTGAGAGTATGTAGTTAACGTTCGTTAGAGCGTGTTTCTTTGATGCATTAATCTCACAAAGATGGACGGTGTCGGCTTCAGAATCAGAAGCTGACACCGTTTTAAATGATTCTGCTGGTGGGGTCATCCAAAAGCGCGAATGGCGCCGGGCTCAAAAAGGCGCGAGCCAGAGCCACTCTTTGCCGCTGTCCCTCGGACAGGTCCGAACCATTATCAGCAAGCAGATGATCCAAGCAAGCACCATGGGCTGCCTGCTCAATGTCCTCCCTACTGGCATCGGGCCGAGCCAGAGCGATATTGTCTGCCAGCGTGAGACTGAATATATAGGTGTCCTGGCTCACCAGAGTCTGCTGGGCACGCAGGTCTGCAGTACGAATCATCTCGATAGGCAGGCCGGAAACCTTCAGATCCCCACCGCTCACCTCTCGGAACCGCAGAACCGCATCAGAAGTCAATCAGACTGGACTTGCCGACTCGGTTGCTCCCCTACCACCCGCCAGGCTGCGCAGCATCCTCGCTGTCGCCCAGGAACTCGACGATGAATTGACCGAACTGCTGCCCAAACACATCCCAGACCTCTGCAGCAGATAGCCCCTGGCCTATTAGGCTAACTAATATAATTTTGTATTGACAAGTATTAAGCCATACCAAATCATAGCTTTACTAATCAAAATTGCCTTCATCATCTTGAGAAAGCGGTCGGATGTTAGATATTGAAGATGGACAATATGATTGAAACTATACTACCGCATCAAAGCCAAGCCCGACCAACCTCAGGTGCTCTCAGTAGTTCATCGACTCCACATAATTGTTAGAACCGGAGGCCAAACAGGATAACGAGCGAGGTAAGTCTGGCGTAAAATTACGCGCCATTTATGCTTATCCCGCCTTACTTAACGCAACAAATCAGAACTGTGGCAATCCTCTGACAACTAAAATAATCTATAAAGGCTACCATCAGATAAACCTCACCAGCATAAGTAACCAAAATAAGCACTCACATGATGTTCGGGTTATAGCTACTCTCAAACGCGAGAATCAGTTTCCGCAAATCTGTCTAGTAGGTGTAAACAGGTAAAGCTCTCATCTAATGGCATCAAGACCTACAGAATTATATTGAACTCGAATTTTTGTCACTCCTGATAATTGCTTCCTCTATAATGAAACAAATCATCTGGGATAGCTATGATCCTCGATCCCTTTACCTTATGCCGTAGATGCTGCCTCGCACCATCCAACACACTCGTGGCCGCGAGCACAATTATCTCACCTGTCTCAACCTGCTCAGATAACCAGTCAATAATTTGTATAGTTGCTGTGCCTTCGATGACCTTGAGCCTGGAATTACCCCGACGTGCATCAAAAATGTAGTCATCCTCAGGATTCAACAGAGTAAAACCAAGATTTGCAGCCACTGAGTTTATTAACGTTTGACCAGTTGCCGCATCGGTGAGCATAACGCGTTTTAATTTTGGATCATAGTCGAAACAAGCAGGCGATAGATGCGCGACTTGGAAACCACCTCCACCCCGCCAATTTACAATATCCTTAGATCTTTTAGTCTTAGTCGCCTTCTTCATCGCTTTCACCAAAGGATTCTTCTTTGCTTCTGAGTCATCCGCAATAAGCTTGTTCAACACACTTGAAAACTTTGCGGCATCTTCAGGACTGATACCCTCGGGCAGCTCAGTACCATCAGCGGCTACTCGCTCACCCTTAGTACACGTAACTCCGCCTGGGTCTTGGTTTCTGACCACCTTCTCCAGCCGCGGACGCGTGAATGTCTTAAACGTTGAGTCTAAGAGTTCACAAGTTACCCAACGACGCCCCATCTTCTGAGCCACAGCAGCAGTCGTTCCAGAACCTGCAAATACGTCCATAACAATGTCACCAGGATTAGAACCGATATGAATAATACGTTCGAGCAACCGTTCAGGTTTGGGTGTGGAGAAAGGGGTAGATCCTGGAAATAGCGCTTTGATTTCTGATTTGGCAGTACGATTGTGTCCGACCTGATCGTTAGACCACCAGGTACGGGCTGGTTGTCCTTGCTTGGGCGGATATAACTTTCTTCCAAAACTATTTTCGGTTACAAAAAACTCCGGCCAGTTCCCCTCGGACATTCGTTTACGTGTTTCTAAGGCCGACTTGCTCAAATCTGCTGGCGCTAAATCAAGAACGTCCGAACGCAGATTTGCAATAGGGATGTCCATTTGCTCCGAACGCTCTTGAAGGTTCGGGCGAACTTCAACAAACGTCGTATAGTTATTTAATGCGGATAGTATACGTTCTTTTTTAAAAGCCCACTGTCTCCCAACTGCTGGATACATACGTATACCTGTGATTGGGTGCGTTATTGCATAAACGGCCGGAACTTGGAAACCTCGGTTATCGGTTGAATGTGGTGCTGTCCGATCAGCTGCCCACCACACTCCTTCGCGATCTTCATCGGGGTTACTAAAACGTGCATTGTCAGCAGCGGTTCTATCCATACGATTGAACCGTGTAGAGTCGCTAGCCGCATAGCAAAGAATGACGTCTTGGTCCACAGAGACACGTTGAGCATCGCCTCTGGGGGAGTCGGCCTTTTGCCATACAAACTCTGCTACGAAATTCGACGCTCCAAACACCTCATCTAGCAGCAGACGCATCCGATGATTTTCGGAATAGTCTAAATGCACCCAAATCGAGCCATCATCAGAGAGAAGCTTCTTCAAATTTAAGAGCCGGTCTCTCATCATAGTCAACCAGATTGAGTGCTCTAAATTATCTTCATATGATGCAAAGGTTTGTGCCGTATTAAAAGGTGGATCAATGTAAATCAGTTTGACCTTGCGAACATATTTCTCGGCCAGTTCTGGGACACGAGTCAATGTCTCAAGGACCTCACCTGATTCGCCGAGTATTAGTAAATTATCAACCTCTGGTTTGAAATCTGCTTGTCTAGAATACTCAAAATCATCCGACTTCGGAGTTTGCTCACCGCACACGAAATCGTCGTAAATCAGTGTGTGAGTTTCACAGTAACGAGGATCAGAAGGGTCCACCCACTTATAGCCGTACTTGCCGGTCTCTGTTGGGATAAGTACCTTGTCTTTATTATACCAAGTGAGCCGCAAATACTGAGCGGTCATCTATCCAGCCCTTCCTTTAAATCAGCAATAACTTTATAGATGTCCATAGTGTATAGTTGCCTTTTCGAGTTTACACACTGGTTAATTATACTTACTTTCACTTTATTGCTGATTTCGCAGGCTTCTTCTATGTTCTCCTCTCAAGAATGCAATTTCACATGTCTAAAATAGCCTTCTATACGGCTCATCTTGGCAACATTCCTCTTGTTACACAATAACCGATAACTTCAACGAGGTCAGAATTGCGATTGGCTAGCTCAACTGCATTTTAAGGTCGAAAACCACAACAGAATAGAATCGTCAGTTTCCCAAGGACTTTGGAGACGTGTTCCAACAATCAGCTTTACCCATGGGATAAGGCTGGCGAAACAGTCCACACTCGGACTCCTCAAGCTTGAACTGAACGTAAAGTCACTAATGTTCCGGTTTCAGAACGTTACTGACAGGTTGTGCCAAAGTCTTGAGATCTTCCCATGAGTCTGCATGAGCCGTATCCTGTTCATACGCGATCAAATAGCCCCAGTGTTGATGTGCATAAGCGTCTTCAGCAACAAGACGACGCACCAACGTCTCAGCAGCCCTACGCTTAGCCTGAACCCTGGTATCATCACGACCTCGCTCGTCTTTGCCTTCAATTATCCAATACACATCACTGGTGTCTTGGGCTACGAAGTCAGGAAAATAGCGGTCCTTGGCGGTGTAATATACGAAAGCCCCATCCTGGGGATGCAATCGCTGCCACCATTTGATACTCGGCGATGTATTCAGAAGTCGAGCGAGTTGATACTCTCCAGTGAAGGAATCGAATGACTCATTCTCAAACAAGGATTTGAACCAACCACTGTATACTCGACCACGTATGAACTGTGCGCGAGTCTCAATCTGAGGGTATACCTTCTCACCAAGCGGGAGCATATACCCTTCACCTGGCATCTGCTTGGGATGAATAGTTGGCACTTCTCGTGTTGCGCGTAAGGTCTCAGCAACGTAGCTCTGAACGAGACTAAGCAACTCATTCCGCGCAGAGCCCAGAGATTTAACCGTCCAGCCTGTGAATGTGACTTCATTCATGAATTTAGGCACCATGAACGTTTTCACGTAGCGAGCGGTGGGCTCACACTTAGGCACCAGTGACATGTCCATTACCAGCTTGACCAGCGCGTCACGCGCATCTTCATCATTGACATGTACTGAATCGACCTCAGCGCTTTCACGATCTTCAGCCCGAAGTTCCTTTCCTAGAACGGCGACAATCTCTTTGCGGAATAGTACGTCGCCAGTCGACGTAACACGACGAGCTGCTTGCTCGATATCTGTATCACTTATCTCGGATAACTCAATAGGTGGCTGTTGCATCTTCATCGTGGTCACCGGAAACAGGTAAGACACGTCAGCGAAACGCGGATTGCGTATAATTGAAATAGTCTGCCATTCCAGCTCGGAGTCATGTGCTGCATCGGTTATCGTTCGGATTCCAACACCAGGCAGTCTATTGCCGTTACCTTTACTAACCAGTACCGTACCCGATCGCAGATCAGGACCATCTATACCATTATCGACAAATTTATGAGAAGCTCCCTCCGAAGTTAAATTGCTATTGGTACTGGACACTGCACTATTCGAACCAGACCTACTTGATATTTCAACAGCCTTTTGAATTGCATCTTCAATATGAGCCTGGTCCGGTTCAGCAACAGCTTCTTCCAGCCCGAACTGCTGGAGCACATTTTCAGCAGTGAGCAACTCTTTGAAGGACTGATGTGCAATGATGTCAAGCTGGTCAATTTGCCACACATCCGTGTACTTGCCAAATGGCAAGCGAAGACCTCGCCCCATCGTTTGCTGGGTCAACACCTCCGAAGCCATTGCCCTCAAGGTAACAATGACTGCGATGTTCTTCACATCCCATCCCTCTTTAAGTTTGTTAACACTTACGACAGCAAGTACAGGTGATTGCGGGCGGTCAAGTTCATCAAGACGACGCTGTGTCAGCTCATCCTCATGTTTGGAATCCACCTGTAAAACCGTCTCTCTCTTACCGAGGTATTCAGGGGTGCGTAGCAGGTCCGCAACTTGAGTGGCATGCTCAACATCAGAACAGACCACAAATACAACGGCATTGACATGATTCAAATGATGGCTGTTCGTATATGAGTCGTAGTACTCCTGCTTGAAAGCGCGCAACTGTAACGCGTCACGCAGCTGCTGCTCTTCAGATGTTTTATCAGTACCGTACCCACCCTTACGAAATGCCAGCACCGGCGCCTTGACGTATTTGTCCTCTATAGCGCGGTAAAGCGGATACTCGTAGATAACGTGGTCGGTCTTCTTATCTGCTGAAGCTGTCAAGCCGATCGCTGCCGCCGGATCAAGCTCCTTAAGGGCAGAATTGAACGCAACCGCGGTTGAACCATACAAGTGGGACTCATCAGCAATCACGACAAGATCGTCAAGGCTCTTCAGGTAGTCGAACAGCACACCGGCATTTTCATCAAATCTTCGAGGCTTTCGACGTATAGCGTCTTGCGTAGTTCCGTGGGTGCTGCCGTCAGCATCCTTGGGAGCGATCAATTGTTGGATATTAAAGATAAAAGCCAACATCGGTACTTCCTGCCCGAATGTGAGCTGTTTAGGTCCATCCAGCCGGGCAACCCATGCAGAATAGTCCTGTGGAGTAACCACATCAGGAGGGACCGCTGATCCCTTGATGTAGCGTGGTGAACCCGGGGTAAAATTCTGAACCGTCTTAGACTGCACTGTCTTGCCCGGCGTCACAATCACGACGTTACCGATTCCCTGACGTCGCAGATACTCCATAAAAGCGGCCATCAGATAGGTTTTACCCACGCCGGTAGCGAGATCGAGCACCTGCATCACGGATGGGTCATAATCCCCATCAAGGGTAAAGATTAACGCTCGAAGCGCTTCCTTATTAGGCGCACGCAGATCAAACTCAGAACTGATCTCCTCAAGCATTTCAGAGTCGAAACGGATATTTAGCTTGGTGGTCATCACAAATCATCGCCTTTGCAATACTGGAACATATCATCTGGCAAAGCTATCACACGTGAACCTTTTACTATATTACGCAGGTACTGGCGTACACCGTCCATAACAGCCGTGGCCGCGAGCACAATTGTCTCACCCGGATGAACATTGGGTAATAACGAATCCACAAGCTCAACCGTAGCAACACCTTCAACGACCTTGAGCAAGGCATTGCCACGACGGGCATCAAAGACGTAATCTTCATCGGCGCGCAACAGGGTAAACCCTAGATTAGCCGCCACTGACTCGACCAAGGTCTGACCCGTAGCCTCTGGCGTGAGCAGAACTCTATCCAATTCTGGATCATAATCGAAACATGCTGGGGACAGGTGAGCGACCTGGAATCCGCCACCGCCGCGCCAGTTGACAACTTCCTTTGCATACTCAGTCTTCGAAGCGGACTTCAGCGCTTTGATTCGGGGATCCTTTTTGGCTTCCGAATCACCAGCTGTAAGCTTGTTCAGCACGTTTGTAAATTTCGCTGCGTCCTCTGCACTAATCCCTTCTGGCAATTCTACACCATCAGCTGCAATTCGGCTTCCCCTTTTACGACTTACTCCACCTTGATCTTTGTCATCTACTACCTTCTCGAGGCGTGCTTTCGTGAACCGCTCGAATGTGTCCTTCACCAGTTCGCATGTCACCCACCTTCGACCCATCTTTTGCGCAACCGCAGCAGTAGTACCTGACCCGGCAAAGGCATCCAGAACAATGTCCCCAGGGTTAGAGCCGATATGAATAATTCTTTCGAGGAGTCGTTCCGGTTTAGGAGTAGAAAATGCCGCTAAACCCGGGAATAATGCCTGAATTTCACGTTTTGAAGTATCAGTTGTGCCTACCTCCGATGCCGACCATAGTGTATGTGGAACTAGCCCTTCCTGGACTTCTGAAGCGAACTTCTTCAACCGGGGACCGGCTTTACCATCTGCACCAAACCAAATCCTGTTGTCAGCCTTCAATTCGTTGTACCTAGACTCAGTGAATCTCCAAACTGATCCCGGTGGCGGTTTCAAATGTGCACCGCCGGGAGTCGTAAGCGTATACCTTTGTGACCGTCGCTCATTCTCTGCCGGATTAAACTGAGCCGTAAACGGTACAGAAGTCCACGGACCACGCGGATCCCTGTCAGGATTTGAATAACCCGACAAGTTATCCCTTGGAAGAAGATTACGGACTTTTGCCCAACAACTACTTTTCTTTGCATAAACAAGAATAAAATCTGTTGAAACAGACATCACAGATCGATTTTCACGAGTTGTTCGTTTTTCCCAAATCACATCGCAGATGAAGTTGCCTGCACCGAAGATCTCATCAAGGAGAACTCGCATACGATGAACTTCTACATCGTCGAGATGAACCCAGATTGACCCATCAGAACTTAGTAGCTTCCTCATATAGGATAACCTATCCCGCATCATGGTAAGCCACACAGAATGCTCAAGGTTGTCTTCGTAATCAGCGAAAGCCTGCGAGGTATTAAATGGCGGGTCAATATAAATAAGTTTTACCTTGCCAACGTACTTCTCGGCTAACTCAGGCACACGAGTAAGAGCTTCGAGGACATCACCGGATTCTCCTAAAATGAGTAGATTGTCATCCTGAGGCTCCTGATCAGCCCGTTTTGAGTACTCAAACTCTGCTGACTTCGGAAGCTGTTGGCCGCGTACAAAATTGTCGTATACGAGAGTATGCGTCTCGCAATAGCGAGGATCGGAAGGGTCGACCCATAAGTAACTGTACTTGCCAGTCTCAGAGGAGATAAGTGCTTTGTCCTTGTTGTACCAAGTAAGTTGTAGACGTTGCGCCGTCATCTATTTGGTCTCCCCCTTCAAACCAGTGAGCACAAATGCACATTGCTAGCGGTATCGCAGGTAAATGTTTCACAAACTTCAGTAAAAGCAGCCATCATCTCGACCAAGCTGGGCAATGGCGGTATCGATAGACTAGTCATCTTCCATCAATCCTGTTTTTGAAGGTCCTTATACATTCACAATACCTATATTAGCTTACAGATACTTCCAGTGGTCAAGCGATAAGTCAGCGTTATTCATTTTCTGCAACACTGTGTGCATCATTCCGATATTCGCAGCGGACACACCTTACTCTCAGTAAAATCAATAGCCCCGGTTGCATCGGTAAGGTTGAGGTTTTGACCCGGCTTGTGTTCTATAAGGTGAAGACCATTAATCTTAATCTTCTAAGCAGAGCACAAAAAGAACTATGCACAGACAGTTCCCTACCCCGTTTCTGCTCCCTAAAGTCATGTTCAATACACCTGATACTGTTATTGCAGTGAAAGTAAATCAATTCCCCTAAAGGTACGACTTTTTAAGTATAAAGTAGTTGAGCATATCATGCACACTGTGGAGAATGACAAAAATTGAGAAGCGGCGTAAACTGAAGCTTAAGCCAAGCGTTAAGACGGGCGTCTATATTACCAAACCGGTCCCAGAATCGGCATCAAAACAGAGCAATAGCGCATGGACAAGTAGCCTTACCTATACCCATCTGTAATCCAGATGTCAATAAACAGGCCTGACGCCTGCCCTGCGCCTTATGACAACCGTGATCGCACCAGTGATCTACTGACTGCCCATCAGATACAACGGTATTCTGAAAGCAGTAGTCACGAATTTAAGAGGTGCTACTGGTATCTAGATGCACGCCAGTTCGAGCCGGCATTCATGACCAGCTACGCTCACTATATGATCCTCCCGCATCAATGCAATTCTTAACAAAAGTTCCCTTATAAAGGGACCAGCATATGATTCAGTAACCTGCTTACCATCCCTTACTTGACCCTTTGTTGCAGCAACATCAGTCTACTAATCCCAGATCCGCATGGAGAAAAGAGCCGTGCATTAAACTTTATGACCTAAATTCGCATCCGTCCTGAACGCACGCCGATATGGATAAGCTGCATTCCCGGTACGCAGATAAATAATCAAACTCGCGGTTGGAGTCGACAAAGAAACTGGGCCGCCGACAAGTCCATTGCTCACAACAGTTAACGCTGAATTCGAATTCGCGAAAATCAAACGTTAAGGTGTCAATTCACTTTTTATATGCCCTACAAAACCCGATAGGCCTTTAGTATAGAACTGATCCTTGCAATTATTCAATATGGCTCAATTTGCGCTCTTACTGATATGTCTATCCCGCATTTGCAGGTTTACAACATCACAGATTTCAAAACTGCATTAAACGAGAGAACAAATAGAGGTATTAATCACCTCAAAGTCGATCGTCACCGCGCCAATTCAATCCTTGCTTTTTAACGGTTTATAAGCACTCAATTCCTATCTTTCCAGTTGACAAGAAAAGCGCCACAACACGATTTGCCCGGTTGCAGCGCTGATTAGCTATAGCAGGGGAAATTACTCTACGCTTCCTTCTCCTTATCCAGCTCGGCGAGCATGGTCTTCTGCTCATCCGGTGTCAGCTTGCGGATGCCGATTCCGGTGTATCCCCAGATGGTGGCGAAAATCACGCCGGTCCAGCAGAGGGTTGCCCAAGGCATATAGGAGAGCGTGGGCACGCCCAATGTGGCCGCCATATAGGCGCCAGCGGCTGTCCAGGGCAGGATCGGCTCGAATATGGTGCCGGAATCCTCTATGCTTCGCCCAAGATTGCAGGGATGCAGACCTCGGCGAATGTATGCAGGCCTCAGCAGCTCGCCAGGCAGCAGGAGGGAGACCTGGCCGTTGCAGGTAGTGGATATGGTCAGGATGCCGGTCAGCAGGGTGACGACAATCAATGAGCCGGTGCTCTTGCTGATCTTGAGCAGGGATTCCACGATCTTGTTCAAAGCCCCGGAGGCCGAAAGCACCCCTGCGAAGGAGAGGGCACAGAACGCAATCAGGAGGGTGCTCATCATGCTTTCCATGCCGCCTCGGTTCAGCAGACTGGTGATGTCCTTGGCTGCTGGGCCCAAGTTGAAGCCCTTGGGAAGCATAGAGGTGTCGAACCCGTTGACGATGGCGTTGAATGCATTGGTGACAGAGAAGTGCTGGATGACGACGGCATTGAACATAGCCACCGCCGACGAGAGCAGCATGACCGGTATGGTCGGCTTCTTCCACGCCGACCCGATCAGGATAATCAGGAGGGGTATAAGCAGCATGACCACGTTCCAGGTGAAGGCCTGCGAAAGCGTGTTGTTCATCTCGGCGACCTTGTCAAAGCCGCGGCCACCTGTGGACTGGACCCCACGGCCCGCCACGAACATGACTATCGCTGCCACCAACAAGGAGGGGAAGGTGGTCCACAACAGGTGCTTCATATGCGTGAACACATTCACATGGGTGATGGCCGCAGCCAGGTTGGTGTCTCCGGACAGAGGGGAAAGCTTGTCTCCGAAATAGGCGCCACTGACCACTGCACCAGCGACGATGGCGGGATTGATGCCATCCATGCCCAGCGCCACTCCCATGAAGGCCACGCCAATGGTACCCGCGGAGCCCCAGGAGGTTCCCGTGCAGACCGAAGTGATGGCCGTGACCAGCAGAGCGGTCAGATAGAGGTACTTGGGCGATACGATCTTGAGGCCGAAGTAGACCATCATGGGAATGGTCCCGCCGATCATCCAGGACCCGATAAGCATGCCCACCACTATCAGAATCAGCATGGCAGGCATGATCCCGGCGATCTTCTCGGCTATGGTGTTGAGCATCTCATCGTATCCGTGGCCGAGCATGTAGGCGATGATCGCTGCCACCACGGCAGCCAGGATAAGCATCGGCTCAGCGGGAAGCTCCAGCCAAATGGCTCCAACTCCCATGAACACCGCCATGGCGATAATCGGTGTCAGCGCCAAGAGCAGGGAGGGGGAACGCTGCTCCCTTTGTTTCTTTTCCTTCGTCATTGCAGGGTCGCCTTTCCCCTTGAAGTGCCAAGCGCCCGATTCATGCGCCACAGTGCCTCGGTCAGAATCGGCGTAGTTGTTGCCAGGTTGATGCGCACAAAGCCGCTGCCGCCCAGTCCGAAGTCAGTCCCCGGATCCAACATCAGGCCCTGCTCAGCCAGCCGCTTTTCGATTTGCTCATCCTCGAGTCCCAGCCCTCTCATATCTATCCAGGCCAGGTAGGTGCCTTCAGGCTCGATCAGCTTCACACCATCCATTCCGGCAACGCAGTCTCGCAAAAGATCAACGTGCCTCTCAATCTCGGTCAGAAGCTCGTTCAGCCAGTCTGCGCAATGGTCGTATCCTGCCTGAGTAGCAACTTGTGCAAAATAGCGGGGATTATGGCAGCCGGCATCATCGATGGCCTTCTCCACCTTGTGCCGCAGATCAGTATCAGGAACGACGATGTTGGCCGTTTCGAGCCCAGCGATGTTGAAGGTTTTCCCCGGGGAGGTAAAGGAGATGCCTCCGGCCGCTTCGGGCGACGAGGTCAGATAGGGCTGAAATCGATATCCTGAATGGATCAGATCGGCATGGAACTCATCTGAGATGACCAGAACATCATGCTTGGCGGCAGCCTTGGCCACCTTGGCCAGTTCGTCACGGGTCCATACGCGACCGGTGGGGTTATGCGGATTGGTGATTACCATCGCACTGGCCTGGTCAAGCAGGTCTTCAAGCGCATCGAAGTCGAACCGGTATTTTCCCTGGCCGTCGATCTTCAGCACCCACGGAAGAACCTTGCATCCTGCGGCCTTGATCGCCGTTGGAGTGGGCGAATATGCAGGATAGGGAACGATTACCGAGCAGGCGGGCGGCAGAGCCTCCCTGAGTATAGCCGGCAAGGATTCCACCATTCTTCCTACCGGCACCAGACTGGCCGGACTGATCTGCCAGCCGTGGCGTCTTTTGAACCAGTCGCACACCGACTGTCTATATGAGGGGTCCAGGTAGGTGTAGCAGAAATCGCCCACCTGAGCACGCTCGACCACAGCTTGGACCAACGGGTCCGGGGCTTTGAAATCCATGTCTGCCACCGATAGGGATATGGCATCGTCACCGCAGATGCGATGTGCGTCATCCCAGCGGATACTGTGTATTCTCCCCAGATCCTGGGTTGAAACGGGATGTAGAAGACCCATGATTACGTCTGTTCCCTTCTTTACAACTATGCCGGATACCTTGCCTTCATTAGCAACGTGATCCTCTGAGGCCGCCATGGCCTCGATACTGCCTCCCCCGCTTATTGCTTTTTCTTATCTTTAACGGAGGTCGTCTCGTCTATTTCTTTGAGATAGTTGTAGACGGTGAACCGTGAAATCTGCAAGCGGTCGGCCAAGGTCTCGGCCGCGTCTCGCAGGAAGAAAAAGCCCTGTTCTTTGGCTTGTCGTATCACCTCCTTCTTATGGTTTTTCGTCATCAGCTCGACCGGTATACCCTGGCTGGCAACAGCACGATCAAGCACGATATTTGCCAAGTCATCAAGGTTGTGGACAAAGGCTTCACCCGTGGAGTTCGCTTCGGCCGATCCTGTTCCCTGACCTATCTGCCCTGTCTCGGATCCAGCCTTCTCGGCGCCATACCGTTGGTTCTGATCCAGGTCTTCATCAAGATCAGCTTCCGACTTTGGTTCAGAGCTTGCGTCTACACTGCCGTAGAGCATTTGATGGCATATTTTCAGAAGCCCGGACCAAATCTCGACACTGCTGTTGATGCATAAGGCGGCGACCGGATTCCCTTGGCTATCCTTGACGGCGATAGTGGCACAACGAATCCGACGCCCGTCAGGCAGAACAGAGCTGTAGTTGACCATGGTGCGCACTCGACCCTCAGCCATCTGCTTGAGCAGGACATCGGTCGCCGGATCGCCGACCTTGCGACCGGTCAAACCACCTGCAATAGCGACGATGGTGTTAGGCACTTGTGAAAGGTCATGCACCACAACCTCACAATCCGCCATAAGCGATGCCAGCGGTTCCACCAGCTGGGCCAAGGATTGGATTATCAGGGCACGTTCTGCGCTGTCCTGCGCCTTAAGGTCGCGTGCCGATTGTGCATCGTTGCTCATACATCATCTCTTTCGTGAGGTATCTAAAGATAGTATAACCATTTAATAAACATTTTGTTGAGCGTTTCTATTATTTGTTTATTTTTCCTGTCGCTCTTCCGAATTCACGATCTTCATAGGGGATATTCATCCGTTCAAATCGTTGAAAATCCGGCTGTTTAACCACGAAACACATAATGTTGAACGCAAGGCGGCAGACATCCATAATTCGCAGATAAGGAAGCAAAGTGGCCAGCTAGACCGTTGATAGGAGCTTCAAGATATCGAAAAGGCAACGCTCTGCCGGGAATCCACGAATCACAGGTTCGGCCAAGTAAGTTGCCTAAGGCTATGTCCTTGGCTGCTGGCGCCCATGCCAATCTGACCGGAAAAACTGGCTCCCGCCTATTAATCAACAAAGCAAATCAGTAAAGCGACAACTGTGCTGATGGACTGAATTACCTCAACTCTGCCGAAAGGAGCCTTCCTTTTTTCAACTGTTCTAAGACAGATAGAGTCCATGAACCACGCTTGTGGGGGAAGCTTACGGAGATATCACCACCCCGGGTGAGAGTAGACACCTGTTTTGCTGAGCCACTTTTCTCCGAACTGACTCCAACTACGCTCCCCATTTGCGGAGTCGGCAGAAAGAATTCGCGCCCAGAATCTTTCATTGAAATGTGCCAGGTTTGAATTGTGTCGACAGCATCATAGCTGCGAGCAGCAATTCGACCCGGCACTATCAATTACATCTCATTCTTTATACGGATGTTCAGGCAGAGACTAGTCTTCCGTCCTGCAGTGTCAGCAGACGGTCAACCCAGGCAAGGACCGAGGGCCTGTGGGAGACGATCAGGCAGGTGCGGTCGCCTTTCCGCTCGATCAGCCTGGTCAGAACCCGACCCTCCAAGAGAGCATCCATATTACTGGTGGGCTCATCCAAAAGCATGAATGGCGCCGAGCTCAAAAAGGCACGAGCCAAGGCCACCCGCTGCCGCTGCCCCTCGGACAGGTCCGAGCCATTATCGGCAAGCAGATGATCCAAGCCGTCGGGCAGCTGGTCGATCAGATCGTCCAGGCAGGCATCATGGGCTGCCTGCTCAATACCCTCCCTGTTGGCATCAGGCCGGGCCAGGGCGATATTGTCAGCCAAGGTGAGACTGAATATATAGGTGTCCTGGCTCACCAGAGTCTGCTGAGCACGCAGATCGGCGGTGCGGATGGTCTCGATAGGCAGGCCAGAGACGGTCAGGTCCCCGCCACTGCGCTCTTGGAACCTCATCAGCAGGTCGATCAGAGTGGACTTGCCAACCCCGTTGGCCCCCTGGATGCCGATCAGTTCGCCAGGCTTGATGGAAAGATCCAGACCCTCCAAAACCGAAGTCCGGCCGCCATGTTCACCTGAGTCATCCTTACCCGAGTCAGTCTTGCCCGAGTAGGAGAAGGAGACCGCCCTAGCCTCCTCTCCTGTGAATTCTGTCAACGAATTCCCATGATCGGACTCCACCTCGCGCACAGGCGGCTCCTTGTCCAGAAGCGAGAAAACCCGCCGGGCAGCCGCCAGCGTAGGCTGCAGGCCGGCGCCTAGCCGGGCCACAGGTATCAAGGGAGCGAAGGAGGAAAGGAAGCCGATCAGTCCGATCATCCCCCGGGCAGGATCCACCAACCCCTCAGAGCCAAGCCAACAGGCCATCAGCGTGAAGGCTCCGGCGCAGATCAGAGTGACCACATTGGTGACCATATCGTTGGCAATGGTCCGCCCAGAGGTACGTCCCCTGGCATCCAACATCTGGTCGGTGGCGGCTCCCACTCGATGGCGGGTATTGCCAAGAGCCCCCAATCCAGCCAGCTCGGTGCGGCCCTGCAGGGTCTCCAGAAGCAGGGAATGCAGGCTGGCCTGGGCCGTCCGCTCCTGCATGGCCACCTTGAAAGTGGGCCTGGCGCTCAGGATGGGGATGAACAGGCCGACGATCAGGTAGGAGACCAGGGCGGCAAGTCCCATCCAGGGTGAGAGCCAGGTGAGCAGGGCCAAATTGGCCAGAGAGGTCACCAGGGCGATGGCGATGGGCGAAAGCGTATGGGCGTAGAAGATCTCGAGCAGCTCGATGTCGTTGGTGATCACTGTCACCATGTCTCCGCGCGCTTGGTCTCGCAAACCGGCCGGGGCCAGGGACCGCATCTTGTCGAAGACCGTCGTGCGGATGTCCCGGAGCATGCTGAAGGCCATCTCGTGGTTGTAGTACTGCTCCCCATAAGCCATGACCCCACGGCTAAGAGCAGTCAGAACCGCCACCAGGGCCCATACGACCCACTGGCCATTCAGCGGCGGCCAGTCCATGACCAGACCGATCAGGGCCGCTGCGGCTGCCATCATGCTCCAGACCGCGAAGAGATGGCCCAGACTGCCGCAGAGGATGGCCTTGCCCTCCGTGCCGGCCAGAGGCTTCATCAGCCGGGCCATGCGGCGCATCATTGCCAGATTGCCGGTCATCTGCTGCATGTCTTCACTCCCCGTCCTCATACTGAGCCTGCTCCTTCCACTGGGCCGCGAATCCGCCCCCGGCATCCAACAGCTCACGGAAGCCGCCGCTCTCCGCCAGACGGCCCCCCTGCAAGAAGAGAATGGAATCGGCATTGCGGACCCCGGCCAGGCGGTGGGTGATGGTCAGGACCAGGGACTCCTTGCCCAGCGCGTCCATCAGGGCTGCCAGTGTAGCGTCATGCTCGCGGTCCACGGCGCTGGTGGCCTCATCGAAGATATAGACGGGGGAACGCCGCAGGAGCCCCCGGGCAATGGACAGGCGCTGCCGCTGCCCTCCGGATAGGTTGCCTCCCTCGGGGTCGATAGGAGCGTCCAGTCCACCCTTGCTTTGGACAAGACCGGTCAGGCCGACCTGATCCAGCGCATCCTGCAGCTCCCAATCCGAGTAGCCCAGTCCGGCCGGGTCCAGATTCGACCTGATGGTTCCGGTGAAGAGGTGGTCGGTTCCCCGAACCACAGTCTGCAGGCCGACCAGATCCTCGCGCGACAGGTCGCTGATCTGGCGCCCGCCAATGGTCAGCTCTCCGGTATATCCCTGAAGGCGCCCAGACAGCAAGCCTGCCAAGGTGCTCTTGCCGGAGCCCGAAGCACCGACCAAACCCACATGCCCCTTGGCAGGCAGATCGAAGTTCAGGTCAGTCAGGGCCTGGAAGCCGTCAGGATAGGTGTAGGTCAGATTGCGAGCGCTGATGCCTAGCGAATCATCGCCAGACATATCCGCCTGATCCGCCTGCTTCGAAGCGGATTCCAAGTCAGACTCCCGAATTGCTTCCTCAGATGTTTCGAGACTCGCTTCCGGAGCCGTCTCCGAACCCGTACTCTCGCGTGACTCAGGAGTCGTCCCTGGAGCCGCCGACTTCCCGTCATCCTCCTGCCGCGCTTGGAGAATATCGTCGATAGCCTTGCCCTGCTTGATGGCGACCATGCCGGAATGCATCATGTAGACCAGCTGGCGCTCAGGTGCAAAGAGCCGGACCCCAGCCAAAGCAACAACCAAACAGGACAGCACTCGAGAGGGCCCGTCCTGCCCAATCAGGACTGTGGCCGCAACCGCCAGAATGAGGCTGGCGTAGATGACCACGTCGGCCTTGATCAGCGAGCGCAGCTGCCCGCCAAGGACCCCCATGGTTATCCGGCGGAATCCCTCGGACTCCTCGGCCAGATCGTCGGCCTGCCGCTGGTCTGCCCCGAAGATCTTCAAGGTGTTGAGCCCCCTCAGGGCATGCTCGAAGTGGACGCCGACCTTGTCGTACTTGCGTAGTTGACCCAGCTGTACCTTGATGTTCTCGCCCATGGTGGGCTTGGAAGCCAGGGGCAGGGCCACCATGCCGATCACAACGATCACCGCAGCCAAGGGGCTGACGGGCAGGAGGACGGCCAGGGTCACGACCAGCATCAAGGCGGTCTGGACCAGGGCCGGAATGTAGGCCGTAAAATATGAGACGACCGACTTGACCCCCTCGGTCGAAAGCCTGGCCAGGGTCTGCGCCGGAACGCCCAGGTCGTCCTTCTGCGCATTGGGGTCGAACACAGATAGATACAGGGCCTGGGAGAGCGCTTTGCCCATCCCATCAGCCAGCCGGGCGCTGACGGACTTGGCGACCGCCTGGGCCAGGAGCCGAACCAGGATCAGCCCGCCTATCAGCGCCGCCAAGGGTCCGGGCCGACCGGGCACCCAGGCAAGGGCATGGGGGACAGGCAGGCCAAGGGAACGGCCCACGGCCGCGATTGCCACCGGCAGGAGGAGGACCTCCGCCAACGCGCCGATCGTCTGCAGGAGGGCCAGCAGGAGGCTGGCGCCCATCCTGGCTCCCGGTAGATGAAGTAGTCGCTTGCTGATCATGCCTGTCCTCCGTGCCGCCTTTCTGATACGCCTCTCTCAGTGGACACTAACAAAATCCTCGCGCGGCAGGCAATACTCTTATTGTGAAGCACTGGCAAGAGACATAAAAAAATATCATTTACTTTCCCTCCCGGCCCTCCTAAACTTGACGGCACAACCTGAAATCGGCGGATATGGCCTAGGGCCGAGCGACCGCCACCCAGATGGGAGCGATCCTTTATGAAAGCACTGAAGACAAAAGACCTGGTCAACGTCGGCATTTTCACGGCCCTCTACTTCGTCAGCATGGCGGTGGGCAACTTCATCACCGTCTTCCTGGCTGGCCTGGTTATGCCCGGCCTGTCCTCCCTCTTCATCCCCGCTGTGGTGGGGCTGGTCTCCGGCCCGGTCTACATGCTGATGATCCGCCGGGTGCCCAGGTTCGGGGCCATCACCATCGTCGGCGTCATCATGGGCCTCTTCCTGCTGGTCTTCGGTCACTTCGCCCTCTCATTCATCCCCTATGCTTTCTGCGGCCTGCTGGCTGATCTGGTTCAGTCCTCGCTCAGGGAGAGCCGTCCCAACCTGGCCCGCTACCTGAGCTACGTCATCCTCACTTTCGGCTGCACCGGCCCCGTCCTGCCCCTCTGGTTCATGAAGGACGCCTATGTGGCCAGCCTGGTCCGCCGCGGCAAGAGCCAGGAGTACATCGACGGGGTCTTCGCGCCCATCACCGGAGCCACCTTCCTGGTCTGCATTCTGGCCACCCTGGTCGGCGCCCTGCTTGGGGCATGGATAGGCGCCAAGATCGTCGACAGGCATTTCAACCGGATACCCGCCAAGCAATGAGGCCCATCTCCATCTACACCAGATTCCTGCTGGTCATCTTCGCCAACGCCCTGATCTTCGTCACTCTCCCCACTCCGCTGGTCCTGGCCATCAACATCTACTTCTGCAGCTTCCAGGTCATCGTGGGCAGGGTCAGGAAGGGCCAGGCCTGGCTTCTGGTCTGTCTGGTCTTCACCCTGGGCGCCTCCCTGGCCATGGTCTTTCCCGAGAACCTGCCAGGACATTACCTGCTCTTCCTCTTCGTCGGCGTGGGCAGGATCCTCCCCCTGGTGCTGGTGGCGGCCTTTATGATGGGCACCACCAAGGTCTCGGAGCTGGTCTACCTGCTGCGCAAGATCCACGCCCCCCAGTGGCTGGTCATCCCCGTCAGCGTCCTCTTCCGCTTCTTCCCGACCGTCAGGCACGACTACGCCCAGATCAGACGAGCCATGAAGTTCAGGGGGATCGCGGTCACCACCGGCGACATGGTCCGGCATCCGATGCGAACCATGGAATACATCTACGTCCCCCTGCTCAATAACGCCACCAATGTGGCCTCCGACCTGACCTCGGCCGCCCTGACCAGGGGGATCGGCGACCCCGGGCCCAAGACCTCCATCCAACGGATTGCCTTCACCGGACTGGATGCGCTCATGTGCGCCCTGGGTCTGGTCCTTATGGGATGTGGAGCCTATGTTGCAATGTTCCAGGCTTAACTTCACCTACGAAGGCGCCAGCCAGCCATCCCTCAAGCAAGTCTCCTGCCGAATGGGCCAGGGACGGCTGACCGTGGTCACCGGGCCGAGCGGTTGCGGCAAGACCACCCTGTCCAGGGTCATCAACGGCCTGATTCCCGAACTCTACGAGGGCAAGCTGGAGGGAGAGTGCCTGATCGGGGGCGAGCCCACCACGGCCCGGCCCATCTACCGGCTTTCGGAACAGGTGGGGTCGGTCTTCCAGAATCCCAAGACCCAGTTCTTCACCACCGACGTCCGCAGCGAGCTGGCCTTTCCCCTGGAGAACACCGGTGTCCAGCCGGAGGCCATCCGGGAGCGCATAGACCAGGTGGCCGATCTCTTCGGCATCGCCCCGCTTATGGACCGGGACATTTTCTCCCTGTCTGGAGGCGAGAAGCAGATGATCGCCATCGCCTCCTCCTGCATGATGGACCCGCAGATCCTGGTCCTGGACGAGCCTTCGGGCAACTTGGACGTCGAAGCGGTGGCCAGCCTGGCGCAGATTTTGGGCCGCTTGAAGGACCGGGGCCTGACCATGGTCCTGATCGAGCATCGCCTCTACTACCTGGACGGCCTGGCCGACGACTTCCTGGTCATGAAGGACGGCAGGCTGACAGAGCACCTGACCCCGGCCGCCATGAGGGGGCTGGATGGTCCGAGTCGCCAGGCTATGGGGCTGCGGGCCCTGGACCTGGATGCGACCGAGAATGCGTGCGCCCATGCCAGGGTCATCGATGACAAGACCCCCGACCTGCTCCGGGTCAGGAACCTGACCTATGCCTACCATCGCGACCAGCCTCCTGCCTTGGATGTGGACGACCTGACCCTGTCCAGCGATGACATCACCGGCATCATCGGCCGCAACGGTGCCGGCAAGAGCACCTTCGCCTCGGTCCTGACCGGACTGCTCAAGCCTGGCGACAGGTCGGCAATCAGCCTGAATGGGACGAAACAGACCGCCAAGGAGCGCGTCGAGGACTCCTACATGGTCTTTCAGGATGTCAACTACCAGCTCTTCAGCGAGACCGTGGAGGGCGAGATGCTCCTTGGAGCCAAACGGACCGACCTCTTTGAGGAGGTGGCACGAAAGCTGGACCTGGAGCGGCTCCTGGGCCGACACCCCAACACCCTCTCCGGCGGGGAAAAGCAACGGGTGGCCATCGCGGCCGCCATACTGTCGGGCAAGCGCCTGGTGGTTCTGGACGAGCCCACCAGCGGCCTGGACCTGCTCCATATGAATCAGGTGACCGGGATGATCCGCTACATGCGCTCCCTGGGGGTCATGGTGGTCGTCATCTCGCACGACCAGGAGTTCCTGGCCCAGACCTGCCAGCGGTTCATCACCTTCCGCCAAGGCAGACCGGTCAGGGACAGCCGGAAACTGGGCAACCTCCTGCAAGCCCTCTGAACCCTTGCAGGGTCGGTGAACATGACGCCTCCCGGCAGGCGGTTCCCCTGTGCTCCGGACCCCGCGAACGTATACAGTAGTGGGGAAAAGAGCATCAGGGGGCGTCCCTCGCGTCGGACGGCCCCGCCGCACAGCCAGGGTTACGAGAGGGCATGATGGGCTATATCGACGTCATCGGAGAGACGAAACGGTATGTGACCGGCGAGACGACCATCGTGGCCAACAATGAGGTCACCTTCTCCATCGAGAAGGGCGAGCTGGTGGTCATCCTCGGCGCCTCGGGGGCTGGCAAATCGACCGTGCTGAACATTCTGGGCGGCATGGACACCTGCAACAAGGGCCAGGTGATCGTGGACGGGAAGGACATCGCCGGCTACGACGCCCGGCAGCTGACCACCTACCGCCGCTACGACGTGGGCTTCGTCTTCCAGTTCTACAACCTAGTGGCCAACCTGACCGCCAGGGAGAACGTGGAGCTGGCCTCGGAGATCGTGGACGACGCTGCCGACCCGGTCCAGACCCTGGTCGACGTGGGCCTGGGCGACCGGATCGACAACTTCCCCGCTCAGCTTTCCGGCGGGGAGCAACAGCGGGTGGCCATCGCCCGGGCCGTGGCCAAGAACCCCAAGATCCTGCTCTGTGACGAACCCACCGGAGCCTTGGACTACCGGACCGGCAAGCAGGTGCTGCGCATCCTCCAAGACCAGTGCCGCAAGAATGGCGCCACCGTGGTCATCGTCACCCACAATGCGGCCATCGCCCCCATCGCCGACAGGGTCATCCGCATGCACGACGCCCGGGTCCAGGCCGTGCAGACCAATGACATCCCCGAAGACATCGAAAACGTGGAGTGGTGAGGATGCAGCCTGTCAGGAGGGTGCTCTGGCACGACATCCGGGTCTCCCTGCGCAAGTCCCTGGGACGGTTCGTCTCCATCGTATGCCTGGTGGCGCTGGGCTCCTTCGCCCTGGTCGGGCTGAGCGTGACCGGGCCGGACATGCGGCAGGCCGGCAACGCCTACCTATCCGACCACCATCTGGCCGACCTGATGGTCATCAGCAGCTACGGGCTGGACCAGGAGGATCAGGATGCCATCGACACCGCCCCCGGCAACTCGGGAATCGAATACGGATATCTGAAGGATGTGGTGCTCAAGGGCACCAACAAGAGCCTGCGCATCTACTCCGCCCCCGACAGGATCTCCACCTATGAGCTGGTTGATGGATCCATGCCGACCAGACCCGACCAGATAGCGGTCGACACGGCCCTGGCCGGGAGCCACCCCATCGGCAGCAGCATCCAGGTGGATGAGAAGGCCGACCAGCTGGGCAGGAAGGTCTTGAGGCATCATAAGCTGCGCGTGGTGGGCACGGTCAGGTCGACCGAGATCCTGAGCAAGGTCAACATGGGCCCCTCCACAGCCGGATCCGGTTCCCTGGACTCCTACGCCGTGACCACGCCCGGGGCCTTCGACTCGGACGAGTACATGATCGCCCGCCTGACCTTCAAGGACCTGGACCGGATCAGGGACCACTATTCCGACCGGTACATCCAGGCCCTGCAGACCCACAAGGACGACCTGAACAGGATCCTGTCAGGCCGCCCCACAGCAAGACTGAACGCCATTAAGGCTCCCCTGAAGCAGAAGCTGGACCAGGGGCAGGACCAGGTGGATCAGTCCAGAGCGGAACTCGAGGGGAACCGGCAGCAGCTGGACCAGGCCAGGAAGGATCTGGACCAGGGCGCCCAGGGCATCCAGTCCGCCAAGAACCAACTGGCCGCCAAGACGGTGCAGGCCCAGGCGGCCATCGACCAGGGACAGCAGGAGGTGGATCTGAGCTCGGCTGAGCTGGCCCGAAAGCAGAAGCAGTACCAGTCCTCCGTCAACCAGGTGGCCCAGGGCAGGCAGCAGGCCGACCAGGGGCAGCAGGCCATCGACCAGGGACAGGCCAAGCTTGATGGTTCCCGCCAGCAGCTGGAGGGCGGCAAGGCCCAGGCCGACCAGGCTGTAGCCCAGGCCCAGGCAGCGCAGAAGCAATGCAGACAGGGCATTGCACAGGTCACCGGCCTCATTCAGGCCATCGATGCCCAGCTGGCCGCCCCCGGGCTGACCCCCCAGCAGCAGGAGGAGCTCAACCGCCGAAAGACCGGGCTCCAGGCCCAACTGGCCGAGCTCAACCGGCAGTCGATGCAGATCGATGCCCTGGCGGCCAAGGCCAAGGCAGGCCGCGATGCCTTCATGACCAGCCAGTACACCCCCGGCATGGTCCAGGTGGCAGCCAACCAGCAGACCCTGGACGCAAAGCACCGAGAACTGACCCAGGCAAGAGCCAAAGTGGAGGAAGGCGAGCGCCAACTGGCCCAGGGCAAGGCCAAACTCGACCAAGGCTCAGCACAGCTGGCCCAGGGCAGGGCCAAACTAGTCCAGGCCCGGCAGCAGCTGGCCGGCAGCCGCGCCTCGGCCCAGGGGCAGATCGACCAGGCCCAGGCCACCCTGGATCAGAAAACAGCTGAATACCGGACCAAACTGGACAAGTTCAAGAGGGAGAGCCCGGACGCCCAGAAGAGGATCGACGACTCCCAGAAGAAGCTGAACAAGGCGGCCGACCAGCTGAGCCGGCTGGAAAAGCCGGTCTACGCCCTGGACTCTCGTCGTGAGACGCCCGGTTCGGAGGGCTACAAGGTCTACGCCTCCGTCTCATTCATCGTGGACTCGCTGGCCAAGGTCTTCCCCTACTTCATGTATCTGGTGGCAGCCCTGGTCACCTTCACGACCATGACGCGCTTTGTGGACGAGGAGCGGATCAACGCCGGAACGCTCAAGGCCCTGGGCTACAGGGACCGGGATGTCATGGCCAAGTTCCTGGTCTACGGCGGAGCGGCTTCGGCCCTGGGCGCCCTCCTGGGCATCATCGCCGGCCACACCCTGCTGCCCTGGATCGTCTACCAGGCCTATGTCCACGCCTTCGACATGCCGCCCATCCACTACGGCTTCCACCTGCCCATCACCCTTCTGGCCTGCCTGCTGGCCTTCCTGAGCGCCGTGGTCCCCGCCTTCCTGAGCGCTTGGCGGGAGCTGCGCGAGAAGCCGTCGGCACTCCTCCTGCCCAAGCCGCCCAGCGCCGGATCGAAGATCTTCCTGGAGCGCATACCCCTGATCTGGAACCGGCTCAGCTTCACCCACAAGGTCACCGCCCGGAACATCTTCCGCTACAAGCAACGGATGCTGATGACCATCTTCGGGGTCTGCGGTTCGGTGGCCCTCCTGATGGCCGGTTTCGGCGTGCAGGGGTCCATCTCCGCCATCAACGAGCACCAGTTCGGCCAAGTCATTCGCTACGACCTGATTGCCGCCGAGAACAGCCAGGCCACATCCGACCAGCGTCAATCCATCAAAAAACGGCTGGAAAAGCCCGATGTGAGCCGCTCCCTGAACGTGCGCTACGAGGAGATGAGCAAGACAGCCGGCCACAACGCCGACAAGCAGTCCATCACCATGATCGCGCCGGCCAGCGCCGAGCACCTGGACGACTTCATCCGCATGGACACCCGGTCCGGGCACAAGCCCCTGAGCCTCAAGGGCGACGGCGTGATCCTCTCCGAAAGGATCGCCCAGCTGACGGGAACCAAGGTCGGCGACAGGATCACCCTGCAGGATTCAGGCGGCAGGAACAGGGCCATGCGGGTGGACGGCATCTGCGAGATGTATCTGGGGCACTTCGTCTTCATGAGCCCGTCGGCCTACAGGACCGTCTTCCACCAGGACTTCTCGCCCAACGCCCATCTGGTCACCTTCAAGGACTCCAGCACGGAGAACACCAGAAGGCAGGCCGCCTCCTTCATGCGGATCGACGGGATCCAGGGGGTGGTGCAGAACACGACCCTGATGAGCCAGATCGACACCGTGGTCAGGTCCCTGAACATGATCATGCAGGTGCTGATCATCGTGGCCACCCTGCTGGCCCTGGTCATCCTCTACAACCTGACCAACCTGAACGTGGAGGAGCGGATCCGCGAGCTGAGCACCATCAAGGTGCTGGGCTTCTACGACCGCGAGATGACCATGTACATCTACCGGGAAACCATCCTTCTTTCAGCTATCGGCGTCCTGGCCGGGTACGGGTTCGGAGCCTGGCTGCACCACTACATCATCACCACCGTCCCGCCGGACAACGTCCTCTTTGACCCATCCATCAGCTGGGTGGCCTTCGTCGTGCCCCTGGTCATGATCACGGTCATCACGGCCGGACTGGGCTGGATGGTCAACAACAAGCTCAAGCATGTGGACATGCTGGAGGCCCTCAAGTCGGTGGACTAGGCCATATCGGCATTTGCACATTCTGATGGCGTAAGCTGGCACTCCAAGAGTCCATAAGTCCATGCCATTGAGAATCCAGAAAGCGGAGGACGACGGTGCTGCAGATCGAACACATCTCCAAACAGTACAAAACGGGGGACTTCGTCCAGCAGGCCTTGAATGATGTCAGCGTCAACCTGCGCGACAACGAGTTCGTGGCCATCCTGGGCCCCTCCGGCTCCGGCAAGACCACCCTGCTCAACATCATCGGCGGGCTGGACCGCTATGACCAGGGCGACCTGATCATCAACGGCACCTCCACAAAGAAATACAAGGACAGGGACTGGGACTCCTATCGCAACCACACCGTGGGATTCGTCTTCCAGAGCTACAACCTGATCCCCCACCAGAGCATCCTGTCCAACGTGGAGCTGGCCCTGACCATCTCGGGCGTGCATCGGCAGGAGCGGCACGAACGGGCCAGGCAGGCCCTGGAGCAGGTGGGACTGGGCCAGCACGTGAACAAGCGGCCCAACCAGCTCTCGGGCGGGCAGATGCAGCGGGTGGCCATCGCCAGGGCCCTGGTCAACAACCCTCGCATCCTCCTGGCCGACGAGCCCACCGGAGCTCTGGACTCGGAGACCTCCATCCAGATCATGGACCTGCTCAAGGAGGTGGCCCAGGACCGGCTGGTGGTCATGGTCACCCACAACCCCGAGCTGGCCCACCAGTACGCCACCAGGATCGTGGAGCTGCACGACGGTTCGGTCATCAGCGACTCCGACCCCCTGCCCGACGACCAGGTGCCCATCCGCCGGGCCCGCCACCGCACCTTCGGCAAGGCCTCCATGGGGCTGCTGACCTCCCTGTCGCTGAGCTTCAACAATCTTCGGACCAAGAAGGCCCGGACTGCCCTGACATCCTTCGCCGGATCCATCGGCATCATCGGCATCGCCCTGATCCTGTCGGTGTCCACCGGAGTCAACCGCTACATCGACAGAATACAGCGGGAGACCATGACCTCCTACCCCATCACCATTCAGGAGCAGTCCTTCGACCTGAACAAAATAGTGGACTCTGCCCAGGAAACCCAGAAGGAAGCCAAGGCCCACAAGGATCTCAAGGCCATTCAGCCGGACGACTCCAGCGTCAAGGGGGCCTCCAGCCTGACCAGCAGCATCACCCAGAACAACCTGACAGACTTCAAAAAATACTTGGACAATCCCAAGAGTGAAATCCACCAGTACGTAGGGTCCGTGGGCATCCAATACTCCTACGCCACCAAGTTCTCGGTCTTCGGGCACGATCCGGACGGCAAGCTGGTCTCTGCGGATAAGGTGACCATGGGCGGGCAGGACGATGCCAGCTCCACCGCCAGCCAGATGGCCACAGCCAACACCGACAGCGACATGGGCGATATCCAGTCCATGCAGATGTCCTACCTGACCGGCAAGACCGAGAAGAACAAGGCCCCGGAGATCTTCGGCGAGATCATGCCGGGGGCCGATGCCAAGACCGCCATCAGCAAGGTGGTGACCGACAACTACCAGGTGGTGAACGGCACCTGGCCCAAGGCCAAGGACCAGGTGGTCCTGGTGCTGGACAAGAACAACCAGATGCCCGTCACCAGCCTCTACAAGCTGGGCATCCTCCCCTCCAGCCAGTACACCGACATGATGAACAAGCTCAACAGCGGCCAGGAGGTCAAGGTAGACACCAAGCCCATCGAATACGCCAAGGCCATGGACCAGAAACTCTCCCTGGTGCCCGCTGCTGACCAGTATGCCAAGGGGACCGACGGCCACTACCACTACATCGGCGACAACACCGACCAGATGACCAAGGCCGCCGACCAGGGCCTGCAGCTGCACATCGTCGGCATCGTCCGCCCCAACCAGGGGGCCAAGGCCACGCCACTCAAGGTCGGCGTCGGGTATACCCGCCAGCTGACCGACTACCTGATTGACCAGGCCAAGACCAGCCCCATCGTCACCGACCAGGAGGCTGACCAGGGCCACAGCGTCCTCAACGGGATGGCCTTCGCCCCTGCCGACGATGCTGCCAAGGCCAACGACGCCAAGGCCTATATCGCATCTCTGGGCGTCAGCCAGAAGGCCAGCATGGCCCAGGAGATCATGAAGGGCTCGGCAGCCATGGCCGGCCAGGATGCCCAAGGTCTGGGTCAGGGCCGGGCCGGAGCCGCTGCGAGAGCCCAAGGTTCTGCGGGGATCCCCACGGGGGCCTCTGCCGAACAGCAGACGGCCCAGGCCTTCGACCAGTACATCGCCACCGCCCCGCAGGACGCCCTGGTCGCCATCTACAACCAGTATGTCTCCACCGGCACCTACGCCGACAACCTGAGCGACTTCGGCCTGATCTCCCGGGACGCCCCCTCCCGCATCAGCATCTACACGGACAGCTTCGAGAACAAGAATTCCGTGGGTGACTCCATCAAGCACTACAACGACAAGGCCGCGGAGAAGAACAGGATCGTCTATACCGACTACGTGGGCCTGATGATGAATTCAGTCACCACCATCATCAACGTCATCACCTACGTGCTGATAGCCTTCGTCGGGGTCTCGCTGGTGGTCTCCTCCATCATGATCGGCATCATCACCTACATATCGGTTCTGGAGCGGACCAAGGAGATCGGCATCCTGCGCGCCATGGGCGCCTCCAAGCGGAACGTCTCCAACGTCTTCAACGCCGAGACCGGCCTCATCGGACTTCTGGCAGGTCTGCTGGGAGTGGGCATCACCCTGCTGCTGATCATTCCGGCCAACAGCATCATGCACCACTTCATGGGGACCACCGAGGTGAACGCGGCCCTGCCTGCATCGGGCGGCGTGGCCCTGGTCATCCTGAGCGTGGTCCTGACCCTGATCGGCGGCCTGATCCCCTCACGGAAGGCAGCCAAGCAGGATCCCGCCACCGCCCTGCGCACCGAGTGAGGCTGAGCGACACTGGGTGACACTGGCAAAGAAGTGAATTCCCGCACAGTCGGGCCTTGGGGGCGGTCCCTCTTTACTCGGGAATGCCATAATGAACCCCGTGAATGAGCAATCCAATCAGATGACAGATCAACAGAAACGGCAGCCCCTCTTCCCCGGGCGGGCCTTCATCAGCACCGTCCTGGACGTGGTCGAGAGCAAGAAGACCATGAGCGGCGCCCTGACCGGCAAGTACATGCAGCGAGCCACCATGGCCGGCCTCTTTGTGGGTATCTTCTTCACGGCCTTCTTCGTCATCATGGGCCAGGCCGGCCAGAACCCCGCAGACCACGGGCTGATCCTGGCGGGCCGGGTCCTGGCAGCGACCACCTTCGGCTGGGCCCTGGTCCTGATCTACTACACCAACTCCGAGCTGCTGACCTCCAACATGATGGTGGTCACCATAGGCGCCTATCACAAGCGCCTGGGCTGGCTGGCCTCCCTGCGGATCCTGGTCCTCTGCCTTCTGGGCAACCTGGCCGGAGCCCTGATCGTGGCCGTCATCCTGCGCTTCTCATCCATCGTCAGCGGTCCGACCCTGGACCAGATGCTGGCGGCCGCGGCGACCAAGACCGGCTACGTCTCCGGCGGTCCCATGGGCTTCGCTGACCTGTTCGTGCGCGGCATCCTGTGCAACTTCTGCATCAACATCGCCATGCTCATGGTCTATAACGGCAAGCTTTCCAACGACTTCACCAAGTGCATCATCATGGTCGTGGCCGTCTTCGTCTTCGCCTTCTGCGGGTTCGAGCACTCGATAGCGGATTCGGCCCTCTTCCTCATCCTGGGCGTCTTCGGGCGGGTCAACGCCTGGAAGGCGATCTTGGTGGTCCTAGTAGCCATGCTGGGCAACTACATAGGCGGCGGCATTCTGATCGGCCTGAACTTCGCCACCATGAACGATGAGCGCCGGTTCAAGGCCTGATCGAAACTGCCACATACAGTTGCTACAGCCGATTTTCACCGGCCGTGTCCTGACTGTGGTGGAGCCGTGGACTCCCGAATGATCAGTCGCGACGAGATCTGCTCATCCCCCATCGCGCGGCTCTGTTGCAGCTGATCAAGGTCTAGCTCCTCCTCTTCACTCGCCTTGTGGGTCCCGTCAACCCCCTTGGTCTCCGGCTGGTCATCACTGTCAGGCCAATGAGCCAAGCGCTCAACAGCCTTGGCTCCTATTCCCTGGAAGTTTTGCCGCCAGGTCGTAATGCTTGGGACGGTCACTTCACCGATGGGGTTGCCATCGAAGCCGGCAACGCTGACGTCTTCGGGAACCTTCTTGCCCTCGAGAAGAATGCCTCGTATGACACCTGCGGCCACCTCATCGTTGCCGGCGAAAATTGCTGTAATCTCCGGAAAGGAGCACAGGTAGCGCCCAATCTGCTCCGCCTTCCGGAAATCCCAGGTGCAGGGCAAGGGCTCCTCAATAGGGGCTCCCGCCTCCTCCAGAGCACGTCGCCAACCCAAGCATCGCGTAAATTTTTTGTCGTCTTCGGGAATGGACACATGGAAAACGGTTTTATGCCCCAGTCTCAGTAGGTACTTGGTGATCTGGTATCCGCCTTCATAGGCGCCTACCCGCAGGCTCCCCGAAGCCAGGTCAGCTTCATCCACAATCACGGTGGGGAGCGACTGTGCAATATATCCGGCGAAAGAGTGCAAGAGACTGGAACGCTCCACGTCCAGGATGATGCATCCGACCGGTCTGTTCTGGATGAGCTGGTCTACGGTCTCCTTGACCTTCTCATGACCATTGCCGACCAGAGTCACTGTGACCAGATAATGCCGTCGGCGTGCAGCCAGTTCGATCCCCTGCAACAACTGCATGGATCCGTATAGGGATATATCCGTAGCGATAACCGCGATGGACTGAAATTCATTGGACACCAGGGCTCTGGCAATGGTATTGGGTCGGTAATTCAAATCCTCGACAGCCTCAGCTATGACCTTGCGTTTGCCCTCGCTCAGGTTGCGGCCACCATTGAGATACCGGGAAACCGTGGAAACAGAAACACCGGCCTTTCTTGCCACATCCTTGATGGATGGAGCCCGTTTTCTCCCCGCAGCCATATGCAACCATCCTTCCACACGCAGACGCCCGGCAAGCCCATTGCAGGCTGCCAGGCGGCCGACGCAAAACCATCAATCACCCTATCTGATTGTGTCACAATAGGAAGGTATGGTCCTTACATAGATCGAGCTACTTCACTTCACTGCCCCGCCAGTTATCCCTGAGATGATCTTCTTCTGCGCCACGGCGAAGATAATCAGCAAGGGCAGGCTCATCAGAATAATGTAAGCAAAGATGTAATGCCAATTATTCAGATAGAGTCCAGCATTAGCCACGTTGTAGAGGTTCAGCGGGAGGGTGTCCATCTTGCCCGAGAGGATAAAGAGGGCATAGAAGACATCATTCCATATATACAGAATGAGCAGGATGGTCGCCGAAGCCATTGTAGGCCCTAAGAGGGGCAGAACAATGGTAAAGAAGACTCTCATAGGCTTGGCTCCGTCGATTCGAGCGGCTTCCTCTAAGGAGATCGGGATGGTGCGAATGAACCCGGTGACGAAGAAGATGACCGTCGAAAGGTAAATTCCCACATAGACGCAAATCATGCCAATGGCAGTTCCCGCCAGACCAATCATCTTCAAAAGAAGCATGACCGTAACCACGGCCGGCGGCAGAATCAGTCCAGATATGCATAGGGCATATACCAGAGCCATAGCCTTGGTAGCTCGTCGAGCCAAAATCCATGAGGCCATGGAGCCGAATATCAGGGCCACCACCACAGAGGGGAGCGTCACCAGAAGGGAACCGAAGAATGCCGGAATCATCTTGCCTTGCGACAGGACAATGCCGAAGTTTTCGAAGAGATGCCACTTGGTTGGCAACGCCAGAGACAGTCTTAGGGCCTCAGCCTGATCCTTGCCCGCTGTTATGACCAGCAGGTAGAAAGGCACCCCTAGGCAGACTACAACCAAAAAGACCAGGAGGACGGTGTGAAGCACCCTCTTGCCCAGAGCTCCCTTGTGTCCGGCAGCATGCACGCCAGAGTTGGTGGCGACGGGTTCAAAACTCGCATTGCTCATAGTATCTTGGCCTCTCTTCTGCGAAGGTACCAAATCAAAGGAATGGCAATAATCATCACGACGACAAAGAGCAGGAGGCTCATCATCGTCGACTGTGAATACAGACCCTGGCCGAAGGTTCTCCAGACGAAGAGGTTGAGGATCTCAGTGGAGCCGCCAGGGCCACCTGCTGTTGTAGCCTGCACGGTGTCGAACCCATTCATTGAGCCAAGGAGGGAGGTGGCCACATTGAAAGTCACGGCCGGAGCCAGGAGCGGGAATTTGATCTTCCAGAAAATCTGCCAGGAATTGGCTCCATCGATTTCTGCTGCCTCAAGGACATCTTCATTGATGGTTTTGAGCCCGGACAGGTAAATGAGCATGGCCAGGCCGGCCCATTTCCAACCCTGGATTGCGGACACTATGACAATTGACCAGGTGGTGCTTCCCAGCCAGGCTGTGCTAATAGTCCTCCCGGCAACAAAGCTCAGTATCTGGTCCAAGGCGCCATTGGCCTGAAGGACGGCCTGCCAGACATATCCCACAGCGAGGGCCGACATGAGCACAGGAATGAAGAAAAGCACCCGGGCGATGCGGTTTTCAGTCGTGTCTTTTTCAAGAAAAACAGCCAGAATCAGACCAAACGTATTCTGGAAAAAGGCGACGCAGAGAGCGAAAACCATTGTGGTTCGCAAATCCCGGAGCAGTATCCCGTTTTTAAAGAGGCTCATGAAGTTGTCGAAACCGTTGAAGGAAATGGTCGTCTTAAAGGCAGACCAGTCAGTAAAGGCATAGATGAAATTCAGAACCGTAGGAACGAAGAAGAAAACCAGCAGAACAGCACCTGCTGGAACCAGGAACCGAAGCGGGTAATTCTTTTTCATAACCGCGGTTTGGCTATGGGAACCAAGGGATCGGTTCCTACCCAAGCGTTTCCGGCCTTTTGCAGCAGGACCCGCAGCGAGCGCATCAGACATAAGAGGTCCTTTCTTCCGATGTGATTATTAAATTCATGCGTATGAAATCCAGAAAGAACGGCCGGAGGAATTACCCATCCCCCGGCCGCTGCTTTCCTTAGAAGCCCTTCACTCCCTGGGCCTTGGCTACCTGTGCGAACTGATCCTGTGTGGTCTGAGCGACCTGTTCCGGCGTCATGGTTCCATTGACCATGCTGGCCAGGTTGACATAGAGATCAGGATTTGCCAGAGCTAGGAGCTGCATGGAACCGACGCTGTGCTGAATGGACTGTGCCGCGTCCAGAGTGGCCTGAGGCACAGTGTTCGGCGAATCGACGTTCTTCAGAACCGAAATGATGTTCTGCTGCTTGATGAAAGCCTTGTAGCCATCAGTCATCCAGAAATTGAGGAACTGTCTGGATGCTGCCTCACGCTTGCTGTCCCCGCTTTTGAAGGCCACAACTGCGTTGGAGCCATCAGGAATAACAGTGGTATAGTTGCCATCCTTCGACACGGGGAAGTACCCGATCTTCTTATCCAGAGCGCTCTTGTCGTGGTTGGCCAAAGCTGCTACGGCGAAGAATTGACTGGCATTACCGAAGATCATCCCGGTCTTCCCGTCCCACAGGGCCTTCTCCTGGGCGGTGTCCTTGGCTGAGCCGGCATCTGCATTGTAGAGCCCCTTCTTGAAGAGGTCCTGGTAGTTGGTTATCGCTTCCATGATGTCCTTGCCGGTGAATTTATCCTTGCCCTGGTTCACACGGTCCCATAGACCCCCTTTTGCAGCTTCGGCCAATTGGACCTGGACAGCCCACTGCGTACCCCATTGGGAACCGCCCATTTCGAAGAGTGGCGAATCCACGCCGGGGATATTGGCATCCTTGATTTTCTGGGCAGCCGCCACCAATTCGTTCCAGTTCTTGGGTACCGCCTCAAGCCCTGCAGCCTTGAAGACATCCTTGTTGTAATAGACGCCCATAGTCGCAGGGGCGCTCACCATAATCGCATATCTGTTGTTCTTGTAGAGTCCAGCCTCGTCGTCTATCCCCTTCTTGTAATTCTTCTCAAAGGGGGCATTGTCGAGTTTCTGCAGCTTGCCTTGGGAAACCAGACCGGTCAACATGGATCTGGTCGGCTGCCAAAAAGCCAGGTCAGGAGTATCGCCAGTCGTGATCTTGGTCTGTGAGTTGTTTTCATAGACTTCCGGAATGGTAACTACATCAACCTTGGCACCCGTAGCTTTCCGGAAATCCTTGACCACCTGAACCGGAATATTGTTAGCTTGGGGCGAGCTCCAGAACTTCAAGGTCACACCGTCCAGCCTGGCACTCGCCTCCGGCCAGTAGCCGGACGCCTTGGTGTCAGTATCATCACTGCTAGCAGTCGGATTGCCGCATCCGGCTAAAGTGCCCACGCACAAACCCGCAGCAATCACCAGACCAGCCAAAGCTCGAACGGTCTTTCGTGATGAATCGATCTTCCACTGGATCAACTTCATTGTTTATCCCTTTCCGCCCCTGCCACCCGCAGATGGCAGGATGGCAGGGACTTTCACATCACTCACGTCTTTTCAGACTGACGACCAATCACTCCCTGATTAAGAGGGTCCTGGCCGTATACCCTTCTTCGGGCATATGAACTTCTAGACTCCCCCTTCCTTTGTGCCAGACATAACGCCAAGAATCCGACTCACCATCAAGGTCCGTAAAACGCGGATAGAGAACTTGCACCCTGCAATCTCTGTTTGTGAACATAGGCAGAGGCAGATCGAGATGACCATCCGACGTGCACCTGGCCCAAACAGTGATCAGAATGCCGTCTCTGATCCCATCTGCTCCTTGGTCGCGTACACTTCTGATGCCAAGCGCAAGCTTGTCGTCATACCAACCAGGCAGTCCCAATGGCCAGAACGGCACACCCTTAGCTACCCGGTCGCCAATGACGCGACGATAGACATCGATCGCATCTCGGACCATCTTCAATTGATGCCCGGAGAACCGATTCAGGTACCCCGACAGGAAGAAGTGCCCCAGGAGGGTGTTGGTCAAAGCAAAGCAAAAGCTCTCGTCATCCATATCGGCAGCCGGATACGCCCAATTGCCAGCCTGCTCGGGAAGCATGGCCATGGGCGCCGTGGCACTTATGCTCGCATACCGGCCGAAGTCCTGCTGATCCGATGTAGAGAGGAGATGGAATATGGACGACTGCGCGAAATCCGTCCGCATACCTCCGGACGAACAGTTTTCGATGATCAGGTTAGGATGACGACGATACAGCCCCTTGATCCATTCCCGATAGGCCCGGTTATGGCCGAGAAGACCCTCACCAGGGCTATCCGAGCGATATGTGGTGCCTGGACCAGGCATGACATTATAGTCGAATTTAAAATAGCCGACTTCAAAATCGCCAACAAGCCTGTCAATTACTTCGTCCATATGCCTTATGGTTTGAGGGTTTCTGAAATCAAGCAGATACCTATTATGCTCCACTACACGATGCCCTGCATGCTGGAAGAAGGCGGAATCCGGCAGTTTCTTGGCCAAGGGACTTTTGATTCCCACAACCTCTGGCTCAAGCCACAAACCTGGTATCATGTGCTCACGCTTAATGGCATCCATGACCTCACCCAGGCCTCCGGGAAATCGGGTCGTAGATGGCTTCCACTCCCCGACTGATGGCCACCAATCACCGGTGTCGTCATACCAACCGGCATCTATACAGAATATTTCAGCACCTATGCTGCCGGCTGCCTTGATCAAAGGCAGCAAGCGGTCTGTGCTTGGGTCGCCATTGAGAGTATTCATATAATCGTTGAATATGATCTCTGGAGTCTTCAACTTGTCCGTCGCAAGATGCCAGTGTCGCCTATAGTTCGTAACAGATTCAACGGCCTGATCAAAATTGCTGGCAGGAGTCACCGAAACAGGTACTGAGGTGAATTGCTGATCCTTATGAAGCACCACAGACCAATCATGATTTTTGTAAGTCGGCCCACTGAGCGCAAAGTAACCCTCGCTTTTTTCGCTTTCGCCCACTTCCCAGCGCCATGGTCCGTTGTGCTCGATCTGAAAGAGCCAGGTGATGCCCTGCGTCGGCGAAGCCAGCACACTCATCGGCAGGGCTTGCCCTGTGGAGAAGGTTCCCTCCGATATACAGGAGTATGCACCTTGTGGGGTTCGGCCCACCATATCGTTCTTGAGCAGGGGACATATTTCACGAAGCGATTTCCAAGACCAACGCCCCTCGCCTAGCCAGTCATTCCGACATTCAGCCAGCCGCCAATCTTCCAGCCCGTCCTTAGGCTCGCCAGGACCATCCGTTTGCCCGAAAAGCTGACAATACGTAGGGAGAGATTCAAGGACCAGGTCATCTTCCAAGGTGTTTTTAATGCTTGTCGTGACCTTGAACATCAGGTCACCGTCAGCTACCTGGAACAACTGGCTGCATTCAATCCCATGCTCTTGGCTCTCCTGGCGTATTTCCAGGTTGCTGACTCCATTCGTATGCCACGTTTTCCAAGATGCGAATCGCAGGGCCTGGCCAAGTGATGTCTCAATAAGCCTACGACCACAAATCGTATGACCCGTACCGCGACCAGAGGCTTCTATCTGCACCATGGGCAACCGACCCAGAAAAGTGATGCGTTGTGTCTTCGACTCGGTGGGGTCAGCAGGCACACGATTGGACGATGTCCCGGCTGATTGTGGCAGGGATGAATACACCTCGTGGCGCGGGCTAAAGGTCATAGAGACTAGAGCAACAGGCCCATCCTCCCCGACATCGAACTCCATTTGTATACAATCGTTCCCCCATCGTAAGGGTGAAGATATAGTTGAATCTCCTTTTGGTATCGTTACCAATTCAAAGATCTCAGAACCATCCTCGCTCTGCATTGAATCTCCTAACAGCGACATTGCTTAACGAACCGACTCTCTCAGTATAACTGGTACCGTTCCCAATGCAAGTCGCAATCAAAATTCGTGTCTGTTCTTACCCCATGTGAACCAATCACTCGATAGACGAATAGGCCTTTTCCTGGACTTCAAGAGCTCTGTACGCATGAACCCTTCAAGATCTCACATCAATTTCCGTGGAGATCACCGCGTGCTAAATAATTATCTAGGAGCGACCTTCATCATTGGCTACACTCAGTAATGTGAGCTGATCAGCGCATCTTGCATCTCTTTCCACCAGACACTGGACATCATGGCAGTGGACGCGCTTACGAGACTGATCGGACACTACCTATCATGAAGAAACCCGGAGCCTATGAACAGGCAGACAGCGGAAGTTCATGATAAGCGAGGCTGAAACGGCAGCCAGTCAGTCGCTGGTATAGGAGTTCTACGATCAGGTCTTCAGCCGAGGAGATACCAGCAACATTGACAGGTTCATGCCGGACGACGTAGTCTATGTCTTCTTCAAGTGCACGCTGAAGAACAGCCATGTCAACAAAGTCTGTGACATCCACCGGCTGCAGGACGGTCAGCTGGCTGAGTACCGGGACATCGTCGAGCACAATGTGGAAGATGTACAGTCCTGCAACGGCAACGGTCTCTTCTGACCCTTACCCAATCTCGCCACCGACCGGGCCGGGGTTCTCTTGCTGCCTGACCTGGTCCAACAACAAGAGAACCAGGAGGCTTCAGCGAGCGCGAATGGCCTCTCTGACCGGCAGCACGCTCGCAGGCGAGACCGAAAGCTCATCCAGGCCGTAATCCAGGAAGGTGGCCGTAAGATCCCTGTCGGCACCCAGCTCGCCGCAGATCCCGCACCAGATGCCAGCCTGGTGGGCGGCATCAACGGCCATGCGAATCATGCGTAGGACGGCAGGCGAATGAGGGTCAGCGAACTGTCCCAGGTTGGGGTTCTGTCGGTCGCAGGCCAAAGTGTACTGGGTCAGGTCATTGGTTCCGATGGAGAAGAAGTCCACCTTCCGGGCCAACTCCGGCGCCATGACAACCGAGGCCGGAGTTTCGACCATGATGCCCACCTGGATGTCCTCCTTGAAGTCCTCGCCCCTGCCACGGAGCTCTTCCATGACCTGGTCGATGATGGCCCTGGCCTGATCAACCTCTTTGGTGGAGGTGATCATGGGCAGCATGATGGAGATGTTCCCAAAGGCTGATGCTCGCAGGATGGCCCTGAGCTGCACCTTGAAGACCTCCGGCCTGGTCAGGCAGATACGGATGGCCCGGTATCCCAAGGCGGGATTGGCCTCATGCTCCAGACCGAAGTAGCCGACCTGCTTGTCAGCCCCGATATCCAAAGTCCGGATGATGACCGGCTTGCCGCCCATTCTCTGGGCGACCTCTTTGTAGGCCTGGAATTGCGACTCCTCGGTGGGGAAGTCCTCGCTCTCCAGGTAGAGGAACTCGCTGCGGAAGAGTCCGATCCCTTCAGCATCGTTGGCTTCGACCGCATCCAAGTCCGAAGGCCTGCCGATATTGGCATAGAGATGAACCTCCTGGCCTTCCTTGGTTTTGGTGGGCTTGCCCTTGAGTTCCTGGAGCAGCTGCACACGTTCCCGGAACTCCCGCTGGCGGATTTTATAGGACTCAAGGGTCTTCTGGTCCGGATCGATCAGCACCAGGCCCTGGCTGCCATCCACGATGGCTGTCAGGCCCTGGTCCTCCGGTCTGGGATCCTGACCAAGACCGATGACGGCAGGCAGCCCCATGGTCCTGGCCAATATAGCCGTATGGGAATTGGCCGATCCCTGGCTGGTGGCGAAGCCCAGCACTTGTGTGGGATCCATCTGAGCTGTCTGGCTGGGAGCCAGGTCGGAGGCCATGACGATGGCCGGCCGACCATCCTGGCCCGCCTGTGCACCCGAGCCAAGGTTGTCGATCAGACGCCGGGAAACATCCTGCACATCGGCAGCCCGCGCCTGCATATAAGGGGAGTCCATGCCAGCGAACATGGCGGCGAATCTCTGTGCGGTGGCATCCACCGCGTACTCGGCGTTGACCTTGTCCGATTGGATCAGCCCTTCGACCCCTTCCACATAGTCCGGGTCTTTGAGCATGAGCCGGTGGGTGTCGAATAGCTCGGCCTTGTCCTCGCCGAGCCTAGCAGCGGTATCCTCCCTGAGCTTGGCCAGCTGGTCCATAGAGACCTGCTGGGCCTGGCGGAAGCGATCGATCTCGGCACGAGGATCATCAACGGTGCGCCGCACCGCCTGCCTGGCCTCTTCCAGGACCTTAACGGGCCCTATGGCAATGCCTGCCGAGACGCCGGTGCCTCTCAGCTCCCTCATAGATTCTCCTTGAAGAAGCTCTGCAGCTCCTCGACGGCCTTGTCTTGGTCCGGGCCATCCACGTTCACAGTGATCGTGTCGCCCTGCTTGGCTCCCAGGCCCATGACCGCGAAGATGCGTTTGGCATCCGCCTTGTTGCCCTTGTCGTCGAGGGTGATGGCGGACTGATACTTCTGCGCCTGCTCGACAAGCCTGCCTGCAGGTCTTGCATGCATGCCCTCAGGGTCGGAAATAGTGACGGTGAATGCGCTTGCCATAGCTGCCTCCTCAGTCCTTGCTGATGTAACGGCCGTTGTCGAACCGGTATCCAGTGGACTGTTCATACTCGTGAACCATCTGGTCCCAGGAATCCTCGATCCTGTCGGTCAGTCCGAATAGCCCGGAACGGCCAATCACATAGATGTCAGGATCGGCATCTGAGATTAGCTTCCAGTGAGCCAGATTGGTGGATCCGTCCATCTCGATCTGATAGCCATAGCCGTGCTCATCGCGCAGCTTGCGCAGATGGACGATCTTGTCCAGGCAGACCGACAGGAAACGCTGGCCGGCGAAGCCCGGATCGATGGTCATGATGGTGACCTTGTCCAGCAGATCGATGTAGGGAAGGATGGTGTCAACCGGCGTCTCCGGATTGAGCACCATGCCCGCCTTAAGGCCCGCATCGTGGATCTGATCGATCAATCGGAAGGCAACCCCGTTGGACACCTCTGCTGGCATGCAGATCATCTCGCACTTGATGTCGATCAGCTGCTGGACCCAGAAGGGGGCGTCGGTCACCATAAGGTGGGCCGACATGGGCAGGTCGGAGATCTTGCGCGTCTGCTCGATAAACCAAGGCGACAGGGTGATGTTGGGCACGAAATGGCCGTCCATGATGTCGATGTGGTAGAGGTTGGCTCTCTCGTTCAGGAAGCTGATCTGCTCCTTGAACTGGTCCAGATCCATGGTCATCAGCGAGGGGGCCAGCTGGATTTGCCGCGGGCGTTTAGTCAACGTTGGTGTGCTTGTTGCTGTCATTGTGGAATGATTGTCCTTCTGTTGGTTTAGATGACCTGGATATCGTCCAGGTCAAGGTCCTCTTCGTCGTCTGTTGCTGCTGCAGCAGGCTCGGCGGCGTCTTCAGGAATTGACTTCTTGATCAGCGCATAGACAACGCCGGTCACTAGGACGTTGGCGGCGATGGCCAACAGTCCCACCCACCACTTGGCACCCATGGTGGGGAGCATCAGGAAGCCGCCGAAAGGCACGGTGGCACCCTTGCCGTTGGAAAGGCTCATCAGGATGGCGCCCTCGCACATGCCGCCCAGACCAGCGGCGACGATTCCCCTCACCAGATCGTTCATGACGATGGGGATTGATCCCTCGACAATGTTCACAACGCCCATGGGCACTGCGGACTTGAGGGTCTCCACCTCCTCACGGGTGTAGATCCGCTTGCGCAGGAGCTTGGCGACCAGATAGGCGAAGCCAAAGCCGATGGGGGTGGCCGTGTTGGTCAGCTGCAAGGCGGTGACAGGACCGTTGATGCCCTGGGCCTGCAGCGTCAGCGCAAAGGCGAAGGCGGTCTTGTTGATGGGGCCGCCGAAGTCGACGATGCTCAACGCTCCCAGTACGGCGCCGAAGATGAGGTTGGAGGCCCCATTCATGCTTGTCAGCAGGTTGGTCAGCCAGGTGGTGAACCAGGCCACCGGGGTGCCGATGATGTAGACCATAATCAGCCCGCTGGCCAGGGAGGCAAGGAAAGGCACGATCAAGGTGGGCATAAGCCCCTTGGCCCAGCTGGGAACTTTGACGTAGCGCAGTACCGCGTAGGCCAGCCAGCCGCCGATATATCCGCCTATGATGCCGCCGATGAAGCCGGCGCTGATGGCTACGGCCGCCAGGCCGGTCACGAAGCCGGGCGCGATCCCGGGCTTGCCCGCAATCGAGAAGGCGATGCCGGTGGCGATGATGACCGGGAGCAGCCCCAGTGCTTTGCCGCCCAAGGTGGCCAGGGCCTGGAAGAAGTCGAACTTCCCCATGACCAAGGTGTCCTGGGCCTTGCCGCCGAAGGCCATGCCGATAGCGATAATGAAGCCCGCACCGCAGACGATGGGGATCATATAGGAGATGGCCGTCAGCAGATGGCCCTTGAAATTGGCTTGCTTCCAAAATTGTTTCATGATGACTTCCTTGTCCGCATGGTTGATTGCATGGTTACTACTTGCCGACGATTTCGTGCAGTTTGGCGATCAGTTTGTTGGGAGACTTGATCGCCGTCTCGGTGGAGACCTTGACGGTCTTCTTGCCCTTGAACCGCTCTTCATCGGCTATCTTGATGTCAATGGCCAGAATGACCACGTCTGCCTGCTTGATATCCTCCTCGGTCAGGGCATTCTCGATGCCGATGGTGCCCTGGGTTTCGATCTTGATATCGTCTCCGGCCGCCTTGGCCGCATCCTCCAGCTTCTGCTGGGCCAGATAAGTGTGTGCGATGCCAATGGTGCAGGCAGTCACTCCTACGATTTTCATGATTGCTTCTCCTTTGTCGTTATTCGGTTAAGTGACAAATCATCTGGTCAGAGCAGCCACGACCTGGTCGGTGTTCTCGGCCTGAAGGAGATCGTGCACCACATCGGCCTTGGCCAGCTTCCTAGCAAATTCCGAAAGCAGCTGCAGGTGCTGCTTGGATCCCTCATCATCGGCACCGACGGCAAACAGCACCACAACTTTCGCTCCGGTGTCGTCCAGGGATTCCCAGGGGATTTCATGGTCCAGCACGGCTATGGCGATGCCGTTCCTGCGAACAGTGTCGCTGCGGCCATGAGGGATGGCCACATGTTCGCCGATGCCCGTCGCACCCTGGCCTTCACGCTCGTACAGGGCTTTCATGAAGACCTCCGGCGAATCGATGTAGCCTGCGTCATGAAGCCTGCGGGTGAGCTCAGTGAAGACCTCGTCCTTGGTCTTCGCTTTGAGCCCTGTCACCACGGTGCTCTTATCGATCGCCGCGCCAAGTGATGCTGCGTCCACCATCATTTCCCTTCTGTCGTCAATATCTGTCGAACATCCGTGATCGAGCCTGTTCCCAGCAGGCCCAAAACCTTCTCGTCACCCATTCGCCGATAAAGATCACGCAGGTACCGTAGATCCTTCATCGAAGGGTCCTGCGGGATAAGGATCAGCAAGAGTCTGGATACGTCATGCGATCCGTCCCACTGTGGCATGGGTCGTGAGAGCTTCAAGTAGAGGAGCAGGCATTCATCAACGAAAGGTCCCTGTGCATGCGGATTGGCCAGCTGGTCTGCAATGACTGTGCTGCCCGACGCCTCACGGGCAAGCAGGTCCTTGACCAGGAGATCGGCAGACCTGATGACGCCCTTGGACTGTAAATAAGTGCATATACAGACGAACAGGGCATGCACTGGATTTTTGCGCGAAGGCATTGCTGCTGCAGTGGCGGTGTGATGAGGCAAGATTGCTGAGTCCTGGATTCCGAAGCCGCCAGAAGGCTCCTGCTCAATCAGGATTTTCATCGTCCGACCTCCCCGTTATGGATATGGTCGGCCATCCGTTCCAGCCTCTCCTGATCCTCAATGGTCAGCATGGCGCTGACCACCAGCGTCGGCCGCTTCATCTCTTCGGACAGGGCAACTGTAGAGACCACAAGATCAGTCATCGGATACCGCTCCAAGGCCTTCTCTACATCTCGGGCAGCCACGGTCCCTATGACGTCCATATCGGAGAACCGCCGTTCAATCTTTGATTTCAGCAGCTGCGCCGTGCCCAGCCCGGTCGTGCAGACCAGCAGGATGTTCAAGGGCCTGCTGAGATTTTCCACAGCCTGAGCGAAATACACAGTGATGAAGCCGATTTCCTCATCGTCGATGATGGGGAGATGCTCGTGCTCCTCGAGCTGGCGCGTGGCCTCTTTCACCGTGCTAAACAGATTTGGATACTCGAGCCTGATCTGCTCAAGAAGGTTGTTGTTGACTCTGATGCCGTTTTTCAGTCTGTTAAGCAGGGGCTTCATATGCTTGGAGAGCCTGGCAAAGAGCTCGGACTGATCGATTTGCGCGTAACGAGGGTTCAGAGCAACCTGGTCGATCAGATAGCGCGTGGCCCGCCGAACCGGACCAGGCATGTCGTTGGCGGCCGGAAGATCATCCTCGATCCTTGAGGAGGCCAGATATTGGTAGAGATCGTAAACTTCAGCATCGGGCAGCTGCGCATCCAAATACATGTTCACGTCGGCTATGACAGCTCGGCAGACACTCATGACCTTGGAGCCTTCATCGGCAATAGTGGCCTGCTGCTCGCCGGCTCTATCCTCCATGAGGGCACCGACGCTGCGGAACCGTTCGATGAGGATGTACAAATGGGTGAAGATGTTGACCCGGTATGGATAGGGGATTTCGGTATGAAGCAGTTCCTCGATCAGATCCAGCTGTTTGTCAACAAAAGCCGCGTCACGCTGCTCAATGTCCTGGTCAGGCTGCATGAACCGTCGGTTGCCAGGCTGGCCTTCATCGACAAACAAGCTGCTGATCGCCCGGCGGATGTCTGCCTCCTCACCGTCGATCCAAACGAACCCGCTGACATGTTCGATGGAAAGCTGGAAGCGGCCCAGCATTAGCCTCAGGGAACGAAGATCGGTCGCCACGGCAGAGTCACCGATGAAGTATTTGCCCCAAAGCTCGGTCACTCTGTACCGCTGTGGCGCCGTAAACAACAGGCGCTTGACGATCTCATCCCGCCGCTCTATAGATGTCAGACGACTGACATCGACGTTGGCCCGGCCGATTACAAATCCTGAATCCCCGAACGACATCGTCTCAGGGTTTTTAAGCCGATACCCGCGCCCTCTCTTGGATTCGATAATGGTCACGGGCCGATATTGCTCGTTGATCTGCTGGACCGCTCTGGTAATCGTTTTGGTCGAGACTTTGAGTGCATCGGACAATTCGGAACCGCGCACATAATCGCGCCTGTTGAGCAGATAGCCGATCAACGACTTCTTGAACCCGGTCTCCATTGCCCTTGAACCTCCTTTATGTTTAGGGTAATGTGGCCACTTTCGGCATCGGACGGTGTGTAGTATTCAGCATTGTCCCTTGTCTGCGGACTATGCACTGAGTGTCAGGAAACCTATAAGACCAAAAGAGTCTGAGAGGCTGATGAGATGCGTCGTCATCGATGATTTGAGAAAAGAAAAGGCCTCTGATGACTGATGTCATCAGAGGCCTTTCAAAGTGTTGTGGCGGCGGTGTGCTACTCTCCCACACTCTTCCGGGTGCAGTACCATTGCCGTG
>NZ_JASTZZ010000006.1:0-79683 GCF_032193675.1 Bifidobacterium kimbladii | reverse complement strand
TAGGTGAAGTCCTTGGGCAGGTCCGGGTACGTGTTGCGGTCGGGCGTCTTCACCCGGACCGGCGTATGCCGGTCGGTGGTCGTCTCGTCGCCGAGCTGGCCAACGCTGTTGCTTCCCCAGGCGTAGGCGTTGCCGTCGCTGCCCAGGGCCAGCGAATGAACCAATCCGGCGCTGACCTGCAGGTAGGTGAAGTCCTTGGGCAGGTCCGGGTACGTGCTGCGGTCGGGCGTCTTCACCCTGACCGGCGTAGTCTGGGCGTTGTAACTGGTTGTACCGTTGCCGAGCTGGCCACTATTGTTGGGTCCCCATGCGTAGGCGTTGCCGTCGCTGCCCACCGCCAAGGAAAAACCGTAGGAAGTACCACTGTTGTTCATTGATCCGCTGATCTGGCTGAACCTGATGCCCCGGCTGGCATTGTCTGGCGGGGTGATGGTGGTGGATTCCCTGCCCAACTGGCTGCCCTTGTCGGGGCTGATGCTCCACATGCTGGTCCGGCCTGCGGACGACCAGTGGGCGGTCAGGGTCAGGTCCTTGGTGACGGGCTTGCTGAAATCGTAGGCGACCTCGCCTATGAACCATCCGTCGAACAGGAAGCCTTCACGCGCCGGGTCGGGGGAGGGGCGCTTCACCCTGCCGTTCGGGGTGGAGACAGTCTGGTCTCCTGGTTCGGGGTTCCCGCCTCCCGTGTCGAAGTGGACCGTGAGCGTGGATCGTGGTTCGGCGTCTCTGGTCAGCGGCTGGTCGACCGTGTACTTGAGGCTCCTGGTGAAAGGCTGGCCGTCCTGCCTGCCAGTGATCGTGATGGCGGCTGGTCCCGGCTTATGGGCGGGCATGTCCGCCTGCCATGAGCCATTGTTCCTGCTGAGTTTGAGCGGCTGGTCGTCCATGTTGGCTGATTCCAGGGTTGGTGCCTGTACGGTGTCGAGTCTGGCTGACTTGCCCGGATTGTTTTGAGGGTCTAGGTTCCACGTGAACATGTCGCCTCGCCGGTCGATGGCGGTGATCCTGCCATCGGCTTCGGCGGCCTGCATGTACCGCTGGTTCCCGTCGTCCACGCGCTTGGGTGCTTCGCCGGCCTTCCAGACCCAGACGTGGCCGTCCTTGTCGACGATCATGGCCTGGTCCTTGTTGGCGGTGATTCTGCTGGTCTGCACGCCCTCCGGCAGGCCGGCGGCTGTGGGACTGATTGTGCTGTCGACCAGGTACCAGAGCTGTCCCTTTGAATCCAAGAGAAGGAATCCTTTGCTGAGGGGTTGGGCTTGGAAGGTGCGTATGCCCGGGTCCTGCTTGACGCGTGCGGGCTTGGCTTGCCTGGTCTTGCTTGCGTTCCAGGTCCAGGCTTGCCCGTCAGCGTCCACGATGAGGATTCGGCTGTCGGAGGCGACGGCAAGGACGGCCTGCGCCTGTCCGGGCAGGCTGGTTGTTTCCTGTTCTTCGGGCTTCGGGCTCGTGTTCTGAGTGTCTTTCTGGCTGGCTTGGAAGGCGTGGACCTTGCCCTGCTGGTCTACTGCCAGCAACCGGTCATCGTTGATGCTGATGCTGGTGAACCTGGTGTTGCGGCCGGTGTCGAGGGTGGTGGGTGTGACCTGCCGGTTGTTCCAGGTGTAGATCCGCTGGTCGGATCCGAGCGCCGCCTGCCATCCGCTGCCGGACGCGGCCTGCAGGTAGCGGAACCCATCGAGAGCCTGGGTGGGTGAGGGAACCTGTTTTGGCGTGCTGTCTTTCGTCCATGTGTAGATGCGGCCGTCGCCGGTCAGGCCCACAACCTGGTTTCCTGCGGCTTGGATGCCGATGTAGCAGGGTTCCTGTCGACTGGACGGGCTGATGGTTAGCCGGGCTCCGGAGGCGGGCCCATGATCCGGGCTCATCGTCCAGTCCGTGGTCTTGGTCCACCGGGCTTTCAGGGTCGTGTCCTGGAGGATGGGAGCCTGGAAGTCGAAGGGCTGGCCGTCAAGCATCCACCCGTTGAACCGGAAGCCCTCACGCATAGGGTTCTTTTCCGGGGGAGCGGCGAGAGTACCGGTTTGCATGGTTGACAGGGTGGGTTTGCTGCCGTTGGCCGGGTCGAAGCGCACCGTGTGCGTAGCTTGATTGTCTGCTTGTTCGGCTGATTGAGCCGGTGTGGTGTCCGTGTTGCTAGGTGTTGTCGTCGTCGGTGATGGGGTGCCCGATGTGGGACTTAATGGTGTGGTGGTTTGTATTGGTGATGGTGTGGGCAGTGGAGTTTCTGGTGCGTTGCTGGGGAGAATGCCGGAGGTTCCGTCAGCTACGCGAGGGGTCTGACGACCCCCCCCCCCCCGGTGAGTATGGGAGCGTCCGCCTGGGCGGATGCGACGCCCAGGCCTGCCAGCAGTCCCAGCAGGACGGTCATCATCGCCGTGATGCGACGCAGACGGGAAACCAGATGCATGAAACCAAAACCCCTTCACCAAACACCAAGCGGAACCAACACCGCTTGCCTATTCAAAGTCCTACCTGACAGCGCCAGCTCCGCATCAAATCGCAAGAGCCAATGGCGTAAGCCGGTCGTCTTCTCGACATCCCCCGCTTTTCACCCTACCACCCAGTCAGAAAACAACACACGATCACATCAAAGGCACTTGGATACGGCGAGGCCCCGCCTCCTGCTATCCGCAAAGAGAACGGGGCCTCATCCTTAAACCGTCAAGCGGGGATCAGCCGGTGTTCTGCAGGCCGGCGGCGACTCCCGAAACGGTGCAGAGGATCAGGTAGATGAAGTCGGCCTGTTGGCTCTTGCTGAGTTCCTCCTTGTCGTTGCGACGACGCAGGGCCCGCAGGGCACGCACCTGGGTCACCGACAGGGCATCCACATATGGGGAGCGGATCCGGATGGCCTGGCCCAGCACGTGGCGGTGCTGCAGGGGCCACTCGTCGCCCACGATCTGCAGAACCCACTTGCGGGTCAGCTCCATCTCCGAGAGGACCTTCTGGCTCAGGTCGTCCCGGTCGCCCAGGGAGAGGTACATCTTTGCGATGCGTTCGTCGGTCTTGGCCAGGCTCATCTCGATGTTGTCGATGAAGGTGCTGAAGAGCGGCCACTCCTCGTAGGCCTGACGCAGGGTCTCCAGGTCGCCGAACTTCTCGCAGGCGGTGCCCAGGCCGTACCAGGCGGCCAGGTTGATGCGGGCCTGCGCCCAGGAGAAGACCCAGGGTATGGTACGCAGATCGTCCAGGGACTTGGCGCCCAGACCGCGCTTGGCCGGCCGGGAGCCGATGGGCAGCAGGCCTATCTCGTTCAGGGGCGTCACGATGGAGAACCAGGGGGCGAAGTCCGGCGTGTGCAGCAGGTCCAGGAAGCGCTCGTGGGCGGCCTGGTCCAGCTTGTCGGCCATGTCCGCGTACTTCTCGGTCATGGTGGTGTTGCGCTCCTCCACGCTGGGCGCGGACTGGAGCAGGGTGGCCGCGGCCACGGACTCGATGTGGCGGATGGCCAGGACCGGGTTGCCGTAGCGGGCGAAGATGACCTCGCCCTGTTCGGTCAGCTTGAACCGGCAGTTGACCGAGCCCACAGGCTGGGCCAGCACAGCACGGTTGGCAGGGCCGCCGCCACGGCCTACGGCGCCGCCGCGTCCATGGAAGAGGGTCAGGTCGATGCCATGGCTCTCGGCCCACTTGGCGATGCGCTCCTGGGCGGAGTGCAGGGCCAGGGTCGCCGAGACGGGGCCGGCATCCTTGGAGGAGTCGGAGTAGCCCAGCATGACCTCCATCTTGTTGCCCGTCTCCTTGAGCCGGGCCTGGACCTCGGGGATCTTGATGATCTCCTCCAGCACGTCCACCGAGTTCTGCAGGTCCTCCAGCTGTTCGAACAGGGGGATCACGTCGATGACCGGCACGTCCTCGGCATGCTCGAAGGCCAGCCGGTTGAGCTCGTAGACGTCCTTGACGTTCTGCGCCGACTTGGTGAAGGAGATAATGTAGCGGCGGGCGGCCTTCTGGCCGTTGCGCTTCTGGATGGCTCCCAGGGCCCGGAAGGTGTCGAGCACCTCGTGGGTCATGGGCTGCAGCTCGCCGCGCTCGCCGTGCAGGCCGTGCTCGCGGATGTCCTCCAGGGCGCGGGCGTGGACCAGGGAGTGCTGGCGGAACTCCATCTCGACCATGTGGAAGCCGAAGGTCTGGGCCTGCCAGATCAGATCCTGCAGGGGGCCGTAGGCCTGACGGGCCGCGCCCGCCTTGGCCAGGGAGTCCTGGACCACGCGCAGGTCGGCGATGAAGTCGTCGCAGTCGGCATACATGAGGTCGGCGTCACGCTGGATGGTGGCCTGCAGACGGTCGGCGATGACCAGGACCACGGCCCGGTGCAGCTCGTTGTGCGAGATGGTGGTGGCCCGGTCGGTCAGGCGCTCGCTCATCTCCTTCTGGTGGCTCCACAGGCTCCTCAGCTCGGGGCTGGGGGGCGTGGTGGTCACCTCCATGGTCATGTTGCGGCCCACGGTGGTGGTGGCCTTGACCAGAGCCTTGAGCATGTGGTCCGAGAACTTGCGCGCCACCTTGCGCGAGACTTTGGCGGTCACATTGGGGTTGCCGTCGCGGTCGGAGCCGATCCAGCTGCCCGGGTGGAAGAAGGCAGGGCAGACGGGCTTGACCATGCCGGCCTTCTTGCCCAGCATCCAGTCGTCGAAGCGGCGGTAGACCTTGGGAATGGTCTCGAAGAGCGTGGCGTCGAAGATGTCCAGAATGGTGTTGGCTTCCTCGACGGGCGTCGGCTTCTTGGCTGCGATGGGCGAGGTGCGGAAGAGGGCGTCGATCTCGTTGTGCAGCAGACGCTCGTTCTCCTCCAGCTCGGAACCGCCCAGACCGCGGCGAACGGCCAGCAGGTTGGCGATGCGCCGGATCTTGCCCTCCACGGCCTTGCGCCGCGCCTCGGTGGGGTGGGCGGTGAAGACGGGGTGGAACTCCAGCTTCTCCAACAGCTCCGAGGCCTTGGCCGGGCCCATCTCCTGAAGCAGCTGGCTGTAGGCGCTGGTCATCTCGTTGATGGGGTCGGTGCCCTTGACCTTCAGGTCCACCTTGCCCTCGCGCTCATGCAGGACCTTCACCCGGTAGTTCTCCTCGCAGAGGTTGGCCAGGTGGAAGTAGGTGGTCAGGGCGCGGGCCAGCAGCTGGGAATCCTTGACCGAGGTGTCGTCGATCAGGGCCACGGCCTTGGACAGGCCGTCCTCGTCGGGCACGGGGTCCGAGGGGTGGCGGTTGAAGTGCTCGGCGCTGGCCGTCATCACGTCCTCGCGCAGGGAGTCGAAGCGCTTGAGCAGCTGTTGATCGAATTCCCCCAACGCATCCCTGAGCAGCCGCAGGCACAGGGCCATGTCCTCATCCAACGATTGAGGCAGCTTGCGTTCCTCCGGCCCCTTGGTCCCGGTGCCGGATGTGACCAGGGTCGCATCGGCAGCCGTGATTTGCTGATTACTATCTGTCATCAGTCCTCCTTGTCGAATCGCAGGTTGCCCGGTCTTCGACCATTCCACGGCTCCTCCGCGGTTATTGGTGGTCGGCGTTGCAGGCCCACAGCCTTCGGTTCGATGGCTCGCGGCCCATTCTAGGACGCTTTAGGGTCGAATACGTTTCATGGTCCCGTGCGGCGGTGCAAGGGCACGTGACCCGGGTGGAGTATGAATGTGGGTGTGAAATTCAAGAGCAGGAGTTCCAAGGACGGCTATCGCGGCAGGACCGCAGCCGAGGTCAGACGGGTAAGCAAGTACCACACCCACTCCATTCCGCTGGACATGGAGGACATTGAACGCGATTACGACAAGCCCATCGTCGAGGCCTGCATCGCGGCCAAGACCAGCCTGATTGTGCGGGTGGGCATGCTGGAGCTGGGGGCCGGCACGGGAAGCTTCCGCGTGCGCGAGATGATGCATAGGATTGCCTATCCCATGGGCGTGCATGTGCGGGCCGACGTGAACCTGACCGACATCGAGGCCACCTGCACGGATGGCGTGTCTCGGATCACCGAGGTGGTGGACCTGCCCACCACCGGGGTCAACACCGAGCGGATCTGGCTGCTGGAGCACTTCGCGGACTGGCTCAGCGTCAAGTGCGGGCAGGCGGGGACCTACCACGCCATGACGGTGGTCTCCCGGGAGCTGGTGGACAACCTGGACGAGCCGAACGTCTACGCGGCGGCCCGCAAGGCGGTCAAGGAGGTGCTGGCCCAGGACCAGGATGCGGCCAAGGCGCTCAAGGATGCGGTGGCCACCGCCGTACACAACGAGGACGAGATCAGCCAGAACCGGATCGATGCGGCGGCCATAGACACCAGAACGGCCGCCGGACTGGGCACCGTAGGCTCCACGCCTCGGTCGGAGGATTCCAAAGGCTCCAAGGATTCCAAGGCTGCTTCTGTCTCTGCTTCCGCTTCTGCCGACGGCGTGGCCGAGGATTCGGATTCGAGCGCCGCCGGTTCTGCAGCCACCGGATCGTCTGCAACCAGCCAAGGCCGCGGCTCTGAGGCTGGGCGGCCTGCCTCCTCTGACAAGTCCGCGTCCCCGGAGCCGCAGGCAACGGGCGGCATCACAGTCCGTCAGGCGCACGAACGCCTGGATCTGATCGAGCGACGCAAACCCCTCTATTCGCCCCTCTTCTCGGGCTTCGCCTCGGCCGTGGCCTGCGCAGCCTTCGTCTTCCTGCTGGGCGGCGGCCCCTATGACATGGCCGGAGCCTTCGTCGGCGCTGGCATAGGCCAGTGGGTGCGCCGTCAGATGCTGGGCAGGCGGATCAACCAGTTCTTCGCCACCGGGGTGGCGGTCATCATCGCCGCCCTGGCCTGCGTCGGCACGCTGAGACTGGTGGGCATCTTCGACCCGGTGGCCCTCAAGCACGACACGGCTTATATCGGCGCCATCCTCTTCGTTATTCCTGGCTTCCCCCTGGTCACCGGCGGCCTGGACATCGCCAAGCTTGACTTCCCGTCTGGGGTGCAGCGCATCACCTACGCCTTCTCGATCATCCTGGTGGCCACGCTGGGCGGATGGGCCGTGGCGCGGATGGTCATGCTCAACCCCCAGGGCTTTGAACCCATGAACCTGAGTCCCTGGCTGATGGCCGGCCTGCGTTTGATTGCGGCCTTCTGCGGGGTCTGGGGCTTCTCGGTCCTCTTCAACTCACCCCAGCGCATGGCCCTGGTGGCCGCCGTCATCGGCGCTCTGACCGACACGATGCGCCTGGAGATGCAGGACATCTTCCATGTCCCCCCGGAGATGGCCGCCTTCCTGGGCGCCTTCCTGGCCGGCATGCTGGCCACGGTCTGGCGCTCCTCGGTCCGTCACGGCCTGCTGCCGCCCCACCTGGGCTATCCAAGAATCAGCCTGACCGTGCCCTCCATCGTCATCATGGTGCCCGGCCTGTATATGTACCGGGCCATGTTCTACCTGGGGCAGTTCAATACGCTCAACGCCCTGGACTGGGCCTTCCGGGCCTTCATGGTCATCATCTGCCTGCCCATCGGCCTGGTCACGGCCCGGGTGCTGACCGACCGCTCCTGGCGGTACGACGTCTAGTAGCGCATGCCCATGGCCGAGCGGACCTGATCAAGGGTCTCCTCGGCTATCTGATTGGCGCGCTTGTTGCCCTCGACCAGGATGTCGCGCACGGTGTCCATGTCCTTGGCCAGCTCGGCCCGACGCTCGCGGTGGGGCGCCAGGAACTCGTTGACCGACTTGGTCACGTAGGCCTTGAGGGCGCCCGAGCCGGCATCGCCGATCTCCTCAGCGATGTCCTCGGGCTTCCGGTCGGTCACCAGGCCGGCTGTGGTCAGCAGGGCGGAGACCTGGGGGCGGTTGACAGGGTCGAAGGTGATCCTGCGCTCGGAGTCGGTGGGCGACTTGCGGATCAGCTTGGCCGTCTCCTCGGCGGTGGCTCCCAGCATGATGGAGTTGCCGTAGGACTTGCTCATCTTGCGTCCGTCCAGACCCGGAATCTCAGGGGTGTCGGACAGGATGGCATCAGGTTCGGGGAAGACCGGGGCCTGGCCGGGGTAACGCTCGTCGAAGCGGCGGGCGATGGTCCGGGTCAGCTCCACATGCGGCAGGTTGTCCTTGCCGATGGGCACGACGTTGGCCTTGCAGAAGAGTATGTCGCAGGCCTGGTGGACCGGGTAGGTCAGCAGCAGGCCGGTCAGGGCGTGGCCGCTGGCCTCCATCTCGGCCTTGACGGTGGGGTTGCGGTGAAGCTCGGCCTCGGTCACCAGGGAGAGGAAGGGCAGCAGCAGCTGGTTCTCCGCCGGGGTGGACGAATGGGTGAAGATCATGGTCTTCCTGGGGTCGATGCCCGCAGCCAGATAGTCTAGCACCAGGTTGAGCACGTTGTCGCGGATGTGCTCGGTGGTGTCCCGGTCGGTGATGACCTGGTAGTCGGCGATGACGATGTTGGTGTGCACGCCGCGATTCTGCATCTGGACGCGCTCGCGGATGGACCCGAAGTAATGGCCCAGGTGGAGCCTGCCGGTCGGGCGGTCGCCGGTCAGCATGGTGTAGCGGCTCGGATTCTTGTCCAGCTCGGCCAGCACCTGGTCGGACCGATGCTTGGCGGCTCTGAAGCTGTCGCTGATCTCGTTGCCTGCCGCTGTGACTTCTCCCTGCATGGTCCCACCCTTGCCGTCGTGCCGAATGTCGTTCTGGGAATTGCTTTTATGGTAAAAGTCCGAGCCGACAAGATGCTCAGGTGGTACTCTCATAAATGATGCAAATTCACATTCAAGTTGCCTAAGTGCACGTTACCTGGCGAAGGGGGTCGGATGGGCCGCGGACGTCAGAAGGCTAAGCAGACGAAAATAGCCCGGAAGCTCAAATATCTGACAACGGACACGGATTACGACGAGCTGGCCAAAGAGCTCAGCAGCAAGGAACCCGGAACCAGGGGCAAGGATCCCTTCAAAATGGTTGAAGAGGAGTACTCCAAACCGGATTCGCGCAAATCGGGGGGCCAGGACCCCGAGGATTCCACGGACGATGATCTGGACGATTACGCCCGGTGGGCCGCCGAGGCTGCTGCCAAGGCCACCTCTGGCGAGATGCCGGCCACGCCCAAGCCCCACAAGCGCATACCTATTCCCGTGCCAAGCGCGCTCAAACACCACAAGGACAAGAAGACCGCAGCCAAGGGGTCCGCGAGCAAGTAGCCGGCCTCATACCAGCGGCAGCAGCTCGTGCAGATCGTCTCGCTCGCCCACGGCGCTGATATGCCCGGCGGCGGCTTCTTCGCTCCAGCTGGTGACGCCGGCGGCCAGCCGCAGCCAGACATCCGGGTCCAGTTCGATGACGTCGGGCGGGGTCAGGTTATGCGGGTCGGATGCCGGCCCGTCCAGAATCTTGACGGCCCCCCAAGGCGCCACCCTGACCTCTACGCCGGGGCCGGGGGCCTTGATCTCCAGCATGTGCAGGGAATAGCGGACAGCCATGGCCTTGCTGCGCCTGTCTGTTTGCGGAGCCACTGTCAGCCGGTCGCCCTCCGGGCCCAGATTATTTGCGGCCTCCTTGGCCGTATCGCGCCAGGCCAGAAAATCCCGGCGGCCTTCTTCCATGTCTGCTTCCCGTATGGCACTCATGGCTCCATTGTGACGCGCCGCCCCAACAGGCGTGTCCAGCAGGCTGCAGTCAGGCCGAATTCAGGCATGAAAAAAGGAACCCGTTGCCCTCACGTCTTTGACGCTGGGTCGGATTCCTTCCCGACCGGAACGGTCAGGCCTGTGCGCCCGCTTGCAGAGGGGTCTCGGGGTCCTCGGATCCCTTGTCCTCCTCATCCTTGGCCAGGCCCAGGTCGACTGGCGATGAGCTGTTCTCCCACGGCTCCTCCCAGGGATCGTAATCCGGGTTCTGCTGCTTGTATACGAACAGAGCGACAACGCCGGCCAGCAGCGTGCCGAAGAGCAGTGCAAAGAACTTCCAGCCGTTTGAAGATGAATTCTCCATGTTTGGCTCCTTTCGACGACTTTCGTCGGTCCTGCCCACTTCGACCGACCTAGTCAACATCCTAGTAGAAAGCGGCGAACTGTGGGGCGCATCGGTGCCATTGCGGCACGGAAACCGCACACCCCGGGCCGGATGGTCAGGTAAGGTAAGGTTCATGGTCAATGGCATGGGCACCGGTTTCGCAGGCGGAGGGAACGGTCGGGGGCCGCTGGGCTGGATCCGGCGGCACTGGGGTGACCATGCTCCGGTGGTGACCATAGCCATCACCCTGATCTGCATAGTGGCCTGGGTCATCCAGATGGCCCTGTACCTGCTGGCTCCGCTTCGCTACCAGCGGCTTTTGCTGGGCTACTGGGCCTTCGTGCCGATTACGGCCATTCATGAGCCCTGGATGTTCGTGACCAACATATTTCTGCACGCCACCAATGTCTCGCACATCCTCTTCAACATGATCACCCTCTGGGTTGTGGGGCCGGTGCTGGAAAACCTGATAGGGCATGGGCGTTTTCTGGCCCTCTATCTGATCAGCGGGCTGGGCGGAGACCTGGGGCTGATGGTCTATGCGGTCCTGGCGCCCAATGGATGGGGCACGTCGGCCATCGGGGCCTCGGGCGCGCTCTTCGGGCTCTTCGCCGCCATCCTGGTGGTCTACCGCCGTCTGGGGATCGACATCGTTTCCATGGTGGTCTGGATGGCCATCAACTTCTGCATGCCCCTGTTTGTGCCCGGCATCGCCTGGCAGGACCATGTGGGCGGATTCATAGTCGGCGGCCTCTTCATGCTGGCCCTGCTGCACATGGGCCGGCCTGGCTCGCGGGTGCATGGCCTGCTCTCCTGGCTGTTGCCCACGCTGATCTTCCTGGCGGCCCTGGTCCTGTTGGCTCTGGGCTGCAACATGGCCAACCCCATGCGCTGAAAATCAGCATCTGGCTGCCGACTATCTCGTCTCCGCTTTGGGTCTCGTTATCGGTAAATGACATGGATGTCATCTATCCACATTTGTTGACAATCGTGTGGATAACCTGGGAATAAGTATCCAGAACTGGTGCATATATACCGGCAAAAAGTGGATAAGTGAAGGCAGAACCCAATCAGCAGTAGGGTTGTGGACGAGTGTTCTAGGAAGTCCACGAGGAATTCGGGCGATTGTGGATAACTGTGGCTTGAGTCTGACAACGGTGGATGAAATAGGTGGAGCTGGAGGCTTGAATCCACACATGCATAACGTTCAGGTGTGGACGGTTATAGGCAGTATACAAAGAACCCCACAGCCGTGTCTGGACGGTTGCGGGGTCCCTGAAGAACACTGTGGCTGGATCAGTGCCACCACATGGTCATGAGGAAGCCGACCAGCAGAATGCCGAAGCCCACGGCCAGGTTCCAGTTGCCGATGCCGGGGATGGGGAAGACATTGCCCCGGGTGGAGGCGATGTAGTAAACCACGATCCAGATCAGGCCCACCACCATCAGCGTGACGAAGAGAGGCACGAACCAACGTGGATTGGCCTTGGTGCTCTTGATGGTGTCCTCCACGCGGCGGGTGTTCTCCTCCTGACGCTGCACGATGCGGCGCATCTGCGGGGTCATGTGCTTTTTGTCAACGTTCTGGTTGAGCACAGCCTCCACCTTGTCCATGGACAGGCCGTACTCCTCGTCCTCGGCGTCCTCGCCAGTGTCAGCGGTCTTGGCCTCGTCCACCGCCTGGTCCTCGTCATCATGGAGTTGATGCTCTGCCATGAGGTTATTCTCCTTCAGTAGATCTACTAAGCCATAGTAGCGGTTAGACTCGAACGTAATACTATCGCAGACGAGGATGAGGGTATGCCTATGACCAGACGGACGGGACGGCACGGTGCGCACAGGTCCCTGGTCGGCACAGTGTCCGTGGCTGTGGTGCTGGCCCTGGTCGGGTACATGCTGACCACCAACATCCGTGTCAACAGGACGGTCACGGTCACCTCGGACACGGCCGGGCTGGTGGAGGAGCGCCAGAACAAGGCTGCCGAGCTGCGCAAGGACATCAATGACATGAGCTCGCAGATCAACGCGCTGAAGACCCTTACCGACGACAAGGGCAGCTCGGACCAGTCCCGCGAGGATCCTGGCTCGGGCACGGTGCTCAAGGCCGTCCAGGGGCCGGGGCTGACGGTGACCCTCAACGATTCCCCGCTCTGGCAGCAGAAGGTGGGGTCCGACGGGTCGACGGCCAACATCAATGATTACGTCATCCACCAGCAGGATGTGGAGAGCGTGGTCAACGCGCTTTGGGCCGGGGGAGCCGAGTCCATGCGGATCCAGGATCAGCGGGTGCTGCCCACCACGGCCGTGCGATGCGTGGGCAATGTGCTGCTGCTGCACGGCCGAAAGTACTCGCCGCCATATAAGATTTCAGCCATAGGACCAGTCGACCGGATGACCAAGTCCCTGAATGCTTCGCCATCCATCCGCATTTACAAGGAGTACGTGAATACGGTAGGTCTGGGATGGAATGTCGAATCTTCGGACAATCTGAAATTCCCTGAGACGACGGCTGTCCTGCAGCCACTCCAGTACGCATCGCTAGATGAGAAGGCACGGTAAATGACGACAGAGGACTCGGAGAACGACAGGACGTCGGTCGATAAACCGGCGGATAAGCCGGCGGATAAGCGGCGAACTTGGCTGGTGGGCATTGCGGAAATCGTAGGGGAGCTGCTGATTACCCTGGCCGTCATTTGCGCCCTCTACGTGGTCTGGCAGCTCTGGTGGACCGGCGTGCAGTCCGAGCATCAGCAGTTGCAGGCCCGGGCCTCGACCTCCTGGAGCAACCCGGGATCGGGCGACTCCCGCAAGGTGGCCAAGCCTCAGAAGGGGGCGCCGCCGGTGCAGCCCAAGCAGGCCGCCGAGGGTGAACTGATGGCCCAGGCCTACATTCCTCGGTTTGGACAGCATTGGGAGCGCAATGTGGTTCAGGGCACGTCGCCCCGGGAGCTGGCCTACGCGGGACTGGGGCACTACCCCAATACGCAGATGCCGGGCGAGATGGGCAACGTGGCCATTGCCGGACACCGTGCCGGCTATGGTGAGCCGCTGGGCCATGTGGACGAGCTGCGAGTGGGCGATGCCATCGTCCTGCGCACCAAGGATTACTGGTACGTCTACCACTACACCCGCTACAAGATCGTCTCGCCCGAAGAGGTGAGCGTCATCGCCCCCAACCCTTATTCGCCCAACGACGCTCCTGATCGGCGCATGATCACACTGACCACCTGCGAGCCCAAGTACACCACGGCCACCCATCGGTGGATCAGCTGGGGCGAATTCGGCTACTGGGCCAAGGTGTCCGACGGCGTGCCCAAGGAACTGCTGGGCGACCGTGGCAGCAATGTGGCCTTTGCAGACGACAAGGGCTCGGTCATGGCCAGGCTGGGTTCTCTGCAGCCGGTCTTCCTGGTTTTGGCAGCAGCCTATCTGATCATCTACCTGGCGGCACTGGCTGCCTGGCGTTACCCCCTGCTGCGGCAGATTCGCAAGGGCGAGAAGCCCCAGCCCATGATCAGCCTCTACGGCTGGCTGTTGCGGCACCAGTCCGGCATAGCCCCGATTCGATGGCTTCTGCTGATTCTGCTTCTGCTGGCTCTGGTCTGTGCCCTGATGGAATGGGGCTTCCCATGGTTGGCCAGCAACGTGCCCATGCTCAGTCAGATGTCCAACTACTCCACCTTCTGACCTGGGCGTCATAGGAAGAGCGGCGGGGCCGCAGGATCCAATGTGATCCTGCGGCCCCGCCGCTTATTGATGTCATATCTTGCCGACTGCCGGAAGTGATTGCCCTAGTTTATCTAAGACACCACGGTGGCCATGGTCTGAAAGGCGCCGCTACTTCACCCGTACTCATGCTGCCTGGCCTTATATGACCCAACATATGGCCCCGGCGGCAGGACTGTGCCCGCCGGGGCCATATCAGGTCAGTTGGCGGAGCTGATGGTGGTCACCGTGATGGGTGTGTTGTCGTCCACCCTGCTTCCCGCCGATGGGTTTACAGCGGTCACCTTGTCCGTGTCCTTGCCGATGGAGGTGATCCTGTCGGCGCTGACACCGCTGTTGGTCAGCTTCTGCCGGTAGCTGCCCAAGGTCTCGCCCTGTGAGAAGGGCGGGATGCGGATGGCTGTGGTCAGGGTGATGGTGTCCTTGGACTTGTCGAAGGAGGCGCCTGCGGCAGGATCCTGGCCGGTGACCTCGGCGTTGTCGTTGCCAGGGCCGTTGACCGTGATCTTGACCCCCTGGCCCAGGGTGCGCTTGGCTTCGCCCAGGGTCATACCGATGTAGTTGCCCAACTGCATGCCGTTGCTGACGGTAACCGTGATCATGGCTCCCTGCTGGACGGAGGACCCGGCAGCCGGATCGGTGCTGATGACCATATCCTTGGCCACGGTGTTGGAGGCCTGCTCGCGGATGGTGATGTTGAAGTGCAGACTCTGCAGGGTCTTGGTTGCGTCGTCCTTGCTCTTGCCAGACAGATCAGGCACCTTGGTCATGCCCGAGGAGATGTAGATCAGGATGCTGGTTCCCTTGGCCACACTCTGGCCTGCGGCGGGATCCGTACGGGTCACATGGTCCTTGGGCACGTCCTGGCTGTCCTCCACCGAAGCGGCTGGGGAGACCTTGAATCCGGCCTTCTCCAGGGTTCTGCGGGCCTCCTGCTGGTTCATGCCCTTGACGTCGGGAATGGCTGTGTCCTTGGGCCCGGAGGAGAACCAGACGGTCACTGTGGAGCCTCTGGGGGCCATGCTTCCGCCCTTGGGGCTTTGCTTGGTGAAGGTCCCCTTGGGCTCGGCCGAGTCGTGATCCTCCTTCTCCTGATAGTGGAAGCCTGCGGCGGTGACCTTCTCGCGGGCGAGGATCCGTGACATCTGCGCGTTGATGGTGGGCACCTCGGCCATCTGATGATGGTTCCGGTTCACGACCGTCCAGAGTCCCAGTCCGGCGGCTACCAGAAGCAGGGTTCCCAGGACGGCGCCGATGATGATCTTCTTGCGCTTTTTGGCCTTCTGCTGGGCCGTCTTGGCGGCTGTGCGCTCAGCTGTGGCTACGCCGGTGGTAGCAGCAGGGTTGAGCGAATCCTGGACTGGGTTGAAGGCCTGGGTGGCGGCCGTCTCCTCTTCGGTCAACGGCATGGTGGCCGTTTCGGTGCCCTGCTCGGCATCCTTGCGGGCCTTGACGTTGGCCAGGTCCGTCAGCGGGTTGAAGGCGGCAGCCACCGGGGTTCCGCCGTTCATGAAGGCCAGGATGTCGCTCTTGAAGGCGGAGGCCGTGGCATACCGGTTCTGCCGGTCCTTGGCCATGGCCTTGGCGCAGATGGAGTCCCACATCTTCGGCAGGCCGGGCACGATGCTGCTGGGCGGAGTGGCCACCTCGGTGACGTGCTGGTAGGCGATGGCCACGGCCGAATCCCCGTTGAAGGGCGGCCGTCCGGTCAGCATCTCGTAGAGGACGCAGCCGGCCGAGTAGAGGTCGGAGCGCATGTCCACGCTCTCGCCGCGGGCCTGCTCAGGGCTCAGGTACTGGGCCGTGCCCACCACGCCCTGGGACTGGGTCATCGTGGCGGCCGAGTCGTCCATGGCCCGGGCGATGCCGAAGTCCATGACCTTGACGATGCCCTGCTCCGAGATCATGATGTTGCCGGGCTTGATGTCCCGGTGGATGACGCCCATGTGGTGGGAGTAGTCCAGGGCGCTCAGCATGCCCAGCATGACCTGCTCGCTGTCGCGCTGGCTCAGGGCGCCGTTCTCCTTGAGGATGGACCGCAGGGTCTGGCCCTTAACATACTCCATGACCAGGTAGGGCACCCGCTCATGGTTGCCCTGGTCGTCGGTCAGTATCTCCTCGCCCGAGTCGTAGATGGAGACGATGTTGGGGTTGTTGAGCAGGGCGACCGAGTGGGCCTCACGCCGGAACCGCGATAGGAAGACCTCGTCGTTGGCCAGATCGGACCGCATGATCTTGACCGCGACGGTCCTTCCCAGACGCGTGTCCACAGCCTTGTGGACCTCGGCCATGCCACCGCGTCCGATCAGCTGTCCCAGACGGTATCGTCCGTCCGCTAGGGACGGCGGCAGTGTGATGCTCATAGGGTATCCCCTCCGTTCGTCGCTTCAAGGCCGCGCTGTGCGCTTCCTTCTCCATAGTGCCCCCAGAAGGGCCTGAAGATGTCTTTTACCGCGTGCGGCCTGCTCATAATGCGTCGAGGCATGGGTGCGCGTGGATTGATGACCTCCGTCTCGCCCACCTGCTGATCCAGCAGCCGCTGCTCGATCCTGGCCAGTGTGTGCGAGACCACCAGCGCATTCGCCGGGCGGTCCCGCGGGTCCTTGGCCAGCATGGACATGACGAAGTTCATGAGTTGGTTGTCCACCGAGTCGGGCAGCGGCGGCACAGGGTCGTTGACGTGTGCCGCGGCGATGTCCACCGGGGTGGCGCCGGTGAAGGGCCGGTGCCCGCAGAGCCCCTCGTAGGCCACCACGCCCAGGGAATAAATGTCTGACTGGGGGGTGGCCTGAAGGCCCTGGGCCTGCTCGGGCGAGATGTACTGGGCCGTGCCCACCACCATGCCATCCTGGGTGATCTGCCCCTGGTTGGTGGAGTATGAGACCCCGAAGTCGGTGATCTTGACCTCGCCGGTGTCGGAGACCATGATGTTGGCCGGCTTGACGTCCCGGTGGATGACACCGTGGGAGTGGGCCACGTAGAGCCCCCGGGCCGTCTGGATCAGGATGGGCAGCAGCTCGATGGGGTCCAGAGCGCCCCGGTCCCGGTAGATGTCTGCCAGGGATTGGCTGGGCACGTATTCCATGATCAGGAATCCGATGCCGTCATGCTCGTAGTACTCGAAGAGGGCGGCGATGTTGGGGTGGGCCAGGTTGGCGGAATTGTGCGCCTCGGCCCGCAGCCGCAGCAGCTTGGACTCCTCGTTGGTCAGGTCCTCGCGCAGGGCCTTGATGGCCACCACACGGCCCAGTTCGATGTCGTAGCCCTTCCAGACCTCGCCCATGCCCCCTTGGGCCAGACGGCGGTCCAGACGGTACCGTCGATGGATGAGCTGTCCCTGTACCAGTTTCACTTGGCAGCCTCCTGCATGACGCGTTTCATGATCGGCCCGGCGATCTCCATGCCATAGGAGGAGATGCCATGCACCACGACGGCAACAGCCACCTTGGGGTTATCGGCCGGGGCGAATCCTACCATCCACCCGTCATTTGCCGTATTGCCCGCGCCGATCTGGGCCGTGCCGGACTTGGCCGCCACCTGCATGCCGGGGATGGCCAGCTCCGGGTAGCTCTTGGTGGTCACCGCATCCATCATGGTGGTCAGGGCCTTGGCGGTGTCCGTGGAGAAGGCCTGCGAGTAGACCGAGGGCGTGGTTTCGCTGATGACGCTCAGATCGCTGGAGCGCACCCGGTCAACCAGGGTCGGCTGCATGAGCTTGCCCCCGTTGGCCACGGCAGCGACCGTCATGGCCGCCTGCATGGGGGTGGACAGGGTGTCCCCCTGGCCGATGGAGGCCAGGGCGAGCCGGTCCTGGGACTGGTCCTCGGGGAACTTGGAGGCCACAGCCTTCATGGGCCGGCCCGTGGAGTTGGTCCCGTCCAAGGTGATGGTGGAGCCGTAGCCGAACTTGCGGGCCTGCTCGGCCAGCGTCTTGCCGCCCAGGCTGACACCCAGCTGGGCGAAGGCGGTGTTGGAGGAGTAGGCCAGGGCGTTCTCCATGCTGATCCTGCCGTTGACCCCGTTGCCCGTGGCTGTGGCGTTGGTCAGGTTGTAGTTGGTGCCGGGCAGGGTGTATGAGGCTCCTGCCGGCAGCTGGCTGTCGGGGTGGTACTGGCCGGACTCCAGGGCGGCGGCGGCCACGACCACCTTGAAGGTGGACCCGGGCGGATACAGCTGCGAGGTGGCGCGATTGAGCATGGGGTTATCTGAGCGGGAGGCCAGCTTCTGATAGGCCTGGGAGGCATCGCCGCTGTCGTGGGCGGTCAGGTCGCCGGGGTTGTAGCTCGGCGTGCTGACCATGGCCAGGATGCGGCCGGTGGAGGGCTCGATGGCCACCACCGATCCGGACAGGTTGCCCAGCATGTTATAGGCCGCCTCTTGCATGCCGGGATTGATGGAGGTCTCGATGGATGCGCCCTTGTTCTGGGTGCCGGTGAAGAGGGACTTGAGCCGGTCCATCCACAGGCTGTCCGACTGGCCGCTCAGCAGGCGGTCGCGCGAGGCTTCTATTCCCCGGTCGGCCGGGCTGGTGATGGAGTAGTAGCCGGTGATGGGCGAGTAGACGGCCCCCTTGTTGTAGTGCCGCTGGTACTGGAAGGAGTCGTTGATGGGGTCGGACTGGGCAATGACGGCGCCGTCCGAGGTCAGGATGGCCCCCCTGGGTGCCGCATATTCGTGGTAGAGGGCGCGCAGATTTCGCGGATCCGAGTTCAGGCTTCCTGCCCGGATCACCATGATGATGGAGCTGGAAAGCCCTAGGATGACGAAGAGGACGATGACGGCGTTGAAGAGTTGACGCAGGGCCTTGTTCACTGTCCACCTCCTCGCACCTGGCGGGCAGGAATGCGTCCGGTGGCTGGCAGGTCGGTCTCCTCGTCCTGGTCCGAATCGTTATGGTCCGAGTCGTCCTGTCCGCTGCGCTTGCTGGTCTCCTGCTGGCGCAGGACGGCCAGGGCCTCGTACTTGAAGGTGTCTGAGCTGACCTCGGGCGCCGGCTTGTTGGCCGCGTTGGAGATGATGATCAGCAGGACGGCCAGGATGCAGTTGGCCACCAGGCTGGAGCCGCCCGCCGCCATGTAGGGCATGGTCAGGCCGGTCAGGGGGATCACCAGGGTGATGCCGCCCACCACGGTGAAGACCTGGAAGGCCATGGTGAAGACCAGGCCGGAGGCCAGGAGCTTGCCGAAGCCGTCCTTGATCTTCATGGCCGTGATCATGCCCGAGGCCACGATGACCAGGTAGAGGGCCAGGACCACCAGCAGGCCGCTCAGCCCCAGCTCCTCGCCGACCGAGGTGTAGATGAAGTCGGAGTTGGCCAGGGGGGTGATCCAGGGGCGTCCCTGGCCCAGGCCGGTGCCGGTCAGCCCGCCGGCGGCCAGGCCGAAGATGCCGCGCACCAGCTGGCCGGACCCGCCGAAGGCCTTGCTGAACTCAGCGTCGCTGAAGGGGTGCAGCCAGGCGTCCACGCGGGCGCCCACATGGGCGAAGATCATGGAGGCGGCCACGGCCCCGATGACGAAGAAGACCGAGCCGATGGCGATCCAGCTGGTGCGGCCGGTGGCCACATAGAGCATGGAGACGAACATGGCGAAGTACATCAGCGAGGTGCCCAGGTCATGCTGGATGACCAGGACGGCCAGCGAAATAAGCCAGACGATGATGATGGGGCCCAGATCCTTGATTCGGGGCATCCGCATGCCCAGGACCTTCTTGCCGCCCACGGCCAGCTGGTCTCGGTGGTCGAACAGGTAGGCGGCGAAGAAGAAGGCCAGGAAGAGCTTGGCGAATTCGCCGGGCTGCAGGGTATGCGACCCTACGCCGATCCAGATGCGGGCGCCGCCGATCTCGCGGCCGATGCCGGGAAGCATGGGCGACAGGAGCAGGACCAGGCCCACCACCATGCTCACATAGGAGAAGCGACGCAGCAGTCTGTAGTCCCGCAGCAGCACCACCAGCAGTCCGCACAGGACCAGGGCCAGACACAGCCAGATCAGCTGGGTGAAGCCCACTCGTGTGGGTTGGCCGATCCGGGCGTTGCGCAGATCTATGCGGGTGATCAGGGTGATGCCCAGTGAGCTCAGAATGACGATGCTGGGTAGGATGGCCTGGCTGCCATAAGGCTGGAAAATCTCCAAGAGGACCCAGAGGGCGATGAAGAGGGCGGCGGTGACTGCCAGCAGGGCGGCGTAGTCTCCAGGGAAGCGGCCCGCCGAGCGGGCGAACATCTGGAAGAAGCCGATGAACCCTACCAGCAGGGAGAAGAGCAGAAGGCCTATGCGGCGCAGACGGATGGCGATCATGACGAGTGCCGCCCGTCCTGGCTGGTTTTCGACGGCGAGGACGAGGCTGACGGGGAAGCAGCCGTCTTGGCGCGCTCGCGCTTGAGGTCGCCGGCCTCCTTGCGGATCAGGCTGGCGTGCTCCTGGGCGTCGTCCATGCTGGAGACGGTGATGCCCTCTTCCAGCTGGTCACGCCAGGACTGGGGCAGCCCCTTGACGGCGATGTCCGTGGTCTGCACCGGGTGGGACAGCGAGAGGGCGAAGGCCTTGGTGGGCACACCCTGGTAGATGACCACACGGCCCTGATCCGTGCCCAGGTAGTACTGTTCCTGGCTCCAGCGATAGGCGGCGCCTGTGCCTCCGGCCAGGGCAAGGATTACCAGGGTGATGATGCCGGCCAGGATCAGTCGAATTCTCCGGTGCCGGGAGCGCTGGCGCTTGCGCTGCTCCAGGTGCTCCTTGTGGATGGCGTCAGCCACGTCGGGGTCGTAGGGGTCGGCTGAGGCCGAGCCGTCCTTCTTGCGGACGACGGGGATCTCGCTGGTGTCGGGCACATGCCGTTCGCCGCTCTCCTCGCGGGCCGCCGAGGGCTGGGCAGTGCGGCCATCTTCGTCCTTGTCCTCCTGCTTGGCGGTATCCCGGTCCTGGGTCAGATCGGCGGCACGCTTGGCAGGGGACTCCCGGGACTGGTCGCGCAGGCGCGGTGCAGCCGCTACGGGCTCATCCAGGATGTCAGCCAGGGCCTCCAGGTTGGAGCTGGCTGCGCCGCCGACCAGAGGGGTCTGATGGGGCAGGTCAAAGGCGTCGGCGTCCAAGGCCAGCGTGGCATCGGCGATGACAACGGTCACGTTGTCGGTGCTGCCGGCCTTCAGGGCGAAGGTGACCAGCTGCTGGGCGCACTCCGCCTGGTCCGAGACCGTGGACAGCACCTCGGCGATGGTCGAGTCCTCCAGAACACCGCAGAGGCCGTCCGAGCAGATCATCCAGCGGTCTGCGGGCATGGCCTTGGTGATGGAGATATCCGGACGGGGGTCGATGTCGAAATCCCCCAGGACCCGCATGACCACGTTGCGCTGAGGGTGGTTGCGGGCTTCGGCCGGGGAGATGCGGCCGGTGTCGATCAGGTGCTGCACGTAGGAGTGGTCCTGGGTCATCCGGATCAGCTTGCCATCGCGCAGGAGGTAGCCCCGGGAGTCCCCGATATGGGCCAGCACCCAGGAGTCGTCGGCCAGAGCCAGGGCCGTGACCGTGGTGCCCATGCCTGACAGCCGGTGTTCGCGCTTGGCCTTGCCCACGATGGCGTCATGGGCCGCAATGACCGAGGTCTCCATCATCCGGGCCAGGGACTGTACGTCCTGCTCACGGTCGTCTCGTTCGATGTGGGCCAGGGATCGGATGGCTATGGTCGAGGCCGTATCGCCACCTGCGTGGCCGCCCATGCCGTCGCACATGGCCACCAGGCGCTCGCCGGCGAAGGCGGAATCCTGGTTGTTGCTGCGCACGTACCCCACGTCTGAAACCGCCGTGGAGTAGAGGAACAGCTTTTGGCTCGCATCGTTCCTGGTCATGGGCGGCTACCTCAACTCGAAGGTGGTGGCACCGATGCGTACGGGAACCTCCGCCGGTAGGATTGTCGGCGCCGTGATTTTCTGCCCCGAGACGACGGTGCCGTTGGTGGACCCCAGATCCTCGATGGCCCATCGGCCTGATGCAGGATCCTGGTAGACCCGCGCATGATGGCCTGAGACGAACTCGTCGTCCAGCACCAGGGTGTTCGAGGAGGAGCGTCCCAAGGTAATTGGCCGTCCGGACAGTGGTGTGGATGAGCCGGCCAGAGGTCCGTCAATGACTACCAACAAAGAGGGGTCGTCACTTGCAGGCTCTGTCTTGCTGACCGGGGCGATAGGCACGGATCTGGCGGCCGCCGGAAGCTTGCGCTGGGCTGCGCGTTCGCTGCGTCGGCGGGTATGAGAGGTCTTGGGGCTGAAAGTCTCGATGTCTTTGCGGAGTGAACGGATGGCCAGCCAGACGAATACCCATAACAGAGCCAGGAATCCGTATTTGAGGATGGCGAATGTCAGTTCAGTCAGCATAATGATTCGACCTTACTTCAAGGTCTGGGCGACTTACGAATCCTGTTCCTGCGACGATGCCCAGTAGAGGATGCGGGTACGGCCGATGGTGATGGTATTGCCGTCCAGCAGGGTGGCTGCGGGAACCTGATGTCCCTCTACATAGGTGCCGTTGGTGGACCCCAGATCGCGGGCTACCACGCCCTTGTCAGTGATCTCGATCTGCAGGTGTCGGCGGGAGATGCCTGCGTCGTCGATGACGATGTCGCAGGAGGATCCGCGGCCGATGGTGGTGATGGGGGCGGTCAGCAGGTACTGGCGGCCGTTGATCTCCAGCACCGGGCAGTCCTTGGACTCCTCGGGTGTGGTGACGGGTGCCGCGTTGCCCTGGACCGACTCGGCAGACAGGTGGAAGTCGCCCTTGTTCAGGTTGAGGTCCTCCTCGAAAATGACCACGACCGGGCCGACGAAGGCATAGTGCTGGCTTTCGGCGTACTTGGTCAGGTTGTCTGCCAGCTCGTTGGCCAGTGCCTCCGAACCCCACTGCTCGATGCGGTCGAAGTCTGGGGTGGATAGTCTGAACCGATACTCGTTGGGCGCCACGGTGCGGTCGCGACCGACGGGCATGGCCTGTGAGTCTATCTCACGCTCGAGGGCGCTCGACAGGTCGACGGGCTGTAGGTCCTTGGAGCCGAACTTCGAGAAGACACCGTTAACGGCGCCTTCCACGCTCTTCTCGAAACGATCGAGAACGCTCATAGTCATCCCTTTCCATATAACCCTTTCATAGTACGTGACCCTGCCGGAAGGGGGTAATGGGCGGTCGGATGCTTGCAATTTCTCCAATGAACAGGTTCGAACGACCGCGACTGCCAGGTATAAATAAGGCCCCGTGGCCACAATTGACCAGGGGGCCTTTGAACTTCAATCATCATGGGTCAGGCCGAAGCCTGCAGGCTCACAGAGCCAGCTTGCGACGCAGACCCAGGGTGATGCCGGCGGCCAGGCAGAGGCCAGCGGCAATGGCCAGAGGAGCCACGGCGTCGGCGCCGGTCTGAGCCAGAGTGTTGTTGTTCTTGGCGTCCTTCTTAGCCGGATCCTTGGCGGGAGCCTTGTTGTCCTTGGCAGGCTGCTTGGTGTTGTTGTCAACCGGAGCGGTCTGACCAGGCTTGTTAGGCTCGTTGGGAGTGGTCACCTTGGTGTACCTGGCCCTGAAAATAGTGTCTGCGTTGTAGGTGCCACCGGGGACGTAACGGGACCCGCCATTTTCGTTAAACCAACCGTCGAAGGTGTAACCATCGAAGTTGTGAACCGTGGGTTCCTCAGATAGCTTTCCCTCACTATTGGTTTGCATCACGTCCGCGGTGGATTCTTCGATATCTTCCGGATTCATAGTGATGAAAGTGATGTTGTAAGTGATGGGGTTTATCTGGACGAAGTTAGGATAGAGATCCTCGTCTTGGGTGAAAACATAGGTGTTGAAGTCGATTTTTTGTGAATTTGGGTCATCAGCTGGGCCACCAGATCCATTGATAGACCAGCCATCAGCTTTCGTATTCTGATCGGGCAATGTAGGCTCTGGAATCGTGTTGGGATCCAGCTTGCCGTTGGTGTCGGTGTGCAGAGTGGTTGTCGTCTCCTGCCCCTCATCCCCCCGAGGACCATAGGGGTCGTGGAATATGATTTGGTAGCTATCGGCCTTGGTCTGGACATTCTTGCTTTCCACAGCCTGGGCCACGGTGGGCAGCAATGCCAGGCCGCCTGCCAGGGTGGCGCCGGCAGCGAGTACTGCGCATGCGCGTTTGATACGAACCATGATATTCATTGGTTACCTCTATTTTCTCTATTGTCGGTTGCTCCCCAGATACATTCATGAGGTGTCCTGCCTTGACACCCCGACCCCTGGGAAACAGGCATCATCAACCAGTCTTTGGCGATAACACGCTACTATTCTACCGCAGGGAATGGTCATCGGCCGGCCGAAGGCCGGGAATAGGCCATATTCGGCAATAAGAATTTCTCATGTAGAACGATTAACGTCTGCTGCGGGCTGGGTGGCGCTTCGCAGTTGAGCTATTCGAATTCCCCTTTGGCACCTGGGCGCTTATCATCGTGGCAGATGCATGGTCATGGGGATCATGTCAGAGATAGTCGAGGAGCGAGCATGGCCGAAGAGGTGGATCGGGCGATGGAGGCATATCCGCGGGCCAAGGCCCGGACCCTGCGGTTTACGTTGGGTGCGCCACGGTCGGCCCTGGCGGTGGGGGACGGCTCACGGGCTGTCTTTCTACGCTCCGACGGGCCTGAAGACCTGGTGACCGGGCTCTGGCTGTCCGTCTTTGACCAGGAAGGCCGCCACCATGAGGTGCTCCTGGCCGACCCCAGGGCCCTGCTGGAGGATGCGGACCAGGAACAGGTGCCGGCCGCCGAGCTGGCTCGCAGGGAGCGCTCGCGAGAGGGTGGCGAGGGCATTGTCGATTACAGCGTGGATGCTTCCGGGGATCGGGTGGTCTTTGCCTTGGGCGGTCGGCTCTGGCTCTCGCTGATAGCCCCCGATGGTCTCACCGCCTCCACGCGGGTCCTGAGTTTGGAAGACAGCGATTCGGCTGTGCTCAATCCCGCCATCAGTCCGGACGGCACCATGGTGGCCTATACGACTGGCGACCGGCTGATGGTGGTCACTATCGGGCAGGATGCCGGGCAGGATCGAGAAAGGGCTGTCCTGGCCCTGCGCCCAGGCACCGATGATCGAATGCGGCTGGGGCTGGCCGAGTTCGTGGCCGGCGAGGAGATGGACCGCTACCAGGGGTTCTGGTGGTCGCCGGATTCCCGGGCCCTGTTGGTCGAGCACACGGATTCCTCCGATGAGCCGATTTGGTACATCAGCGATCCGGCCAATCCCCAGGTCGGGCCGCGCGCTCGGCGGTATCCCCAGGCTCTGACCGCCAACGCCCGCGTCGGGCTGAGTCTGGTCCTCCTGGGCCAGGATGACGACGACCCCTGGGTGGGCGAGGTGGACTGGGACCATCAGGCCTTCGAGTACTTGGCCGTGGTCCGTTGGCAGGACGGGCATCGGCCCCTGCTGCTGGTTCAGAACCGTCGGCAGACCGAGGACAGGATTCTGGATGTGCAGGTGCCGGATGCCCGCCAGGGCTTGGAGCCGGGGCAGAATATGACCCTGCTTGATCCCGAGGCGGCGCCCAAGGTGGCCACCAGGGTGCTGCAGGAGCATGGCAACGACCAGTGGATCGACCTGGTGCCGGGGCTGCCGGCCTACCGGCCCCAGGGCGGGCTGGTGGATGCCTTCATCGATACAGAAGCCGACACCACTCGGCTGCGCCTGGACGGAAGGGTCTTCTCCCCTGCTGGCTGCCAGATTCGACAGGTGCTGTCCGTGGAGGATCGCGATGTGCTGGCGGTGGTCTCTACTGACCCCCGCAGCTTCGACCTGATGCGCCTGGGCTATGACGGCTCCATTCATGTGCTCAACCGTCTGCCTGGGGTGTGGTCCGCCTCGCGAGCCGGCCATGGCATCGTGGTCAGCGGACGGACCATGGCTTCGGCGCAGGGACAAGTGCGCCATTGCTACCTGGGGGCTGATGGAGATCTGGACCGCCTGGGTGCTGAAGGGCTGGGGCTGGTTGGCGAAGCCCGCCCCGACAGCAGCGCTAAGCAGACTGGCGAAGCTGTGCGGCATGAGCATCAGGATCGTCCTGATCGGCGGGCCGTGGATGCCGGTCATATCAATAGCCAGGGAGCCATGAGCGCCGTCTTGGCCGACACCAGCAGCGATCCCGGGTTCACCCCCAACGTGGACTTCGTGCGTATGGGCCAGCACGAGCTGTTCGCTGCCATCGTCAGACCGTCCGAATCCAGCCCCTACGCCAGCGCCGACAGCCTGCCCGTCCTGCTCAAGCCCTACGGCGGGCCGGGCGCCCAGCAGGTGGTCTTCAACCAGTCCTACTACTGGGAGTCCCAGTGGTGGGCGGATCAGGGCTTCCTGGTCCTGACCGCCGACGGTCGGGGTACGCCGGGTCGTGGGCCTGCCTGGGATCGGGCCATTTTCGAGGACATGGCCCAGGTGACTCTGGATGACCAGCTTGAGGCTCTGGAGGCCCTGCCGGACTTCGCTCCTGAGGCAGACCTGGGACATGTGGCCATGATCGGCTGGTCCTATGGCGGCTTCCTGTCGGCCCTGTCGGTTCTGCGGGCTCCCGACCGGATCCATGCGGCCTGCGCGGGCGCCCCGCCCACGGACTGGACTCTTTACGACACTCATTACACCGAGCGCTATCTGGGTATGGACCCGGCCGTCTACCGCCGCAACGGGATCATTGATGACGCCCCCTCGCTGCGCCGCCCGCTGATGCTGATCCACGGGTTTGCGGACGACAACGTCTCCGTGGCCAACACCCTGAGGCTCTCCGGCGCTCTGATGGCGGCTGGCCGTCCCCATACGGTCCTGCCGCTGACCGGCATCACCCACATGACCAACGACGAGATCGTGGCCGAGAACCTGCTTATTCTGCAGCGGGACTTCCTGCGGGAGGCCCTCAAGAACAAAACGGACTGACAAAAGGCTGTTTGGGCTGACGCTCTGCTGGCGGTTGCTTCCGCTAGATTGGGGTTGTGCATATCCAACGAAAGCCTGACCAGGCTCCAGGGTCCAGTCGCGGATTCCAGCTTCCTCGCAGCTGGGGCCTGGCGGTCTCGGTGCTCTGCCTGGGCCTGCTGGTCGGACTTTCCTCGGGCCTGTTGGCAAGGTTCTTCGAGCTGACCCAGGTCGGCCTGCTGGGTTTCGCTGAGACTCCAAAGACTCCCACGGCTGAGGCGGTGCCGCCGATCAGGAGGCTGGCCTCGGTGACCATTGCCGGGCTGGCGGCCGGTCTGATCTGGGCCTGGCTGCGGACGAGGACCAGACTGGTTCCCTCGGTCGGCCAGGCTGTCAAGGGCGTGCCCATGCCCCCGGGGCGGACCGTGGTTCATGTGCTCACCCAGATCTTCTTTGTGGCTGCCGGTGGCTCCATCGGCAGGGAGGTGGCCCCGCGCGAGGCCGGGGCCCTGCTAGGCGGTCTTTGGTTCAGGATGGGCCGACGGCTGGGGCTGCGTGATCAGGACGGTCCGCTGCTGGTGGCCTCCGCAGCAGGAGCCGGATTCGCCGGCATTTATATCGCGCCGCTGACCGGCGCCTTCTTCGGCATCGAGGTGCTGTTGCGGCGGGTGGATGCCGAAGTGGTGACGGTCAATCTGGCCATGTCGGCCCTGGCTACCCTGGTCGGCGGCTCCATCAAGGGGTTTGCTCCTTACTATAAGGTCGGCTCCGAGCCCTTCCGGCCCTGGCTCATGGCGGTGGTCCTGCTGATCGGGCCGGTCATGGGACTGTTGGGGGCAGGATTTCGGCGGATGACCTCCTGGGCAGAAGCCCATAGAACCACTGGTCCTGCGGCCATCTGGCAGCTGACGGTGGTAGCTCTGTTGACCGGTCTGGTCGCCCTGGCCGTTCCCCAGGTTTTGGGCAACGGCCGGGCTCTGGCCCAGATGGGCATGGATCAGCGGCTGTCTGCAGGGTTCTCGGGACTCCAGCTGGCTCAGTCGCTCGCCTTGCTGGTTATCTTCGCGCTGGCCAAGGCCCTGCTGACCACAGCCACCATCCGTGCCGGGGCCTTCGGCGGCACCCTGACGCCGTCCATAGCTCTGGGATCCGCCATGGGCGCTGTTCTGGGCCTCTTGCTGTCTTGCCTTGTGCCCGGCCTGCCGGTCTGGCAGTGTGCCGTGATTGGCGCCGCCTCCCTGCTGGCCGCCTCCCAGCAGGCCCCGCTCATGGCCATGGCCATGCTGATGGAGGTCTGCCATCTGCCGGTCATGGCCTTCATGCCCATGGGCCTGGCTGTGGCCCTGTCGACGGCGGTCTCCCGTCTGTTCGTGGCCAAGGCATAAACCGTCGTCGGTAGCCCGTGTCGCCCAAGGGATCCGTCCTTACTCATATACGATGAAACCACCATTGGTCGCATGCCTGCCCTTCCGCCTCCAGCATTGAGCGGGCGTCGAGCGGGCATTCACGATCAGCTGACCGGCCTGGGCCAGTAAGGAAGGGTGGCTATACTCGGGCCGGACGTAGGTCCCGGGAGGATGCAGCCGATCCGAGTGGAGCAGGCCAATGCCGTGATACCCCGGACAGACAAGAAGGAGGTGCCTGGCGGTGAAGACCGTGTTGGCCATCTTCAGGCGAGATCTCTGGCGGATACTGCGCAACCCCGTGGCCCTGGTGGTGACCATCGGCGTGGCCGTGCTGCCCTCCCTCTATGCCTGGTTCAACATCATGGCCCTCTGGGACCCCTACAGCAACGTCAAGAACCTGCCCGTGGCCGTCGTCAGCATGGATCGAGGGGCCCAATCCGCGCAAACCGGCAGGATCAATGCCGGCAGATCAGTCATCCAGGAGCTGCGCGCCAACAAAAGCCTGGGTTGGAAGTTCATGGATGATGACCAGAGAGCCATCGACGAGGTCCACTCAGGCAAGTGCTACGCGGCCATCATCATCCCGGAACGGTTCAGCGCCGATCTGGTCGGCATCGTCGAGGGGACCGGGAGCAGGCCTGCGCTGAACTATTACGTCAATGAGAAGAAGAACGCCATCGCCCCCAAGGTGACCGACACCGGCGCCTCCACCATCGACCAGGAGATCAACACCGTCTTCGTCTCGGCCGTCAGCGATGCCCTGGCCGGGAAGGTCCTGCAGACCGCCGGCGATGCCCAGGGTGCGGCCGAGCAGAGCCGCAGCCAGGTGGTGGGCGACCTGGGGGAAATCATCGGCCAGCTGGATCGTACGGATGGCCAGCTTGACCGGATTGGTTCCACCATGGGCCAGGCCCGGCAGACCGTGGCCAGCTCCAGAAGCGACATCAAGGACCTGCAGGGTCAGATATCGGCCACCCAGGCCACCCTGAGCAAGGCCCAGGACCACATGACCAGGACCCGCGATGACAGCCTCCGCTTCTCCTCCGCCCTGAATCAGGCCCTGGCGGACGGGTCGGTGCGGCTGTCCAGCGCGGTCACGGATGTGAATACGGTGGCAGGCGGGATCACCGCCGACCTGAACGCCACCCAGGACAAGGTGGACCGGGTCAATTCCGGCCTGGGCCAGTTGGTGGACGCCAACGGGAAGGCCGTGGACCGGCTCCAGACAGGTCTGGACCAGTCCGGGCTGCATCCCGGGGATCCGGCCTACGAGAGCATCCAGCGGCAGATCGACGATCTGAAAAAGACCAACCAGCAGCAGAAGGCATCCCTGGATGCCTTCAAGAAGAACTCCTCCACGGCCCTGGGCTCGGGCAAGCAGGCTGCAACGGACCTGAGCTCGGCCATGACCGACACCGGCGACACAGGCATCAAGGCCCTGACTGCGGCCAGCCAGAGCCTGACGGGGACCACCATGCCCAACCTCCTGACTGGGCTGGACAACCTCAACGCTTCCAATGGCTCGCTCCAGGGCGCCCTGAGCAGCCTGTCCACCACGGCCGCCCAGACCGATGCCCTGCTGGACCAGCTGGATTCCACCATTGGTCAGGCCCAGTCGACCCTGTCCACCACCAGGGCCTCCCTGGCCTCGGTCAGGTCCGATCTGGAGGGGGTTCGCACCGATGTGGCAGCTCTGGGATCCTCGGCCGCCTGGAACCGGATGTCCCAGACCCTGGGGTTGAGCCCCGAATCCTTCGGAAAGGCCATGGCCTCTCCGGTCAAGCTGGATTCCCACACGGTCTATCCGGTCAGCAACTACGGGTCGTCCGTGGCGCCCTTCTACACCAATCTGGCCCTCTGGGTGGGCGGGTTCATCCTGATCGCCATCTACAAGCTGGAGGTCGACAAGGAGGGCATCCGCAAGTGCACCGCCACCCAGGCCTACCTGGGCCGCTGGCTTCTGCTGGTCTTCGTCGGCTTCTTCCAGGCGCTGATCGCTACAGTGGGCGACCTGATGCTGGGCATCCAGTGCCAGCAGCCGGCCCTGTTCGTCCTGGCCGGGGTCTTTGCCTCCTTCGTCTACATCAACATCATTTATGCCCTGGCCGCCTCCTTCAGGCACATCGGCAAGGCCCTGGCCGTGGTCCTGGTCATTCTGCAGATACCCGGCTCCTCGGGCATGTACCCCATTGAGATGATGCCCGACTTCTTCCGCAATCTGAACCCCTGGCTGCCCTTCACCTACGGGATCAACGCCATGCGCGAGACCATCGGCGGCATGTACGGCAACCATTACTGGCAGGACATGCTCCACATCTTCTGGTACCTGCCCGCGGCCCTCCTGATCGGACTGGTGGTGCGGCGGTACCTGCTCAACCTGAACGCCCTCTTCGACCGGCGGCTGGGCGCCACCGACCTGATGCTGACCGAGCAGAACCATTCGGCCGACCGTCGTCTGAGCCTGGGCAGCCTGGCCCGCTCCATCCTGGGCGAGGGCGACTACCGTGCTGTCATAAGGCGGCGGGCGCATCGCTTCCTGGCCCTCTATCCAACGCTGATCCGGGCTGGTCTGGCCCTGGTTCTGCTGCCGGTCCTCTTCCTCATCCTGCTGTTCAGCACCGAGGCCAAGATCGTCATGCTGATCGCCTGCATCGCCTCCATCGTCCTGATCGACGCCTACCTGATCATCGTCGAGTACATCTGCGACAGCTATGTGCAGCAGCTGGGCCTGACCGAGCGTCCCGGCATGGACTTCCACACCCTGATTCGCCCCCGTCGGCAGGGTCCCTCGGCCATGACCAGGCTGACCACGGCCGTGCGTGAATCAGTTTTGAACCGCGATGAGGAAGGCGCTCGCGAGGATGGTGATCGCCGATGAGGAACATTTGGAGGATCCTGCGCAAGGATCTGGCCGATGCCACCAGCAACGTCATCGCCATCATCGTCCTGATGGGCCTGATCATCGTCCCGGCCCTCTACGCCTGGTTCAACATCGCCGCCAGCTGGGATCCCTACAAGAACACCAAGGCCATCAAGGTGGCCGTGGCCAACACCGACAAGGGGTACAAGTCCGACCTGATCCCGGTCAGGATCAACGTGGGGGAGACGGTCACCAGCACGCTGCGGGCCAACGACCAGCTGGACTGGAGGTTCGTCAACCGCGACCAGGCCCTGGAGGGGGTGCGCTCAGGCGAGTACTACGCCGCCATCGTCATTCCCAAGGATTTCAGCGCGGACATGATGACCCTCTTCTCAAAGGATGTGAAGCACGCCAACCTCGAGTACTACCTGAACGAGAAGAAGAACGCCATCGCCCCCCATGTCACGGAGCAGGGGGCCGACACCGTGGCCACGACCATCGACAAGACCTTCGTCAAGACCGTGGGGCAGGTGGGGATCGATCTGGCCAGCCAGGTTTTCACCTACTCGCAGAGCCCCGAAGTCCAGGATTATCTGACCAGGACGACCGGCCACATCGACCAGATGTCACAGCGGCTGACCACCGCCTCCAGCCAGGTGAATGCCTATGCGGGCCTTCTGGACTCCTCCGGCCAGATGATCGACTCCACCGGCAGAATCCTGGGCCGGTCCGATTCCGCCATGGCCGATGCCAGGAAGGCCCTGAATCAGGGAACCAAGGGGTCCAAGGATCTGGGCAGGTCCCTCTCCGGGTCGGCCCAGGCGGTCGATGCCGCCCTTGACCAGGCCTCGGGCGCCTATGACACCATCGGTTCCAAAATCGACGATGCCTTTGACAAGGTAGGCCAGCAGAGCGATGCCGTCAGCAGCCAGCTGAACGACCTGAGCGAACGGATCAGGGAATCGGCGGCTGACTACGACGGAATGATCGCCAGCCTGGAGGATCTGCGCAGCACTGTGGAATCCGACGCCAATCTGACAGCAGACCAGCGCCAGGCCCTGCTGACCGCCATCGATCAGGCCCAGGCCGGAATGCGGGCGGCCCAGGCGGCCCAGCGCGATCTGGCCGATCGGATCAGCCAGGCCTCCCAGACGGCCAAGGAGGGCAAGGACAAGCTGGCCGGTCAGCGGCAGGATCTGAAGAACAGGATCGCCCAGGCCCGCACCTCGGTGGATCAGGTCCGCGCCCAGTACCGCAATGACCTGAAGCCCCGCCTGGATGACCTGGCTTCCTCCATGGACACTGTGGTCACTTCGACCGACCGGCTGCTGACGGGTCTGGATGGAACCGTCAAAGGCGCCTCTGGGCTGACGGGCCCTATGACCAAGGACATCAGCCAGGCCAAGGACCAGCTGGGCGAGATCTCCCAGCGCCTGGACCAGGCCTCCAAGCGGCTGACCGACCTGGGGGGACACCTGACCCAGGCTTCGCAAGGCAAGGATGCGCAGGAGGTCAAAACCCTGCTGAGCGGGGATTCCGAAACCCTGGCTGCGCTTCTGTCCTCGCCTGTCGGCATCCATCGGCATGCGGTCTTCCCGGTCATGAACTACGGGTCGGCCATGACCCCCTTCTACACCATCCTTTCCATCTGGGTGGGCGCCACCATTCTGGCAGCCATGATGAAGGTGGCCCTGTCCGACAAGAAGAAGGCCTTCGTCCTGCACCTGGACTCCCTGCAGGATGCCTGGAAGAGGGCCGATGACCTGGATGAGGATTCCGAGGGCAGCCGCTCCTGGGGAGCCTTCCGCCCGGAGTCGCCAGGCAACGCCCGCCGCTTCGGCCTTCAGCTCTACCAGGAGTACTTCGGCAGATTCGCGGTCTTCGCGCTGATGGCCATCCTCCAGGGCTGCCTGATCGCCCTGGGTGACCTCTTCTACCTGAAAGTTCAGTGCGTGCATCCGCTGATGTTCGTGCTGGTGGCGGTCTTCGCCTCCTTCGTCTTCATGAATCTGATCTATACCCTGGTCGTCTCCTTCGGGGACATCGGCAAGGCCATCGCTGTCATCCTCCTGGTCATGCAGGTGGCTGGCTCGGGCGGCACCTTCCCCATGGAGACCCTGCCCGGCTTCTTCCAGGGGGTCTATCCCTTCCTGCCCTTCGTCCACGCCATCGGGGCCATGCAGTCGGCCGTTGCCGGAGCCTACGGCATGGAATTCTGGCGGGAGATGGCCACCCTGGCCCTCTTCCTGGTACCCTCGCTGCTGCTGGGGCTGGTCCTGCGTAAGCCCGTCATCCGCTTCAATGATTGGATCGTCAGAAACCTGGAGAGCACCCGGCTCATGTAGGGCCGAGTCCAACAGAAGGTGGTATAGGGTGAGAGCATGAGCGTCCAACTGGTTGAGGAGCGCCGCTACGACCAGATCATGAAGGATCGCGTCCTTCCTGACCTGGCCTCCTGTCGCAGTGACGGATGGATGATCTCCCATGACGGCGGCGAGAATGGGGGAACCGTGCTGGACAAGGCCCATCTCAGCGGCGTGGATCCCTCCCGGCTTCTGCATTACGTCTGTTATGACCGGACGCTGTTTCGTCAGGGCGCGGTGGAGTCAGGGTCGGCTCGCGTGCGCGGGGCCGTAATCATCTCCTTCGGTTTTTCGGAATTCGCCGACAAGTATCAGGAGATGGCCTGGTACTTCCTGATGCAGGGGTACTCTGTCTGCATTCCCGAGCACTGGGGACACGGTTTCTCCGGCCGGGGCGTAAACGATCCCAGTCTGGTATGGGTGGATCATTGGCAGCGGTATGTGGCGGATCTGGCCGCTTTCTGCTCCCAGGTGGGCCAGCAGTACGCCCAGGACAAGCCCATGGTGCTCTATGCCCACTCCATGGGCGGCGGCGTGGCTGCAAGGATGCTGGAAACTTTTCCTTCACTTATTGATAAGGCGGTCCTGTCATCGCCCATGATTGCGCCGCGGACCGGGTTGATGCCCTCGGTGGCATGGACGGCGACAAACGCCGCCTGCATGATGGGCCGCTCGCGCAGCATGGCTCCAGGGTTCGGCCCCTTCCGTCCCGAACTGGACATGGGCAAGTACCCCAATGGCAGCCAGGCTCGGGTGGCTTGGACCCATAAGTTACGTGCCAAGGAACTGCACTACCAGACCAGCGCAGCCACCTTCGGCTGGGTCAGGGAGAGCCTGGAGATGAGCCGGGCCATACTGCGTCCCGACCGGTGCAGCCGGGTGGAGACCCCTCTGCTGCTCTTCCAGGCGCAGCCCGACCGCTTTGTGCTGCCGATGCCCCAGAACCGTTTTGTCGACCAGGTCCAGCAGGGCGGCTGCCAGGCCACGCTGGTGCGCATCCCGGGCAGCATGCACGAGCTCTACCAGATGCCCGACAAGGTTCTGGGGCCCTACTTGGAGCGCATCTTCGACTTTTTCGACCAGCCCTGGCAGCTCGCTGACGACCGCTGATCAGACGCCGAACACGCGATCCTACTTGTCGAGCACCTTCTGAGGATCGGCATCGAAGGTATCGACACAATTCTGCGAGCAGAAGTAGTAGGTCTTACCCTGGTAGTCGCGCTTGGCTGCGGCCGTGCTGGGGTCGATGGACATCCCGCAGACCGGGTCGGTGACCTTGTCTGTTGCTGCCTGATCCTGCTGCATGTCGTCGTGATGATGGAAGAGTCCCATCTCGTTTCCTTTCTCTTGGTTGTGTTCTTGGTGGGTGGAAATACTGAGGTCCCTGGTCAGGGCATCCATGTCGATTGGCTTGGCCTCCTTGACCGGCCTGGCCTTCAGGGGCGTGTGCCGCAGCCGGTTGGCGTTGAGCACCACTGACAGGGAGGAGAAGGCCATGGCTGCGCCGGCGATCATGGGGTTGAGCAGGAGGCCGATGAAGGGGTAGAGCACGCCGGCGGCGATGGGGATGCCCAGGCCGTTGTACCCGAAGGCGAACCAGAGGTTCTGATGGATGTTGCGCATGGTCGCCGCCGAAAGGTCGATGGCCTTGACCGCCGCGTTCAGGTCGCCCGAGACCAGGGTCACGTCGGCGGACTCGATGGCCACGTCCGTTCCGGTGCCGATGGCCATGCCCAGGTCGGCCTGGGCCAGGGCCGGGGCGTCGTTGATGCCGTCGCCGATCATGGCCACCTTGTGCCCCTGGGCCTGGAGGGCCTTGACAATGCCCGCCTTGTCCTCGGGATGGATCTGCGCCACCACCCGGGTGACCCCGACCTGGCTGCCGACCTGCTCGGCGGTGCCTTGGTTGTCGCCGGTCAGCATGATGGTCTGGATGCCGCGCTCGTTCATGTCGTGGATGGCCTGCTTGGACCCGGACTTGACCTGGTCGGTCACGGCAAGAACCCCGGCAAGCCTGCCGGCGATGGCCACGAAGATGGTTGTGCGGCCCTGGTCCTCCCAGCTGCGGGCGGTGTCCAAGAGGGATTGTGCGCCAGCCTGGTCCGCCATGCCGTTCCCTAGATCGATTCCCTTGCCCTCGAGCAGTCTGCGGTTGCCGACAAGGACATGGAGGGTATTCTCTTCATTCCGGCTGTTTTCTGTCATGCTCTTGAAGGAGCCGGAGGGGAAGGTTGCATCGATGCCGGCGCCGGTGACCGAGTCGAAGTCCTTGATCGGGACCAGCTCCAGATTGCGGTCCTTGGCGGCCTGGACGATGGCCTGGGCCAGGGGGTGCTCGGAATTGCTCTCGGCACTCGCGGCTGCCCTGATCAGCAGATCCTCATCCAGACCCTGCACGCTCAGGGCATCAGCCAGTTCGGGTCGGCCCTGGGTGATGGTGCCAGTCTTGTCAAGGACGATGGTATCGACGTCATGCGCTCCCTGCAGGGCCTCCGCCGACCGGTAGAGCACGCCGGCACGGGCGCCGCGTCCGGTGCCGATCGTCACGGACAGAGGGGTGGCCAGGCCCAAGGCGCAGGGGCAGGCGATGACCAGGACGGAGACCGCCGCCACGATTCCGTATACTCCGCGGGGCATGGGGCCGAACGCCCACCAGGCCACGAAGGTCCAGAGCGCTACCAGGATGACCCCGGGGATGAAGATTGACGATATCCGGTCAGCCAGCTTCTGGATGGGTGCCTTGGAGGTCTGAGCCGTCTTGACCAGCCGAATGATCTGCGCCAGAACGGTGTCCTGCCCTACCTGGGTGGCCTTGTAGCGCAGGGAGCCTGTGCCGTTGACGGTGGCTCCGACCAGGGAATCGCCCTCCTGCTTGAGGACAGGCATGGGCTCGCCGGTCACCATGGATTCGTCCACTGAGGATGATCCGGAAATGACCTGGCCGTCCACCGGCAGCTTCTCGCCCGGATGGACCTGGATCACGTCCCCGACGGTTACATCGTCGACGGCGATCTCCTGGGTGGTCTCCCTGCCGTCCTGGTCGGTCCTCACCACGGTGGCGGTCTTGGGCCTGAGCCCGATAAGGGCGCGGATCGCATCGCCGGTGCCGCACCGGGCCCTTGCCTCCAGGATCTGGCCGAGGATCATCAGGGTGATGATGGTGCCCACGGCCTCGTAGTAGGGTTCGCGGCTTCCCTCAGGCAGGAGCTGCGGGGCCACGGTGACCGCCAGTGAGTAGAGGAAGGCCGTGGCAGTGCCTAGGGCGACCAGGGAGTTCATCTCCGGGGCCCGGTGCGCCAGGGCCAGCCATCCGGTGCGGTGGATGGGCCAGCCTGAGTAGAACATCACCGGCAGGATCAGGACCAGCTGGACCCAGGGGTTCATCAGCATGTGGGGCATGGGCAGGAACATGCCGAACATGGCCGGGATGAAGACCGGGAGCGTAAAGACCAGGGCTACGATGAACCGCCTGGTCAGGTCACGGATTTCTGCCGTGCGCTCCTGATCCGCCTCGTCCTGGTCGCTGCCGCCATTGGTCTGGGCGGGCTTGGCGGATTCGGTGGGTTCGGCTTGTGGGCGCTCGCCTTGTGACTGGCTACTTTGTGCTTGTTTGGATTGTGCCTCGGCGCTGCCGGTTGTCGGTCCATCGGTGGCCCGGAGCATCCCGTGGAGCATGTTCATCCCGCAGGCGAAGGGATAGTCGCCGGCCTTGGGCGGGGTCAGCTGGACGGTCGAGGTCTGGAAGGCGGGCAGGGTCTTGTCGATGTTGAAATCGTTGAAGACCACGTGCGAGGAGCACTCTCCGCTCTCCTGGCGGTCGAAGACCAGCTTGACCGGCCGCCTGGCCTGGACTTGGATCAGCTGGGGGCTGTATCCGCCCTTGACTGTGATGTGGACTGTCTGGACGCCGCCCTCATCCTTGGCCTGGGTGGCCTTTCTGGGCGCGAAGAAGTACCAGATGATGCCCGCCGTTATGGCCAGGGCCGCGATAAGGACCAGGATGCTGCTCATGTGGCTCACTATACCCCCCAGGGGTATACTGATAGTGAATTTCGAGATGGGTTTCATGAATTCGAGTCAGTCTTGGCTGCGTCATGAAGGCCATGGGATGAATGCGAATGGAGTGAATCGTGCCCGGATATGCCAACGATAAAAAGCGGACCATCACCAGACTGCGGCGTGTCGAGGGCCAGGTCAGGGCCATCGAGCAGATGGTTGAGTCGGACACCTACTGCATCGATATCCTCACCCAGATCGCCGCCTCGACCAGCGCCCTGAAGTCGGTGGCCCTGACCCTGCTGGACGACCACATGAACCACTGCGTCCGCGAAGCCGCCGAAAAGGGGGGTGAAGAGGCCGACGAGAAGATGCAGGAGGCCTCCGAGGCCATCGCCCGGATGGTTCGCTCCTAGCAGCCCTTGTCAGGCAGGCCTAAGCCACCCCGGAATAGCAGTCCATAAGCAACGGGTATAGGCATTCTTCCGGGAACCGCTGGACTTCCGTCTCTTTCCTGTTAGATTGAACCCAACCCCGGGCCGTTCGGTCCTGGGAAAAGCAGAGGTTGAAGGGGAGAGGCAATGTCGGAAACGAGTTGGGATTGGGCGGCCCTGATAGTGATCGTCATTCTCTTTGCAGGGCTGGCCTTGCTGAGCAGGAGGACCAAGGTCAATTTCAGTTGGCGGGTCATCATAGCGACGGTGCTGGGAATCCTGGTGGGTGTGGGCTTCTCAGGTCACACGACCTATGTGGGGGCATTCGGTAACGTCTGGTCCGAGGTCATATCGGCCCTCGTGGTGCCCCTCCTGCTCTTCAGCATCATCGCCAGCATCAGCCGCATCGGCGGGTCAGGTCGGTTGAAGAACATCAGTGTGAAGACCATCGTTCTGCTCATGGTCAACACCTTCACAGCCGCCGTGATCGCCCTGGTTCTGGGGTTGCTCTTCCAAGTCGGCAAGGGGTTCAACCAGGCCCTGCCCAAGGGGGCCAAGCCTCACGAGGTGCCGGGAGTGCTCGATACCCTGATCGGCCTCTTCCCTTCGAATCTGGCGGAGAACTGGGCCCAGAACCAGGTCATTCCTGTCGTTATCTTCGCCATCCTCCTGGCAGTCTCTCTGAACAAGGCTGCTTCCACCCCGCGTGGCGAACAGAGCGTGGCCCCCTTCAAGACTTTCGTGGAAGCCGGCAATGTGGTCCTGTCCAAGGCCACCCAAATCGTGGTCGGATTCACCCCCTATGCGGTCCTGTCCCTGATCGCCGCCGCCATCGGTCGTAGCAACCTGAAGAGCCTTCTGCCCCTGTTGGCGGTTCTCTTGGTGGCCTACCTGGGTCTGGCCATTCAGCTTTTCCTGGTTCAACCCCTGATTCTGGCCCTGGTCGGCCGGGTCAATCCTCTGCCCTTCTTCCGCTCCCTTTGGCCGGCGGGCGTGGTGGCTTTCACCTCCGAGAGCAGCATCGGCACCATTCCTGTCACGGTCCGTCAATTGCGTTCTGCCGGCGTTCCCGAAGAGACGGCTTCCTTCGTGGCTAGCCTGGGAGCCAATCTGGGCATGCCCGGATGCGCCGGGCTCTGGCCCGTCCTTCTGGCGGTCTTCGCCATCAATGCTCAGGGGATTCCTTACTCCCCCCTGCGTTTCGCCCTCCTGATCGTCTTTGCCCTAGTGGTTTCCGTGGGGACGGTGGGCGTGCCCGGCACAGCCACGATCACCGCCACCTCCCTCTTCACGGCGGCTGGCCTGCCTGTACCTTTCATCGCTATCATGCAGCCTATTTCCCAGATTGTGGATATGGGCCGCACGCTGGTGAACGTGGCTGGCGCCGCCAATACGGCAGTCATCGTGGCCAGGACCGAGAACGAGCTGGACCTCGACCTCTACAAGGGCCGCAAGGTCTTCGACGACCAGGACATCGAATGATCGGTCTGCATCATCAAAACCGCATGGTCAGGCGGCAGGCGGCAAGAGGATGAATCAGCCTGGCCCGATCTGCAGCGGCCGGAAGGCCAAATAACCTCAACAGCCTCGGCCAACATCGGACCAATAAAAAATGTCTTCGACTGACATCGATCAGTCGAAGACATTGCTTTGTGCGAACGGAGGGAGTTGAACCCTCACGAGCATCAGCTCACTGCCACCTGAAGACAGCGCGTCTACCATTCCGCCACGTTCGCAGACAACTGGAAAGGTTAGCACGGTTGTCTGCGCGGCGCAATAATGGCGTGTTGATTCAGCCCTTGGATCCGTGGGCGTAGAACCTGGCCAGCGTCTCCTTCTTGTAGTCGTCGAAGTAGCCGCCATCGATGGACTGGCGGATCTCGTCCAGCAGCCTTACGAAGAAGCGCTCGTTGTGGATGGTGGCCAGCGTGTAGCCGTTGAGCTCGTGGGCGCGGAGCAGATGGTCGATGTAGGCCCGGGAGTAGTGGGTGCAGGTGTAGCAGTCGCAGTCCTCTTCGATGGGTCTGAAATCGGTCTTGAACTGGGCGCGCTTGATGTTCCAGCGGCCGTCACGGGTGAAGACGGCCCCGTTGCGTCCACAGCGGGCCGGGGATACGCAGTCGAAGGTGTCCCCGCCGTTCTCCACGCCTGCAAAGATGTCGTCCACAGCGGCGATGCCCAGAACGTGTCTGGGCCGGGATTCGGGCATTTCGTCGCAGATCCAGGCGCAGGTCTGTCCCAGCAGCCGTTTCTCTATGGCGCCCCCGATGCCCACGCCGTCGAAGTCCAGGGAGGCGATCTGGCGGGCGGCGCGTCGGCGCAGATCCTCATAATTGGCCCCCTGCACCACGCCGAACAGGGCCTGATAGGGCTTGCCGGTCCGCGCTTGGGTCAGCCTGTGGTGCTCGTCCACGCAGCGTTTGGCCCAACGGAAGGTGCGCTCCACTGACTGTTCCTGGTAGGTGCGGGTGTTCATCAGGGTCGTCAGCTCGTCGAATGAGAACATGATGTCGGCTCCGATGCGATGCTGGATGCCCATGGAGATCTCGGCCGAGAAGCGGTGCCGGTCGCCGTTGAGCGGGGACTTGAAGGTGACCCCGTCCTCATCCACGAAGGCCAGGCGTTCCTTGCCTTCGGCGATCACCTGGTCCGACTTCATGCCGGTCACGTCCATGGCCAGGGTCTTCTTGAATCCCGCCCCCAGCGAGAGCACCTGGAAGCCGCCCGAGTCGGTGTAGGTGGGGCCGTCCCAGTTCATGAACCGGGCCAGGCCGCCTGCCTGGTCCAGAATGTCAGGGCCGGGGCGCTCGAACAGGTGGAAGGCGTTGGCCAGCAGGACCTGGGCGCCCAGCTGCCGCATCTGCTCGGGCAGGACGGCCTTCATGGCCGCCTGGGTGGCCACGGGGATGAATGCGGGGGTGCGGATGTCTCCGTGCGGAGTATGGATGATGCCGGTGCGGCCGTAGCGGCGGCCATTGCGTCCCAGGCCTTCGGGGCTGTCAGGCAGACGGTTCAGGGTCTCGAATGAGAATGCGGCGCGGTCGCCGGGTTGGCCCGGCGTGGCTCCCAGCGGGTTGGTGATCAGGCTCATGGCTCCACTGTATCCAAGACATCCAACCGTCCAGCAGCTGCTCTGCGTACAGTCGATATGACTTTCATGCAATGTCCAGATAACATTCAGCATTTCGGCCCTAGACTTGGAAGCAATGCATGCGAGGACCCGCTTCGCCTGTCAGCCGGAAACAGCAAAAAGCGCGGGCGACGGGGTAGATTGACAAGCGTGACCGAATAGCAGGCAGCGGCATCGATCCGAAGGAGCAGAAATGGCTGAAGAGCACAAGGCCGACCCTTGGAGGGGCGGCGATGACGATCAGTCCTGGCAGCCAAGCCACATCGAGCGCGGGGCCGCCGATCGAGAGCAGGGGACGGGAGCCTCCACAGACCAGACCGACTCTGCTCAAGTCCCAGCGACAGAAGAAGGGGACCAGCAGACTCAGGCCTGGGATCAGAGGCCCACGACCCCTATTGCCATGCCTGGTGGCGATGCACAGTCCGGGACTACGGAAAACAGGTCGAATGGCGATAGCAACGCCGGGGCTTCGGCCTCCGCCTCCAACGGCTCGACTACAGGGCAGGATGCGCAGACGCAGCAGCAGTCTTACTATCGGCCTGCGCCCGAGTATGGTGCCTACGCACCCGCAGGCTCGCGTCCGTCCGCCAGCGATCAGGGGCAGCAGCAGCCCAGCCAGGGGTATGGCTCCGGTCCTCAGCAGGGCTTCTTCGGACCATACGGACAGCCAGGCCAGTTCGGGCAGAACGGCCAGCCCCGTCCGAATGCCGGCCAGAGCCCCCAGGGTGGCCAGCCCTCCGGCCAGGGTCCCTTCGTGCCTTTCGGATCCGGCGGCCCCAACAACGGCCGGTCCGGTCCTGGCAATAACGCCGGCAGCAGCATGAGCGGCACGGGCAAGTACGTCTTCACCGCTGTGGTGGCCGCCCTAGTGGCCGCAGCCCTCATGCTGGGCTTGGGCTGGGCGGCACTGTCCAACGGATGGATCACCCTGCCCTCGTCCTCCTCGCTGAACGGGGTCTCCTCCAACTCCTCGGGCCAGGGCACAGCCAAGGTCCAGGGCGGCCAGGCTCCCGACTGGCAGGCCATCAGCAAGCAGGTTTCCGAGTCCGTGGTCTCTATCCAGGTGCAGACCAAGAGCGGGGTGGGGGCCGGATCGGGCGCGGTCTTCGACACCCAGGGCCATGTGGTCACCAACAACCACGTGGTCGATGGCGCTCAGGAGATTCACGTCACCCTCTCCAACGGGCAGATGTACACGGCCAAGGTGGTCGGCACCGACACCACGGCCGATCTGGCCATCCTCAGCCTGGATCAGGCGCCCTCCGACCTGAAGCCTGTGAAGTTCGCCGACTCCGAAAAGCTGGCTGTGGGCGAGAATGTCATGGCCATCGGCAATCCCTTGGGCTATGAGAACACGGCCACCACCGGCATCGTCTCGGCTCTGAACCGCCCGGTCTCGGTCATGGACGAGAGCAACAACAACCCGATCGTAACCAACGCGGTCCAGCTGGATGCGGCCATCAACCCCGGCAACTCGGGCGGCCCCACCTTCAACGCGGCCGGCGAGGTCATCGGGATCAACTCCTCCATCGCCTCCATGGCCTCCTCCAAGTCCGAGGCGGGATCCATCGGCATCGGGTTCGCCATCCCGTCCAACCTGGTCAAGCGGATCGCCGATGAGATCATCAAGGACGGCAAGGCCAAGCATGTCTCCCTGGGTGTCACCATCCAGAGCAGCACAGCACAGGCCGATGGGGTCACCCGAGGCGGGGCCAAGGTCACCAAGGTGGTCTCCGGCTCCCCGGCCGACAAGGCGGGCATCAAGGCCGGCGACACCATCGTGGCCTTCAACGGCCATGCGGTCAACAACAACTTCTCCCTGCTGGGCTTTGTCCGGGCCGCCGCCTTCGGTGACTCGGTCAAGATCACCGTGGTCAGGGACGGCAAGACCTCCGAAGTGAACGCCACTCTGGACCGCGAGGAGCAGACCGTTCAGGGCAAGCCCAGGACCAACAGGAGGAACTCGGACGGCAGTGGTCAGGACGGCGACTCTGACCAGGGCGGTTCGGGCGACGACGATTCCATGGATCCCTTCCGCTTCTTCTTCGGGCAGTGATCCGGGACTGACTCCCTGGGGCCGCATCCGTCAGATGACGGGCGCGGCCCCTTGTCATATCCGCCGTCCGCCGCTGGGCCTGGCGCGGTATAGGCTTGATATGTCAAGAGGAAAAGAGAGCCGTGATCCGGCTACGGCTGTCAGACTGACAAGTCCGGAGCGGGGAAGTGGTCATGTCGAAAATCCTGGGTTTCGCCAAGAAGGTACCCATGCTTTGGGTGGTTCTGATTTGCGGGCTGGTCATGGGCCTGCTCTGGCACCCCTATCGCCAGGCCGCCCAATGGCTGGTTGCGGCCCTGGTGGCCGTTTCGCTGGTGGACACCCTCAAGGGGATGATCGATGACGTGCGACATGGCCACGTGGGCGTGGATATCCTGGCCGTGGTCGCCATTCTCTCCACCCTGGCTGTCAAGCAGTATTGGGCCAGCTGGGCCGTGGTCCTCATGCTCTACTCCGGCGATGCCATCGAGCAGTATGCAGGGAACAGGGCACAGAACAACCTGACGGTACTGGTTCAGGCCGCCCCTCAGGTGGCCCATGTGGTTCAGTCAGAGCTGCCGGAGGGGGAGCATGGCCTTCCCAAGGAGAACGACTGGAGCACGGTGGCGGTCGATCAGGTCCGCCTGGGCGACCTCCTGGTGGTCAAGCCCGGCGAGACCGTGCCCGTCGATGGCGAGCTGATAAGCCGCACCGCCACCTTGGATATGTCCACCATCAATGGTGAGCCCATGCCCCGCAGGCTCTACCAGGATGCCCAGGTCATGTCCGGGGCGGTCAATGGCTCGGGCACCTTCCTGATGCGGGCCCGGCAGCTGGCCCGTGATTCCCAGTACCAGCGCATCCTCAACCTGGTGCGTTCCGCCCAGAACTCGCGGGCTGCAGTCGTCAGAACAGCTGACCTGATGGCAGTCCCCTTCACCGTGGTGGCCTTCATCATCGCCTGTGTGGCCTGGATCATCTCCGGCGTGCCGACCCGGTTCGCCCAGGTTCTGGTCCTGGCCACCCCCTGTCCTCTGCTGATCGCCGCCCCTGTGGCCTACATGGCCGGGACTGGGAGGCTGGCCAAGGCGGGTCTGCTGATCAAAACCCAGGACGTGATCGAGAATCTGGGCCGGGTCTCGCACATCTTCTTCGACAAAACCGGCACGCTGACCGTCAAACGTCCCCAAGTGGCCAAGATCGACCTGCCTGACGGCAAGGAGCAGAAGGTGGATACAGACCGGATTCTGGCTATGGCGGGCGCTGTGGAGTCCTACTCGGTCCACATCCTGGCCAACGGAATAGCTGAAGCAGGGGCCGCGGCCCAGGAGCGACTGCGGGCACAGGGCAAGGGCGAGGCCCACCTGCATGCCCAGGAGGTTCAGGAGGACTCCGGCAACGGGGTCCAGGGTATGGTCGACGGCCACCAGGTCAAGGTGGGCAGGGCCCAGTTCGTGGCTGACGGGCGTTCAAGTGATTTATTCGGCCCCCTGGCGCCTGACGAGATGGCCTCCTACATTTCTATCGATGGGGTCCTGGCTGCCAGAATCGTCATGAAGGACGTGCCCAGGTCGGATGCCGCCCAGACCATCACCCAGCTTCGGGAGCTGGGCATTGCCCGTCTGTCCATGGTCACCGGTGACAAGGAGGACTCGGCCCGGATCATCGCCGACCAGGTGGGCATCACCGACGTGCATGCCGGCCTCTTCCCCGAGGACAAGGCCGATCTGATCGCCAAGGCCTCCAAGGAGGAGCCCAACCGGCAGCCATTCTGGGACATCTGGCTGTCCAAATTCCTGGGGGAGTCAGTGACCAAATCCATCACCGTGATGGTGGGGGACGGGGTCAACGATGCCCCGGTCCTGGCTGCCGCCGACGTGGGTATGGCCATCACTGACGGCACTACCACGGCTGCCTCTGAGTCCGCTCAGGCCGTAATCATGAATGACGACATCGCCTGTCTACCAAGATCGATCACCATCGCCCGCAGGACCAAGCGGGTCATGCTCCAGGCGGTCATGTTGGGACTGACACTGGCCACGGTGGGCATGCTCTGTGCCGCCTTCGACCTGATCCCGGTGGTTGTCGGCGCCTTTACCCAGGAGGCCATCGACGTGGTCTCCATCCTCTGGGCCCTGACTGCGCTGATAGACCGGGACTGAGGCCATTTCGCGACGCTTGGTGAAAGTCCCGGGGATGGAGCCCGCCTGGCTCTGTTCCCGACCCTTGCTTTGCGTTAGGCTGACAAGCATGAGCGATAATACTGTCAACGATTCCACCATGCCCGCACCGGCCCGCGGCGAGGAAGCCGGCTCCCCCCTGCGCGTGGCTGTCATAGGCGCGGGGCCAGCAGGGGTCTACGCCTCTGACATTCTGCTGCGGCAGCTTCGGGAGAAGGGCGCCGACCTTGGACTGGGCGACCGGGCCCGGATTGATTTGTTCGAGAAGCTGCCCGTCCCCTTCGGTCTGGTCCGTTACGGCGTGGCCCCGGACCATCCCAGCATCAAGTACATCGCCGGCGCTTTGGAGAAGACCCTGGACAACCCCGAGATCCACCTCTATGCGGATGTGGAGTTCGGCAGGGACGTCAACCTGGATGATCTGCTTGAACGCTACGATGTGGTGCTCTTCGCCACCGGCGCTGTGGACGACCGCCCCCTGGAGATCGCCGGGCACGGGCTTGAAGGCGTTCACGGGGCCGCCCACTTCGTCGAATGGTATGACGGCTATCCCGACGCTGACCAGGACTGGCCCCTGGATGCCAAGCAGGTGGCCGTCATCGGAGGCGGGAACGTGGCCATGGATGTCTCCAGAATCCTGATGCGGCGGGCTGACGACCTGCTGGGCACGGACATCCCCGGCAATGTCTACCAGGGGATTCAGGGCAACCAGGCCCGCGAACTGCACATGTTCATCCGCCGCGGCCCGGCCCAGGCCAAGTTCTCGGTCCAGGAGCTGCGCGAGCTGGAGAAGCTGCCCGGAGTGCAGATCATCATCAACGAAGAGGACTTCGACCTGGATCAGGAGACCATCGACCGGGCCGGTGCCGACAAGCTGACCCGCCAGATGCTGGAGGAGCTCTTCACCATCAGGGAAATGGCCGAGGACATGGCTGAGGACGGCGGCGTCGACTTCGAGGGCAATCCCGCCGACCGCCGTTTCTATATGCACTTCTACCGGATGCCTGCCGCAATCATCGGCCAGGACGGCAGGGTGACCGGCATTCGCGTGGAGAAGACCAAGGTCACGCCCGAGGGCGCCATGGAGGAGACCAGCCGGTACGAGGAGTATCCGGTACAGGCCGTCTACCACGCCATCGGCTACAAGCCCGCCGAGGTTCCCGGCATTCCCTACGACTTCTCCGGCTACACCCTCTCCAACGTCCACGGTCGCGTGACCACTGCTCCCGAGGGGCAGGACGGCCGACCCATCGACCGTCTCTACGCCACGGGCTGGGCCAAGAGGGGGCCTGTGGGCCTGATCGGGTCCACCAAATCCGATGCCCTGGAGACCATAGGCAACATGCTGGATGACCTGGCGGCCAGCCCGACTCGCGGCCGCTTTGCCCAGGACCGGGACGATGATTCAATTGATCGTTTCCTGGCGGACAAGGGCATCCAGCCTATCGACTTCGCCGGGTGGAAGCGGGTCGATGCCTATGAGCGTGCCGAGGGCGCCAAGGTCGGACGCGAGCACATCAAGGTCATCGACCCAGACCAGCTCCGCCAGCTCGCCCACGGCGAGTAGACGATCGCTCTTAGGTCGTCGGTGGCAGTTGCAGGGCCTGGATGAGGTTCATGAATCCTCACCCAGGCCCTGTTTTCTTGGTATGCCCTACTGGGTGCTTACGGCAGACGGATAGGCCTGGTGCAGCTATCATTGTCATTAGAGCCCCTCACGGAATCGAAGGAGCGTGACATGGCTAATCTGACTCTCTATCCGGCCACCCTCCAGTGGGCCGTTGAGGAGAGCGATGCCGATCCAGTGGCCCTGTCTCAGCGCCGGGGACTTGGCCAGTTGCCGGATTGGCTGGAATCCAAGGAACCCGTATCCGTATCCTTCAACAAGGTTGAGCAGCTCAGCAGGGCCCTGCATGTGCCTTTCGGTGCCCTGGTCAGGTCGGTTGTGCCCCAGCGTCGCCTTGAGCCTCTGGTTCGTTACCGGACCGTAGGCAACACGTCTGTGCAGCCCAGCAAAAATCTGCAGGACACCATCGACCAGATGCGGTTCAGGCAGGAGTGGGCCAGGGATGAATTGCTTGAGTCCGGCCTGGATGCCAACCCGCTAGTCGGTTCGGTGCGCGATGCCGAGCAGGACGATTCCCTGGCTGATGCGCTTCGCTCCACCCTTGGGCTGGATGGGCGCTCTGCCTGGGAGGGTGGCGATTCCAGCGACCGTTTCCGTCAGCTCAAGGAACGTGCCTCCCATGCGGGCATCATGATCATGCTCAACTCCCAGGTGGGTTCCGTGAGTTCTCGAAAGCTGGATCTTCAGGAGTTCCGGGGATTCGTGCTGATCGACGACATGGCCCCGCTGGTGTTCATTAACAGAAACGATTCCTTTGACGGCATGATCTTCACCTTGATTCACGAGGTGGGGCACGTACTGCTGGGCACTCAGGAGCTCTTCGACGGCATTGGCGGCCAAGGGGACCGCAAGGCCACGGAGCGCGCGATAAACCGGGCGGTGGTAAAGGCCGTGATTGACGATGAGCGCTTCCGGCAGGTGTGGCGAGAGCAGCTGGTAGGTGATAAAGAGCCGGCCAGTGCTGCGGAGTCCATAGCTGGTGAATTCCATCTGAGCCCTCTTGCCATGGGGATACAAGCCCATCAGCTCGGCTTGACTGGCGAGGATACGCTTGAGGAGCTGCAGGCACGAATGAATCGGCATCTTCATGACAAGGCCGTCCACCGTCAGGAGCGGGAATCCCGCGGTAATGGCAACAGGACCAATGCCTCCAGGGTCGATACCGGTTTCGTCCGCCTGGTCAATGCCGCCATGGACGGGGGAAGACTGGCTCCGACTGAGGGCTTCGACCTGGTGGGGGTGCGTTCCCCGCAGTCTTATCAGGGGTTGATTCGTGAAAAGAAGCTGATATGACCGCCACCCTCTACCTGCCCGATTCCAACGTCTTCATCGCCTCCTGCCGGCTCAACCATCCTTTCGACTACAAGGAATTCCACCCCTTCTGGCGATGGATGGAAAAGCTGGCTGAGGACAAGGCGATCGCCTTGGTGGATGTCGTCTACGACGAGCTGGTCAACGAGCAGGCCGCTGATCCCGATATGCTGGATCTTTGGGTGCGTGCAATGTTCAAAGGTCGTCAAATAAGTCATAAGGATGACAGGTATGGGCAGGTCTATGCGCAAATCCAGGATTATCTGGTCACCTGCGGGAAGTATACGGAAGAGTCGCGCCGATACTGGGAGTCAGAGAGCAAGGCGGATCCCTGGCTGATCGCCGTGGCCAAGGTCGAGGGGGCAGTCATTGTGACGGATGAGGCCCGGGTTCCGCTGCAGCAGGGGCAGCACATGAAGAAAGAGCCCAAGATTCCTAACATTGCAGACCATTTTGGGGTAAAGACCATGAATCTTCGCCGGTTCTTCGATGAAAACGGGAGGATGAAGAAGGTCCAATATGTTCTTCCTAAGCCTCAAGGCGAGAGGAAAGACGTGAGCCAACCAGGCCTGTTCTGAAAGGACAGTAGGGGGAGGAGCCCAGCAGTCCTATCTTTTCAGCGGTCGTTCAGCAAAAATTCAGCGGCATTGTCTACCATGGAACACATGAATGGCAAGCTGAAGGTTCACGGACATTTCAACGGCCTTAAAACGACGCTTTTGTTCGCCCTTATGTGGGCCGTTATTATGCTCATCTGGTGGCTGACCGGCGGTCGCCAGGGGACGCTGGGCATCTATATCCTCATAGGTCTGGCCACCACTTTCGGATCCTACTGGTTCTCCGACAAGGTGGCGATCGCCTCCATGCATGCCCGGCCGGTCAGCGAGCAGGAGGCTCCCGACCTTTATCGGATTGTCCGGGAGCTGTCGGGGAGGGCCGGCAAGCCCATGCCCCGCATCTACATCGCCCCCACCGACTCGCCCAATGCCTTTGCCACAGGCCGCAACGAGCGCCATGCCGCCGTCTGCTGCACCCAGGGGATCCTGCGCATCCTCAACGAGCGTGAGATTCGCGGTGTGCTGGGCCACGAGCTCATGCATGTCTACAACCATGACATTCTGACCTCTGCCGTAGCTTCGGCCATGGCCACGGTCATCACCTACCTGGGGTACTCCCTCATGTATTTCGGCGGCGACAGCCGGGACAGGGATAACGATTCCGGCGTCTTCGGCCTCCTGGGCGTGCTGATCAGTTCGATTCTGGCCCCCTTGGGCGCATCTCTGATCCAGATGGCCATTTCGCGCACCCGCGAGTATGACGCCGACGAGGACGGCAGTCGGCTGACTGGGGACCCGGCGGCTCTGGCATCGGCGCTGAACAAAATATCCTACGGGTCTCAGGCCGCGCCCATGCCGCAGACCGCCGGCACCCAGAGCGCCGCCGCCATGATGATTGAGAATCCCTTCTCTGTTCGGGGATTCAGCAGGCTCTTCTCCACCCATCCGCCCACCGATGAGCGCATAGCCCGCCTGATGCAGATGAGCCAGGAGATGGGACAGCAGACCCAGGTGAATTCCGGGCATGGAGCCCAGGTGGGGTACTGAGAGAACAGCGGGCTGAGGCGCCTGTACACCTGTCGATAGTGGTGACGGTTTCCGCCTTAGTGCCCTCAGTTGCGAAGAATCCAGCTTGTCATAGAGGCAACGAGGAACCCGAGGTTTTCAGGTTATCCGTGCTTTAGATCTGAATTCTGCGCCCGTTGCAGACCACGGTTTTGACGGACCAGTCGGCCGGGTTCAGGAGGAGGAGGTCGGCCGCATAGCCGGGTGCCAGCAGACCCAGTGGGGCATCGGTGATGGGGTTGGGACGGTCCAGCCCCAGGGCCCGGGCAGGTGTCAGAGTGGCGGCTTCCACTGCCTGTGGGGCTGGGACGCCAATGTATCGGACGGCTCTGCCGACCGCTACATCCAGGGTTAGCGTTGAACCAGCGATGGCTCCGTTGGAGGTCAGGCGGGCGTGCCCGCCCTTCACGGTTACATCCAGGGAACCCAGCTTGTAGGCGCCGTCCTCGCAGCCGGTGGCCTCCATAGCGTCGGTGACCAGGGCTATCCGATGGGGGAAGAGCCTGAAGGCCAGATCGACGCAGGGGTCCTGCACATGGAAACCGTCGTTGATCAGCTCGGCCGTGACCCGAGGGTCCTCCACGGCGGCCGGAATGGGTCCTGGCTGACGGTGGCGGATGCCGTTCATGGCGTTGAAGACATGAGTGAGTATGCGGGCGCCGGCATCAAAGGCGCGGCGGGTCTGGTCATAGTCGGCATCGCAATGGCCGACCGCGGGCACTACACCAGATCCGGCCAGGCGTGATATGGCCTCGTAGCCATGGTCGCGCTCGGGGGCCAGCGTCACCTGGCGTATGCAACCGTCGGCGGCCTCCAGAAGACTGTCGAGAACCGCGGGTTCAGGGTCGCGCAGGCACTTGGGATCGTGCGCCCCCTTGCGGGAGAGGGCGATGAAGGGCCCCTCCAAGTGGGCGCCCAGCACGTCGGGTCTGGAGTCCATGACCCGCCTGACCGAGCGCAGATTGGTGCACATCGTGTCGACCGGGTTGGTGATCAGGCTGAGCACCTGCCGGGTGGTTCCATGGACCATATGGCAGGCCCTGGCTGTGCGAATGGCCTCGTCACCGTCATCGAAGGAGTGAACCCAGCCGCCGTGGGAGTGGATGTCGATGAACCCGGGGGTGAGGATGAAGCCGGCTGCGTCGATGAACTCCACACCGCTCGCATTCGCGCCATGGTTATCGGATCCAGGCTGGAAGGAGGGTGGCAGGCTGGGCAGGCCAGCGGCCCTCAGGGCGGATTCCAGGCTCTCCCGGCCTTGTCCGACCTGCTTGATCCTGCCATCCAGGGCCAGAATCCAGCTGTCTTCCCTGATGCCCCGGGCATCTATCAGCCTTGCGCCGGTCAGGACAAGGGGATGGGTCGGTCCATTCAGGGATGACTCGACCGCGAGCCCCGCCGACCCGTATGCTTCCTTGGACATGTTTGGTCTGCCTTCTAGATGGACTGCCAGTCAGGCTTGTTGGCATATGCCCACTTGTAGTAGTCGCGGTTGCGCAGGCGGGAGGCGGCGGCCTCGTCTACGATCACGGTGGCGTGGGGGTGCATCTGGAGGGCGGAGGCCGGGCAGAAGGACGATATGCCGCCCTCTACGCTCTCGGCCACAGCTTCCGCCTTGCCGGCCCCGAAGGCCAGGAGGACCAGCTGGCGTGCCTTGAGGATGGTCCCGATTCCCTGGGTGATGCAGTGGGTGGGCACCTGGTCCATGTCATTGTCGAAGAATCGGGCGTTGTCGATGCGTGTCTGCTCGGTCAGGGTCTTGATGCGGGTGCCCGAGGCCAGGGAGGATCCGGGCTCGTTGAAGCCGATGTGTCCGTCAGTGCCGATGCCCAGGATCTGCAGGTCGACGCCGCCGGCATCCTCGATTGCCTGGTCGTACACGCGGCCAGCGTCCTTGATGGTTTCCAGGTTCCCATTGGGCACCCTCACCTTGGCAGGGTCCAGGCCCAGAGGCTTGACCACGGTCCGGTCGATGGTGGACCGGTAGGACTGGGGGTGGGCCGGATCCAGCCCCGCATACTCGTCCAGGGCGAAGCCGCGCACCTGGGATACGTCGATCCCCTCCTTGTGGACCAGATCAGCCAGCGCCTGGTATGCCGCCAGGGGGCTGGACCCCGTGGCCAGACCCAGCACGCAGTCAGGCTTGCGCCGGATCAGGTCGGCCGTGCAGCGGGCATAGATTCGGCCGGCTTCCTCCTGGGACTTGACGATGATGATTTCGGTCATGATGCGATTTCCTTTCCGATAAAGTCAAATGGGCGACTGTCGGCGGCCATGCGTCCTGCCAGGGCGGCGCCGATGGCTGCGATGGGCAGGTCGGCCGTGGCCAGGCGCAACCGGTCGGGCAGATTCAGCGAGGCGATGAAGTGGCTGCAGGCTGCGCTCCTATGCAGATGCTCGGTGACCAGATCCAGCAGGGGCTGGCCGGTTTTGCTCATGCCGCCGCCCAGGATGATGATCGCGGGATCGATGGTCAGGGCCACGATCTGCACGGCCAGGGCAATGCCATGGCCGATGATGTCCTCCACTCTCTGGGCGCGCTGATTCCCTTGACTTGCCTGGGCGATCAGGTCGGGCAGGGGATGGGCGATTCCCGGCCAGAGGGCTTCCACGGCCGAGCCTGAGGCCACGGTCTCCAGACAGCCACGCTGGCCGCACTTGCAGGGGAACTGGTGGGCATCCACTGAGATGTGGCCGATTTCGCCGATTGCCCCGCTGGCTCCGTGTTCGATTCGGCCTCCGCGTATGATGCCTGCTGCCAGACCCGTGCCTAGGTTGATGAAGGCCACTACGTGGTTGTCCTGGTCAGGCAGGGCCCTGGGTCCGTCACGCCCCGGCTCTGATGCGGGGTGTCGGGCCTGGTCCTTGGCAGCCTGGGAGTGGGGTGTGGTTCCAGGGGCCATCAGAGTGTCGCCAGTCTGCGAGGCAGCTCCGAGGGCAGCGATGTTGACATCGTTCTCAACGCGGACGGGCAGACCGGTCGTCTTGGCCACGGCAGGGCCCAGAGCCATGTGGCGGATGCCTAGGTTGACCGCGTCATCCACCATCCCCCGATTGGCATCCACTCGCCCCGGGATGCCTAATCCTACGGTGAACGGACCCTGGTTTGGGCCCACCTGATCCAGCAGGTGGCGGATAAGTGCCGCTGTGTCGTCATGAACCGCTTGGTTGCCCTGGCGCGTGGGGGTTCGACGGCAGGCCAGCAGGTGTTCGTCACCATCTATGGCCACGCCCTCGATCTTGGTGCCGCCGATGTCGATTCCCAGGCTGATCGGGCCGGCCTGGACGCTGTCTTTGTCTGCCCTGGGATGCGGGGTCGATGTTGCCATGGGGTTCAGCGAGCCTGGCCCTGGTCCGTCCGTCCCTGCCCGCAGGCCTGCTTGATGGCCGTAGCGATGGAGACCGCCGGGTCGTTGTAGGGGATCAGGGTGGACTGGAAGGCGTGATAGAGGTCGGATTTGCCGGGCCAGACTGTGCCGATGACATGGTTGTCGGCATCCAGCTGATGCCACCAGGACCCGCCCTGGTGGTCGATCAGATAGTGGTCTACGTAGCTGCAGAAGGTGGCGTACCAGTCGGCGTAGGTGGCCTTGCCGGTGGCTGCGTAGAGGGTGGACGAGGTATTCAGGGCCTCGGCCAGGGTCCAGTGCATGCGGTCGTGGACCACCGGGCGGCCCTGCCAGTCCGTGGTGTAGACCAGACCTTCGGCTCCGTCGGCGGCCCAGCCATCCTCAACAGCCCTGGCGAACAGGTGCTCGGCAGCTTCGATATAGCGGCGGCGGTCGGTCTCCTGATCGAACCTGCTTAATGCGTACTGGGTGATCAGCCTGGCCCATTCGATTCCGTGGCCCGGCGTGGCACCGTAAGGCTTGAACTGATCGGCCTTGTTGTCCTGGTTGTAGTCCAGGTCGGCCTGCCAGTCGCTGTTGAAATGCTCGGGAATGCGCCACTGGTTGTTCTCGGCCCAGCTGATGACCTGGTCGATGATGCGGCCGGCGCGCTCGCGGTACTCCTCCTTGCCGGTGGCATCGGCCACGGCCAGGAAGGCCTCGGTGCTGTGCATGTTGGCGTTGAGCCCCCGGTAGGGGTCCAGCCGAGTGAAGCCGCTGTCCCAGGTGTCGACGGCCAGGCCCTTCTCGTCATCCCAGAAGTAGCGGTTGAAGATCTCCAGCGCCTGATCCAGCAGCTCCTGTCCATCGGGATCGCCGGCCAGCATGGCCGAGGAGGCAGCCAGGACCACGAAGGCGTGGGTATAGCAGGACTTGCCGCTCTCGGGCTGGCCCTGCCAGGAGACTGAAGGGTACCAGCCGCCGTGTTCATCGTCGTGCAGGTTGCCTTGAAGGGCCTGGACGCCGCGGTGGACCAGCTCCGACGCTCCCGGGTAGCCCAGGAGGCTGCCGATGGCGTAGACGTGGGTCATCCGGCAGGTGATCCAGGTCTGAATGCCCTGGTCGGGGTCGATGCTGCCGTCGTCATTGAGCCAGCCGGCGCCGCCCTGCTCGGTGGGGAACCCGCGCCCGAAGTCCAGGAAACCGTAGGTCTGCGAGGCCATGAAGATGCGGTTGGCCTCGTTGCCCAGCAGGTATCGGGGATTGATGGCGGACGGTGAGGTTCCCGAATGGTTCGGTGTCGTGGTCATGGCGATCGCTCCTTTGCTCAGCGAGGGGATGCAGCTGTTTCTGGTATCTGTTCACAGCCTAACACGTAATTGTTAGGAAACTGAACTTTTTACTGGCTACCCATGTGGTCTTGTCTACGATGCTAGGAGCAGTCATGAAAAGGACCGCTTTTATGCTGCTATGGCGAGATCTGGATCTGCCTGGACAAGGAAGTTTACAATATAAGGAGCAAGCATGGATGGGCATAGTCACGGGGTTCAAGGCCCAATCCCCATGGCGGGTCCCCGTTCCCGCATTATCTATCGTCAGGCGAATTATGACCAGCAATACCGGCAACCTGTCCAAGGCACTGCCCAAGTCGGTGCGGCATCACAACCGAGCCATCCTGCTCAGGCTGCTCTATCCCGATGTCAGCATGACCAGGGCTGATCTGGCCCGCGCTTCAGGGCTGACCAGGGTTGCCATATCAGACATCGTGGCCGAGCTGCTGGACGAGCATCTGCTCGTGGAGGTGGGCTATAGCAAATCCACTGGGCCGGGCAAGCGGGGACGGCTGCTGCGCATCAATCCTGACGGGCGCAGCATCCTGGCCCTGGACCTTTCCACGCCCTACGTCTTCAGAGGGGCGGTGCTCAACCTGACCGGGCAGGTGGTGGCGCGTGAGGAGATTCCGCTGACTGCTGACGGCAAGGTTTCCCTGGACTTGGTGGGGGAGCTGACCGATTCGTTGATGCAGCGGGCAGCTCATCCCATTATGGGCATCGGCGTATCCAGTCCCGGCATCGTCAGTGCTGAAGGCGTCGTGGATGATGCTACCAACCTTGGCTGGGTTCAGACCGACCTGCGCGGCTATCTGCATGAGAAGACAGGCCTGGATGTGACAGTCAACAACGATGCCAACAACGAGGTTCTGGCCGAGCAGCAGTTCGGCTCAGGACAGTCCGACCTATTGCTGGTCCATCTGGGCGACGGAGTTGGGGCAGGATTGCTGGTTTCCGGCGAGCTGGTGACCGGTTGCAACCGCGCGGCCGGCGAGATTGGCCATGTGGTGGTGGACCCCACCGGCCCTCAGTGCCGCTGCGGCAAGCGCGGCTGCTTGGAATCGCTGATCAGCGTTCCTAAGCTGACTGCTGCAATGGACAGGGATCCTGACAATCTGGCCAGCATTCTGCGCCGGGCTGGCGAACTGCTGGGCCGTGCCCTGACCATGCCTGCCGGCCTTATGGACATTCCTCGCGTGGCGGTCCTTGGCGACTCCAGAGTGGTCAACCGCATCTTCCTGAGCGCCATGGAGAAGACCATGAACGATGCCTTGGCCGCTGATTTCCGGCGGCCCCTTGTGGTCGATCGCTCGGCCCTGGGTGAGGATGCCGCCTTGCTTGGGGCCTGCAGCACAGTGGTGGCGGACCTGATCGAGCCTGACGGCACCGTCTGAAAGTGGATTGAAGACCTGTCTCGCAACCGTGCCCGGTGTTGGTGATTCGCGCACATCGCCGAGACCTGCTACCATGGTGACTCGCATGCGGTTGGCCGAGGTCTGACCCCGGTAGCCGGATTTGCGGGCGTAGTTCATTGGTAGAATGGAAGCTTCCCAAGCTTCAGAGGCGGGTCCGATTCCCGTCGCCCGCTCTCGCAAGAAACATTGGAATGCCGAAGAAGGCGATGGTTTCTATTTTCCTATTCATAAATAAAATAAACACAAGTGTTCTAACTATGATTCAGTCATGAGAGGATCAAAATTGACTGCTTTAGAGACCGCTGCAGTATCTCTCACACAACTAGTCGCAAAGTCTGTTGGCGATGGGGTTCTTTCAAAGGTGAAAGCGATTAAACTGCAAAAAGATCAGAATGCAATGGCTAATGCATATGATGCAATTATCAACGATTTAGTGCAGGATCGGGCTGAAGCTATAAGGATAGCCCAAGCGTACAAGACAGAGGTGGATAGGATTGAAATCAGCGATGATGACATCAACCATTTACATAATACTATAGAAAAATTGATTAGAATTTTCGGTAAATATGATGCAGAATTTACGAAGACAGCAGATCAAATAAATGCACTTATTTCAGTGGATACGCTCAAAGCCATACAACTTCTCGGTTTTAACTATAAAGAAGCAATTGGAGAGCCGCTAACAAGAATATGCGCAGATGCAATTCAAAAGGGCTTATCTAGGAAAGTTACAGTTGGTTAGTGATTAGTTTTATCAACATCTTTAAGGAGCAGGGGTCTGATCAACGCGTTTTCCCAGAAGGATTCGCAGCTTATAGCATGTATAAGTACAAATACGGATCTGTTGAGTCAGTCTTCAAGTTCACTTGTACTATACTCGATACTTTATGATTTATGCATAGTTTCCGCAGTGCGGGCCATCCTGTGGTTTCTAGCGCATTAGTGGGCACGAATGTTTCTTGTTAACTGCATATAACTGTTCCTTACTATCTGGGGTGAAGTGGCTTTCAGCATCTACAAATGTCTAGGTTAGGTTCCTGATACTCAGAATTTGACGCAATAGAGAAGGTCTGGGCGATTTAAGAATATTAGAAGCTGATCTAATGATATAGCTTCGATTTTTGCAGACAGATCTATAACTTTTTCGGTTTGTAGAGGCGCTCCTTACCATCGTCATTTTGCCGTTTGTATTTGTCCTCTCTCCTAAAGCTGTTTTATTACAAATGCCATTTTCAGACTCTTTATAGGTCGTAAAGCTAGTAAAAAAGTATTCCTTTCGCAAAATAAGTATCTGACAATATTCCTGAAAATTCCGGAGTGTCGAAGCACGGTGCCTCAGGTCGGGCAGTGGAAGATGAGGGGGTACAGGGAAGTACGGAAAGGACGGCCATCATGGTTGATTATCACGTGCAATACGACGGGGATCGCGATCTCTGGACAGTCAAGCGGGCCGGGGCCACACGCGTCTCCCGCACCTTCGCCACCAAGGCGGAGGCCACCAAGCAGGCCAAGGTCTTTGCAGACCGGTCCGGCGGCGGCGAGGTCAACATCCATAACAAGGGCGGCAACAAAATCCGCGACAAGCGCACCATAGGCAAGAAGGATCCCCGAGACATCAAGGGGTGAACGCTAACTGAGCTCTGGGACCTTTCGCCGTCACCGGGCCTGTGCATGTGCCGAACATCGCGGCGATAAGCACCTATGCCCATAGAACTATGCCCATCTATCAGCCCAGCAGGATGTTGGGATGGTGAAGCATTGGCCGCCGTCGCTGGTCTGCATGTGTCCGCCCCCATAGACTGAAACCAACCGTGAAAGGTGGCGAGGTCGATGGCCGATGGATTCAACCAGCTGGATCAGCGGCTGGCGGACAGCGGGTATGACGAGGGTCTGCCGGCATCCTACCCTCCTCGCCCAGATATTGATGAGCGTCCTATTCAGATAGCCCATGCCAACATCTGGAGTCGGTTTGCGGCAGTCACGGGGCTGGTCTCGGCCCTGGCGGGCGCTGCCTTGCTGGCCCATGCCATAGCCCCCTCCAGGCTGGGGGTCATAGGCCAGGTGGGCATCTCAGCCTGGGTGGGCGTCTCTGTGGCCTTTGCCCTGTTGACCATAATCCTGGTCGTCATAGCCCGTCATTCCGGACCAGTCCCGAACCGGCCATCGGTAGGCTCGGCGGGCATTATTCTTCTGATCTGCGGAATGCTCTTGACCGTGGCAGGCCTGCTCATCGCCAACTCTTTTCCCAAGGGCATCATCAAGGCTCCTGCGCGCGACGAAGCGCCCATCAGCTCGGCCCAGGCTATGACCGACGGTATCGACAAGGCTGTCGGTCAGTGCGCTTCGGGTTGGCATGACATCGGCCTAGACGGGTATGTGGGCATCTCCCAAGCCCGGTATTGCACCGATACGACCATGGCCTACGTGGTTTTCGACAACGATTCAGCGGCATCCCTGGCCAAAGGGCCTATCCGCGCCCGCGTGCCTGATCTGCTCTCCCGCTATGGAGGCGGGCTACAGCCTCAGGATCTATGGATGCTGACCGGCAAGCGTTGGATGGTGGTGGGCAGCAAGACCCAGGTGACCGGATTGCAGGGCCAGTGGGGTGGCCAGGCCGAGCCGCTCATGAGCCAGCAGTGAATGACCGGGCCAGTCGACTATCGTGGCAGATATGGATCAAGCACAAAAGGATGACGGCGGATTGGTGGGTCGGCCCTCCACGGTGGTGCCCGGACGTTTTGGGCAGGAGCTCAAGGTCGAGCAGGTCCGTTGGTCCCGCAAGGAGGGCACGGGCAACCCCTCGCGGCCCATTTTTGTACTCATGCACGGCTGGGGCTCCAACGAGGAGGACATGGCTGACCTGATGCGCTACGTGGCCCCCTACAACGACTACGCATCCCTTCGGGCGCCCATGGTGGTGCCAGGCAGCGAGCGCGGCATGTTCGGCCCGGGCTACACCTGGTTTCACGATATGCGCCCCGAGCAGGAGGACCTGGATCGGGATGGCTATGCAGCGGCCCGGGCTGTGGACGCCTGGGTTTCAGCCAACATCCCGGAGAACCGACCGGTGGTGGCCATGGGCTTCTCCCAGGGGGCTATGTTGGCGGTTCATCTGCTTCGGGTCAACCCTGAGCGCTACCGGGCATCCATATGCCTGTCCGGGTTCCTTGCCCCGGGTCTGGTGCCTGGCACTGCTCCGGCAGATAAGCGCCTGGCTGGCTTGAACAAGCCGGTCTTTCTGGGCTTCGGTTCGGATGACACCACGGTGCCCAAGTACGAATTCCGCGCCCTGGCCGCCTGGCTGGATGAGCACGTATGGCTGCACACCACCGAGTACGATCACCTGGAACATGCCGTCGACATGCGCGAGATGAACGATCTGCGCCAGTGGCTGGGCGAGATCGACGTGACCTCGGGCCTTATGTAGATCGGCTCACAGGGCCGAGTCGGCATCGACCTGCATGACGTAGACGTTGCGGCGCATCTTCCTGGCTGTCGTGCGCGAGATTTCCCCGGATTCAACCATGTCCTGGATCTGGCTCAGCTCAATGGCGTAGCCCTCGCGCTTGGCCTCCTCCACCTGATCCCTGACGGCAGGTATCCCCGCGTATTCGGTCTTTCCCTCCGCGGAGGATTCAATCATCTGGTGGTTGATGATGGTGTTCAGCAGGTCCTCGGTCTTGAAGCGGCCCTTGCCCAGCTCGGAGTAGAGCTTTTCGATCAGGAAGTGGTTCATCTCCGCCTGCAGATGGCGTCCTGCCACGTAGACCCGGTCCTTGTCGATCGGCTGGGTCAGGTGCTTCAGGCGATGGAACTGGCTGTGCAGCAGGCCCCTGATACGCCGACGAGCCGTGTAGGCCCTCCAGCGGAGCTCCCCGCCCCTGTCCAAGTGGAAGAGGGACCCGGATATGGTGGACAGGATTCTGCGGGCGGCCTGTTCCTGGCTGCGCAGATTCAGCAGTTCCTCCTGGTCGTCTCCGCGGTCGCTGCGCCGGTCGATCAGCTGGGCGTCGGCATCCCTGTCGGCCACAGTCTCGGCCTCGGTGCTGGGTTCGGCTTCGGCCGCAGGCTGTGTTGATGCAGGTGCCTGCTCAATACTTGCGTTCTCGCTCTTGAGCCGCTCCTCCAGCTGGTCCTGGGCCTCCTCGATCCGGCTCAGCCGTTCCTCCATGTAGTCCTGCTCCCACTCCATGGTCTGCACCTGCAGGTCCTGGAAGTCCTTGGGGGAGTACTGGCCGATCCGCGACTTGAGCTTGGCGATGCGGTGGTTGTACTGCTTGATCACCTGCTGGATGGCCAGCCGGTTCTCGTCAGTGATCCTGCTGGAGAGCTCCCGGACCGTGCCCCTGAGCACCTTGATGGATTTTTCGACCTGCTGGGCCGGCACCTCGCTGCTCTGCTGTGAGGGGGCCAGCAGCGGCAGGGCGAAGTTGGCCAGCACCAGGGTGACGATGATGACCCCGGCGGCCACGAAGATCAGCTCGCTGCGCATGGGGAAGGCGGACCCGTCGTCGGTCATATAGGGGATGGTCAGGGCCAAGGAGAGGGTGATGGTCCCCTTGGGGCCGCCGAAGGTCATGACGGCCGCCGACCTCAGGAGCTTGGATGTGATCCTTCGTCTGCTGCCGGTTTCATGGTCCTTGGTGAAGATCAGGACGCTGGCCGTCCAGAGGAAGCGCAGCACGATCACGGTCAGGCAGACCAGGGTGATGGTGGCCACCAGCATCCAGTTGCTGACCCGCCGGTCTCGCCAGCTGGTGCCCATGGCCGCTGGCAGCAGCATGCCCAGAAGGACGAAGACCGCGCCGTTGAGGCTGAAGGAGAGCACCTTCCAGACGCTTGATGAGACGATGTTGGCCTTGGAGGTATTGGGTCCCACTCCGGTGTGGTCGAAACGGACCAGCAGCCCGGTGGAGACCACGGCCAGGACCCCGGACACATGCAGGATGTTCTGCCCGACCATGTAAATCAGGAAAGGAAGGAAGAGCTCCAGCAGGATCCTGGTGGTGGTGGTCTCCCAGCCCAGGCGGCGAGCGGATTCAAAAAGCCAGTTGACCACAAATCCCATGATCAGGCCGAAGCCGATGCCGCCCACGAACTCGAGGAGGAACTCGCCCAGGGCCCGGGGCAGGGAGAAGGAGCCGGTCACGGTGGCCAGGATGGCGAACTGGAAGCCGATGACGCCGGTGGCGTCGTTGAAGAGCGATTCGCCGGCAAGAATGGAATGTTCGTCCGGTGTGAGGTCAGCGCTCTCGCCCAGGGAGGAGACGGCCACGGCATCGGTGGGCCCCAGGGCGGCGCCCAGGGCCATGGCTGCAGCCAGGGGGAACATGGGCCAGGCAGCATGCAGAATGACGCCCACCATGATCATGGTCAGGGCAGCCAGGCCAATGGCCAGGGAAAGGGATGACCGCAAGCCCTTGAGCAGCTCCACCTTGTTGATGGTGTGGGCCTCGTAGTAGAGCAGGGGCGCGATGAAGAGGACCATGAACAGCTCAGGATCCAGCCGCATCCGCGGGAAAATGGGCAGCAGGGCCATGACTGCGCCCAGGGCGATCTGGACCAGAGGGGTGGAGATCCGGGGAATGAATCTGGAAATGAAGGAAGAGACGAGGACGGCAGCAAGTATGCACAGAATGAGGATGAATGTTTCCACGGGCTTCCTTTCCGCCACGCAATCCCGGGCGGGCTGCCGCAGGCCCGACTAGCAGGGTTCGTTCGACCAATGAAGGAATCTTCGAGTGCAGGGTCGCATGAGGATCAACGTCGCATAGTCCAGTATACGGAATGGCGATATCCAGGAACAGTATTGATGGACAATGTGCGCTAAGTTGACACCTCCAGTCAAAACGGTGGACAGACTGCGCTCGCGATAGGCGAACATTTGTGAAAATCCGGCCTGGGGGGTCCCCACAAGCGCATGAAAGGCCGGCTTAATCGGTATACTCGTGAAGACCGGGAAGGCTCCGAACCTCCCAGCGGGCACTGCTTGCGGCGGCTGACCATGGAGCCCCATCTCCTGACCCCGGGGATTTGCGCGCACGCTATTGTTTCCCCGACGCTTTTGGACATCCCCCGGTCCAGAAGGAAGATTGCAAGAACGACTGCAGAGGGTCGCATGCGGGGACAAATGACCGATCCGGTTTGGAAAGGCCAGGTTGACCGATGACATCATCCATGACATCTACAAATATTAAGAATCAGAACGCAGCGGCGGCAGGGGCTGACATGCGTTTCGACGACACCGACTGGCACAGCCTGGAGACCTCGGCTGTGCTGGAGACCCTGCACGCCGGGGATCAGGGTTTGGATACGCAGGAGAGCGCACGCCGACTGAAGATCTTCGGGCCCAACAGCCTGGCCGAGGCCCAGGCCAAACCCCGTTGGAAGCTCTTCCTGGAGCAGTTCGCCGGCCCCCTGATCGCCGTTCTGATGGTCTGCGGCATCATCACCATTTTTCTGCAGCACTATGTGGACGCTGCGGCCATATTCCTGGTCCTTTTCCTCAACGCCATCATCGGCTATGTGCAGGAGTCTAAGGCCGACAAGGCCGTGGAGGCCCTGACGACCCTGTCCACCCCCACCACACGGGTGGTGCGCCAGGGCCGGATGGAGCAGATTGACGCCGACCAGCTGGTCCCGGGCGATCTGGTCCTGCTGGAGAGCGGCGACCGCATCCCCGCCGACCTGAGGCTGGTCGAGGCCCTTCACCTGCGCATCGACGAGGCCATGCTGACGGGCGAGAGCGAGGACGCCAAGAAGAATACAGACCCCGTGGACCGCGATGCAGCACTGGGCGACAGGCACTGCATGGCCTTCTCGGGCACCATGGTCACCAGCGGCCGTGGACGCGGGCTGGTGGTGGCCACCGGCTCCGACACCGAGCTGGGCGAGATCAACGATCTGGTCCATGTGGCCAAGGGCCGCACACCTTTGCAGCGGATCATCCATCGCACTGAGTTGGGCATCGCCGTCGCCGTCATCCTGGTGGCCATCTTCGTCTTCATCGGCGGAGCCATCCTCAATGGCGATGCCACGGGGGCCTTCCTGTCAGCAGTTTCGCTGGTGGTGGCCTCCATGCCCGAGGCCCTGCCCATCGTGCTGACCGTGGCCATGGCCTTGGGCGTTTCGAGGATGGCTGAATACCATGCCATCGTCCGTTCGCTGCCAGCGGTGGAGACTCTGGGCTCCATCACCGTCATCGGCTCGGACAAGACCGGCACGCTGACCCAGAACCGCATGACCGTGGAACAGTTCACCCTGGGCGGCGGCCAGCCGGTCCCCGTAGAGGGCCTGGACCTGGGCGCAGCGGCTGTATCCGACGACGACCGTATGAGCGGCCTGGCCGCCCTTGCCCGGGCCGGGGCTCTGACCAATGAGGCCCACCGGCAGCCGAATGAACAGGGCGGCATCGAATACAGCGGCGACGCGGTCGACATGGCCATGGCCCGCCTGGCCGACCAGACCGGGGCTGTGACTGCTGAAGACCTGGACGCTCCTATCGTCATGGAGACCCCCTACGAGCCGGAGCTGCTCCATTCCATGACCATCCGCCGCAGTCCGGACGGCACCCTGACCCAATACGTCAAGGGCGCCCCGGACGCGGTCATGGCCATGAGCCGAACCATGCTGGACCCGGATGGCCAGGTCGTTCCTCTGGACACCCAGGCCGTCCACAAGTCCTACGAAGCCATGGGCTCCCAGGGGCTGCGCGTCATAGGCGTGGCCAGCAGGGTCCTCTCCTCTGACCAGGACCCCGCCTCCCGTCGTCGACCTGACGACCTGACCTTCCTGGGGCTTGAGGGCATGCTCGACCCGCCCCGACCCGGCGTGCGCGAGGCTATCGCCGAATGCGCAGGGGCCGGCATCCGCGTGGTCATGATCACCGGCGACCACCCGGTGACCGCGGCCGCCATAGGCCGCCGCCTGGGTCTGGAGCACACCGACCAGGCGCTGACCGGCAGCGAAATGCTGGAGATGAGCGACGAGGTCCTCCGGGCCCGTCTGCGTGAGACCTCCATCGCCGCCCGCGTCTCCCCCCAGGACAAGCTGCGCATTGTGGAGGCCCTGCAGGACGAGGGCCACGTGGTGGCTGTGACCGGCGACGGCGTCAATGACGCCCCGGCACTGAAGGCAGCTTCAGTGGGTATCGCGATGGGTCGTTCCGGCACCGACGTGGCCCGGGAGGCAAGCGATGTGGTCCTGACCGACGACAACTTCGTCACCATCACCCAGGCCGTGCGCCAGGGGAGGGTCATCTTCAAGGCCATCCGCGGATCCGCCTACTTCCTCCTGTCCACGGCCGCAGCCGCCATGATCGCCGTCGGGGTCAATGTGATCTCCGAGGAGCCCCTGCTCTTCCTGCCCCTGCAGATGCTCTGGATCAACTTCGTGACCAACGGTGTCCAGGACATCGCCCTGGGATTCGAACCAGGCAACGGGGATGAACTGGAGTCGCCCCCACGTTCGTCTGGAGAGGGCTTGCTCTCGCGGGTGCTCTGGGCGCGACTGGCCGTCTGCGGGCTCTGGATGGCCACCTGCATCCTGGTCCTCTTCCGCCTCAACATCAACGCGGGGATGGATCTGGCCCACGCCCGGACCATCGCCCTGACCCTGCTGGTCCTCTTCAACTTCTTCGTCGCCATGTCGGCCAGGTCCGAGAACAGGTTGATCTTCCAACTCAATCCCTTGGACAACACCTTCCTTCTGGTGGCCTCGTTCGTGGCCCTGGGCATCCATGCGGGGGCCATGTATCTGGCTCCGGTTGCAGGCGTACTGGGCATGGCCCCCTTGAGCGCAAGCCAGTGGCTTATCTGCCTGGTGATTGGGCTGACGGTCCTGATCTTCAGCGAGGGCGACAAGATGGTTCGTGCCTTCCTGGCCAAGCGTGGCATCGACACGTCCGGGCGGCCCAAGGGCCATCTGCACCATGTGCGCCGCCGCATCGCAGGCATGATCAACTGAACCGACCTGTCGGGCTGAACTGCCAGACTGAACGCGTGCAAGAATGGTGGAAGGCGCCCATGGCGGAGGCCCTGCGGCTGGCCGGCATAGCCGGCGACCGGGGGGACGTGCCCGTGGGCGCCTTGGTCTTGGATGCCTCGGACCGGGTCATCGGCCGGGGCTTCAACCAGCGGCAGGCCCTGGGCCGTCCCCTGGCTCACGCCGAGATGGAGGCCATCGGGAAATCCGACGCGGGCTGGGATCTGGCAGGGTGCACCATGGTCGTCACCCTGGAGCCCTGCCCCATGTGTGCCGGAGCCCTGATGGCCTGCCACTTCAGCAGGGTGGTCTTCGGCGCCTGGGACCCCAAGATGGGCGCCTGCGGGTCGGTCTGGGATCTGCCCCGTGACCCGCACACCGGGTCAAAGGTCGAGGTGCTGGGCGGCGTGTGTGAACAGGCATGCGCCGGGATTCTTGCCGACTTCTTCGCCCGGCACCGCCGGGACTGAGTCCTGTTTTCAGCGGTGGCTGTGATTGGCTCTGTACCGCTGGAAGGCCGGGGTGATCTGGAGGGCCGCCCAGATGCAGCGCAGGACGATCAGGCAGAGGTAGGCGGCGAACAGATTGGCGCCCACTCGCGCGCTGACCCCTGAGGCTGCCCAGGTGCCCACCGGCGTGGTCAGTGCGGCCACGATGCCCAGAAGCAGTCCCTGACCGGCGTGGACCAGATGATGCCTCAGGTTGGTGAATGTCCCTGACAGTGAACTGGGCAGGATGGCCAGCAGGGAGGTCCCCCTGGCGATCAGGTCGCTGGCGCCCAGCAGAGCCAGGGCAGGGACCGCTATGGCTCCGCCGCCAACGCCCAGCAACCCTGACAGGGTTCCGATCAGGATGCCGACCAGCAGAATGATCAGGGCCACCGCCGGGCTCAGCTGGATGCTGCTCTCCCTGGAGGGCGTGGACAGCAGCTGCTGGGCAATGACTGCCATCAGGAAGCCCACATAGAGCCACCTGAGTATCACCTCTGGAAGCCGGTCCAGCAGCCAGGTGCCGATCTGCGCCCCAATGACCGTGCCCACGGCCAGCAGCAGGGCGGCCAGCCAGTCCACATGCCCGCCCAGGGCGTAGGAGGCCACACCGGCCAGCGACATGGGGATCATGGAGGCCAGCGAGGTAGCCGAGGCCTGCCGTTGCTGCAGTCCGGTCCATACCAGGGCAGGCACGATGATCGATCCGCCGCCGATGCCGAACATCCCCGACAGGAATCCGCTGATCACGCCCACCAGAACAAGGATGGCCATGGTCCGCCGGTCCATCCTTCCGGCTCCTCTCTGCTCTTTCTGCATGGGTTCCAGCCTAGGTCGACGTTTCCATCGGGATGGCGGGATGTCCGCGTATGCGGCCAGGTCCTCCAAGGTGCGGGAATCCTGGCATATTCCAGCTCTTGTGTCCACCATGCGACCGTTGCCTTGGTTCCCTTCTGCCGTCTCGGCATACTGCTTGGTATCCCCCGGGCCGGTCCCCGGAGGTGCGTTGTCTAATCAAGAAAATGAAGAGGGTGTGTTTCGATGCGATATACGGTCATCGGTGCCGGAGCCATGGGCTATCGTCTGGGTGTGCTGCTGCAGGAGCAGGCCGGCCTGCAGGTGGATTTCGTGGATACCTGGATGCCCAATATTGACAAGGTTCATGACCAGGGAGGCGTCTATGTCTCCCGCGATCACGAAAATCGTCATTTGGTGCCCGTCAACATTTACACCCCCGAGGACTACGAGGGCGACCCCGATGTCTGGATCGTCATGCTCAAGCAGATGCAGCTGGAGGCTGTCCTGGAGCGTTGCGCACCGCTCTTCCGCGACCATCAGGTGGTCTTCTCGGCCATGAACGGCTGGGGGCATTTCGACAAGCTGCTCAAGTACTTCCCCAAGGAGCGCATCTACGGCGGCACGGCCATGATCGGCACAGTCCTCAACGGGCCGGGCGACGTGGACTTCATCGGCAAATCCGGGGCCGGCTCCATGCACCTGTGCGCCATGACCGAGCAGACCAGCGACCTGGAGCGCGGAATGGCCGAGGACTTCAAGGCCGCCAACCTCAACCCCATCCTGACCGAGAACTTCGAGGGCACCTGCCTGGCCAAGATCATCTTCAACTCGGTGGTCAACACCATCTGCACCATGTACCAGATCACCATGGGCCAGTTCATCTCCTACCCGGGCGCCAAGGATATGTCCCGCCAGCTGATCGACGAGGCCTATGACGCCTGCGAGCGGGCCGGCAAGCAGCTGATCCAGACCCGTCAGGAGACCCTGGACGAGGTGGACTATGTCAGCCGCGTGGGCAATCCCCTCCACTACCCCTCCATGTATCAGGACATGTCCAAGGGCCGCCCGACCGAGGTGGATTACATCAACGGCTATCTGGCACGTCTGGGACGCGAGCATGACTACGTCTGCCGGACCCAGGAGTTCCTGACCCACGGCGTCCATCTGGCCGAGCTGGCCTTCCGCGTCCATCATGAGGAGCAGGCCAACCAGGGGTGAATGGGTGATTTATAGTGGGGGTGGCACAAGGACGTCCGAACCCGTCCGGCCAGGAGGATCATGACCCAGGAAGAACGCATGCAGCTGCCCGACCGGGTGCGGACCAACGGAGCCACCCCCAACCCCTGGTGGGCCAATGCGGTGGTCTACCAGATCTATCCACGGTCCTTCCAGGACACGAACGGCGACGGTTACGGCGACCTGCCGGGCATTACCCAGCGTCTGGACTACCTGGCCGATCTGGGCGTGGACGTGATTTGGCTGAGCCCTGTCTACCGATCTCCCCAGGATGACAACGGGTATGACATCTCCGACTATCAGGACATCGACCCCATCTTCGGCACCATGGACGATATGGACGAGCTTTTGGACCAGGCCCACCGTCGGGGCATCAAGGTGGTCATGGATCTGGTGGTCAACCACACCTCGGACGAGCACGCCTGGTTCCAGGCCTCCCGCAACAAGGATGACCCGCACGCCGACTGGTACTGGTGGCGTCCCGCCAAGGCCGGCCACGAACCCGGCACCCCGGGCGCAGAGCCCAACCAATGGGGGTCCTACTTTGGGGGCTCCGCCTGGCAGTACGATCCACAGCGAGGCGAATACTACCTGCACCTGTTCTCCAAGAAGCAGCCTGACCTCAACTGGGAGAACCCCCAGGTCCGGCAGGCCGTCTTCGACATGATGAATTGGTGGATGGGCCGGGGCATCGACGGGTTCCGCATGGATGTGATCGTCATGATCTCCAAGACCGTCGACCCCGAGGGTCGTCTGCCCGGCGAGGACGGATCGGCCATCGCTGACGGTCCCGTGGGGCCTGAGGGGTACTCGTCCTCGGTGCCCTTCTGCGTGGACGGCCCCAGGCTGGATGAGTTCCTCCAAGAGATGCGCAGCCGGGTCTTCCAGGGTCGGCAGGGTTACCTGACCGTGGGGGAGGCTCCCAGTCTGGCGCCTGCCCGCAGCGGGCAGATCACCGATCCGGCCAACCACGAGCTGGACATGCTCTTCCTCTTCACCCAGACCGAGGTCGACACCGGGGACAGCAAGTGGGACATCCGCCCCTTCCAGGTCTCCCGGCTCAAGGCGGTCATGGACGAGCAGCAGCAGGCCGTGGCCAAGGCCGGATGGGCCAGCCTCTACTTCGACAACCACGACCAGCCCAGGATCGTCTCCCGTTGGGGCGACACCTCCAGCGAGGAGCTGCGCTCGCGTTCGGCCAAGGCCCTGGGGCTCCTCCTGCACATGCACCGGGGGACCCCCTACATCTATCAGGGCGAGGAGCTGGGCATGACCAACGCCGGTTTCACCAGCCTTGACCAGTACCAGGATCTGGAATCCATCAACCTCTACCATCAGCGGGTCGACCAGGCGCACGAGCAGGATCCGGAGTCCATGATGGCAGCCCTGGCCTATATGAGCCGCGACAATGCCCGCACCCCCATGCAGTGGGATTCCACCAAGTTCGCCGGCTTCACGGCTTCTTATGCTCCCAAGGAGCCCTGGCTGGCCGTCAATGCCAACCGGGACAAGGTCAACGCCAAGACCGAGCTGCGTGACCCTGAATCGGTCCTGGCCTTCTACCGTGAGCTGATTCGTCTGCGTCACACCAATCCGGTCGTGGCGGCCGGCGACTTCACCCTTCTGGATCCGGATGCGGACCAGATCTATTCATTCACCCGTTGCCTGGACCAGGCGCCGGAGCCCAAGTCGGGACCCGAGGCTGCCAGTGTTCTGGATGCCCTGCCCTGCCAGCGCCTGCTGGTTGTGGTCAATCTGAGCAGCCGCCCGGCCTCACTGCCTCCTGAAACCGCAGCGCTTCTGGGCTTGGACCAGACCGGATTCACCTCTATGGCTCTTGGGGCTGTGGACCCCGACCGGATCCTCATATCCACCTACCGGCCCGAGCAAACTGCCAGCTCACTGCTGACCGGTCGTCTCTCCCCATGGGAGGGTTTCGTCTACCGACTCTGAGGAAACCCCGTCGCCGGCACAACTTCCAGGCTAGAGTGGAAGTCAGCGATGCCCCGATGGGCCTGTGGGACCGGATGGGTCCTCCGGGTCCAGGGGCGATGGGTCCGCGCCGTGGTCAATCCCGACGATTCCGGCACGGACGGGAATAGAAAGCGGGTTGCATGTCTCGTCTGATCATTGTCTCCAATCGTTTGCCCATGTCACTGCAGGCGCAGGAAGACGGCTCCTACACCTTGCACCAGAACGTGGGGGGACTGGCCACGGCCATCGGCCCCTACCACCGTTCCCATAAGGACTGCCTCTGGATCGGCTGGAGCGGCATCGATCCTCAGAAGTACTCGGAAAAGGAGCTGGACCGCATCCGTCAGGCCTACCGGGAGAGCCGGTGCATTCCTATCTTCCTGAGCAAGGAGGAGCTGAACGGATACTACGCCGGGTTCTCCAACAACACCCTGTGGCCGCTCTTCCATGACTTCTCGCACGAGGCCGTCTTCCGCCAGGAGGACTGGGAGATGTACCGCAAGGTCAACATGCGTTTCGCGCAGGTGGTGGAGCCGCTCATCCGCAAGGGCGACACCATCTGGGTCCAGGACTACCACCTGATGCTCCTGCCCAAGATGTTGCGCGAACGTTACCCTGACGCCTCCATCGGCTGGTTCCTGCACGTGCCCTTCCCAAGCGCCGAGATCTTCCGTTCCCTGCCCTGGAGCCGCGAGATCCTGGAGGGCGTCCTGGGCGCCAACCTGATCGGCTTCCACACGGTGGACTTCTCCGCCAGCTTCCTGGCTTCCCTGCACAGGCTGCTGCCCGAACTGCCGGTCAACCGAGACGGCGTGGTCGAGATGCCTGACGGCCACCGAGCAGCCATCGACGCCTTCCCCATCGGCATCGACTACAACCTCTACCGGCGTACCGCCCACTCCGGCCTGGCCCGGGCCATGCGTCGAGGAATCGACGAGGCCTGCGGCAAGTCCCCCCGTCATCGCTACCGCACCTCGGTGACTGCCGAGGGCGTGGCGGCCAACGAAGCCGCCACATCGGACGCCAACTGGTGGAGCCACTACATGGAGAAGGACATCCCCGAGTCCACGCTGGCCAAGCAGGCGGCTTCCTCGGTGGGCAGCCGCTCCAACAAGGTCATCGTTTCGGTGGACCGGCTGGACTACACCAAGGGTCTGCCCGAGCGGCTTCAGGCCTTCGGCCGCATGCTGGACAAGTACCCTGAGTGGGTGGGCCATGTCACCTACTACCTGCTGGCCACCCCCTCGCGTGAGGTCGTCGAGTCCTATCAGCGGCTCAAGGCCCAGGTGGACCAGCTGGTGGGCGAGATCAACGGCCGCTACTCCCTGCTGGCCTGGACCCCCATCCACTACATCACCCGCTCCCTGTCCATCAAGCCGGTCTGCGGCATCTACACGGCTGGAGACGTAGCCCTGGTCACCCCCCTGCGCGATGGGATGAACCTGGTGGCCAAGGAGTACCTGGCCTGCCATGACGGGCGCGACGGCACCCTGGTCCTGTCGGACATGTGCGGGGCTGCCGACGAGCTGACCGATGCCTTCATCGTCAATCCCTACGACATCGACATGGTCTGCGAGGCGCTGCACAACGCTCTGGAGATCACCCCCGAGGAGTCCAAACGGCGCAACATCCGCATGCAGGCCCGGCTCAAGGTGCGTACCGCAGCCAACTGGTGCACCTCGTTCCTCGACTCCCTGCGGCAGGTCTCCACTCCGGGCATGACAGACAGGAGGCTGCGTATGGATCACCACAACGCCATCGTTCGTCAGTGGGACGGCGCCCATCGTCGTCTGGTCCTGTGCGACTATGACGGGACGCTGACCCCGCTTGTTCGCCGTCCTGAGCGGGCCAAGCCCACCCAGGCCCTCCGCCGCCTGCTGACCCAGGTGGGCAGCAATCCCGATGTGGACTTCCTGCTGGTCTCCGGCCGCAGCCATCAGATCATGCAGGACTGGTTCGGCGACCTGCCGGTGGGGCTGATTGCCGAGCACGGCGCCTGGAACCGCAACCTGCCCGGCAGCGAATCGGACGAGTGGCAGCGGGCGCAAGGCCTGCCCGACTCCGATACCTGGCAGAAGGTGATCCGGCCCATCATGGATGAGTCGGCCGCCAGGGTCCCCAACTCCTTTGTGGAGAGCAAGTCCGATGCGGTGGCCTGGCACTACCGGATGAGCGATGACCAGGTGGCGGAACAGGAGCGTCAGGATCTGCTCCATCGTCTGCGCGGAGTAGTGGTCGGCCTGGGGTTGATGATCATGGAGAACTCCAAGGTCGTCGAGGTCACCCCTGTGGCCACCAGCAAGGGCCAGGCCATCCTGCCCTTCGTCAACAGCGATGATTATGACTTCATGATGGCCTTGGGCGACGATGAAACGGACGAGACCATGTTCGCCGTCATGCCCGATAAGGGATGGACCATCAAGGTCGGGCCCGGCCAGACCAAGGCCCGGCTGCGGGTCAACGATCCGACCGCAGTCACTCTGCTGCTGGCCGACCTGGGTGCCGGTGTGGCCCGTGACTCCAATGAGCCCGTGGCATCCCACGACTTCCGCGACGACCATACCGTGGTCGACGAGGCGCATGCCCAGCTCACTGACGAGAAGTGAGGCGGGGGCAAGTCAGGCAGACGATCGCTTGCCCCACCGGTGACTGCTCGTGAAGCCTGGTAAGTTCACGGGCAGCTGGCGGTGATTGGCGCTCACTGCGGTGACAGCCTGTGATGACCGCGGACGGATGATCATGGGCTGTAGGTTGCGACTGTTGCCTGTCGCTACCTCTTAGTGGCGACTGTCGAGAACTGTCGGCAACTTTTCGGGTATCCAAACGTTCGAGTGCTCACATATTTTGGTTTTCGGCAGGTTTGGGTGTCCACCATGTTGACGGCTGACCCCGTTGGTCGGGCCTTGCCGACCATACTTGGAGCATGGATACTTCAACAATCACTGCCTGTCTTGAGTCCGATCATGCCGCTGATCTGCGCAAAGCCGCCCAACGTCTGGAAGGTGTGGCCCGTCATACCCTTATCGAGGAATCCGATGATCTGGGTGCTCGGATAGGCCATCGCGTTCTGCTCAAGCCGGAGAATCTGCAGCTGACCGGATCCTTCAAGATTCGCGGAGCTTATAACAAGGTGGCCTCGTTGGATCAGGACGAGCTGGATCGCGGCATCGTCACCGCTTCCGCCGGCAATCATGCCCAGGGGGTGGCTTTTGCCGCACGCAGCCGTGGCGCGAAGGCCACGATTGTCATGCCCCGGATCACGCCGCCCCTCAAGGTCGATGCCACTCGGGCCTATGGCGCCGAGGTTGTCCTGCAGGGTGAGGTCTTCGATGAGAGTTCCGATTACGCCTTGGGTCTGGCACGTGATCGCGGCATGACCTTCGTCCCGCCCTTTGACGACTACGAGGTCGTCTGCGGTCAGGGGACCATAGCCATGGAGATTCTTCAGGACGTGCCCGATGTCACCGATATCGTGGTTCCCCTGGGTGGAGGCGGGCTGGGCGCTGGTGTTGCGCTCGCCGTAAAGACCTTCAAGCCAGACGTCATGGTCATCGGAGCCACCCCGGTCGGATCTCCGGCCTGGCGTGAATCTCTGACAGCTGGTCATGTGATTGCAGCGGATCAGATGCGCACAGCTGCCGAGGGCGTGGCCGTCAGACGTCCCGGCGATCTGAACTACGCTCTGCTCAGCCGATATATGGATGATCTGGTTCAGGTGACCGAAAGCGACATCTCCGAGATGATCCTATTCATGCTGGAGAAGCACAAACTGGTGGTCGAGGCAGCTGGCGCCGTCTCCTTGGCAGCACTGGGTCAGTTGGATCTGCAGTCCGATGTCTTCCGGTCGGCCCCGGGTCCGCATGTGATCGTCCCCATCATCTCGGGAGGCAATATCGACACGGTCACCATGGGTGCGGTCATCCAGCGGGGGATGATCTCCCGCGGGCGCATCATGCAGTTCGGCGTGGAGCTGCCCGACGTTCCCGGCCAGCTGGTCAATGTGGCCACGGTCCTGGCCGATCTGCGTGCCAATGTGATCGAGCTCAACCACGACCAGTTCAAATCCTCCGGCCACTATGACAACGGCGTGCTCTTGGAGGTGACCGTGGAGACCAACGGCCCCGACCACATCACCCAGATTTTGGATACCTTGCGCAGTCGAGGCTTCCAGGTCCATCAGAACTACTGAGCCTAGCTTCCCGATCGGAACCGGGGTCCAATGCCCAGCTTCCAAGGTTCCAAGATAAGGATCACGACCGGGCGAACAGCCAGAATGGCCGTCGCCGTTGCTGAGTTTGGCAGATAGCCTGCAGGTTCTTGCATGGACTATCTATGGCAATCTTTGCGCCGCCTTTCTTGATGCTCTAATGTGGCCTGCTCTCTGCGCCGGCATCGGTCAGGGCCGCGTTCCAGAGAGAGCCTCATGGTTCTGCGACTGTTTGAATTTGGTGACGAAGTTTCGTGTTTCTGCATAGTTCGAACCCATCTGGTTCCGGAGCGATTTCCAAGTGATGAGCGGGGTCTGGTAGGCGTAGGTTCGGCTGCCGTTGATGCGCACCCATTCGGCTGCACCCGGCCCGGGGTTGCGGATAGGCAGAAATATGCGGCAGAAGTCGGGCGTCAGGTAGACCCAGCGCTGCCTGTTGAGCTGCTTCCATTGCGGCCCGCCCATGGACCGTGGAATCTGACTGGCGAATTCTTTCGTAAGGAGGCAATACCCTCTATTGCTTCTCTTTGTTCCCCGTTCTGTTCCCGGCAAGAGAAGATTTTCATACTAAATTCAGTATATCTACGCAATGACGGTTCTTGTTAAAGGGGAGGGGCTCAAGGTTTCCGCTCGGCGTTCGCTGTTTGTTTTCCGTGCTGGCGGGTCATCTTTGACTTGTCGGCGAACCGGTTTAGGGCGTCCTTGTCCTCGTTGCAGTGGTAGTTGTTCATGCACTGTGGTGAGCAGAATCGCTGAATCTTCCTCTTGTCTTTGGCCGGCAGGTACGGCTTGCTGCATCAACAGGTAACGGTCCACATAAAGGCCGTTGATCTCGCTTGTTTCGTGCATTGGTTCCCGCGCAGATTTTTGATTTTGCGCATGTCCCTGCAACCGAATTTTGTCAAATTCGCGCATCGTGCGCAGAATTTGGCGTCATTTCAACGATAACACCGGATTTTCCGCATTTTAATGCAAGAAGTCCATCTCTTGAATTTGGTCTGATTGTGGCTTGTCTGGACGTGATTGCTGTCTGTGCTGGTTGGCGCACTTGGGGTGTATTGATTGATGGTGATTTCGTGATTGCCGGTGTTCTATGGATGTGATGAGCTGGTTTCGGGTCCTTTTTGGGATAACGGTGGAATGCTTGCTTCAGACTGTGGCAGTTCTTCCGGTGCGCACGCCCGACTCTGCTCTTTCCTGCCGGCTCCGGCAGGCTTGTACCGCATGCATGGAGATGGAGAATCTGTCCACCAGGATGACCCAGGACCGGCTGGCCGTTCTGGGTATGCCTTGCGGATGATGGCCGACTTGGGGGTGCCCTCCTTCTTGGCCGCCCGGCTGGCTTTGTCGCCCAGGTCCTTGGGCGCCCTGACCCTCCAGGCGCATCACGCGGTCCGTTCCTCGGCCCCTTGCTTCTCCAGCTTCTCCAACTTCGCCATGCTCTGGGCAATGAGCGATGCGGCCTGCTCGTCGGTCAGCAGCGGGGCGCCGGGGTCCCGCCGGATGGCGGCCTCCGTGTGGTGGATCAGCTCCCCCCGATCGGCTGCATGGATCATCGCATCGATGTCCTTCTGGTTCTCGGATGTGACTTCCTTGGCCATTTTGCGTTCCTTTCCCTTCCTGTGCACCTGTCTCTCTTCGCCCTCACCGGGTGGCCTCGGCCCGGCGCAGGCGCATCTGTTCGAATTCCGTATGGAGATCCCTGAAGAACTGGTCCTCGTCCACCTCGCGGTTCGGGTCCATGAACCGTTCGGAGCCGGGGACGGCATCCAGGCGCTCCCCGCGTTCGGCCTTGGCGGTCATCTCCTCCATCTGCCGGCGCTCTTTTTCCGTCTTAGGTTCGTACTCGTATTCCTTCATGGCTTCGATTCCTTTATCCATAGACATGGCTTTTTGATCGTTGGTTGGTTTGTCTGTCCGTCTATCGGTCGCGCTTGTGCTACTCAATCAGCTAGCGCCACACGTCGTTGACGGTCAAGGTGTGGAAGGCGACGAATTCCCCGGGCTCGTCTTCCTTGACTATAACCTCGATGCAATTCTTTTCAAGCGCTCCAGGATGCCTGGGCCCGACGAACACCACGGCATCCAGCCCATTCCGAGCCTAGACCTCCTCTTTGCCTGCATAATGCAGGACGGCATAGCCGATTTCTTGGTATTCGTTACACCATGCCTGCCGGCGCTTCTGGTCATCTTGAGCGTTTGAGCTCCTCTCTCCCGCCTTCTATCTATATGGCACCACACTGACGACCTGCAGTCAAAGGCCGCACTTTTTTCTTCTGAGTATTCCTTGGATCTACCAGCCGCGTCCTGCTGTGGAGGGCATCCTCCTCGAGGATTCATTTCGGCTTCGGGTCGTTTTATAGGCTCCTGTAATCAGGAAAAGACCGCGGCTTTTTCCGGATCGCAGCCATTGCTTTTTGCTTAAGACAACGATAATCAGAAGCCAGGCAGTCAAAAGGCTTTACATGCTTTTTTCGCCCGATTCCGGATGAAGTCGGCCAGGACGGAGTGAACCAGCGCCGAAGAGTTATGCAGGTTCTCCTCCCGGGCGATGCGTTTCAGGGGGTCCTTCATGGTCGGCGTGACCTTCACACGTAGTTCCACGTTGACGGGACGTCGCTCCTCTTCGCGGGGTCGGCCGGCGAAGATGCCCATCAACTCTTTGTCCTTCAGGGCCGGAGCACCAGGGTCCCTGTACACCGCAGTTCCGGGCGCGGGCTTCAGCTCACCCCGGTCAGCCATTGCATCAAGCTTCTCGCTTGTATAGCTCATCTGCGTTTTCCTTTCTATTTATCGAGAGACCGCCATCCCCAGGCCAAACGGTCTGGGATAGCGAGTCCTTCAGCAAACCACCGTCATTTGCAATGCATTAGATGCATCCACCTGTCGGAGATGGGCATGGCGTGGAATGCATGCAGGAGGCCATCCTCACGGCTAGCCGCAATCACCTCGATGACGTTATGGGGCGAGCCTCCTTCATGCCTGGGGCCGACGAACGCGATCGTCGCATCTCCGGGATTGCCCAGAGTTTTTTGAAAGCCGAAAGGGTGGCGGACGGCGTATCTGATCTCCCCATTCTTCAGACCATGTTTGCGTGCAGATTTGTCGACCTTTACCAATGAGCAAGATCGCATTCTCTCTCCTTATATCATCTTCACTTCGCGCCATTTCCCCCTCCTTTCCAATGCATTTCAGTCATACAAAGTTGTATTACTCCGTCAAATTACTCCGCTGACTTACTTCGCTAGCGAATACATCCCTTGCCCTTTGCTTTTTGAATCTTGATTGAGCACTATGGCGAAGTACACCGCCTTGCCGCCGCAGGAACGGCCGGCAGACGGGGTTGTCCGCGTCTGCCGGCCGGCACCCCGATCTCCTCTTTGATGCTTGCAGAGCGCTTCCTCATCCTCTGGCCGATCATGTCATCGCATCAGCATGCCGAATCCTCTGCAGTGTGCCCATCAACAGGGAGGAGCCTCTTCCCGGCGCCGTAAAAGTGCATTACAATAGTGGTATGGCGATTAGGTTCACGGATTCGGCGCACCGGCATTTCGGCGAGGACCGCCTCGACGAGGCCATGGTGCTCAGGGCTATAGGCGAACCGGTATGGACCGCGATCGTTGACCCGGACGACCCGTCTGTGCCACCGCCGGCGCCCGGGGATCCGCCGACAGCGCTCATCGTGTGCAAAAGGCACCCAAGCGCATTGGACGACGACCTGCTCGAAGTGCTCATCCACCCCGATGGGCCCGACATGCGGGTATTCCACGTCATGCACTTGGGCGGACTGTGGCGCAACTACTGGCACCGCTGGTCCGACGGCCGGGACGGGAACGGGACGACGACGGAAAGGAAACGGCAATGAGCGACGAGAACACACGGCGCACGACCGTGAAGGCAAGCGAATACGAGAACCGCATGGACCGGCTCGACCGGGCCCCCTCGAAGCCGCCAGTCTCTGCATGGGGCGGCGAGGAAGCCAGGAGGATTAGCCAGGCCATGCTCGACCCCGACACAGACGCCACGAAGCTGTTCGCCACCCTGATGGGGCGCCCATCGCTCGAGCAGCGCGAACAGGGCAGGAAACCGAGCGTGCAGCACAGTGTGCGCTTGAGCGAACCCATGGACGAATACGTATCCGCCGCCATCAAGCGCGAGGGGTTGAAGAACCGCAGTGAATACTTCCGCATGCTCGTCCAGCGGGACGCTGAAAACCACCACACCGAACTCGTCGGCGCATGACACGGGACTGAAGCCGAACCTGCCGGATCGCGGCGACCTTGCATGATCATTCCGGGATATTCGGCACTCCTCCGTTTGATCATCTGCCGTCAATGGAAGCCACAGCCGGCCATGTGTGCCATGATGACCCAGCGGGTTCGCCGGATGCGGCCACTATTAAGCGGTCGTTTCTTCCGCTGGCGAGAGGTGCCGATGCTTTCCCCGATGAATTTGGGCTCGTGATCACGTCTTTCAGGCGAGTTTGAGCTCGGCTATTACACATGTAATCTACTTGGTGACCATCTAAGAGAGCTGGATTCCATATCGGAAGCGTCGGAGCTCTGTTGGGACAAGGCGTTTCAGGCTTATGGCTCTACTAAAAGTGTGCTATCGGGCATGAAAAGGCTCCGATGGGATGTATGGCCTGAAGCCAGAGGTGTCCGCTGATCATTGTGGCGTGGCTATGGGGGTTTTGGAGCAAAGAATCGACTCTGTCGGTGCTGCAAATAGGTTGAGAGATAGGACGGGGCGCGTTGGATGCCGAGGAGCGGGAGAGTGCGGTTGTTCCTATTCGAATTTTAGGGGCCCTATTGGTATCTGGTCCCAGTCCTCGTCGGTGCTGATAGGGCGTGCCCAGGGCATCATAGCTTTGCTCGGGCGGGAAGACTTTGGCTTCCGGAGTCGATTCGCCCTCCTTCTTCTGGGGCAGGGGTTCGCTTCCTGATGCAGAGTATCCGCGTGATAGGGGACCGGTACAGGCGGAGTCTGTCTGTAGTGAGACGGAAGACGGCTCAAGGATTGCCATAGTGGGCCCTGCAGGTTCTTGCAGGGTCCATCAGAAATCTGCAGATCGCAGACCTGTTCCAATAATTGCTGGAAAGGTTAGGGAAATAATTGCTGGAAAGGTTGGGGAATCAACTCTGGCCGGCGATGGTCTTGTCAACGAGCTTGGGCAGCGCTTCTTCGATGGGCTCGTGGATGAGTCGGGTTGCCAAAGAATCATACTGGGTCGAACCCATGTTCATTATGGTGATTGGCACGCCCGCCTGGGCTGCCACTGGCACCAGCGAGGCCGCAGGATACACCTCCAAGGTGGACCCGATCACCCAGAATTGATCGGCCTGGCTGGCCCGCCTCATGCTCTTCTCCATGGCGCCCTCAGGTAGGGCTTGACCGAAGTAGACCACATCAGTCTTGATGATGCCGTCGCAAGGCATGTTGCCTTGGTAGGGCATGGGCTTATGGCAGTGTGGGTCGGGCTCCTGATCAAGCTTGGCCATGATGTCGGCTGTCCGGTATGCCTGGCTGCATTTCATGCAGTGGGAGGTGCCGATGGTCCCGTGAAGGTTGACGATGACGTCCTCGGAGTTGCCGGCTTTCTCGTGGAGGGCATCGAAGTTCTGCGTAGCCAACAGGTTCAGCATGCCTGCCTGCTCCAGCTTGGCCAGTGCCTTGTGGGCCACTCCGGGCTGGGCCTTCCAGACCGGCGACTCCTTTTGCCACCGCCATGAATACTCCCGCTGTTTCCGGTCGCTCATGAACAGGTCCAGGTCATAGACGCTCATCTGATCGGGATGCTTGGTCCAAACCCCGTCAGGCCCACGGAAATCCGGTATGCCGGCTGAAGTCGAGATGCCCGCCCCGGTCAGTACTGCAATTGTTGTGCTCATACACCCGTCTTACCATCCGTTAATAGACTCAATGAGTCGAAGGCCAACTTGGTGCGCGAATATACGCCTATATCAACATTCGCATTCGTAGGGTGTGGATGACTGGCGATCGCGGACAAAAGGCAAACTCCGTATTGGATGTAACCGGTCCTGACCAGAATTCAGAAGGATCATGCTGACACGCCGACCCAGCAGTGGCTCAAGCAATACTTTGTGAATAAAATGTGTGCATGACGCAGGAACGGTAGGCTGAAGTCCCAACTTCGCGAGGTTCTAAAGTAAAAAGGGACATATGACGACACGCCGTCTGAGGGCTTGTTATTGCTGGTTTTAAGGGTGCTCCCAGAATGGCTGAGTTGCGTTTTGGCCGGCTCGTGGTAAGTTTATCTCTTGCTGCTCAACACGGCGGTTCTTCTTCCGGGAGGAAGTTGAATGGCTTGTTGGTGTGGTGGTGGTTTGAGAACTCAAGAGCGTGTTTGTGCTACTTATAGCT
>NZ_JASTZZ010000005.1:0-153629 GCF_032193675.1 Bifidobacterium kimbladii | reverse complement strand
TCATCCAAGCGCTGGGATCACCGGCCCTTCTTCGCATCCGGTTTCCGGTCGGAATCCTCGTCGGTGTGCTTGATGGTGACACTGATGTTCGACCGGCCACGCATCAGATGACGGATGGCCCTGGCCAGCTGGGCATCGTTGAGCGGCAGCCGGGCCGAGCGCCGGTCCACCGCCCCAGGCACCAGAATGTTGAATTTCACCGAGATGATGCGCAGGACGACCACCAGGGCCACGATGGCCAGGTCCAGGGCCATGTCGACCCGGGCCGGATAGAGCCCATGCTGCTGGGCGCGCGTGGAGGCCAGGGTCAGCATGCAGCCGATCAGGGAAGGCAATGCATACCAATGCTGGTCCTGGATGACCGCAGGCACCTGGTTGAGGAGGATGTCTCGCAGCAGGCCGCCAACCAGGGCCGTGGCCATGCCCATGAAGATGGCCGTCATGCCACCGGTTCCACTCATCAGCGCCTTGGCCGTACCGTTGACGGCAAAGGATCCCAGGGCCATGGCATCAGTGACCAACATGGACCAGGTCATCCTGCTGATTTCAGGATGGGCGACAGCCACCACCAGGCCGGATGCCAGGGTGACGATGACTGAGCCCTTGTCGGTAATGCCGCTGGGCGGCACCTGACCCAGAAGAACGTCTCGGACCACCCCGCCTCCCAGGGCACTGATCCAGGAGACCAGCAGAATGGAGATGATGTCGTAGCCCTTGCGCACGGCAGCCAGGCCACCCGAAAGCCCGCAGCTGAAGATGCCCAGGTACTCGATGACCATGAAGATCAGGTTCCCCTCCAAGGCCGTCTTCATCCCGCGCTTCTCCTCCCGGAATCGTCCCGCACTCAAGTCTGTCTATAGATTAGCCAAGCACAGAGCTGAACAGGCCGGTGATGTGCGCAAGGCCACAAATATGAAGGAAGGCGACCCAAGGCGAAACGTCGCCCTGAAGTCGCCTTCCTTGCAAGACCTGTCAGGCAGGAATGGGGTCAGCGCTCAGCAGACCTTCCACATCCAGTCGTGCGGGTCTTCGATCTCGCCCAGCTGGATGCCCAGGAGCTCGTTGCGCAGGTCCATGGTGACCTTGCCAGAGCCGCCGTCGGCCACCTGGACGTCGAAGTTCTCGGACTTGAAGCGTCCGATGGGGGTGATGATGGCGGCGGTTCCGCAGGCGAATACCTCGGTGACCTCGCCCGAGCGGATGTCGTCCAGCAGGGTGTCCAGGCGGATCATGGTCTCCACCACATCCCTGCCGTGATCCTGGGCCAGGGCGATCAGGGAGTTGCGGGTGACGCCGGGCAGAATGGTTCCGGTCAGGCTGGGGGTCTCCAGGTGCCCGTCCTTGTGGACGGTGAACATGTTCATGCCGCCCAGCTCCTCCAGGTAGGTCTTGGTGGCCGCGTCGACGAAGCAGACCTGCTCGCAGCCATGCTCGGCACCGCGGTTCTCACCCAGCAGGGAGGCCGCATAGTTGCCGCCGCACTTGGCAAAGCCGGTGCCGCCGGGGCCGGTGCGGAACCACTTGTCCTCCACCCAGATGCTGACCGGCTTGACCCCGCCGGCGAAGTAGGGCCCCGAGGGCGAGGCGATGACGCAATAGTCCACCGCATGCGGGGCGCGCACGCCCAGGAACGGCTCGGAGGCGAACATGTAGGGGCGCATATAGAGCGTGTACTCGCGCCGCTTGGGCACCCAGGCCGCGTCACGACGGACCAGGGCCGCAACCGATCCCAGGAAGTCATCGGGCTCAAGCGGAGGCAGGGCCAGACGCTTGGCTGAATTGTAGAAGCGCTGAGCGTTGGCATCGGGGCGGAAGAGCCAGATGGAGCCGTCGTCGTGGTAGTAGGCCTTGAGTCCCTCGAAGGCCTCCTGGGCGTAATGGAGCACCGAGGCCCCCGGATCCAGGCTGAGCGGTCCGTAGGGCTCAACCCTGCGATCATTCCAGCCGTCTTCCGAAGTCCATCCCATGTGGGTCATGTTGTCTGAGAAGAGCTGGCCGAAGGCGGGCTTGTCAATCAGCCGGGCACGCTCCTCGTCAGAGGCGGGATGATCGTTGGGAATGACCTTGAAAGCGTCCGCCAACTCATTGAGTGCCTTCGGGTCGTGATGTGATTGCTCTGCCATTGTCTACCACTTCTTCTTGCTGCTGTATTTGTTTGCTCGGGTGCAATGCTTATGGCGATGCCCGGTACCCGAACTATCGCATAGGCAGGCCTTGACCTGTTCAGCGCATTTCGCATAGTGACCGTCATAGGCAAAAAGGCCGCAGGATCGTGATGATCCCACGGCCTTAGCAGCAAACGCCTTGGCAGTAACGAACCTCTGGGTTCACTCGCTCTGGGCGTCAGCCTCCGGAGCGGCTTGCGCATCGGGCTGTTCGGTCTCCTCGGTGGGGGTCTCCAGGCTCTCCTCCTTGGGGATCTCGACGGAGACGATGGATTCCTCCATATCGTCGATGATCAGCTCGGAGCCCTCGGGCAGCTTGACATCCTTGGCCAGGATCCTGTCGCCCTCGGACAGGCCCTCCACACTGATGTCGATGCGCTCGGGCAGGTTGGACACGTCGGCCCGGACCTGCAGGTTCTGGGTGTCGATCAGGGCCACGGCAGCGCCCTTGGTCTCGCCGCTGACGAAGACGGGCACCTCCACGGTGACCTTCTCGCCTGCGCGGACCTCGTAGAAGTCGATGTGCTCCACCTGGCGCTTGACCGGGTTGCGCTGCACGTCCTTGACCACGGCGGTCTTGGTCTGCCCGCCGAAGCTGATGGAGAAAAGGGCGTTGGCGCGGCGCAGGGCCAGAGTGGTCTCGCGCATGGGCAGCTTGATGTAGTCGGGCTGGGCGCCGCCGGCGTAAATGGTGGCGGGAATCTGCTGGGCCACGCGCATGCGGCGTGCCGCCCCCTTGCCGAATTGATCGCGGACTTCGCCCTCGAGCTTAATGGTGTTAGCCATGTTGGCTTCCTTCCTTGAGTGGTTCCTCAAGACCGACCTGGGCCGGTCCTGGCGCATCGCCGCGTCGGATTCCGGACCGCCCATAAGGAAAGGCCGCCGATGATCCAGCCGAGTCGATAACGGAGGCCATGAAGCCTCCCTCGCCAAAGCAACGTGCCTACTTTAGCACCGGGCCCTCCCTTCTCCAAGTAGGCGGCTATTCTGGACATATCCCGCGATTATTGAAGGAGACAATGTGTCGTTACTAGCATCGGTCAAATCTTTTGTGGCACACCAGGTGGGTCATGGGGAGGGACCGACTGGCGAACAGGCCGCGGATCCGTCAGGTGCCGCCCAGGAAGCCCTCGCCCTGCCCAATACGCATTTCTGGTCAGCTGACTACGCCACCACCACGCGCATGGATCCGGCCTCGGGACTGCTCTCGGCCACCACCGCCGGCATGGGACCGGTGCCTGACGACATGACCGTCTATGACATCTACGCTGATCGGGCCCGCCGGACCCCCGACCAGCCGGTCCTGCACTTTGTGGAAAACGGCAGCTGGACCTACCGGACCGGCCGAGAGATCCTGCACGACATCAGGACCACCGCCAAGGGCTTCATGCACTACGGGCTGAAGAAGGGCGATGCCGTGGCCTTCATGTGCAGGACCAGCTATGAATGGGACATCGTGGATGCCGCGGTCCTGTCCATCGGCGGGATCATCGCCACCATCTACGACACCGATTCGGCCGAACAGATCCGATTCATCGTCAACAACTCCGACGCCAGGCTGCTGGTGGTGCAGACCACCGAGATGCGCGCCAAGGCCGAGGGGGCCGATAAGGACTGCCCCACCCTGGAGCGGATCGCCTGCCTGGAGTCCGGGGCCCTGCAGGAGCTGCAGGCCTACGGGGAGTCGGTCAGCGACGCCGAACTCGACGAGCGGATCAACTCCATCCGCAAGACCGACCTCTGCTCCATCGTCTACACCTCCGGTTCCACAGCGGCGCCCAAGGGCGTGGAGATGACCCATGAGCATTACTGCCAGCTGGCCAGGAACCTGAACGCCTTCATCCCCAATCTGACCCACGACCCGGATGGATCCATCCTGCTCTTCCTGCCCCAGGCCCACACCTTCGCCCGGGCCATCAGCTACGGGGTCGTCTACGGGACCATGCAGGTGTACATCTCCTCCGGGCTGGCCACCCTGCTGTCCGACCTGCAGGAGTCCAAGCCCACGGTCATCATCGGCGTGCCCAGGGTCTTCGAGAAGGTCTACAACGCCGCATCCCAGAAGGCCGGGCATGGCATCAAGGGCAGGATCTTCAACGGGGCGGCGCGGGCGGCGCGCACCTACATGGAGGACATCTCCCGCAAGGGCTGGCCGACCAAACGCAGCGCCCTGCGGCGAGCCATCTATGACCCGCTGGTCTACGCTTCCCTGCGCCAGGTCCTGGGCGGACGGGCCAAGTGGATCGTCTCCGGAGGCGCTCCCCTGGATCCTGAACTGTTGGGGTTCTTCCGTGGCGCCAATGTTCCGGTCTATGAGGGCTACGGCCTGACCGAGACCACCGCACCCTGCGCCTTCAACCCCCTGGGCACCCCCTACCACCGGGGCTCAGTGGGCATCCCCTTCCCGGGATTCACCATCCGCATCGCCTCGGACGGCGAGGTGCAGATCAAGGGCGTCTGCGTATTCCACCGCTACCACAAGAATGAGGAGGCCACTCGTGCATCCTTCACCGAGGACGGCTGGTACGCCACAGGCGACCTGGGCCGGCTCTCCCGCGACGGGTTCCTCTTCCTGACCGGGCGAAAGAAGGATCTGATCATCACAGCTGGCGGCAAGAACGTCTCCCCCAGGCCCATCGAGGAGGTCATCGAGCGCTCCGAGATCGTCTCCCAGGCCCTGGTTCTGGGCGACAAGCGTCCCTTCATCTCGGCCCTGGTCACCCTGAACGAGTCCGCCCTGCGGCCCTGGCTGGCATCCAAGGGACTGGATCGCAACATGTCCCTGCAGGAGGCGGCCCAGAACGCCGTGGTCCGGGCCGAGGTCCAGGAGTATGTGGACCGGGCCAACGAGGGCGTCTCCCGGGCCGAGTCGGTGCGCAAGTTCATCATCCTGCCCGAGGAGTTCACCCAGGACAACGGGCTGATGACACCATCCATGAAGGTGATCCGGCCCAAGGTCATCGAGCGCTACGCCGACCTTCTGAACACCCGGATGTACACAGCCAAGCGCACCCCGGCACCGCGCCGCTGAGCAGGATCAGAACCCCAGGCGCTCCAGCTGCTTGGGGTCGGTCTGCCAGTTGCGGGCCACCTTGACATGCAGATCCAGCCGGACCTTGCGACCCATGGTCCGGTTGACGGCGGTGCGCAGCTTCTTTTTCACCCGAACCAGGTGCTCGGCCCCCCGTCCAATGACGATGGGCTTCTGGGAGTCGCGCTCTACATAAATCCCTATATGGATGGTGTCGCGCCCGCCCTGAGGATCCGGATCGATGGACTCCACGCGGACGGCCAGGGAGTGGGGCAACTCGTCGTTGAGCTCCTCCAGGTAGGCTCCGCGGACCAGTTCGGCGATCATGTCTTCGGGACGTTCCTCGGTCAGCTGGTCGTCAGGGTAGAGCTGAGGGCCCTCGGGCATGGCATCCATCAACACCCGGGCCACCTCGTCCACGTTGTCAGCTTCCAAGGCGCTGACCGGAACAATCTGGGAGAAGTCGGCAAAGGCGCCTATCTCCAGGAGCTTGTCCACCAATTGACCCTTGCTCAGCTGGTCAATCTTGGTCACCACGGCGATCAAAGGCTTTCGCCAGATCCACTTGCCGTCCTTGTCCCTGCGGGCGAACTCGGACCGAAGCCGGCTCAAAATGCGGCGATCGCCGGGGCCGATGGCCTGGTCGGCAGGCAGCAGGAATGCAATGGCATCGACATCCGACAGGGAGGCTTCCACAACGTCGTTGAGCCGCTGGCCCAACAGGGTGCGCGGACGGTGGATGCCCGGTGTATCCACCAGGACCACCTGGGCCTCGGGACGGGTCATGATCCCCCGGATAGCCTTGCGGGTGGTCTCCGGCCGGGAGGAAGCTATGGCGATGGGTCGGCCAACCAGGGCGTTCATAAGGGTGGACTTGCCCACATTGGGTCGGCCCACTACTGCCACGAACCCCGATCGGTGGGCCGGCGCCTTGGCATCGCTCTGTTCTTCCTTGGTCATGAATTCTCCTGACTGTCCTGCTCGGGTTGATCCCCGTCGGCCTGTTCTTCTTCTTGTTCTGCACCGTCCTCCAGGGCGATGCTAGATCCGTTGGCTGGCTCGACCACGATGGTGGCGATCTTCTTGCGGCGGCCGACCGCCTCGCCTGCGGTCAGCCTGATTCCGCGTGTCACCGCCGATGCGCCCGAGACGGGCACTGAACCAAGCAGCTTGGTCAGCAGGCCATAGACTGTGTCCACATCGTCCTCGTCGATGGTGATCTCGTAGAGCTCCTCCAGGTCGGTGATGGGCGTGCGGACCGGCAGTTGCCAGGTGTGCGGGCCGATCTGTTTGGGCTCATCGTGCTGGACCCGGTCGTGCTCGTCCTCCAGCTCGCCCACGATCTGCTCAATGGCATCCTCTATGGTGACCAGACCAGCGATGCCCCCGTACTCGTCCACGACCACGGCCAGGTGGTGGCGGGAGCGCTGCATGTAGTGGAAGAGGTCGTCCACCGGCTTGGATTCAGGTACCAGAACCGGCCGGCGAATGATGGAGGCGACTGATCTGTCGCCCTTGCGGTTGAAGGCCAGGGCGCGGACCACGTCCTTCAAGTAGACGATGCCGACCAGGTCATCCACGTCGTCCCCAATGGCGGGAATGCGGGAGAATCCCGACCGGGAGAAGAGCTTCAGGGCCGAATCCAGGCTGGCATCCTTGGAGATGCAGATCATGTCGGTGCGGGGAACCATGATCTCGCGCGTCAGCGTGGTCGACAGGGTCAACACGTTCTTCAGCATCTCGGAGATCTCGGGATCGAAGGCGCCGGCCTCCACCAGTTGGTCGACCATGGCTCGACCCTGCTCGATCTGGATCTTCTCCAGCTCCTCGTCGTCGGAAAGGTCGCCGCGGTGGTTTTTGCGGGAGCGGGCTTCGGCCTGCCGCCGACGCTTGAAAGGCGTCAGAAGAACAGCCAGCCCGACCAGGCGAACATGCTTGAGCAGTGCCTCCATGGGCTGGCGGGAACGTCCATGAGGACCCAGGGTGACGGAGATGGCGGCCACCAGGACGGCCATGACCACTCCGCACAGCAGTTGCTCCCAGAGGGGCAGACCGCCAAGGGCAGCCATGCAGGCCACCAGGACACCGACCAGGATGTCGCAGATGATGCGTACGTAGGCGCAAGCGCTGCCCGTCACCTGACGCTGGGAGATCAGACTCTGGGCCCGATGAATGCGGTCGATCCGCTTCATCCTGGAGAACTGGCTGAGCTCCTGGTCGGTCTGCAGGCCCAAAATCAGATTGTTGAGACTGGATCGGGTCACCCTGTTGAGCGCCCCCTGGGCCTCGGCCAGAGCCAGGGAGAGCACGACCAGAGCGATGGCGGCCAGAGCCATGACCACCAGGGCGACTATGGCCCGGTCACTCATGGGATCTGCCTCTCCGGTGGGCACCACGGCCATACCGCTCATAGATCTCCAGAGCGTTGGTGGCCCCGGCCGGCAGCCCGGCCTCCGCAATGGGCCCCTGCCTCAGGGCCAGAAAGGTCAGCAGCAGCTGGCGTTGCAGACCGAACATCTGCTCCTCCTGCTCCCTGCTGGTGTGGTCGTAACCCAGCAGATGCAGGGTGCCGTGGATGGCCAGCAGCAGCATCTCCTCCATGGTGGAATGACCGGCTGCCAGGGCCTGCTGTGCCGCCACCCAAGGGCAGATGACGATGTCGCCCAGGATGCCCTCCTGCCGATGGTTCTCGTCGCCGGGGCGCAGCTCGTCCATGGGGAAGCTCATGACATCGGTTGGGCCGGCCAGGTTCATCCAGCGCTCGTGCAGCACCGCCATGGGCTCGGGGTCGTTGAAGATGATGGTCATGTCGGACTGGGTGCTCACCCGCATCTGGTCCAGCACCCATACGCCCAGGTCGGAGAAGGTCTTGGCATCGATCAGCCACTGGGTCTCGTTGGTCACTTCCACGCTCATGCCTGCTCCCGTCTCCGGCTGCGGGCTTGATCGGCACGGTCGTAGGCCCGGACAATCCGCCCGACCAGCCGATTGCGCACCACGTCGGCCGCCTGCAGGTGCACGAAGGCGATGTCGTCGATGCCGTGCAGCACCTGTTCGATGGTTGCCAGACCAGATGCAGGCCCGCCCAGATCCACCTGGGTGACGTCGCCGGTGATGACCATCTTGGTGTTGAAGCCCAGGCGGGTCAGGAACATCTTCATCTGCCTGCCGGTGGTGTTCTGCGCCTCATCCAGGATGACGAAGGCATCGTTCAGGGTTCGTCCGCGCATGTAGGCCAACGGGGCCACCTCAATGGTCTCATCGGCCAGAAGGCGGTGGAGCCGCGAGGTGCCCAGCATGTCGGCCAGGGCATCGTAGAGGGGCCGCAGATACGGATCGACCTTCTCATTGAGGGTGCCGGGCAGAAAGCCCAAGCTCTCCCCCGCCTCCACGGCAGGCCTGGTCAGAATGATGCGCCCAATGCGTCCGGCCCGAAATTCCTGAACCGCCTTGGCGACCGCCAGATAGGTCTTGCCGGTGCCGGCCGGTCCGATGCCGAAGGTGATGGTATGCGTTTCAATGGCGGCCACGTAGGCGGACTGGCCAGCGGTCTTGGGCCTGATCGGGCCCTTGGAGGCCTGGGTCAGGGGGCGGCGACGAACTGCAGCAGGGGCTGCCTGACTCGATAGGTTGATGCCGTCCAGGGCGTTGACCCCCTCTGACTCTGCAATAGCCGTCTGCTGATAATCGCGGTCTGCAGGGATTCGATCCGCCGTTTTACGGCCTCTTGCCTGATGGTCTGCCGAGTTGGCAGCGACGGGCTCCATTGGATGGGAGTAATCGGTTGCGTCGGCGGTCCCCAAGCGTCGGTGGTCCAGTATTCGCCCCACCTGATCGGCATCCACAGGGACCTGATCTGCGGTCTGCATGAGTTCGGACAGCAGGTCACGGATCTGGGCCGCCTGCACGTCTCCCTGTCGATCCCGGGCCCTCAGCATGATCCGGTTGCCCCGAACCAGGATGGAGACCGCTGGGAAGGCGCGCTCGATCCTTTCGATGACTGCATCCTCCGGCCCCAGCACCTGAACCGGGTCGATCCCCTCTGGAATCTCCAGGGTTCGCGTAGTTACCGCCACGGATTCCCTTCCTGCACGACGACGATGGTGAACACGGCCCTCACTCAGGCAGCACCTGTCCGGTCAGAACGTGTGCGTGGACATGGAAGACCGATTGGCCGGCATCCTCCCCCGTGTTGAAGATCAGTCGGTAGGCTCCGTGGAAATCCTGGTCGGCGATCTGCTGAGCCACCTGGACGATGTGGGCCAGAGTGTCAGGGTCGGCCTTGGCCAATTCGGCCACCGACGCGTAGTGATGCCGCGGGACGATCAGGACATGGACGGCTGCCTTGGGGTTGGCATCCTTGAAAGCGTAGACGGTCTCATCCTCATAGACCTTTTCGCTGGGAACCTCCCCTGCCACGATTCTGCAGAAAATGCAGTCCTCCTGCCGATCGTCATCGCTCATGACCACTCCTTATTCTTTGCCGACATTGCTGTTTTTGATCTTTTCGCTGTTTTCCATCTTATTGTCGAGGTTGTATATTGTGCGCGACTTCATGCGCTGGGCTCAGGGGCTGCTGACTGCCAGCGGCCCATCATGTCCGCCAGCAGGGTCAAGGCCACTGGTCCGGCCAGGGCAGCCCGGAGGATGTTGCCCCCCAACCGAACCGCTAAGGCCCCCTCCCTCATCATGGTCTGGACCTCCTGATCGGCAATCCCGCCCTCTGGGCCCACAACCACGGCGATCGACGAGTTCTCTGGCAGCTTGTCTACACGTTTACGGACCGCATCCCATCCAAGGTCAGCATCCTGGTGCAGTATCAGGACCATGCTTCCCTGGTCGGTCGCCTTCCGGCACCAAGAGGCCAGGCCATGGCTGTCCACCTTATTGAGCAGTCGAGGACGGTAGGCCCTCCGGCTCTGCTCGGTCGCGGCATCCAAGGCGGACTGCCAGTGCCGGTCGTTGCGGCCCGGCCGCCATTTGGCTATGGACCGGTCAGCCTGCCAGGGCATGACCTGATCGACTCCGATCTGGGTGGCCATGTCGATGGCCTGCTCGTCCCTGCCGCCCTTGGCCAGGGCCTGGACCAGAATCAGTTCCTGCTCGGGTGGTGCCTGCCGCCCTACTGCGGTGACCTCCACCAGGCCGGTCGAAGCATCCCTGACCAGAGCGCTGATATGCAGTCCGTCTCCGTCGGAAAGATCCAGTTGGTCCCCGTTCTTCAGCCTCATAGAGCCCAGGGCATGGCGACGGATGCGCTCGGGCAGGGTCAGGCGCCAGCCGGTATGGAGCTCATCGCTGGCCAGTGGGGAATCATCGTGGTCGGGATCCAGCAGGAAGAGAGGTGCAGTCATGGTGTTAGGCTACAGCCCGCCGCCGAAAAGCGCTCTTCCGTGACGACACGCTCCCCCAATCGCCCAGTGCACAATATCGTCTGAGATGCTATGATTATCTCCGTTGCGATTACGCACCTGTCCGGGTGGCGGAATGGTAGACGCGCTAGCTTGAGGTGCTAGTGCCTATATATATACAGGCGTACGGGTTCAACTCCCGTTCCGGACACTCGATTCCTTATCAATGGGGACTACAGGGATCTCCATCCTGCTCACATACTCATCGAAGTCATTGGACTCGTATTCGCCGATCAGACAGAATTCCAGAGGATCTCCGTCCACCCGGTAGCCCATGGTCTTCAGATCTTCGAGCATCTTGGCATGGATTTGCCTGCACCGGGTGAAACTGCCCGCGAAGGTGCAAGAGGCATAGGTGCCTGCTGGAAGATCGTAGTCACCACGGAACCCTGGATCGGGACAGTAGAGCAGGATGGCCTTGGGCTGGAACCAGCCCTTGAGCGGATGCGAGGCATCCACCTGATAGCAGGTAAGCGTATTGAGAATCTGCAGCGCCTCATGGTGCAATGCCGTGTAGTGGGCGAATGCAAAGGGAATCCGGTCATAGCCGATCATGTGGTCCGCCACCAGAGCGCAGTGACGCAGGGGACGGTGGACAATGACGGTCCGTGCCGGGGATATGGAGGTCATGGCCTGCGTATACTTCTGCAGGCTGCTCAACAGTCCCCGCTTGATCGAGGCCAAATATCGCATCTGGCTGTCCACATGTTCCACTTCCTCGTCAATTAAGGACAGTGTGGCGTCGAAGGTGCGATTCTCCAGGTAATGACCGATGCGGTCCAGGCTGAAATCCAGCTTCCGAAGGGCCTGGATGATGTTGAGCCGAGCGAAATCCTCCGGCCCATAGAGTCGATAACCGTTGACCGGATTGCGCCGGGGCACCACCAGCCCGATCCGCTCATAGTAATACAGGGTCTCTGTGGTGATGTCATACAAGCGTGCCGTCTGACGGATGGTGTAGCCCTCCTCTATCAGGCTTGCTGTTTCGTCATCCTTGACTTCCATAACTACCTCCTGCAAGGGTCTGGTCCGACCCTAAGGTTTTTCATGCCCCTCTCACCTGGACCTTTTATGGACGTGATCCATCATATCAGCCTAGAAACCTTGCTCTGCCAAGGTTTTGCCCCCTGTCTGCATCTTCAGATTCAGACTTCCGCAATGACCGTTTGCTCGATTTGACCCTCGTCTCACAACAGGCCATAGGGTGAAATTCATACAAGGTCGACGGGGACACAACCGCCGACCGAGCACTACCTCGCGGAAAGGAAAATCATGCCAACCGTCACTACAGAATTTGGCACCTACCATGGCATCACCACCTCTCAGGGGACCGTCGCCTACTTGGGCATCCCCTACGCCAAGCCTCCCGTCGGCGCACGCCGCTGGAAGGCCCCGGAACATCTTGATCCTGAGCACCGGGACTACGACTGCACTCACTATGGTGACTCCGCCCTGCAGAAGTACGATCCCGTCATGTATGCCTCTCGCCGTCAGCAGAGCGAGAACTGCCTGAGCCTGAACGTCTGGGTCGGTCATGAGGGCGCCCAAAAGCTGCCCGTCATGGTTTTCATTCACGGCGGCGCTTACGTGGAGGGCGGTTCGTCCGACCCCATGTATGACGGAAGCAACTTCACCAAGCGCAACGATGTTGTCTATGTCACCATCAATTACCGGGTCAACCTCTTCGGGTACATGAACCTGGCAGGACTGCCCGGAGGCGACGAATACCGGCAGTCAGGCTATCTAGGGCTCATGGACCAGGTGGCTGCCCTGCAGTGGGTCCAGGAGAACATCGCTGCCTTCGGCGGAGATCCTGACCGGGTCACCCTCTTTGGCGAATCCTGCGGTTCGGGCTCCACCATGCTGCTGACCGTCGCACCAGCCGCCAAGGGACTCTTCCAAAGGGCCATTGGCGAATCAGGCCCCATCCAGCTCTACAACACCCCGGAATCCACGGCTCCCTATGCCCAGGAATTCATGGAGATGATGGGCTGCAAGACTGCCCAGGAGCTGGCGGCCCTGCCCGTCGGCGACATCATGATGAAGTTCACCGGAGATTTCTTCGCCAAGCATATCCATGAGATCTCGTTGATCTTCGCTCCCACCACCGACGGCGACTACCTTCCGGCCAAGCCTCTCCAGGCATTCAAGGACGGTGCCGCAAAGGACGTGGAGATCATGCTGGGCTGCAACGCCGACGAGTTCGCTTACTGGAAGCTCTACTTCAAGGACTTCGCCAACGAAATGCCCGACTTCTGGCACCACCAGGCCATTTTCCACTTTGACGGCAAGCTGGACTCCGAGCGCTACGAGAAGCTTTGGGAGCAGGCTCACCCCGGAGAAGACCCCGCCGAGCGCTATCTGGAGTACACCAACCAGATCGGCTTCAGGGTTGGCACCAACCTCATGTGCGAGTACCAGTCCAAGTACAACACCGTCTACCAGTATTTGTTCACCTACGCCTCCAAGATCCCCGGCATGGGCTCCTGCCATGCCATTGAGCTGCCCTTCGTGCTGCATAACACCCAGCGGCCTGACCTGCCCGAGACCTTGACCGGCGAGGTGCCGCCCATGCACCTGTCTGATGAGATGAACGACGCCTGGTGCTCCTTCGCAACCACCGGCCGTCCTGTCAGCGGCGCCGGGGATGCCTGGGAGTCCTACAGCGTCGACCATCCAGACACCATGGTCATCGACGAGAACGGCTGGAACCTGCGCCGCGACGTCAACAAGGAGAACATCGACCTGCTTCGGCCGGCATTCGAGGAGTGCCTGCTGGACGGAGACCGTCACTAGGCCGCCTGTTCCACGTAAATCGTGGAGGGAGAGAACATGAACACTCGAAAATCATCCAATTACCGCTGGGTCATCGCGGCCGTGGTCTGCCTGATCGGCATTCTGTCCAACTACATGCAGTACCAGATATCCGCCCTTGCGGTCTACCTGATGCCCATGCTGCACATCGACCAGGCCGGATTCTCGACCCTGCTGCTCATGCCCATGCTGACCGCAGTATTCCTCAGCATCCCCATGGGCACCATCGGTGACCGTGTCGGCCCCAAGAAGGTAGTGCTGACCGGTCTGGCCATCGCCGTGGTCGGCGCCTACATCAGGACCTTCGGCCTCAACTTCCCCTTGCAGATGCTCTCGATGTTCCTGTTGGGGGCTGGCATCGCCGCCCTGAACGCCAACCTGGTCAAGATCTTCAGCGTCTGGTTCGGCGATCAGACGCAGATCGCCATGGGATTCTTCTACGGCTCGGCCGGCATCGGGGTCATCCTGGCCCAGATGGTTGCTCCCCGGTTCTCGGTGCGCACCTCCTATCTGAGCGCAGCCATCATCCTGACCGTGGCAAGCCTGCTCTGGGTCTTCCTGATTCGTGACGCTCCTGAAGGAGTGCAGCTGCCGCCAGCCACCGATTCTCCGCTCAAGTACTTCAACGTCGCGGCAAGGAGCCGCAATGTCTGGCTGATCGCCCTCTGCTACGGCTGCTCCATGGCCGCGTCCACCGCCTTCGCTGGATTCATTCCCCAGACACTGATCAACAACAACGGCTTCAACAAGACCTCAGCCGGTCTGGTTGCCTCTGCAGCTGCCTTGGGATCCATCGCAGGATCCATCATCGGACCCATGATCAGCTCTCGTCTGGGCAAGTGGAAGGGCTACCTCTTCGCCACCATTCTGGTGGGTACTGCACTCATGGTCTACTTCTGGGCAGTGGTGCTTATGCTGAAGAAGGCCCCGGTCGTGGGTCTGCTCTGCTGCATCATGTTCGTTTCGGGTGCCTTCGGTGCCATCAACGGCCCCATCGTCCAAGCCATGCCCTTCGCCCTGCCCGAGATTCGCGGCAAGTACGCGGGCAGCGCCGGCGGTTTGGTCAGCACTGTTGGCCTGCTCTGCGCCTTCCTGCTGCCCATCATCATCTCCTCGGTCAGCAAGGGCAACTACGTGCTCAACCTGGGACTGGAAAGCATGATCTTCCTGCTCTCCGATGTCTTCGTTCTGCTTCTGCCCGAGCTCGGCCCTCAAGGCGAAATCGCCAAGCGTATCGCCGCCGCTGACCGTCAGGCTGCAGAGGAGAAGAAGTGATAGCTCAGCAGAGTTGAAACTCCGACTGCCTTAGGCGGCGCGACCGTATGTTTTCGGTTGTGCCGCCTATGCTGTTGTCAGAACGAGAAGGAGGAGCGGCAGGCGTGCTCAGGGTGAAAATCGACTCCATAGATGATGACAGAATCGAGGCCTACACCAGGCTGACCGAGCCTCAGCTGCGCAATCGTCTGGAGCCAGCCAAGGGCCTGTTCATCGCCGAGTCCCCCAAGGTCATCGCCCGCGCCCTGGATGCCGGGGTCGAGCCCATCTCCTTCCTGGTGGAAGAGCCCTGGCTGGAGGGGATGCGCCCCATGTTCGACCAGGTGGACGCAGCCTTCGGGCCCAACGTCCCTGTCTATGTGGCCAGCCCCGCACAGCTCAAGGCCATCACCGGCTACCGGCTGCATCGGGGCGCGCTTGCCGCCATGAGACGCTGGCCCCTGCCAACCGTGGAGCAGATCTGCCGCTCGGCAAAGCGGGTGGCCGTCATGGAAAACATTGTAGACCACACCAACATCGGCGCCCTGATGCGTTCGGCGGCAGCCCTCCAGGTGGATGCGGTCCTGGTCACTCCCTCCTGCTCCGACCCTCTTTACCGCAGGGCCGCACGGGTCTCCATGGGCACGGTCTTTCAGGTTCCATGGACCAGGATTGGCGGCGACGACATCCACGCCTGGCCCGACCAGGGCATGAGCCAGCTGCATGATCTGGGCTTCACCACGGCGGCCATGGCCCTGAACCGGGACGCCATCAGCCTGGATGAGCTGGCGGAACGGCTAAGGCCAGGTCCGGACCGTATCGATCGCCTGGCCCTCATATTCGGTACCGAAGGCGACGGGCTGAGCCACAGAACCATCGCCCGGGCGGACCTGACTGTGCGCATCCCCATGAGCCACGACGTGGACAGCCTGAATGTGGCTGCCTCAAGTGCCGTGGCCTTCTACGCGACCAGACCCGAACAGGCTGGCTGAGCCTTGCCAGCTGCACAAACAGGCAAACCTTGGCATCAGGCATCTTCGAGTGTCAGTCGGGCAGCCACGGAAGGCCAGACGAACCTGACGCAATCAGCGCTCTTGTGAGACAGCCTGCGAATCCTCATGAATGTAGTCGTCGGGATCGATGGTCCCCCGCCAGCGGCCGATGGCCTTGAGACCGTGGTACATGACCAGCGTTGCCACAGAGCCGATGGCGATGCCGTTGAAGCTGACCCCGGCCACAGCAAAAGTGAAGTCCGCGATGCCCACGATCATGACGACGGCGCCCACGGTCATGTTGACGGACTTGCCGAAGTCCACCTTGTTTTCCACCCAGATGCGGATGCCCAGCATGCCGATCATGCCGTAGAGCATGGTGGTGACCCCGCCCAGAACGCCAGTGGGAATGGTGTTGATGATGGCCCCGAACTTGGGGCAGAGGGAGAGCAGGAAGGCGAAGATTGCGGCGCACCAGTAGGCGGCCGTGGAGTAGACCTTGGTGGCGGCCATGACGCCGATGTTCTCCGCGTATGTGGTGGTGCCCGAGCCTCCGCCCAGCCCGGCCAGCGTGGTGCCCAGACCGTCGGCCATCAGGGCGGTGCCGATCTGGTCGTCATAATCGCGGCCGGTCATCAGGGCCACTGACTTGACATGACCGATGTTCTCGGCCACCAGGACAAGCACCACGGGGATGAACATAGCCAGGACTGACGGGTCGGCCTGAGGAGTGTGGAAGTGAGGCAGACCGAACCAGGCGGCCTTCTCCACAGCCGCGAAGTCGACCTGGCCCTGGGTGACCGCGAAGATGTAGCCGACGATGACTCCCAGAAGGATGTTGAGCCGGCCGATCAGGCCCTTGAAGAGGACGGCTATCAGCATGACGGCCACCAGGGTGACCAGGGCGGTCAGCGGGGCTGATTTGAAGTTCTTCCAGGCTGAGGGCGCCAGGTTGAAGCCGATGATGGCCACGATGGCGCCGTTCACCACCGGGGGCATGATCAGATCGATCCATCGCGAGCCGGCGAAGTGGACGATCAGGCCGATCAGGAAGAGCAGGGCGCCGGTGACCATGATACCGAAAGAGGCTACAGCCAGACCCTTGTGGGCGGTGGTCACTGCCAGGACGGGAGCGATGAAGCCGAAGGAGCTGCCCAGGTAGGAGGGCAGCCGGTTGCGGTTGATCAGCAGGAAGAGGGCCGTGGACATGGCCGTGAAGAAGAGGGTGGTAGAGGGGTCGAATCCGGTCAGAATGGGAACCAGGAATGTGGAGCCGAACATGGCGATGACATGCTGGGCGCCGATGCCAGCCGTTCGCGGCCATGTGAGTCGCTCATCGGGTTCCACCACTTCGCCCGGAGCCAATGTTTTCCCGTCGCCATGCAGTTTCCAGCCCATGGACAATGCCATTTCACTGTGCTTTCTCTCATGCGCCGTGCCGGTCACGGCGGACCGGAAACATCAGTATATTCGCATGGGAGGACCCGGGTCGGTCTACCGGGCGGATACCCTCACTGATAGGTGGGCATGTTTTCGAAGTTGAAGCCGATGGCGGCCAGCTGCTCACGACCCTCAGGGGTGATCATGTCCAGGGTCCAACGCGGCGACCAGGTCCAGTCGATGCGGAACTCCTCGACCAGGCCCGCCAAGACGCTGGCGCATTGGTCCTCGATCAGGTCGGTCAGCGGGCAGGCCGGCGTGGTCAGGGTCATGGTGATGATGGCCCGTCCCAGTTCGTCGATTTCGATGCCATAGACCAATCCCAGATCGACCACGTCAATGCCCAGCTCGGGATCGATGACCTGGTGCAGGGCCTCCCTGACATCCTCAGCCGTGGCCCGGCCGATGTCGTCGACGGCCTTGAGAGGGATGGCCTCCTCAGCGGCGGCCTCAGCATCAGCGGCATTCTGGTCCGCAGTCTTCCCACCATTGGCGGCCGACGCACTGGCCGGGGTTTGGGCACTCGAGCCTTGGTCCGCTGACGGGCCTTCAGGGGAGACTTCAGAGTTAGCTGTGTTGGCACGCTTATCGTCAGACTTGGCCGAATCGGACTTCTTGTCCTCCTGGCCGTCGACCTGACGCATGGAACCGCCTTCGGCCGACTTCAGCACCGTTTCGGCGCCCAGGGGATTGCTGGCCAGGGCCTGTGCCGTGCCGGGATCGCTGATGGCCCTGCCCACCGAGGCCAGGATGGAGTCCTGGGGCTCGGGTACCAGATTCGTATTGCCGCTCATGCCTGCTCCTCCTTCTCACCTTTGTCGCCCTCTCGCCCAGCTGACAGGGCCTGGGCCACCGAGGCCTTCATGCCCTCCCAGCCCAGCAGGGCGCACTTGATTCGCATAGGATACTTGGACACGCCTTGGAAGACCATGGCATCACCGAGAGCGTCCTGCTTCCTCTCGTCCTCGATTCCGGCTCCCCGCGATTCCATAAGCTGGCGGAAGTCTGCAGCCAGATCCATGGCATGGTCAACGGTCTGTCCCTGGACCAGATCCACCATGATGGACAGGCTGGCTTGGCTGATTGAACAACCCGAACCCTGCCAGACGATCCGCTGGATGAGGTCGGGACCGCCCTGCTCGCCGGGCGCCACCTCCACATGAATGGTGGCCTGATCCCCGCAGGTGGGATTGAACTGGTGGGACTCGGCAGCCAGGCAGGCCTCGTGCTCCACTCTGATGGTCACGCCGTCGCCATCAGGGTCTTCTCCCCCATCAGCCTGATCCCCTACACGCCCGTGAGGATACCGGGCTGCGTCCAGGATCACCTCCTGGTACATCTGCTCCAGCTCTTCGTCATCCATCCCGAAATCCGCCATGTCCTCAAACCTACCAGTATGTCTTTGCCAAATCCGTCTATGCGCTGCCGGTGAAGACCCTCAGGCCACCCGGAAGAACCTGCGGACCCCGGCGACGGCATCCAGCAGGGCATCCGTGTCGGCCACGGTGTTGTACACGCCGGTCGAAGCCCGGTTGGAGGCCATCAGGCCAAAGTGCCGATGAACCGGCTGAGCGCAGTGGTGTCCTACGCGGATGGCAATGCCGCGCGAATCCACATACTGGCCTACGTCATGGGGATGGACCCCTTGAACGTCGAAGGCGACCGTGCCGATCCGGTCCTCGGGAGTGGTCGGCCCCAGGATGCGTACCCCGTCCAACTCCCCCAGCCTCAGCAGACCTGCAGTGATGGCCTTCTCGTGCACGGCCACCTTCTCCATGCCCAGATCCATCAGCCAATCGGCAGCTACGCCAGCGCCGATCATCTGGGCCACCGGCTGGGTGCCGGCCTCGAACCGGGCCGGAGGATCCATATAGCTGGCTGGGCGGTCCAGATAGGCCAGCTCAACCATGGATCCGCCGAATGAAGCCGGAGGTAGGGCTTCCAGCAACTCACGGCGGCCGTAGAGGAAGCCCACGCCGGTGGGGCCATACATCTTGTGAGCACTCCAGGCAGCGAAGTCCACATCCATGGCATGCAGGTCCACAGGCAGGTGAGGCACCGATTGGCAAACGTCCAGCACCACCAAGGCACCCACCTGGTGGGCACGACGGACGATGGGCTTGATATCAGTGACGGCGCCGGTCACATTGCTGACGTGGGTGACGGCGACCACCTTGGTTCGCTCGGTGATGACCTGGTCGGCTGTATCGGCCAGAACACGGCCATCCGGGGCCAGATCGAAATACTTAAGGACGGCTCCGGTCCGGTAGCAGAGCTCCTGGAAGGGCAGGAGAACCGAGTGGTGCTCGGCCTTGCTGACCACGACCTCATCCCCCGGCTTCAGGGCGAATCGACGTGCCGCCTTGCCTCCACGACCCAGGCTGGCGTTGCCGAAAGCGGTGGCCAGCAGGTTCAGAGCCGCTGTCGCCCCGGCGGTGACGACAATCTCCTCGCCGCCCTCCTGGCCTTCTGCGCCTACCAGGGCGGCCACGCGGGAGCGGGCATGCTCGAAGGCCATGGTGCTGCGGGCGGCCAATTCGTGCGCGCCCCGATGCACCCCGGCGTTGTCCTTCAGGTAGAAGTCCCGAACGGCATCGATGACCGCCAGGGGCTTCTGAGCCGTTGCGGCCGAATCCAGATAGACCAGGGGGTGGCCATGCACCTGCTGGTCCAGAATCGGAAACTGCTGCCGAATGCTGTCATCGATGACCATTGCGGACCTCTTCTCTTATCCTCAGGCCAGGGCTGATTCCGAGTCGGCGCCCTCGGGCAGATACTGGTCGTACCCGGTCTCCTCCAGGGTGTCGGCCAGCTCGGGGCCGCCGGTCTTCACAAAGCGGCCGTCGGCGAAGACATGGACGATATCAGGCTTGATGTACTTGAGGATCCTGGTGTAGTGGGTGACCATGAGCACGCCCATGCCGGTGTTCTCCTTGGCCCTGTTCACCCCCTCGGAGACGATGCGCAGGGCATCCACGTCCAGCCCGGAGTCGGTTTCGTCCAGGACGGCGAATTTGGGCTTGAGCAGCTCCAGCTGCAGGACCTCGGCCCGCTTCTTCTCGCCGCCCGAGAAGCCCTCGTTGACCGAGCGCCGGGCGAACTTGGGATCCATGCGCAGCCGCTTCATGGCATCATTCAGGTCCTTGGTCCACTGGCGGATGGCCGGGGCCTTGCCGTCGACCTCGGTCTTGGCCGTACGCAGGAAGTTGGTCATGGACACGCCCGGCACCTCGACCGGGTACTGCATGGCCAGGAAGAGCCCGGCCTTGGCCCGCTCGTCCGGGGTCATCTTGAGCAGATCCTTCCCATCCAGCAGGGCCTGGCCGGAATCCACCTCATACTTGGGATGGCCGGCCAATGTGTAGGCCAGGGTGGACTTGCCCGACCCGTTGGGCCCCATGATGGCGTGGGTCTCGCCGGAGTTGACGGTCAGCGTGGCCCCCTTGAGGATCTGCTTGCGACCCTCCTTGGTCTCCACTGAGACGTGCAGATCCTTGATTTCCAATGTGGACATGTCAGTTCTCCTCCAAAACGTGCTGCATCTCTTGATCCTCGCCGGCCGCCAGCCTGCGGTCGATGACCCCCATCAGGTGCCCGGAGACGCTGGGGACGTCGATCTCCTCCACCAGTTCGCCGAAGAAGCCTCGGACCACCAGCTTGCGGGCCTCCTGCTCGGGGATGCCGCGGGACTGCAGGTAGAAGAGCTCCTCGTCGTCGAAGCGGCCGACCGAACTGGCATGGCCTGCCCCGATGATGTCGCCGTTCTCGATCTCCAGGTTGGGCTCGGAATCGGCGATGGCCCCGGGGGTGAGCACCAGGTTTCGGTTGAGCTCGTAGGAGTCGGTTCCTGGCGCGGTGGGCTGAATGAGCGCGTTGCCCACCCAGGTGGTGTGTGCGCCTATTCCGTCCAGGGCCCCCTTGTAGACCACACGGGACTTGCAGTTGGGATGGTTGTGCACCACCATGGTCCGGTGCTCCATGTGCTGGCCGGGATCGACGAAGTAGATGCCCAGCATGTTCAGGTCGCCCTGCTCGCCGCCGAAGTCCTGGTCCATGCGCAGCCGCACGACATCGCCGCCCAGACTGACCACGGAGTGACGCAGGGAGGCCTCGGCTCCCAGGTGGATGCGGTGGTTGCCTATGTGCTTGCTGCCCTTGTCCCACTCCTGAATGAAGGTGGTCGACATCTGCGAATTGTCACCGATGTCGATTTCAACCCCCTCGGCCAGACGTGCCTGGCCCTGGTGTTCGACCACCAGATCGGCCTTGGTGCCCGCTTCGGCCTTGATGACCAGGTGGAAGGCATCCAGTTCGGGGCCGCCGCCGTTGACACGGACCAGCACAGGCTGATCCAGGGTGCCCCTGAGGTTGACCACAGTCGCCTGCTTGCCGCTGGCCCACTCCACAGCGGCCGCTCGGTCGCTGGGCTTGAGGACGGTGCCGCAGGGGGCCTGATCCATGGGAACCTGGCTGAAGCTGACCTGATCTGCAGGCGGTTCAGACCCGTCGATCATGGTGACTGAGACCTTGGTCAGGCCGCTGGGCTGGAAGACGGTGAAGAACTCCTCCATCCGGTCGATGGGGGTGAACCGCCAGTCATCCTGCTTGCGGGTGGGCATGGGGAAGTCGTCAGGGTTGAAGGAGCGGGGCTCCTTGTCGGCGCTGGACGGCATGGTGGCCGGGAAAGCATAGGGATCCTTGGGATCCGCATGCGGAATGGTTATTTCGCTGTTTTGTGACATCAGCCTACCGAACCCTCCATCTGCAATTCGACCAAGCGGTTGAGCTCCAACGCGTACTCCATGGGCAGCTGCCGGGAGATGGGTTCTACGAACCCGCGCACGATCATGCCCATGGCCTCCTTCTCCTCCAGGCCACGGCTCATCAGGTAGAAGAGCTGGTCCTCGGAGACCTTGGAGACGGTGGCCTCGTGGGCCATGGAGACGTCGTCCTCGCGGACATCCACGTGCGGGTAGGTGTCCGAGCGGGAGTAGTCGTCCACCAGCAGGGCGTCGCAGACCACCGAGGAGGAGGACTTCTCGGCTCCCTTGATGATCTTGACCAGGCCCCGGTATGCGGCCCTTCCCCCGTTGCGGGAGATCGACTTGGAGACGATGGTGGAGGAGGTATGGGGTGCCAGGTGGATCATCTTGGCGCCCGTGTCCTGGTACTGTCCCTTGCCAGCGAAGCCCAGGGAGAGGGTCTCGGCCTTGGCATAGGGCTCAGCCAGGATGCAGGCCGGGTACTTCATGGTCGCCTTGGACCCGATGTTGCCGTCCACCCACTCCATGGTGCCGCCCTCGCGCACATATGCACGCTGGGTGACCAGGTTGTAGACGTTGTTGGACCAGTTCTGGACCGTGGTGTAGCGCACGCGGGCGTGGGGCTCGACCACAATCTCCACGTTGGCCGCATGCAGGGAGTCGGTGGAGTAGATGGGGGCCGTGCAGCCCTCCACGTAATGGACGTAGGAGCCCTCGTCGGCGATGATCAGCGTGCGCTCGAACTGGCCCATGTTGGGCGTGTTGATGCGGAAGTAGGCCTGCAAGGGGATGTCCACATGGACGCCCTTGGGCACGTATACGAAGGAGCCGCCCGACCAGGCCGCCGTGTTCAGGGCGGCGAACTTGTTGTCGTCCGGAGGGATGACCGTGGCGAAGTACTTGCGGAAGAGGTCAGGGTACTCTTTCAGGGCCGTGTCCGTATCCAGGAAGATGACCCCCTGTTTGCGCAGATCGTCGCGGATGGAGTTGTAAATGACCTCGGACTCATACTGGGCGGCCACGCCGGAGACCAGCCGCTTCTTCTCGGCCTCGGGGATGCCCAGCCGGTCATAGGTGGTGCGGATGTCGTCGGGCAGGTCCTTCCAGTCCTTGGCCTGCTCCTTCAAAGGCTTGACATAGTACTTGAAGTCGTCGGCATCGAACCCGCTCAAATCCACGCCCCACTTGGGCATGGGCTTCTCCATGAAGGCCCGATAGCCCTTGAGACGCATCTGCAGCATCCAGTCAGGCTCGCCCTTGTCGGCCGAGATGGCCCGGACCACGTTCTCGTCGATGCCCTTGTGGGCGTTGCGCCCGGCATCGTCGGAGTCGTGCCAGCCATAGGTATAGTCGCCGAACTCGGAGATGATCTGGTCGTCTTTTTTGATTTTCTCTTCATTGACGCGGGAGCGGTCGGCCACGTACTGGCTCATTTCCACATCCCGCGATGTGTCTGTCCGCTGCGAGGTGCTGTCCACGAGCTGAGACCTCCTAACACACGCACGGCCGCCATATGCGGCCGATCACACCTTTACAGAATAACCAGGACAGTAGTAAACCGCCAGACCTGGGCTTACGCTCTCTAAGGAATCCAGCCGACCCTCTTGACAAAGCCGTCGATACGGACATCGCCCGCTTCCCCACAAGAGGGAAACGAGCGATCATACCGAAAAAGTCCGAAAGGAATCGACCTCAGGCGGCCTCCTGGCCTCCGTGCTCCAGGCTGGCCTTGACCAGGCCGGCGAAGAGGGGGTGCGGCTTGGTCGGCCGGGACTTGAACTCCGGGTGGGCCTGGGTGCCCACATAGAAGGGGTGCTGGTCCTGGGAGAGCTCCACGAACTCGGTCAGCTGCCCGTCCGGGCTGGTGCCCGAGATGTGCAGACCGGCCTTGTCCAGCCGCTCCTTGTAGGCCACATTGACCTCGTAGCGGTGGCGGTGGCGCTCGGAGATCTCGGTGGAACCGTAGAGCTTGGCCACCAGGGAGTCTGGCTTGAGCACCGCCGGGTAGGCGCCCAGCCGCATGGTGTGGCCCATGTCGCCGTGGCCGGCCACGATGTCCTTCTGCTCCTCCATGGTGGCGATGACCGGGTTCTCGCAGTCAGGCTCGAACTCCGAGGAGTTGGCGTCCTCCAGCCCCAGGACGTGGCGGGCGAACTCGATGACCATGGACTGCAGGCCCAGGCAGAGGCCCAGGGCAGGCAGGCCGGTCTCACGGGCATAGCGCAGGGCGCCGATCTTGCCCTCGATGCCGCGGATGCCGAAGCCTCCGGGGACCACGATGCCGTCCACGCCCTCCAGGGCCTTGCGGGCGCCGTCCATGGTCTCGCAGGTGTCGGCGGCCACCAGCTTGACCTGGACCTGGGACCGGTTGGCGAAGCCGCCGGCCTTCAGGGCCTCGATGACCGACAGGTAGGCGTCAGGCAGGTCGATGTACTTGCCCACGATGGCGATGGCCACCTTGGTGCGGGGGTTGTGGACCCGGTCCAGCAGATCCTCCCATTCGTTCCAGTCGACGTCGTGGAAGGGCAGACCCAGCTTGCGCACCACGTAGGCATCCAGACCCTCCTTGTAGAGGATCTTGGGCACGTCGTAAATGCTGGGCGCATCCACGCAGTTGACCACGCCCTCGGCGTCCACGTCGCACATCAGGGAGATCTTGTCCTTGATGCCCTGGTTGAGCGGCCGGTCCGAGCGCAGCACCAGGGCGTCGGGGGCGATGCCCAGCTGGCGCAGGGCCATGACCGAATGCTGGGTGGGCTTGGTCTTGAGCTCGTGGGCTGCAGCCACGTAGGGCACCAGGGAGACATGGACGAACATGCAGTTGTCCGGTCCGATGTCCCGACGCACCTCGCGGGCGGCTTCCATGAAGGGCTGGGACTCGATGTCGCCCACGGTCCCGCCGATCTCGGTGATGATCACATCCACATCGTCGCTGGCCTGGGCCCGCATGCGGCTCTTGATCTCGTTGGTCACATGGGGAATGACCTGGACGCACTGGCCCAGGTACTCCCCCGCCCGCTCCTTGCGCAGGACGGACTGGTAGATCTGGCCGGTGGTCACGTTGGCCTTCTGGGAGAGGAAGACGTCGGTGAAACGCTCATAGTGGCCGATGTCCAGGTCGGTCTCGGCCCCGTCCTCGGTCACGTAGACCTCGCCGTGTTGGAAGGGGTTCATGGTCCCCGGATCGACGTTGATGTAGGGATCCAGCTTCTGTTGAAGAACGCGGATTCCGCGGCTTCTCAGCAGTCGGCCCAGAGAGGATGCGGTCAGCCCCTTGCCCAGTGAAGAGACCACGCCGCCGGTGACGAAAATGTGTTTGGTGATATGCCCTTGCGAATTTCCATGTTCTCTGACCATGGAACTTCAGCCTATCAGGCAGGAGCGACCAGAAAGCGGCCAACACTCGAGGAGGAGGGACGGATTCAGGGACGGCTCGGATGCAGGTGGTCGGCCAGGTAGCGGCCGGTCACCGAATCCGGGTTGCGGACCACGGATTCAGGGTCGCCCTGGGCCACGATTCTTCCGCCTCGATCGCCGCCCCCCGGGCCCATATCGACCACATGGTCGGCGTTGGCGATCATGTCCAGATCGTGCTCGATGAAGACCACGGTGGCCCCCTTGCTGACCAGGCGCTCCAGCACGCCGATCAGGACGCGCACATCCAAGGGATGCAGGCCGGTGGTCGGCTCGTCCAGGACGAACAAGGAACCATTCTGCTTGCGGCCCAACTCGTTGGAGAGCTTCAGCCGCTGGGCCTCCCCGCCGGACAGGGAGGGGGTGTCCTCCCCCAGGGTCAGGTAATCCAGACCCAGGTCCTTTAAGGTCTGCAAGCCTCGGCGGATGGCCGTGTACTCGCGGCCCTGTGCGAAGACATCCAGAGCCCGGCCCACCTCCATGGCCAGCAGATCAGGCAGGCTCAGCGGCTCCGGGTGTGCCGGCGTCGACAGGCGGTAGTGTTCGGCCTCCGGACGGTAACGCCGACCATGGCAGCTGGGGCAGGTGATGGGAATGTCGGGCAGGAACTGCACGTCCAGGCTGATCTGCCCGGTCCCGTCGCACTGGGGGCAGCGCAGGGATCCTGTGTTGTATGAGAATGCCGAGATCCCCAGCTTGTCCTTTTTCGCCTGGTCAGTGGCCGCGAAGAGGCGGCGCAGCCGGTCCATCAGCCCCGAGTAGGTGGCCACCGTGGAGCGCACATTGATGCCTATGGGCGAGGAGTCCACCAGGCGAACCCTGTCGATGCCCGCCGGATCCAGACTGTGCACATGCTCGGGCATGGGGTCGCCTTGGATTCGGGCCTGCAAGGCCGGGACCAGGGACTCCAGGATCATGGTGGTCTTTCCCGAGCCGGATACGCCGGTCACCGCCGTCATGCATCCGCGAGGAATGGCCAGATCCAGAGGGTGGACCGTGTGAATGGGTCCTGACTGCATGCGGATCCATTCATCCTCTGCAGGCATAGGGTGACGGTCTCGTACCAGAACAGGCTCGCGTCCATCCAGAAAACCGGCGATGCGTGAGTCCGGGTCTGCAGCGATCCGCTCAGGGGCTCCCTGGGCGAGTATCCTGCCGCCGCGCTCCCCTGCACCGGGACCCATTTCGATCAGATAGTCGGCTGATTGCAAAACCTTGACGTCGTGGTCGACGAAAATCACCGAATTCCCATCGGCCAGCAGGTCGCGCATGACCCCTATCAGCCCCTCCAGGTTGGCAGGATGCAGGCCGGTCGAGGGCTCGTCCAGCACATAGAGCACGCCTGTGGTCTCGTTGCGGACAGCCCTGGCCAACTGGGCCCGCTGCCGCTCGCCGGTGGACAGGGAGGCGCTGGAGCGGTCCAGGGTCAGGTAGCTCAGCCCCAGCTGGATCAGCCGCCTGCCCATCTCATCCAGGGTCTTGCAGAGGGCCGAAGCCATGGGCTGCATGGGTTCAGGCAGCGTGGGCGGCAGCTTCCGACCCCAGTCCAGCACCTCATCCAGGGGCCAAGAGGTGACCTCGGCCAGATTGTCCCCGTTGATCTGAGGCAGACGCGCCCGCTGGTTGAGGCGGGTGCCCTTGCAGTCCGGGCAGGTCCGTCCGGTCAGGAACTTGGCCACCTTGGCCAGACGCTTGTCGTCGTTGGCCCTCTTGAGCTCCTCGGTCACGGTCAGCCGTGCGTTGCGGAAGGTGAAGTCCAGCTCGTGGACCCCCTTGATCGAAGTAATGGTGATGTGCTTCTTCTCGGCCGGCCCCTCGAAGACGATCTTGCGCTCCCAATCGGTCAGGTCCCGCCAGGGCACGTCGGTGCGGACTCCGAACTCGCGAACGATGTCGGGCTGGACATTGAAGCCGAAGGTCCGCCAGGGCACCACGGCCCCCTGGTCGATGGTCAGGCTGTCATCGGGGACCAGGGTGGCATCGTCCACCTCGCGCACGGTTCCGGTCCCCTGGCAGGTGGGGCAGGCTCCCAAGGAGTTGAAGGCCAGCTCCTCGGCGCTGGGAGGCTCGACTTTAGCACCGCAGATGGGGCAGGTGATGGGCATCTCGGCCGCGACAGCCAGGGTGGGCTCCTGGCGATGGCCATTGGGGCAGACATGGCTGGACAGCCGGGAGAACATCAGTCTGAGCACATTGAGCAGCTCGGTGGCGGTGCCGAAGGTGGAGCGCATGCCACCCACGCCCGGCCGCTGACGCAGGGCCAGGGCAGGGGGCAGGAAACGCACCGACTCCACCTGGGGGCGCTGGGCCTGGGTCATCCGCCTTCTGGTGTAGGTGGACAGGGATTCCAGGTAACGCCGGGACCCCTCGGCATAGAGGACCCCCAGAGCCAGGGAGGACTTGCCGGAGCCGGAGACCCCGGCGATGCCCACCAAACGATTCAGAGGAATGTCGACATCCAGGCTGCGCAGGTTGTGGACCCTGGCGCCACGGACAAGGATGGCCTCGGGCGGTGCGGAGAGGTTTTTGCCGGTCTCCCCGCTGTCGCTCATGCGTTCTCCAGCAGGTGGGCCACAGCTTCCAGAGCCAGCCGGTAGCCGTAGAAGCCCATGCCGGTGATGGTGCCGGTGGCCACCGGCGAGATGACGCTGCGTCGGCGGAAGGCCTCCCTGGATGCCGGATTGGAAATATGGACCTCCATCAGCGGCAGCCCTGCCTGGGTGACCTGAACGGCGGCATCGGCAAGCCCATAGCTGTAGTGGGTGAAGGCGGCCGGGTTGAGCACCACCGCGCTGCCCTGGTCCACTGCCTGATGCATCCAGTGGATGACCTGGCCCTCGTCGTCCGACTGCAGCACCTGAACATCCAGACCCAGCTGCAGACCCCATTGTTCGCAGTCCCGGGTCAGCGTCGCCAGATCCTGGCGACCGTAGACTTCAGGGTCGCGCACGCCCAGCCGACCCAGGTTGGGTCCGTTGACTACCAGAACCGTCTGCCTGCCCTTGTCGGCATCCGCCATATGTCATTCCTCCTTGCGTATGGCCTGGAAGGCCTCCTTGAGCGCCGAGACCGGCGGGTCGTCCAGGTGGGTGGGTTTGCCCAAACCATCAAGAATGATAAACCGCAACTTGTTGCCACGGGCCTTTTTGTCCCGATGCATGAGGGCCAGCACCTGGTCGAAGTCGCCCCCGTTCCACCAGGTTCTCAGTCCCAGGGAGGACAGAAGCCGCCGATGATAGTCGACCGCATCCTGATCCAGATGGCCGGTGATCCTGGCCAGCTCGGCTGCGAAAACCATGCCCACCGACACGGCCTGGCCATGCCGCCAGGTGAAGTGTTCGATCTTCTCGATGGCGTGGCCCAGGGTGTGGCCGTAGTTGAGGAACTCCCGCAAGCCCGACTCCTTGAGGTCCACTGAGACGTGCCGGGCCTTGACCTCGACGGTGCGTTCGATCAGATCCTGGACCACCGTGCCCAGCCACTGGTCGGACTCCTGCCCGTCGAAGGAACGAAGGGACTCAGCCCGCTCCTCCAGCTCGCGCAGGATGCCTCCGTCCATGATGAACCCGGACTTGGCCACCTCGCCCAGGCCTTCTACAAAGATGTCATTGGGCAGAGTCCGCAGGGTCCGCAGATCAGCCAGGACGCCGGCAGGGGTATAGAAGCTGCCGACCAGATTCTTGCCCTGCTCCAGGTTGATGCCGGTTTTGCCGCCGGTGGAGGCATCGACCATGGCCAGCAGGGAGGTGGGGCAGTTCACATAGCGGATGCCCCGCATCCAGGTGGCGGCAATGAACCCGGCCTGGTCTGTGGCCGCTCCACCGCCCAGTCCCACAACCGCGTCGGAACGGGTGAAGCCCTCGGTGGCCAGACGCTCCCAGATGCCCTGGCTGACCTGGATGGTCTTGCCGGCCTCTGCGTCGGGAATGGTAAGATCCACTACCTGATACCCGGCCTGGCGAAGCAGGGCCCGGGCATGGTCGGAATGGCGCTGGACCGGCTGGGTGTGGATCAGGGCCACACGCATGGTCTGGTCGCCAAGCAGCTCGTGCAGCCGCCCGGTCACCCCTGCTCCGATCCTCACGTCGTAGGGGTCGGGACCGCTGACGTGAACCACCCGCTCAGTCAAGGCATCGGCCAGCCGTCTGGCCAGGGCCCGGGGGGTGGTGTTTCTGGATTTAAGGGTGATGGTGGCCAGCTCCTGGTAGACGCTGCGACGCTCACGATAAAGAGCCATCCAGCGCTCCGATGCGCCGCCGCGTAGAAGGGGGCGATGATCCGACCGAGCTGCTCGGCTGACCCCCTCCTCGGGGTCGACTTCCAGGTAGACCACAGCGCCTCCTGCCAGCCGATAGTCCTGCAGCGCCTGGAAGACCTCGGTGCTCATGGGAGCGCCTCCTCCCAGGGACAGGATGCCGCCAGGAAAGTCCTTCAAGAGGTCCAGGACCGCCCTGGTCTCCATGCCGCGGAAAGCCTGCTCGCCCTGAGTATCGAAGATCTCGCTGACCGATCGGCCTGCTTCCTCCTCGATGCACTGGTCCGTATCCCGGAAGGGCGCCTTGATCAGGGCGGCCGTCTCCCTGCCCAGCCGGGTCTTGCCCGCACCGGGCATGCCGATGACGACGGCCTTGGGCATGCTGCTGCTTTCAATCATGGAAGTCCGCCCCTCACCGCAGATGCTCGGGCCAGGACTGGAGGTAGGCTTCGGCGTTGCGCCGAACCTCATCGAGCGAGTCGCCGCCGAACTTCTCCAAGACGAATCGCGCCAGGGTCAGGTTCATCATGGCTTCGCCGATCACTGCGGCGGCGGGCACGGCGGTCACGTCGGAACGTTGATGGATGGCCTGGGCAGGCTGGCCGGTGGCCACATCCACCGTGCGCAGGGCCCGGGGCACCGAGGAGATGGGCTTCATGGCGGCCCTGACCCTGATGGGCTGACCGTTGGACGTGCCGCCCTCCAAGCCTCCTGCGTGGTTGCTGAGTCTGCGGATGGTGCCGTCCGGACCGGGCTCCATCTCGTCATGGGCCTGCGAGCCGGGGCGATCAGCCTCGCTGAAACCATCGCCGATCTCCACGCCCTTGATGGCCTGAATGCCCATGAAGGCGCTGGCCAGGGCAGCATCCAGACGGCGATCGTCCTCCACATAGGTGCCCAGGCCTGCCGGCACACCATAGGCAATAACCTCGAAGATCCCGCCGGCGGTGTCGCCGTCCTTCTTGATCTGGTCGATCCTGGCCATCATCCGCTTCTCGGCGTCCTTATCCAGGGTCCTGACCGGAGAGGCGTCCAGTGCAGGTCCGTCTTCGGGGCCGGGCGTGACTTTATGGCCCTCCAGGCCGACACCGGCTATGGAGATGACATGGGAGACGGTTCGTATTCCTAAAGCCTGCTGCAGGAAGTCAGCCGCCACCGATCCCAGGGCCACCCGGGATGCGGTCTCCCTGGCCGATGAGCGCTCAAGGACCGGACGCGCATCCGTGAACCCGTACTTGCGCATACCGGTCAGATCGGCATGGCCGGGCCTGGGCCTGGTCAGCGGGGCGTTGCGGCCGGTCGCCGGAGGCTCCTGGTCGGCAGGCAGTTCGTCCACGCTCATGATCCGCTCCCACTTGGGCCACTCCGTATTGCCGATCTCGATGGCCACCGGAGAGCCGAGCGTCCGTCCATGTCTGACCCCGGTCAGCAGCCGAACCCGATCCTGTTCAAAGCCCATCCTGGCTCCGCGTCCATAGCCCAGCCGGCGACGTGCCAGGGCCGATTCGATGTCCTTGGTGGACACGGCAACCCCGGCGGGCAGACCTTCCATCATGGCCACCAGGGCCTCTCCGTGGGATTCCCCTGCCGTCTGCCAGCGCAACATATTCAAGCTCCTCGTTCGTTCCTCGTTTGCCAGGTTAGGGCTACGTATGATTATCTTAGAAGATGGTCTACCTCATCCCAGCGCCGGGACTGCTGACCGCCCTCCTCCTGGCCCTGATCGACATCCGCACCCGGCGGGTCCCACGTCTTCCAGTGCTCTTGGGACTGGTTCTGCAGACTGTGACCCTGCTGGTCTTTTCACTGTTCCAGGCTCAGCCGATGCTGCTGGTGCAGTGCCTGCTGCTGACTCTGGCCTCTGCAGGCCTTCAGCTCCTGCTGGCCCTGATCCGACCCGGCGCCCTGGGACTGGGCGATGTGACGGCCACGGGTCTGGTGGCCTTGAGCCTGTCGGTTCTGGGATGGGCAACGATCCTGGTCTGGTGGGTGATGATGGGGCTGCTGGGGCTGATAGCCTTGGCCCTGGCCTGGTTGGCTCGTCGGCGTGGTTCGGCCGGAACACGCAACCCGCTCTCGCTGGCCTACGTCCCGGTCATCCTTGCCGCGGCAGCAGCGGCCCTGGTCATTGACGCCGTCTAGGCAATTGCGGTCCAAGAGCAGGGCGCTAATCGTTCTGTTCGTTGTGCCGGGATTCCCAGGCCTTGTATTCCTTCACGTCGCGGTTGAACTGATCCTGGTTGTCGCTGAACCTGGTCTCTCCCGTGTCCAAGTTGACAGTCACGAAATAGAGCCAGTTGCCCGACTCCGGGTGCATGGCCGCCTGGATGGCCTCGTCTCCCGGGCTGCCGATGGGGCCTGGAGGCAGGCCCTGGTGGACCCTGGTGTTGTAGGGGTCGTCTGCGTTCTGCAGCATGGCATCGGTCAGCTTCAGGGCCGAGACGTTGTTGGAGTAGGCCACCGTGCTGTCCATGCCCAAGGGCATTCCCTTGGCCAAGCGGTTGTCGATGACCCTTGCCACCTTGCCGTAGTATTCCGATTTGTTGACCTCGGCTTCGGTAATCGACGCTGTATTCAGGATGGTCTGCCGTTCCTGACCTCCGGGTACGCCCAGCTGATCCAGATGCTCAATACGCTTGGAGACCAGGTTGGTCAGGATGGCCTTGGCCGACCCGGCCTTGCGCACATCGTACTCCCCGGGCTGCAGCCAGCCTTCAAAGTCTCCCTGGGCCTCCTGGGGCAGAATCCCCTCCCCCTTGGCTTGAACCAAGGCATCGAATTCGCCCTGCGGCACCCCAGAGAGCTGAGCGGCCCTAGCAATCACATCACGTACCCGCTCGCCGGCCCGCACCTGCAGGAAGCCGCCGGCCTTGTTCCGGTCAGTCAGAATGGTCACGACATCGGAGGCTTTCATTCGCAGACGAAGATCGAAGGTGCCGGGCACCAGCCTGGATTCGGATTGGGCGCTGGTGATGGCGTGCAAAAAGGCCTCCGTGGACTTGACCACTCCAGCCTTGACCAGGTTGGCACCGACCTGATCAGCCCCCTGGCCGCTCTCGATCGTGAACTCCACCGGCGCTCCGCCAGGGCCGGGATAATCAGGGGCGACCTCCTTGGTGGCTACGATCCTGGGAGTTCCATGGCGTAGCCCGCCCACCAGAATCACCACGCAGGAGGCAGCAACCACCACGGCCAAAGCTATGAGGAGAACCATAATCCGCTGACGGCGCTTGCGACGTTCACGCCGACGACGCATCTCACGACGCGAACGAGGAGGACGCGGCGGCATGGCGGAGACCGGGGCTTGCCCATCGGCCACCCACTGGACCTTATCCTGGAAGAATTCCTGCATGTCGTCGGCCAATTACCACTCCTTGTCGGCACGTCGGTTGTCCAGGGCCGACTGCAGCAGCACAACAGCGGACTGCTGATCGACCACAGGACGATGTCTTCGCCCGTCCACGCGGGCATCGTATAGCTGACGATGGGCGCTGACGGTCGTCAGTCGTTCGTCTCGCAATACTACACTTGGCAGTTGCTCAGGGGCAATGTCGGCATCCCGGGCAGCCTCCTGAAGGCGTCCGGTCAAGGCACGCACCCAACGGGACGCCTTTTTGGCGCTGCGACCAGCCTGACCGCTCAGGAGCAGAGGGTATCCGACTACGACCCTGGACACGCTTTTGTCCAGGATCAGGTCTTCCACCTGGTCCAGGGCCTGGAAGTAGTCGCCCTGAACCCTGATGTTGCCAGCAGGAAAAGCCAGGGTCAGCTCCGGATCCGACAGGGCCAGACCCACCCTGGCTTCGCCAAGATCCACCCCCAGCCATACGGCTGTATGTGATCGCACGGGAAGCTCAGCCCTCTCGTACCTGATCACTCAGGGCTTGCAAGGCCCGATCAATGGCTGAGGCATCCTGACCGCCGCCCTGGGCGAAGTCAGGCTTGCCTCCTCCGCCGCCTCCCAGGACCTTGGAGGCTGTCCTGACCAGGTCGCCAGCCCTGAGGCCGCGATCACGGGCAGCCTGATTGGTGGCTACGAAGATGACCGGCTTGTCATCCTCGCTGACACCGGCCAGGGCGACCACAACCGGGTACTCCTCGCCCATGCGGGCCCGCAGGTCGGTCACCGTCTTGCGCAGGGCATCCACAGAACCGAAACGGCCCATATTCCGGGATGCGATCTTGACATCTTCCGGGGCATGCAGGGCCTGGTTGGCCAGTTCGGGCACAGCCTGGGCCATCTGCTGCTCATAGGTGGCCGCCAGTCGGCGGTCAGACTCCTTGAGCTTGGCCAGCAGGGCCGAGATTCTGGATTCCAGCTCATCGGGGCGGGCGTTGAGCTTGTCTGAAAGCTGTGAGACCAAGGCGTGCTCGCGGGCGTTGTACTCGTAGGCCCCCTGGCCCACTACAGCATCAACGCGACGAACGCCGGTGCCCACCGAGGCCTCGGACATGATGGAGACCGCACCGATCTTGCCCACGTGATCCACATGGGTTCCCCCGCAAAGCTCCCGGCTCCAGCCGTCCTCGCCTATGGAGACCACACGGACCACATCGCCGTACTTCTCCCCGAACAGATGCATGGCACCCAGGGCGATAGCGTCGTCGTACTTCATCTCCTGAGCGGTCACAGCCAGGTTGTCACGCAGGCGATCGTTGACACGGGATTCCACCGCATCCATGGCCTGGCGGCTGGGGGCCTGCGACCACTGGAAGTCAAAACGCAGCCTGTTGGGCGCATCCTCGGAGCCGCGCTGTGTGGCCTGGGGACCCAGCTCCTCACGCAGGGCCTTGTGGACCATGTGCGTAGCGGTGTGCGAACGCGCAATGGCCCCACGCCGGTTCCGGTCAATGGTGGCCGTAACCTTGGCCTGCAGGGTCAACGTTCCCTCGGTCAGCCGGCAGCGGTGGACGGTCAGCCCCTTGACGGGATTCTGCACATCGTCCACCTCCAGGACGGCCCCGTCGTCGGTCAGGATCTCACCCTGGTCGGCCAGCTGGCCACCGGCCTCGGCGTAGAAGGGCGAGCGGTCCAAAATCACCTCAACCTGAGCAGGTGCCTTGACAGCCAGAACCGCGCCCTTGCCCTCCTGGATGATGCCCAGGACGGTCGAGCGGCTGGAAAAGTCAGTGTAGCCCAGGAAGACCTGAGGCTCGTCCAGTGTCTTGCGCATATCGTCGTAGACGCTCAGATCCACGTTGTGCCGCTTCTTCATGGCATCGGCGCGGGCCCTGGACTTCTGCTCGTTCATGAGCTTTCGGAATTCGTCCTGATCCACCTTGACGCCCTGCTCGGCAGCCATCTCCAGGGTCAGCTCGATGGGGAACCCATACGTGTCATGCAGGGTAAAGGCATCCTTGCCGGAGACTTCGGGATCACCCTTGTCTTTCTTGGCCTTGTTGACGGCTGTGTCCAGGATGGTAGTTCCCTTGTCCAGAGTCCGGCGGAAGGCCAGCTCCTCGCCGTAGGCCGATTCGGCCACTTCGGAGAAGGTGTCGTTGAGCTCTGGGTAGCTGGGGGCCATGGCCTCCTTGGAAACCGGGAAGAGCTGGGGCAGGACCTCCTGGTCCACGCCCAGCATCTTCATGGAGCGGATGGTCCGGCGCAGCAGACGGCGCAGCACGTAGCCACGGCCGACGTTGCTGGGGCGGACGCCGTCGCTCATGATCATCAGGGCCGAGCGGACATGGTCGGCCACCACACGGAAGCGCACGTCATCCTGGGCATCGTCCCCATAGTGTCGACCAGACAGACCCTCGGCAGCCTGGATGACGGGGTAGACCTCGTCAGTCTCGTAAATGTTCTGCTTGCCTTGAAGCAGGTAGGCCAGGCGCTCCAGGCCGGCGCCGGTGTCGATGTTCTTGTGCTCCAGCTCCCCCACGATGTGCAGATCGGTCTTGGAGCGGACATTGTCCACCTCGTAGTTTTCGAAGACCAGATCCCAGATCTCGATGTATCGGTTCTCGTCTGCCGAGGGGCCGCCCTCCTTGCCATAGGCAGGGCCGCGGTCCACGTAAATTTCGGAGCAGGGGCCGCCGGGGCCGGGGCCGCCAGTGGTCCAGAAGTTGTCCTCCATGCCCAGGATCTCCATGTGCTCGGGGTCGAAGCCCTCGTTCTTCCACAGGGAGCGGGCCTCCTCATCGTCGGTGTAGGTGGTTACCCAGATCGTTTCGGGATCGAAGCCGTAGCCGCCCTGGTCCTGGGGCTTGGTCAGCAGGTCCCAGGCGTAGTGGATGGCCTCCTCCTTGAAGTAGTCCCCGAAGGAGAAGTTGCCCAGCATCTGGAAGAAGGTGCCGTGACGGGTGGTCTTGCCCACCTCATCGATGTCCAGGGTGCGCACGCACTTCTGGTTGCTGGCCATCCGGCTCTTGGGCGGGGTCTGCTCCCCCAGCAGATAGGGGATGAAGGGAACCATGCCGGCGATGGTGAAGAGCGTGGTGGGATTGGGCGAGATCAGGGAGGCGGAGGGAACCACCAGATGATCCTTGTCCTGGAAATAATCGAGGAAACGCTTGGCGATTTCCGATGTGCGCATGCTGCTTCTGCTCCTTCAGACCCGATGAACGCCGAGGGAATAACGGGTCGTCCAAATGACTCGGTTGTCCGGGGTGCGAACAGGTCGCCCGCACTCCGGACTCTTAGCTGAATATGGTGATTTTACACCGGCCAGGCGCATTGTCCTGGCCTGTCCGCCCCAGGCTCAGCCCTGGAAACGGTCCAGATAGCGGCGGTCCAGCTCGTCCTGCCGCTGGTGCATGGTCTGGGTGAACTGACGCACCAGGCCGGACAGGGTCCGTGAAGCCACCTGGTCCTGATCCTCGCCCAGCACGAATTCCCTTGCACGCTTGGGGGTATTGGCCCTCACATAGGCCTCGGCCTTGGTCACCAGGACCACGCCTGCCGTGACGCCCAGCCCCATCCAGAAGATCCGTTTGAACATCAGCGGGTCCTCCCCTCGTTCCCTTGACCGTCATTGGCCTTTTGTGCGGTGGACTTTTGTGCGGTGGAGGACTTGGATTCGGCGCTGTTGCGGCCTCCTGAAAGGAATGACGAGATCGTCTTGCGCAGGGCGTAGAAGAAGGCCGCCACTTTGATGACCGGCTTGCCCAGCATTGATCCATACAGGTCTGTCAGGGCGCCAACGTTGCCTGCCGTGGTCGAAGCCGCTGCTGAGATGCGATTGACGTCAGTCAGGGTCTGGTTGAGCTGGGTGACCGTGCTGGTGGACTCGTCCAGGGTGGGCACCACATGGTCGCCCGCCTGCTTGATGGTCTGCGCCAGCTGATCGAAGAGCTTCCCTAGACGAATCAGGGGATAGATCAGAAACCCCGCCAGGATAGCGAAGGCAATGGCCGCTATCAGGCCGGCAATCTGTCCTACGTCCATCTGCTACCTCTCTTCCATTGGTACGATACTGGGGACAACGCTAGCACGCGCCGTCTATCAGTTCAGGCCATGACTGGCCTATTGAAGCCGGTTCATTGATTGAAAGACCGAACCTGGAGGGCCCGCTCAAAGGGAGCCTCCGTGTCGAAGTCGAATAAGGTGACACTTCCATTGCTTGGGCGACTGCTGGTGTCGTAACGCCCGCCGCCGAAGCGGTTGACCAGACTGAGCAAGGTGTTGCCGTGCGAAACCAGCAGGACGCGGTCGCCATTCTTCAGATGGGGATCGGCTGCGATCAGGGCGAATCCACCGGCAATGCGAGTCCAGTACTCGCTGTCGGACTCGGCATCGCCAAAGGGATCGGCCTGCTTGAGGAAGTCCCTGGTGGCGGCCAGACCAAACTGATCCACAATCTGCTGGTAGGTGCCTGCTCCATGAGGCGCGCCTGCAGCCCACCAGGCCATGGCCATGTCCTGCCCCTCGAAGTAGCCGTAGAACTGCTCGCGGAAATGGCTGTCGCTGACCGGTTCAGGCTTCTTTTCCGACTGGTTCTGGGCCAGGATCCTGCGGACTGTCTCCTGGGCGCGGGTGGTGTCCGAGCAGTAGGCGGCCGCAAAGCTAACCTTGCTCAATTTTTGGCCCGCACGTTCGGCATCCTCCAGCCCCGATGAGGTCAGGGGCGAGTTGGACCAGCCCTGAAGACGGTTGTAGCGGTTGAAATAGGTCTGCCCATGGCGGACGGCATACAGATGGAGCAACATGCCTCCATTATTCCACCCACAATCCGGCAGGGGTGGCAGATTCTGGCATGCAAAGGGCCCCGGACGAACCGGGGCCCCAAAGTTCCCAGTGGTCAGCGAGCGTAGAACTCGACCACGTACTGGATGTTGATCTGAACCGGGATCTCCTCCGGCTCGGGCTTGCGAACCAGGCTGGCCTTCAGGGAGGCCAGGTCCACGTCCAGGTAGCCGGGGACCGCGGGCAGCACGTCCCGGTGGACGCCTTCTGCGGCGATCTGGAAGGGCACCATGGTCTGGCTCTTGGGCTTGACCTGGATGGTCTGGCCGGGCTTGACCCTGTAGGAGGGACGATCCACGATGTTGCCGTCGACCAGGATGTGGCGGTGAACCACGTACTGGCGGGCCTGTGCGGTGGTGCGGGCGATGCCTGCGCGCAGGACCAGGTTGTCCAGGCGGCACTCCAGCTCGCGAAGCATAGCGGCACCGGTCTGGCCGGACTCGTGGGTGCCCCGCTCATAGGCGGCGCGCAGCTGCTTCTCGGAGACGCCGTACTGGGCGCGCAGCCTCTGCTTCTCGCGCAGACGGACGGCGTAGTCGGACTCGGTGCGACGGCGGCTGCGGCCGTGCTCGCCGGGGCCATAGGGGCGCTTCTCGAACAGGCGCTGGGCCTTGGGGGTCAGGGCGATGCCCAGAGCGCGGGACAGGCGGACCTGGCGACGCGCACGCTGAATGTTAGTCATTGATGCAATCCTTACTTGCTTCTGTCGTTATCTGAACGAAGACGGCCGGAACCGTCGAGTCAGGCCTCTCCAATGCTTCACCGTGCCAAGCACGAACGACCTTGCGGTCGCCGACCCATTGATGGGCTGAGACTCCAGATAGGTTCACGCACAAACACGCAAACCAAGTGTTTATTAAACCACATGAGCCCGACCTGGGAGTAGATGTATGTTGTGCTATATTCATACCAACGGTCGGTATGATATTGATCCAAGGCAGGCAGACTCCCCCGACCGATCAACAACGACCCATCTCAGCGATCTGAAAGGAAGACGACCATGGCCCGCAACGCACATCCAGAGCTGACACAGGAGAGAATCATCGAAGCCGCCACCGAACTCTTCACGAGCCAGGGCTACGACAAAACCAGCATGCAGGACATCATCAATGCAACCGGAGGCTTGAGCAAGGGGGCCGTCTACCACCATTTTCGGTCCAAGGAAGACCTCTTCGACGCTGTGGCCGACAGGTTGATGAACACCATGAGCGAGGAGACCAGCAAGACCAATGCGAGGTCGAAGCAAGGCACGGCATTGGAACAGCTGCAGTCGCTCTTCTCCCCTGAGCGAGCGCGCAAGAGGCTGAAGGCCGCGGACCTGATGTTCCGCAAATTCAACCCAAAGGCCAATCCCAAGATGATCGGCATGGAGTTCACGGCCTTGGTGGATGAAAGGGATGACTTTGTCGACCTTTTCAAGCAGGGCAATCAGGACGGCTCAATGCACGTGAACCATGTCGAACAAACCACAGAGATTTTCCGGCTGCTAGCTAATATGTGGCTCCTGCCTTTCTTCCGCCAGGGAACACAGGCTGAGCTGCGCACCAGAGCCGCTTGCTTTTTCTCAATCATGCAGGGCTTGGGCATCCCCCTGGAGGATCAGGGGTTCTCCGACCTTCTGGCCTCCTTCGGCACCGAAGCCAAAGGCGAAGCCGGCATATGAACCCGCCCGATCAGGCCCAAATTTCAAGCAAAGGACTGCTGGCACCGCCATTCATTGCTCTTCTGACGACTGAGATTCTCTCCAATCTAGGGCAGACATGTTTGGTCTTCGCCCTTCCGCTTCATCTGTTGAACATCTCAGGATCAGCATCCCTCTATGGCATGGCCTCCGCTATGGCCGTCCTTCCATCCATACTCCTGACCCCCCTGGGCGGAGCTCTGGCCGACCGGCTGCACAAGCAGTCCACCATGGCAGTGCTGGACATTCTGTCAGCATTGACCGCCTTCTTGTACATCCTGATCAGCCGCAAGCTCGACCCTGTTTTTTTGACCGTAGTCTGCATGATGCTGGTCAATGCCTACAGGGCCTGCTACAGCCCAACGGTGCAAGCAGCGCTTCACTGCCTGGTAGACAGCAAAGACCTGACACGTGCATCAGCCCTGGTTTCCCAGGCGATCTCCCTCGTGGGAATGATCGGACCAGTATTGGCCGGCATGGTCATGGGATTCTTCGGAATCATGCAGGTAGTCGGGGTTTCGGCCTCGGTCTGCCTTCTGTCGGCTGCCTGGATCAGGATCGCCGTCAGAATTCCCGAACCAGCACAAAGCCGCTCCCAAGGCCCAAGAGCACTCGTAAGCCATCTGGTCGCGGACACGAAAACAGCTGCACAATTTCTGGTCAGGAATAGCAACCTCAAAGTGGTCATAGGACTCAGTCTGGCGGCCAACCTGATCTTTGCCTCCTACATCAACGTGGCCCTGCCTTATATGGTCACTCGCACGCTGGGCCTGAGCAACGCCATGCAGGGGCTGGCCGAAGGAATACTGGCCTGCGGGAGCCTGCTTGGAGCCATCTTGGTGTCCATCCGTCCAGGCTGGTTCTATCTGCAGCGAGTCCCCGTGCTGCTCTCGGACAGCGCCCTGGTCCTCCTGCCCATTGTGGCAGGGCTGCTTTTGCATTTGCCCACTCATGCCCTCTTCGCCCTGGTAACCGGGTGCATGGCTCTGGCTGCGGGAATGGTGCAGACAGTCAACATCACTTCCCTATCCTATGAGCAGATTCATACCCCTGCAATGCTGATAGGCAAAGTGATAGGGCTGACCAACAGTCTATGCATGTGGGCGATTCCGCTGGGACAGGCCGCCTTCGGCCCGCTGATCGACCACAGCCCCATGACCTTGATCATCACTGGGGTGGTCATCGTGACGTTGCTGACATGCCTGGCAGCCAGGCTGGCCATGAAGCCGGACGAGTGACTGGCATGGCGGATGCATTTGCGATGATCCACGAATCTGGCATTATCCGATCATACTGGGGTCAGAGCTGCCGGGAGCGACCAGGGTGGCCCGGGTGCGTGTCAGGCGTGAGACCATAAGGCCGACACAGGCATAAGCCAGCGCGAACAAGGCAACCACGGTCAGCGGAAGGCCCCAGGAGGCCAGACCTGCTGCGCTCGAATCCATGATTGATTGGACTGCAGTGTTGTACCACCAGCCCGGAGTCAGCTTGCCGATGGTCTGCATGACCGGAGGCAGGGGGCCGCCGGAACTGGACCCGGAGGTGAACATCACCACCAGGCCGAAGGTGACGCCTACGGAGTTTATGAGCGAAGAGGAAGGGTTGAACTGGGCAAGCATGAATCCAAAGGATGCCGCCGACACAGCGAATACCAGCATGACAAAAAAGCTCAGCAGCACCCTCCCCCAGCCAAGCGAAGCCAAGGACACCCCCGATGCCGCCATGCTGAAGGCAACGAGTGCCACATAGTATGCCCAGGAGATGCCTGCCAGAATGAGGGCTGCCATGAGCTCCTGTCCATTCAGGCTGCTTGACCGCTCTGGAGAGGCAAGCAGGCGCCGATGTCGGTCTGGAGAACTGAAGGCTCCGAAGAGGGTGGCTACGCAGACCGTCAGCGCTGTCATCAGGGGAAAGGCAGCCAGGCCGACTGTCGTGGCGAAGCCTTTCAACAAAGCTCCATGGCTATCAGTCTTGGGGCTGGCATGGATGCCCACATGTGGCTGGTTGCCGGCATAGTGGGCTACTGCATAGGCAGCCGCATCCTTGACCGCAGCCGGCGAGTGCAGATCCGTCGAACCGTTTTGGCCCAGACCGCTCAGCAAAGCAGCACGAAGAGCATCAAAATAACTGTCCACCTGCAATTGTGCCAGACTGCCACGGCTGGAATTGTAGGAGGCAGCCGTTTCAACCTTAGGGAAAGCAGTCGTCTTGCCGCCGCTGTGAGCTTGGGCAGCAGTGTCTTCAAGCGTCTCAAGGAACCGTTGTCCATATCCGGCTGGGATGATGACGGTCAAATCGCTTTTACCCGATACATTGGCGTCCTGCAGGGCCTGGGGCTTATCTTCGACTGTCACCAATCGGGCCGATTTGCCCAGATACTTCTTCAGACCCTGGCCCAGCTCGCAACCAGCCTGGTTACCGCAATCCCTATTGATGACGACCACCTTCGCACGTGCGGGCTCAAAGCGACCAACCGAGCTTGAGGCGTTGGCACGTACCGCGGCCTGCACGTTCGTGGAACCGATGACAATCATGATCAGGCTCATGCCCACCAGATACAGGAGGAGGTAGAACTTATGCGCCCAGATGACGCGCAGTGCTGTTTTACAAGTATTCATACCGTTGTTTCCTTAGGAGCAGACCGCAGATGGCCAGGAAGATAGCGGCCATAATGGCCAGGATGCCGCAGGTGCGGGCAAAGGGTGCCAGGCTGTCGTAGTAGACGATGTCGTAGAAGAGGTTGGAGACCTGCTTGACTGGGTTGAGCAGGTGAAGAATAGGAGCATGCTCCTGGATGGCATTGTTGAGGTCCATGGCCAGGCTGCCGTAGAGGCCGATAAAGGCACTCAGCGTGCAGTCGATCGCTATTACCAGGCCAACCTTCGTTTCAGTGGGGAGTTTGGGAATCGCGCCCATCATAGAGCCGAAAGCGGTAGCCATAAAGGTGCCTACGGCGATAGCTATGAGGGCTATCGGGTCACGACCACCGGTCTGCACGCCGCAGACTGTGCGGACGAAGATGTAGGCGACCAGGAGGCTGACTGCGGAGAAGAGCCAGGAGGCCAGGAAGGCACCCGCTGCCTGCCGCCACTTGGGGCTGGGAGAACTGGCCCGTCGGGCTCCCAGGGCTGAAAGGTTGGGCTGGGTCCTGGCAATCATCTCGGCTGCGGTGCTGGCACCGATAAGGCAGGCCATGGCGAGCACGGCGAAGAAGTAGGGCGCGGTCATAGATGGGTGGATGTGCGTCAGGCGGATTTGCCTGGTGTAGGTCGGTCCGCCGGAGTGCAACAGAATTTGATTGCTTGGTGAGGCAATGGCTGCCCTTGCGGAATTGGCCTGGTTGAAGCTGCCCAGCGAGGCGGAAAGAATGGAGACAGCTATGCCTTCGGAGGCGGTGGCATCGGATTGGATGCTGGCGGCTTCGCGGTCCGACAGGACCATGTTGACCAGTCCGTCAGAGCCCGCGTACAGGTAACCAATATCCTTCCGGCTATCCAGACGCGTGTTCGCTTCGGCCTTGGAAGCCACTGTCGTCGGGATAAGCAGCTGAGTGTCCTCAGACCCAGCCTTGGGCTTCTTCGATAGCGATGAGACCAGTTCGTCAGCACCTGGGCTGGCTTTCCAGTTGGCGTCCGAGACAATGGCGAAGTGCTGTGCCTCGGCAGTGTAACCGTCTTGCAGGTTGCCCATGATGCCCAGCATCAGAGCGGCCAGAATGACCGGAAAGGCCAGGACCCAGAAGAGGGAGGAGGTGTTGCGTATCGAGGTCTTGACGTTGATCAGGAATGAGTTCCACATGGATAGGTGCTCCTTTACGGCAATCGAGCCTATGGACTGCGCTCAGTCGCGCAGTTCCTTGCCGGTCAGTTCCAGGAACACGTCGTTCAGGGATGGCGGACGGCTGGTCAGATGGCCGTAGCTGGTCTGGGTGGATTCCAGGACCGTCAGCACGTCCTGCAGGTTGTGCTCGCCCTGCCGGCAGTGGATGACCAGCTCCTTGCCGTCATATTCGGCGGATTGGGCCAGGGGCAGGGCACGGATCCGGGCCAGCGTGGAATCCTGCAGGTCCAGTGTCTCGACGGTGACCTGCTCGCCGGCCTGGACCATGCCCTTGAGCTCTTCGGCAGTGCCCAGGGCGATCTGACGGCCATGGTCCATGATCATGATCCGCGTGCAGATCTGCTCCACCTCCTCCATGTAATGGCTGGTGTAGACCACGGTGGCCCCTTGGGCGTTCAGCCGTTCGATGCCCTCCAGGATGGCGTTGCGGCTCTGGGGGTCCACGGCGACGGTGGGCTCGTCAAAGAAGATGAGGTCCGGCTGGTGGGCGATGCCGCAGGCGATGTTGAGCCTGCGCAGCAGACCGCCAGACAGTTTGCCGGGTCGGAACTTGCGGAATTCGCCCAGCCCCACGAAGTCGATGGCCTGCTCTACCAAAGCTTTGCGGTCGGCCTTCCTGGGCACATAGAGGGAGCAGAAATAGTCGATGTTCTCCTGCACGCTCAGTTCGTTGAAGACGGCCACATTCTGTGGAACCACGCCGATATGGCTTTTCAGGTCGTAGGAGGTCGGGGTCATCTCCTGCCCGAATATGCGAACCGTCCCCGATTCGTAGCTGAGCAGTGCCAGGATGCAGTTGATGGCGGTTGACTTGCCTGAACCATTGGGGCCAAGCAGTCCGAATACCTCACCACGACCGACTTCCATGTCGAAGTGGTCCAAGGCCACCATGTCACCGTAGCGCTTCACCAATGCACTGACCTTCAAGGCCGGCTCTTGCTCACGTGAACTGTTCATGATTCCATCATCCCAGCTACGGCTGGCCCGACACCGTGACAGCCGTCATCAATGTTGTGGATGGTCGAATCATATCTATGACATTTGTCATGGGTGCTCCCGCATGCGGATAGGCGCAGGAAGGGGTAGCCCGCCAATTACTATTTGAGACAACAGGGCAACGGGCGAGGAGACATTCATGGGCAGGATAGCTGGCTGGCTGGTCCTGCTTGGTCTGGGGACCTTATGCGGATCATGGTATGGTTCAGGGGTTTCAGCAACCCTGATCGCCGGCCTCCTGGCCTCTCTAGCCGCAGGAGCCCTGTGTGAATGGCTGCTGCCGGCGCCAGGTTCCATGTGGGGCGGCGCTCTGGTATCGCTTTTGGCAACGTTCATGCCAGTCTGGCTTTTCTTCTTGCCGGCTCTGGCCTTCGAGGCGGGGGTTGGACTCGGAACCATGGTTCCGGCTACCGGATCAGCCGACATGAAAGACACCCAGGCCAAAGACTCTGTGCTGGCCTCCCTCAGGCTGCTCTTGGCCTTGCTGCCGGCATTCTTTTGGCTGATACCTGCCATCACTGACCTCATACTGTTCAGAGGCCTCACCCAACGCTATGCCCTGCTTGCTTTGTTGACATCAGCACTGACACAAGGCGGCGGACTGGCATGTGCGCACTTGGCCGCTGTTAAGTGTCGTGTATGGCGGATTGAAGACACCGAGCGCTACCGGATTCGCCAATTGCACGGCCGCATCAACGACCTGGACGAGGAGCGGGCCCAGGCGACCCGAATGGCGCACTTATCCGAGCGGACCCGGATCGCCCGGGATATTCATGACAATGTGGGCCACCTGCTCACCCGAGCCATCATGCAGATCCAGGCTGGCCGGGTGGTTGCGCAGAGCAGGGGCGATCAGAGTACCGAGCAGATACTGGATGATGTCGGCAAGACCTTGGACGAGGCCATGACCACAATCCGTCGTTCGGTGCATGACTTGGAGGATGAAGGCACCGACTTCGCATCCCAGATGGAGGATGCCAGCTCCGAGGCTTCTATGGGGCGGCTGAAGGTCGATCTCAACAACGGGATTGAGACAGCGCCTGCACCAGTGTGCCGTTGCCTGGCTACCATTGTTCGCGAGGCCCTTACCAATACGGTCCGCCATTCTTCAGCCAGGTCGGCGCAGGTCATTCTGCGCGACCTCCCTGCCTTCTGGCAGATGGTGGTGCAGGACGACGGCGGGTCTCAGCAGTCGCAGCCTGACAGCCGCGGCATGGGACTGGCCGATATGGAGGCCAGGGCCAGGGCCTTGGGCGGCACGGCCAACAGCGGCCCCAACCGACAAGGATGGAAGGTTTTCGTATCCTTGCCCAAGGAGCCCTGGTCCGACCACGGCACAGCTGAGCATGGGGAGGATAGGAAGGTCATGGCATGAAAGTCGCTATCGCTGATGACGATCCGATTGTCTGCTCGTCCCTGTCAACGATTTTGACGGCAACCGGTACTGCAGACGTGATCTGGACAGCCAATGACGGCCAGTCAGCCCTCAAGTGTTTCCAAGCGACTGGCGGCAGGCCTGACGTGCTGCTGCTCGATGTACAGATGCCCGGCATGGACGGCCTGGAGGCGGCGGAGCGCATCATCGCCGTGGATCCGGCTGCTCGGGTGCTCTTTCTGACCACTTTTGCAGACAGGGAGTACATTTCCCGCGCCCTGGCCTTGGGAGCCAAGGGGTATGTGATCAAGCAGGACGTGGCCTCAGTGGTGCCGGCCCTCCAAGCCGTCATGGCCGGGCAGACGGTTCTCGGCGCTGAGGCCGTGGCTAACCTGTCACTTGGCAAGCAGGAGGAGCAGACGCGAAAGGACCCGTCCAAGCCTGTTCCCCGGCGCTTCCAAACCTTGACCGACCGCGAACATGAAATCGTCGCTCTGGTGGCTGATGGCCTCGATAACCAGGCCATCGCCAGGCGTCTCTATCTCAGCGAAGGCACCGTCCGCAATCACATCTCCGCCATCCTGGCCAAGACCAACCTGGCCAACCGCACCCAGCTCGCTGTGGAATGGCTGTCCGCGCAAGAGTCGTGAGCATACAGTTTTTGGAGTCTCGTCCGTTCAGAGCTTTTCGATCGGCGCCAAGCGCAGCATCAGCCGCTTGGTTCCCTCGGAACCGAAGTCCACAGTCAGGACCGAGTTGTGACCCTTGTCCTGAATGTCGACCACCTTGCCCAGGCCATACTGGTCGTGGGCAACCCTGTCACCCAGGGAGAAGTCCTGAATGGACAGGCCGTTCGACTTGGGCTGGACCGAGGCCCTGCCAGCGTGCGAGGTTGACGACGGGCTTGTCGTGCTCCGCCGCGTTGTGACCCTTCCATTTCTGGAGGAGGAGCCGCGGGAGCCGTAACCCGATGATCCGAACGACCGCTGCGAGGAGGCCTGCGAGTGCCCGTACCCATTGCGGGAAGAGCCGAAGCCGGAGCCGAACCCGCCGAATGAATGATGACCGAATGCACGGCCGTCGCTTTCATCCTCGAAACCGCCGAATTCGTCCTCGTCGTCACCCAGGTCCCAGCCTGCGCGCATCCGCTCATTGCCGGCCTGCCGACGCTTCCAGTCGATCAGATCGTCAGGGATGTCATCCAGGAACTGGCTGGGCAGCATCTCATTGACCTGCCCCCACTGGGAGCGGACGGCCGCCCGGGTCAGGTAGAGACGCCGCTTGGCACGGGTCACGCCCACATAGGCCAGTCGACGCTCCTCCTGCATCTCATCGTTATCCTCCAGGCAGCGGGAGTGCGGGAAGGTTCCCTGCTCCATGCCGGTCAGGAAGACCACCGGATACTCCAGGCCCTTGGCCGTGTGCAGGGTCATCAGCGTCACCTTGCCCGAGTCGTCGCCCAGGCCCGGCAGCTGGTCCGAGTCGGCCACCAGCGCCGTGGTCTCCAGGAAGCCCGCCAGCGTCGCGTCGGGGGTCTTCTGCTCGAACTCGGCAGCCACGGACTGCAGCTGGCCAAGGTTCTCCAGCCGGGAGGCATCCTGCGGATCCACCGACTTGCGCAGCTCGTCCAGCATGCCGGAGTCCTCCAGCACCTTCTCAACAATCTGGGACGGTTTGGTATCGTGCTCTGCGGCAAAGTCGGTCAGGGAGGTAATCAGATCCCTGAAGGCCTTCATCCGCTTGACCATCAGCGTGGAGGCCCCGGGCACCTCCTCGATATGCTGCACCCCCTCCCAGAAGGAGACCTGATGCAGATCCGCATAGGAGGTCGCCGCCGCCTCGGCACGTGCGGCCAGGCCCCGCTTGGGCACGTTGAGTATCCGTCGCATGTTCACATCGTCCTGGGGATTGGCGATGGCGTGCAGGTAGGCCAGGGCGTCCTTGATCTCCTTGCGCTCGTAGAAGCGGGTCCCGCCCACCAGCTGATACGGCAGGCCGGCGTTGATCAGCCCCTCCTCCAGGGCGCGGGACTGGGCGTTGGCCCGGTACATGATGGCCATGTCGGAGTATGGAATGCCCTCCTCGCTGCGCAGCCGGGCGATCTCGGTGGCGATCCAGGCGGCCTCCTGCTGGGCGTTGTCGGCGGCATAGCCCACGATGGGCCCCCCCTTGCCCAGGGCTGTCCAGAGCTTCTTGGGCTTGCGGCCCTCGTTCTTGACGATGATGGCATTGGCCGCGTCAAGTATGGTCTGGGTGGAACGGTAGTTCTGCTCAAGGAGAATGGTCCGGGCTCCGGGGAAGTCCTTCTCGAAGTCCCTGATGTTGCTGATGTCAGCCCCTCGGAAGGCATAGATGGACTGGTCCGAATCCCCCACCACGGTGATCCAGGCCTGGTCCTGCTTGTCGGCATCGGCACCGGCCAGCTCGCGCATGAGCACATACTGGGCATGGTTGGTGTCCTGGTACTCGTCCACCAGCACGTAGCGGAACCGATGGTGGTAATACTGGGCCACCATTGGGGACTGCTGGAGCAGCTGGACCGTGCGTACGATCAGATCGTCGAAGTCTACCGCGTTGGCCTGAGCCAGCCGGTGCTCGTACTCGGCGTAGATCACGGAGTAGAGCTCCTCCTCGTTGCCGAAGCGGGCGGTGATCTGCTGGCCGCGCTGCCCGGGCCGGTAGTCGGGGGCGTACTCCTGCAGCTGTGTGCGCCAATCCTGCAGGTTGTTCTTGTAGTCGGAGATGTGGCTCAGAATGTTTCTGGGTGTGTAGCGCTTCAGATCGATGTTGAGATCCTTGCCGATCAGTTTGATCAGGCGTTCGGAATCGGCCGTGTCATAGATGGTGAAGCCTGATCGCAGGCCGATCTCCTTGCCATCCCGCCTCAGGATGCGCACGCAGGCCGAGTGGAAGGTGGACACCCACATGCGGTCGGCCACGGGCCCGATCAGCCTGCGCAGACGTTCACGCATCTCGGAGGCCGCCTTGTTGGTGAAGGTGATGGCCAGAATCTGGCTGGGCCAGGCGCCGAACTGACTGAGGATCCAGGCGATTCTGCGGGTCAGCACCCTGGTCTTGCCTGAGCCTGCGCCTGCTCCGATCAGCAGGGCCGGGCCCTGGTATTGAACCGCCTCGGCCTGACGATCATTGAGCCCCTTGAGCAGCTCCTTGGCGCTGCGCTGGATCAAGTCCGGTTCCTCGTTCACAAGCCACCTCTTGCCATCTGGTCTCGGTCACCGTCTCAGGCCGGATGGCGCACACCCGGCAGACAACCATTTCTACCACAAAGCGGTGTCATCGATCTTGGCTCATGGGTTAGCCAGCAGACGTACCAGCAGACATAAAAGACCCCGTCCGCCTTGAGAATAGGGAAAGCGAACGGGGTTTAGTCGGGGAAGTCGAGATGACCCAGTCAGTTGCGCACTTGGTCCTTGGCGTTGTTGACAGCCTCGGTGGCGCCCTGCTCAGCCTTGGCCTTGCCGACCTTGGCATCGGCCTTGGCCTGGTCCATCTTGTCGGAGGCGGCGTCCTTGGCGTCGCCCATCTTGTCCTGGGCAGCGTCCTTGGCGTCGCCCATCTTATCGGCAACGGCGTCCTTGGCATCGGATGCCTTGTCCATAACGGTGTCTTTTACATCGCCAGCGACATCGGAAATCTTCTCGCCGGCAGACTTCATGGCATCCTTTGCATCATCCAGAATCCCCATATGGTCCTCCTTAGGTCCTTGAACGCACCGTGACGATGCGTGACCATTGCGGTCAATTTTCACTGTAACAGTCAGGGCCTTGAATCCGCGCATTGACGGGCTGACACGCCAGGAAGACACTCCAATCAGCTGGAGGTGAAACCTGGCGGATCAGGGCAGCCGGACCACAGTCCCAGAACCGGGTTATTTTGGTGTCTATCCGTCGGGACCATAGGGGCCCCGCATTCATGACGACAAGGACGATGACATGCAGGAACTTGAGGAGCGAATCCGCCGCCAGGGCACGGTCAAGCCTGGCAATGTACTCAAGGTGGACGCCTTCCTCAACCATCAGTGCGACGTGCGGCTCTTCGACCACATGGGCGCTGAATGGGCCCGCCTGTTCGCCGGTCACCAGATCGACAAGATTCTGACCATCGAGGCATCCGGCATCGGCATCGCCTGCCTGGCCGCCCGCCACTTCGGGGACGTGCCGGTGGTCTTCGCCAAGAAGACCCAGTCCATCAACCTTGACGGCGACCAGTACACGGCCCGCATCTACTCCTTCACCAAGCAGCGTGAGTACCCCGTCATCGTGGCCAAACGCTTCCTCAAGGAGGGCGAGCATGTGCTGATTCTTGACGACTTTCTGGCCAAGGGCAATGCCCTGCACGGTCTGATCGACATCTGCCATGATGCCAAGGTCGTCATCGAGGGCATCGGCATCGCCGTGGAGAAGGGCTTCCAGGAGGGCGGCCGCACCCTGCGCAAAGAGGGCTACAACCTCAAGTCCCTGGCCATCGTGGAAAGCATGGACCCGGACCAGGGCACCATCACCTTTGCTCAGAATACCGACTGAGCAGATCGGCGCCCGGTCCGGGTCGCATAAACAATGGACTCAGTCCACCTGATGCTCGCTGGTGCCGCCCTCCAGAATGGTCTTCACGTCGTTCAGGGAGATGTTGACCATGGCGTTCACGGCGGCATCGGTGTAGAAGCCGATGTGGGGCGAGACCTCCACATTGGGCATGGCCTTGAGGGTCTCCAGGGCCTGGTTGTCGACCTTGGTCCCGCTCAGGTCCTTTTCGAAGATGCCGGCCTCCCCTTCGATGGTGTCGATGGCGGCACCGGCGATGGACTTGGTCTGCAGGGCCTTGATCAGGGCCGGGGTGTCCACAATGGGGCCGCGGGCGGCGTTGATCAGGAAGGCCGAGGGCTTCATGGCATCCAGGGCCTGGGCATTGATCAGATGGTGGGTGGTCTCATCCAGCGGCGTATGAACGGTGACGATGTCGGCCCGCTTCAAAAGGGTGGGCAGATCGACATAGTCCAGAGTGTCTGCCAGCTCGGGGCGGTGGACCGGATCGTTGGCGATCACGGTGGAGCCCAGGGCCCGGAAGATCCTGGCCACGGCCGATCCGATCTTGCCGGCTCCGATGATCCCCACGGTCAGGTTGTGGATCTCATGGGCCTGAAGCCCAGCCCAGGTATAGTCGTCCTTGGCCTCGCGAGCGCTGGCCTCCCCCAGATGCCGGACCAGGCGCATGACCTGGGCCAGGACCAGTTCGGAGACCGACCGGGGCGAGTAGGCAGGCACGTTGGTGACGACCAGCCCGTTCTCCCGAGCGGCCTGCAGGTTGACGATGTCATAGCCGGTGATGCGCAGGGTCAGCTGCTTGAGGCCATACTCCTTGAGCCGCTGGTAGAGCTCGGGCTCGGGCAGGGCCGCGTGCTGCTGGATGACGATGCCGTCGTATCCCTTGATCATGTCCACGGTCTTCATCCCCAGATCGTGGTCGGTGGTGTCCACCTGAATGTCATTGGCTTGCGCCCAGGCCTGAATGGCCTCCTGCTCGTCGGGGCGTACTGAATACATGAGAATGCTGGTCATTTTCTGGTCCTTGGTAACTGTCTTCGTTGATGGTTGTAATTTGAATCGTCAGGGATATCAGCTGCGATTTTCACGCATGTAGTCGCCAATCCGCTCCACGGCGGTATGCAGATCCTCCATGGAGGCTGCGTAGGAAATGCGGACGTAGCCTTCTCCCCCAGGCCCGAAGCTGGCTCCGGGGATTACCGCCACCTTGGCCTTACGAGCCAGGTCGTAGACGAAGCTCCAGCTGTCGCGCATGCCCTCGGGCAGTCGGGCGAAGATATAGAAGGCGCCCTTGGGGTCAATGACATCCAGACCGACCTCGGGCAGGGCCTTGACCAGATAGTCCCGCCGCTTGCGGTAGGCCTCGCGCATCGAATCCGTGTCATTCATGCCCTTGGTCAGAGCCTCCTGGGCCGCATACTGGGCATTGGTGGTTACCGAAGTGATGGTGAACTCGTTGACCTTGCTGATCTGGTCAATGACGTCGGCCGGGCCGGCGGCGATGCCGACCCGCCATCCAGTCATGGCATGGGATTTGGAAACCCCGCCAAGCACGACCGTCTGCTCAGGCAGGATGGTGCCCATGGACACATGGGTACCCTGGTAGGTCAGCTCGGCGTAGATCTCATCGCTGAGCACGAAGAAGCCGTGCTTGCGCGCCACCTGGGCCAGAGCCTCCAGATCCTCACGGGCGTAGGTCACGCCGGTGGGGTTGGTCGGATAGTTGAGCACCAGGGCCTTGACCGGACCATCGCTGTGTTCGATGGCGGCCTCCAGCTTGTCCGGCCTGAGAATGAAGCCGTCATCGGATGTGTCGACGAAGACGGTCTTGGCGCCGCTCAGCTGGGCGATGGGAATATAGAGAGGAAAGATGGGTGTGGGCAGGATGACCGTGTCGCCCGGGTTGATCATGGCGGTAAGGCCCGAGAAGATACCCCCGGTGGCCCCGGCCGTAATCACCATCTGCGTGTCAGGGTCGTAGTCCAGCCCGTACTTGGCGTATAGATAGCCGGCCGCCGCCTTGCGCAGACTAGGCATGCCGCGACTCTCGGTGTAATGACTGTGGTTGTCCTGGATGGCCTGGATGCCCGCCTGCTTGACGTGCTCGGGGGTGAAGAAGTCCGGCTCCCCCAGGGTCAGCTTCACGATGCCGTCTATTCCGGCGATCTCCTTGTTGAACTCGAGAATGTCGCTCGGCGCCAGAGCTTTGACCCTGGCATTCATATGATCCGCCAATGTCATTGGCTTGTCCTTTCCCATGCGGTTACTTCAACCATTGTCGCTGGTGCTGCCCTACCGACTATGCGGTGACGATGCACGGGAAATGCTGTCGACGACTGCAGGGCCGGTGGGTTCCGATCCATGCAACCGTTCCTACAAGGCACGCGGCGTCACAGATCGAATCCGTGCCACCAATAGGTAAATCGTGTGCCCTGCATGCTGAAACCTCCTGCGGAATCTACAATCAGCATTAGCAATTAGCGTACAGCGAAGTTTCGGCAATCCAAAAAGGCGACCATTATTTGACCAAGCCATTGCGTGATTATGGACTCGATAGGCATCTGAAGAGCCATACCAGACGGCGTAACCCCCTTAATTGCACAGACCCGCTCATTCCTCAAGCAGACGCATGGCAGCCTGGGAATCCGTAATCAGCACGTTGGCATAGCCGCCCAGAAGCGCCGCACGCATGGATGCTATCTTGGGAGGCCCTCCCGCCACCAGTATTGAGCATGGCTTCTTGCGCAACCGATCAAGCTGTATCCCCACCGTTCTTGCGTCAATACCGTCATCCGCGATGGAGCCGTCAGCAGCGATGAACCGTGAAAGCACATCGCCGACAGCCTTATGCTGCAGCATGGTGATCTCTCTGCGGGAGAGATACCCCAGTTTGAAAAGCATGGCATCGTCACGAACGGTTCCGCAGGTAAACACGGCGATATCGGTCCGTTCCCCCTGACGAACAATCTCGTCGATGAAACGATCCTTGAGCACAATATCCCGAGTCAAGGCATTGTCGAAAATGACCGGCAAGGGCAGCACTGTAGTGGTAGTGCCGAAGGCCATGCCGAATTTCAGGGCGATATCCGCAGCATAGTTGTTGAAATCGGACGCGGAGACACTCCCCTTCAACTGCACCACCGATACATCCTTGTGCTCATTGGGTCGCAGATGATCGGCTACAGCCTTGAGGGTCCTCCCCCAACTGATGCCCAGCCGGTCGTGATCGCCGACGATCTCAGCCAGGTAATCTGCTGTAACAGCACCCAGTTTGTCCCTGATGGCGTCTTCGTCACCGGTCGAATCATAGGCCAGCCTGACCTCGCGCAGGCCAAAAGCCACCTTGAGCCTTCTTGCCAGGGACTCCAAATCAGCCTGAGGATCAGTGATGAGCACGCGGACAAGCCCCTCCTGCCTGGCGAAGGCCAGAAGACGCGAAACCGTGGGACGGGAAACGTTCAGCCTGCGGGCGATGGCGCTCTGCCCTAGGCCTTCCTCGTAGTACCAGTGGCAGACCGTGACCGCTTGATTCCTGTGCTGTTCATCGTCGATCATGAACCTTCCCTTTCTCCCAGTCGTGTGGAACCAGCATGCAAAAGAGCTTCACGGCCTGCCGGCGATTGAGCATCCATTTTTGAACATATGTTCATCTTAGCATTTTACTTCCGTGCATTCACTGTTACAGTGAGGCCCACAAGGAGGTAACAACCATGCAGATCAACCGCCTCATCGATCACACACTGCTCAAGCCGGACGCAACGCTGGCGCAGATCGACAAGGTCATCGACGAAGCTTTGGACAACCATTTCTATTCGGTCATGGTCAATCCCTACTGGGTTGCCCACGTCCACGAGCAGGTCAAGGGGTCGGATGTCCTGACTGCCTGCGTCATCGGCTTCCCCTTGGGCGCCAACACCACGGCCAGCAAGGTCGCCGAAAGCCGGGAAGCCATCGCGAACGGAGCCGATGAGCTGGATATGGTGATCAACATCGGCGAAATGGCAGGTGGCCGGGAAGACGTGGTCGCCGAGGACATTCGTGCGGTCGTCGAAACCGTCCACCAAGCAGGAAAAGTGGTCAAGGTCATCATCGAGACCGCCCTGCTCAGCGATGAGCAGATCGCAAGGGCCAGCACGCTGGTGGCCGACGCAGGCGCCGACTTCGTCAAAACATCCACCGGATTCGCCAGCCGTGGCGCCAGTGTGCACGACATCGAAATCATCAAAGAAGCAGTCAAGGGAAGAATCCACATCAAGGCCGCCGGCGGCATTCACACCCGGCAGGAGGCCGAGGCTCTGATCAAGGCAGGTGCCGAACGATTGGGCACCAGCTCCAGCATGGCCATCATCGGCAAGGCCTGACTTCGGCATCCGGGGGCCAGCCCCCGGGCCGACTCTTATATTTTCGGCGGACACAACGCAGCGGCCGCCGAATGCAAATCCAAGGAGGGGTTCATGCAATTGCCAACCTTTCATCTGTTCAAACTGCACGCACAGGAATTGGATGATGGATACCTGGACAGGACACCAATGCTCCAGTACATCCTGCTCTCCTGCCTATTCCCCCTTTGGGGAGCAGCCGCCAGTCTCAATGACATACTCATAACCCAATTCAAAACCATCTTCACGCTGTCCAATGTTGCCAGCGCCTTTGTGCAGACGGCCTTCTATCTGGGATACTTTCTGATTGCCATACCGGCTTCGCTCATCATCAAGAAGACCTCATACAAGGTCGCCATCATGATCGGCCTTTCGCTGTATACCATCGGATGCTCGATCTTCTTCCCCGCCTCGCGCATGGCCACCTACGGATTCTTCCTGATCGCCCTGTTCGCCTTGGCCTGCGGCTTGAGCTTCCTGGAGACCTCGGCCAACACCTACAGCTCACTCATGGGCCCGAAGAAGTATTCCACCCTGCGGCTGAACATCTCTGAAACCTTTTACCCCTTGGGTGCCATAGCCGGCATACTGCTGGGCAAATATCTGATCTTCGGCGCCGGCCAAAGCCTGGAAAGGCAGATGAAGGGGCTTCACGGACAGGCCCGCATCGCCTTCGGCGAGCGCGCTCTTCAACATACGCTGCTGCCCTACAAATACATCATCTTCGTCCTGCTGGTCGCCCTGGTGCTCTTCGCACTGACGCAATTCCCCTCAGGCAAGCCCAAGGTGGATCCGGCCAAACAGCAGCCTCAGGCGCGCATCGGTGAAACTCTGGTCTATCTTGCGCATAACCGCCGCTTCCTTTGGGGCATTTTCACCGAGTTCATGTATGTGGGCATGCAGACGGCCGTGTGGTCCTTCACCATCAGGTTGGCCATGGAGCTCAATTCCTCGATCAACGAACGCTCGGCATCGACCTTCATGGTCTACAGCTATGCGGCCTTCTTCATAGGCAAGGTGATCGCCAACTTCATGATGAAGTCCATGCACCCCTCCCGGGTCCTGCAGTGGTTCTCGGCATTCGGATTGGCTGCCCTGGTCTACATCCTCCTAGTGCGCAACATGAGCGCCGTTTATGCGGCCATCATCGTCTCGGGCCTGTTCGGACCCTGCTGGGCCACCATCTACTCGCAGACCTTGGATACGGTGACCGACAAACGCCATACGGAAACAGCGGGAGCCATCATCGTCATGTCCATCGTGGGCGGTGCCTTCATCCCCGTAGCGCAGGGATTCGTCGCGGACATCTCGAACATGTCCCTGTCCTTCCTGGTCGATGTGGTCTGCTTCGCGGTCGTCTGCGTCTATTCCACAGCAAAGATGCGCGCTTTCAAGGCTGAAGGCGCTCAGAAAAACCAATGAAAGGAAAACCAATCATGCAACAGCTTCACCTCAATCATGACATGTTCGGCCCGGCCGAGTTCACCCTCTATCAGGACGACGATTTCAAAGCCGTCACCTTCACCTACCCTTCAGGAGTTGAAGCGGTCCGTCTGGAGAACTCCCGCGGCCAGCTCACCGTCCTGCCCTATATGGGCCTGATCATCTGGGATGCGGTCTTCGACTCCATCAGCCTGAAGATGAAGGACATGTTCTCGCAACCCCTTCCCGGCACGGCCATAACAGATACCTACGGCTGCTTCCAGTTCACGTCAGGACTCCTTGGCGGCGGAACCCCGGCCCCGGAGGACGACTACCAACTCCACGGCGAGGCTCCGACCAGCCGCATGGACAGTGCCTGGCTGGAATTCGGAGATGGGACCATGTCAATACATGGGCAATTTGAATATGTCAAAGGGTTCGGCGACCACTACCTGAGCCGGCCGGCCGTAACCCTGCACGCTGATTCCGGACTTTTCGATATCGGCCTGGAGGTCACCAACCTCTCCAACTATCAGACCATGCCTCTGCAATACATGTGCCATATGAACTACGCCTACATGCATGACGGGCACATGGAGCAGAACGTGCCTGACGAGGCTTTCCGTCTGCGCCAGACCGTTCCCGCCCACGTCCATCCCACCCCGCAATGGCTGGCCTACAACGAAGAGCTCAAGGCCAGCGGTGATCTGATCAACGACCTGAACGACGAGAGCCACTACGATCCTGAGATCGTCTTCTTCTCCCAGAACCTGACCAAGTTTACGGATGTGGCCGAGTTCCGGCTCCATCTGAATGCCGAACACAACTTCCTGACACGGTTCAGCACGGAGCAATTCCCCATCGTCACCCGCTGGATCCTGTACAACGCCGATCAGCAGGTAGCAGCCTTTGCACTGCCCGGCACCAGCACACCCGAGGGCCGCGCCGCCGCTGAGAAGGCAGGCACCCTGATCCACCTGAAGCCCCAGGAAACACGCTCATTCCTGGTCACCACCGGCCTGGAAAGGTAAAGAAGAATATGGCTGACATCACTGTCATCGGTTCCAATATGTATGAGCTGACCACCTTTGTCGATCGCATGCCGGTCGAGGGAGAGACTGTGGAAGCTCCTGAATTCGAGATGGGGTTTGGCGGCAAGGGGGCCAACCAGGCCATCGCCGCCGCCCGTCTGGGTTCACAGGTCAACTTCATCACCATGGTCGGCAGGGACGAATTCGGCAGACAGCAGCTGGAGAACTACCGCAGCAACGGCATCAGCTCTGATGGAATCGGCATCGCCGATGGAAGCAGCGGCGTGGCGCCGATCTTTGTGGACACCAGCGGCGACAATCGGATCCTGATCGTCAAAGGCGCCAACAAACAGCTCACGCCTGCCGCCTTGGACGATAAAAAAGACCTGATCAAGGGATCGAAACTGGTCGTTCTCCAACAGGAGATCGCCTTGGAGACCAACTACCATGCCATTGAACTGGCAGAGGGCTACGGCGTGCCTGTACTGCTGAACCCTGCTCCAGCAAATGACGATCTGAACATCGACTATGTCTCCAGAGTGGCCTTCTTCGCACCGAATGAGACCGAGCTGGCCACGCTCACAGGAATGCCCACAGGGACATTGGATGAGATCAAGGCCGCAGCACGGAACTTGGTAAGGCGCGGAGTAGGCAACCTGATTGTCACCATGGGCGGTAAGGGCGCCCTATGGGTCAGCGCCGACCAGGAGCTGCTGGTGCCTGCAGTCACGGTTGAAGCCGTGGATACCACTGGCGCCGGAGATGCTTTCATCGGCTCGTTCGCCCACTACTACACGCAGGGCGAGGATGTGCCAACCGCTCTGGGGCACGCCAACAGATACGCTGCAATCAGCGTCACGCGCCGCGGCACCCAGAAGGCTTATCCAACAGCTGCCGAGCTGAACGACCTCCTGCTGGAAAGGGTGCAGGCATAAGGTATTCGCTATGGTCGCATTGCCAGGCGTGGACGGGTAGACCGCCCTCGTCTGGCTTTTTATGTCCTTGCAGCGAAATGCTGTCATATACTGTGCCTCAAAGAAAAGCAGGAGCCACGATTCACAGACACCAGCCAGAAGGGGTGATAAGTATGACCAATCAAGTGGCGCTGGTCACTGGAGCCACCAGCGGCATCGGGTATGAAACCGCTGGCCTGCTCGCCGATCATGGATACCAGGTATATGCGGCAGGACGACGAGTCGAACGATTGAAGCCACTGGCTGACAAGGGGGTGACGGCCGTGCAGATGGACCTGACCGATTCCGCCTCCATTGAGAAGGCCGTCGCACGAATTCTGCAGAAGGAGAAGCGGGTCGACCTGCTGGTCAACAACGCCGGCTACGGCTCCTATGGCCCAGTCGAGCAGGTTTCCATCGACGAGGTCCGGCGACAATTCGAGATCAACCTCTTCGGCCTCGCCCGACTGACCCAGCTGGTGCTGCCAGCCATGCGCCGGGCCAGACGCGGCCGGATCGTCAACACCTCATCCATGGCCGGCCGAATGGTCACCTATATGGGTGCCTGGTACCATGCCACCAAGTACGCCCTAGAGGCCTTCAGCGACGCTTTACGCATGGAAACCCGCCCCTTCGGCATCGACGTGGTCCTGATCGAGCCTGGAGCCATCGCCACCAACTGGGGCGCAATCGCCGCCGACCATCTTCGGAAGGTCACCCGCAAGAGTGCCTATCAAAAGTCAGGGTTCCAAGCTGCTGCTGGATTGCGCAAGCTTTACTCCAGCAGGCATTTGACCCGACCATCAACCATTGCCAAGGCCATCGTCCGTGCTTCGACGGTTCGCCATCCCCGTCCACGCTACCTTCTGGGCTTCGGAGCCAAACCTCTGGTCGCCCTTCATGCCCTGCTCCCCGCCCGTGCCTGGGACTGCCTGATGGTCCATGCTAAGGACCTGTAAACGCTAACACTACGCACCAGAGCAGTGTCTTCATTGAAACCAGATGCGTGCATGAAGCTTAAGCTCCCCGAAGTCAAATACTGTCCCAGCTATTGTGAAATACCAACAGTCTCATATACCTCGATTTCCTTGCCAAGGCTGGTATTGACCAGGAGAGCCATGCGAACGACGCTGGGTTGGGGTATTGCAAGTACCTTGCCCCGCCTATTCATTGATATTTGGTTGAGTTTCTGACTACCCACGAACAAAGCAATTGCTGCAAGCGCCTTTGAGTATCGGACAGTTATAATCTAATTAATTATCGTCATGTATTAGCGTGCAGCCAGCATGTCCTTCGATAGGGGGTTTCATTGAAGCCTGAAGAATCTGAGCTCAACGCCGATCCGGACTCGCCTTTGGCATTTTTCCTGGACGGAATAAGGAATGGTGTCAATAAAAGCAATGCCGCCATTAAAGACATAGTTCATGCACTGGAACGCGAATCCTCCGGATTCGCCTTGGCATATAAGGCCATGAATAGTGATTTTCGCCTGGTGGTAGATGCTCCAAAAAATACGCTCGAGGCCATCGCTAATGGTGACATCAAGCTGACTGCCGATAGAACAGGCAATACCTTTGCCCAACTTTTGGATCCTAACGGGCGATATGGAAAGAAACTGCCCATCAAGCGCGAGGATTTCAGCGGGGGGATTGATCCCGTTCAAGCGGCGAACGCCATACAACTCAGGGCAATCCAAGGTCAGCTTGAAGACATCGCCCACCAGATTGCAGTCATAGATGTGCGCGTGCAGGAAGTCCTCGAGGGGCAGCAGAGCGATAGGCTCGGCCTCCTGCAGAGCGGCATGCGCCTTTATCTGCAGGCCCGTGAAGTTGATGACGACACTCTGAGAAAGCTCCTTGTGTCTCAGTCCTTACGCGCTCTATCGGACGCAGAGGCCCAGCTCGAGCTGAAGATGGATTCTGACGTGAAATATCTCGCTAATGGCGACTATGAGCATGAAAAAGGCAAACGCACAAAACTCATCGATGAAAGAATGGACAGCATCAACAGTTGCTTTCCTGCCATACACCAGGCGTCGATTGCCAGAGCAGCCATTTTTTGCGAGCAAGGAGAGCCCAAGGCCATGGCGAAATCCCTGGAAACATATTCGCACTTCATAAAGACGACTGTGGGAGACAATGCGGGCCTTCTAGCGGAATGCGATCGCTCTGATACAGGAACAGAACAGGGAATTTGGCGATCTCGAGCCGCACTTCAACTTGATGTTTCCAATCTAAGCGAGGCCCTGGCATTGCCTGAGAAGCACCTGTACCTTAAGGTATCTGATGAAAAGGATGAGAGCCATGAAGAGCGTTAGAGGCTGCACCAACCAGGAATGCGACTCTTACAAAAAGAACGACAAATATAAAAAAGACTATGATTACTGCCCAAAATGCGGCTCAAAACTGATGGCCGTATGCAGATCTCGTGGATGCCACACTTTCATCGATAACCCGGATAACATCTTCTGCGCCCGCTGTTTGGCCAAAAGAAGAGACCGTGCGGATCATGTGAAGAAGAACATGTCCACCATCGGCGGAAGCGTGTTAGTAGCAGGTGGTTTCCTCGCAAAAAAAGGCAAGACAATCACCTCAGTTTTAGCGACGGCAAGCAAATTCATACCAAAATGAAGGCCTTCATGGACCGGAACAACATGCCTTGGGCGCGGTGGCTGGCATCCAACATGTACTCCACCCCATATGCGTGGCCAGATGACTGAGTCGACACCATACCAGTAGTTTGCTAACCGGCCAGGGAGCAACACGCTACGCCCAGATCAGTAGGTTCGAAATATGCAACATACTGACGGATAGAGCCAGAAGGCGTTGGGAGTTGAGAGCGGCCAAGGCCGCGACATCAGAGTTTGACGACACAAAACGTGCGATTAGTGATTCCATGATGTTGTTATATAGTTGTTATGAAAGTGAGTCATAGGCGATTCATGAAAGCGTTGAGGTATCGGCGGCTTCTGTGACGACGACTCTCGCGGCTGGATTCTAAAAGCGATCAGAACTTCAGCGGCCAACAATGAGCACCTGGAATTTTGAGAGGAATAGCCATGAGCTTCACGAATGACAAGAATCCGAGGGTTGAAGTCACAAAGATATTTGCCGACTACGAACACCCTATGACTGCGGCAGTGGAATGGGCCCAAAGCATCGCCACTTCCAGGGGAATAAATCCCAGCAAGGATCAAGTTGTGTTTATCCGTGAACTCAGGCGTGCGGAGCCGAGTCTAAGTCTGAAATCCGCCGTGTACCTTGCTCAGATGACAGAGAAAAGCTGTCCGAACCGAACACAACGCAGATGAAACAGGCATCAAGAGTCTGCTGGACACTGATAGCATTATTCCGTGAGCCCCACCAGTCCCATTCAAGCGAACTGGGGATATGGGTATACCTCGAAGTCATCTAAGTGACGATATATTGGGCTCACTATGATTGGGGTTCTTTTGTTGAAGCCAACCTCTCCCCCAAATAAGATAGTGCTTTCAATTTTCTCAACTGCTATGTGGCGATGAGCCGCCTGCCCTCTGGTCGGGTATAACACCAGTGTGGCCATACTCTGATCTTAATGATGGCGGTGCTTCCCGAAACGCTTACGTGGATTGCCAAAGATCTGGGTCAGACTTGGCTTGAACCACTTCGCTAACCTTGCCCCTCGCATTAATCGGAGCCGATAAAGCGCCCTCTAATCGCGCAATAGAAGACTTCGAGACATCATATGTTTCCCTACATATTTATCTCTTCAGCAATTATGTTGGCTTTTTGTTTTTCTGCAGCTAATGCACGGCTATGCCATTTGGCATACATGTCAACCAAAGGAAACTGATATGCAGTCATAGAACACACACAAGGTACTGGCCCTAGTGCAACAAGCGCGTCAGCGGCACTGATGTTGGTGTTACCGGAACGGCTAGCGTTCATGAACTCATTACAACTGCGCAGAAGCCAATGATTGAACAGATCCAAACCAGAGAAAATGGTTCATCGCTCAGCGCTGCAGAACTTGATCAATTGGCCGATTGTCTGGATCGGCTTCCTACAGAGATTAAAAATGCCGACTCCAGGACCATTCCGCATTTCGCTGAAAAACTGGATAACTTCTTAGCTGACGGAACCTTCTTTTATAACTGACCCTCAGATAACCAGATCCAACCGAGGTTTGATTTGGGAGGGTTCATTTTCCAGACAGGAATTGTCTTTATCCAATACGGTGTCCCGGCCTATAGAATCGTCAGCGGAATCAGCACGCTCGGTAAAGTCTGGTGCGGAATTTCCGGTATCAAATGGGCGCTGCGATCAGGTCATGCTGAGCTCTGATTGGAGGAAATGTTGCCAGAGTGCTGTTGTGAATAATTGGGATTGACTGTGTAATAAGGGAGTGCTTCGGCTGATTTATGCTCTGAGTATTTGCAATTCAGGTGACCACTGACACCATAAATGTTGATGGTCGCCAACTCTACTTGTAATTAAAGGAGTGTCGAATGAAACCTGGAAGAGACGCGGAACTTGTTCCGGGTCCATTTATCGATATCTGGATTGTCGGTATCATCGTTAGCGACGTTGACGGGTCGATATTTACACTGGTCTTCCTCGTTGTAACCATTATCGAAAACTGCACATATAAGTTCAACAATTCTCGTTGATATCCAGCTGATAATCGTATTCCTTGTTGGTTCCCTAGAAGCCCTGAATATATTCGTTCAATCAAAAAACAGAACACCGAAAGTTCCTCAGGGCAGTAGTTTCAGCGGGAAACATAGTTATTACACTGGTTATCACTTCTCCTATGGCAGTTTTTATGCTCGGATAGGCTTTATGCTCGGATAGGGGCCATCTTCATGGCTCTTGATTCTCGTGCTCATCACTGGAAGCTTGCCATCGAATTACTATTTCCATCGCCGACTGCTTCCAGAAAGAAGTAACGATAATCATGAGCAAGAAGACCGTCCATTATTCTTGACCATTCAGTCAAATAATGCTATCTTGGCGTGCATGGGTCGCAAGAGAAGTTTCGATGATGATGAGGTACTTGCCCGTGCCCGCGAGGTTTTCCTGGAGCATGGCTATGAGGGTACGTCGATTGATGCTCTCGTCAAGGCCACGGGTCTGCTCCGGGGCAGTCTCTACGGTGCCTTCGGCAGCAAGCGCGGCATGTTCGTGGCTGCGCTACGTGATGCAACAGATTCGGAGTCGCGCGATTCAGGAGTGCTCAATCTGGTATTGGTGGCACTCATGGAGCTGTCAGATCATGATCTAGAGGTTCGCAGGCTGGTCAGGGATTACCTGGTAAAGCTGTACAGCTCAGGATCTGACGATACCAAGGCTGTGACCGTTGATGTCGCCACGCTCCTTGGTGAGAGGCTGCTGCAGCGTGCACATATTCGGTTGCAGTCTGATGATGAAAGAAGATAAGTCATGAACAACAAGGTGGCAATTGTCGGACAAACGCTGGAGATTGAACCGCAAAGCTTGGATAAGATGTGGTCGTTCAAGGGGAAACTGGTGGTGCCGCTCGAGCATGTTCTCGGTGCCAGCGAGGATCCGGGCATTCTTGATGATGCCAAGGGGCTGCGTTCGCCCGGCCTTCATGTTCCCGGTAAATGGGCCGGCACATACATTGAGCATGGGGAAAAGACATTCTGGAATGTCACCAGACCGGAAAGTCCCATCGTCATCCAACTCAAGGACGAGCACTATGACCGGCTGGTGCTCGGGGTGGAGCAACCCCGCGAGCTGGTCAACCAGATCAATGCGGCCATTACAAAGCAGTAAACAATAAATTGCCGGACCTGAGCTCTTTTATCGACTATCGACATTTAATGGCCCAAGAACAAAATAGGTGGGCCGACAAGTCATATGACCATATGGTCTTTGACGTATCCCCGTATGATTTGTCGGCCCAGATGCTCACTCCCACTCGATGGTTGCCGGAGGCTTCGAGGTGCAGTCCAGAACCACGCGGTTGATGCCCGGGCACTCGTTGGTAATCCGCGTGGAGATAGTAGACAGCACATCATAGGGCAGCCGTGTCCAGTCAGCGGTCATGGCGTCCTCGGAGGAGACCGGACGCAGCACGATTGGCGAGCCATAGGTGCGCTCGTCGCCCTGTACACCTACCGAATGCACATTGGCCAGCAGCACCACCGGGCACTGCCAGATCTGCCGATCCAGCCCAGCCTTGGACAGCTCTTCGCGGGCAATGGCGTCCGCCTCGCGCAGGGTCTCCAAGCGTTCACGGGTGATCTCGCCGATGATGCGGATGCCCAGACCAGGGCCCGGGAAGGGCTGACGCCAGACGATCTGGTCAGGCAGGCCCAGTTCGGTGCCGATGGCCCGGACCTCGTCCTTGAAGAGGGTGCGCAGGGGCTCGATCAGCTTGAACTTGACGTCCTTGGGCAGACCGCCCACATTGTGGTGGGACTTGATATTGGCCGCTCCGTCTCCGCCGCCCGATTCGACCACGTCAGGGTAGAGTGTGCCCTGCACCAGGAACTTGACTTCCTTACCGGTCTTGCCGGCCTCCTCGATCACCTGCCGCTGAGCCTTTTCAAAGGTGCGGATGAACTTCTCCCCGATGATCTTGCGCTTGCGCTCTGGTTCGGAAACGCCCTTGAGGGCGGTCAGAAAGTCCTGCGAGGCATCCACGGCAATCAGCTTGATGCCCGTGGCGGCTACGAAATCATGCTTGACCTGCTCGGCCTCCCCCTTGCGCAAGAGCCCATGATCCACAAAGACGCAGGTCAGCTGGTCGCCGACGGCCCTGTGGACCAGAGCGGCCGCCACGGCTGAATCGACGCCGCCCGACAGGCCGCAGATGACCTGGTCGTCACCCACCGTGCGACGGATCTTCTCCACCTGCTGCTCGATGATGCCCGAGGCGTTCCAGTCCGACGGCAGTCCGGCGCACTGGTGCAGGAAGCGGTCGATCAGGTCCTGCCCCAGAGGGGTGTTGGTCACCTCGGGATGCCACTGGACCCCGTACAGCCCCCGGGAAGGATCCTGCATGGCCGCCACCGGAGCACCCTCGGTATGCGCCAGAACCTCAAATCCCTCAGGCGCACGGTTGACGGCGACGCCATGGCTCATCCACACATCCTGCCGGGCGGGTGAATCCTGCAGAATTCCCTTGGCGCTGTCGATGAAGGCCTCGGTCTTGCCATACTCCCCAAGGGCCGCCTTGTCCACCTCGCCGCCCAGCTCATGGGCCATGACCTGGAAACCGTAGCAGATGCCCAGCACGGGCACCCCTGCCTCGAAAATCCTCTTATCTATGGAAGGTGCCCCGTCCACGTAGACGGAGGCCGGGCCGCCGGAGAGGATGACCGCCTTGGGATCCTTGGCCAGCATCTGGTCCAGGCTCATTGAATGAGGCACCAGCTCGGAGTAGACCCCCGCCTCCCTGACTCGACGAGCGATAAGCTGGGCGTACTGCGCACCGAAATCGACCACCAGGACGGGACCCTGTGCCATAAGACTCCTTATATATAGGTATGCTGTATCTGCCATGGATGCCCGAGAGCGACGATTCAACGCCCGCGGACAAGTCCAGTATGGTTGCAGTTTTCGACAATGCTACCGTCATTGAGCCCCGGTCGGCACCCCCGGCGGAAATTCAAGTCTGCAAGCAGACAATTCCCTCGCATTTTCTCACAAGAGCGAACACACACTGCAAGAAAACGTTCAGAAAAGTCTGCTCGTTCACGTACCATGTAGGCATTGGGTACGAACCCGACGGATGCCTGAAATGACACCGTACGAGCCCGTAACCGAAGTAAATAAACAATCGCACTATAGTGCAGGAGTACACATGACGAATCCTGTTATCGGCACCCCTTGGGCGAAGCTGGAGACCCCAATCGCCGAGGAGACCCTCGAGGCCGTCGACAAGTATTGGCGGGCGGCCAACTATCTTTCCATCGGACAGATTTATCTTCGCAGCAACCCCCTGATGAAGGAGCCCTTCACTCGGGAGGATGTCAAGCATCGTCTGGTCGGCCACTGGGGCACCACCCCCGGCCTGAACTTCCTGCTGGGCCATATCAACCGTCTGATCGCCGACCATCAGCAGAACACCGTAATCATCATGGGACCCGGCCACGGCGGCCCCGCCGGCACCTCGCAGTCCTACCTGGACGGCACCTACAGCGAGTACTATCCCAAGATCACCAACGATGAAGCTGGCCTGCAGAAGTTCTTCCGCCAGTTCTCCTACCCGGGCGGCATCCCCTCCCACTTCGCGCCTGAGACCCCCGGGTCCATCCACGAGGGCGGCGAGCTGGGCTATGCCCTCTCCCACGCCTACGGCGCCATCATGAACAACCCCAGCCTCTTTGTGCCCTGCATCGTGGGCGACGGCGAGGCCGAGACCGGCCCTCTGGCCACCGGCTGGCAGTCCAACAAGCTGGTCAACCCCCGCACCGACGGCATCGTCCTGCCCATCCTGCATCTGAACGGCTACAAGATCGCCAACCCGACCATCCTCTCGCGCATCTCCGACGAGGAGCTGCATGAGTACTTCCATGGCATGGGTTATGAGCCCTTCGAGTTCGTTGCAGGGTTCGACGACGAGGACCATCTGTCCATCCACCGTCGCTTCGCCGACATGCTGGAGACCGTCTTCGACAAGATCTGCGACATCAAGGCCCGGGCCGAAACCGACGACATGACCCGTCCCTTCTACCCCATGATCATCTTCCGCACCCCCAAGGGCTGGACCTGCCCCAAGTTCATCGACGGCAAGAAGACCGAGGGATCCTGGCGCGCCCACCAGGTGCCGCTGACCTCCGCCCGCGACACCGAGGCCCACTTCCAGATCCTCAAGAACTGGCTGGCCTCCTACAAACCCGAGGAGCTCTTCGACGAGAAGGGCACCCTGCGTCCCGAGGTCACCAGCTTCATGCCCAAGGGCGACCTGCGCATCGGCGAGAACCCCAACGCCAACGGTGGCCGGCTGCTCAAGCCGCTGGAGCTGCCTGACATCCACGACTACGAGATCGACATCAAGAAGCACGGCCACGGCTGGGGCGCCACCGAGGCCACCCGCATCCTGGGCTACTACACCCGCGACGTACTGGCCAAGAACCCCACCGACTTCCGCATCTTCGGGCCCGATGAGACGGCTTCCAACCGTCTGGCCGCTGCCTACGAAGTGACCAACAAGCAGTGGGATGCCGACTACCTGTCGGAGCTGACCGACGAGCATATGGCCCACACCGGCCAGGTCATCGAGCAGCTCTCCGAGCACCAGATGGAAGGCTTCCTGGAGGGATACCTGCTGACCGGGCGCCACGGCATCTGGAGCTCCTACGAGTCCTTCGTGCACGTCATCGACTCCATGATCAACCAGCACGCCAAGTGGCTGGAGGCCACCGTCCGCGAAATCCCGTGGCGCAAGCCCATCGCCGGCCTGAACCTCCTGGTCACCTCGCACGTCTGGCGTCAGGACCACAACGGGTTCTCCCACCAGGATCCCGGCTTCGTCGACATCCTGCTGAACAAGAACTTCAACAACGATCACGTGGTCAACATCTACTTCCCCGCCGATGCCAACATGCTGCTGAACGTGGGCGAGCGTTGCTACAAGTCGACCAACTGCATCAACGCCATCTTCGCCGGCAAGCAGCCCGCCGCCACCTACCAGAGCGTGGACGAGGCCGCCGCCGAGCTGGAGAAGGGGGCCGCCCGTTGGGATTGGGCCTCCAACGCCAAGGATGCTGAGGATGCTGATGTCGTCATCGCCACCGCGGGCGACATCCCCACCCAGGAGGCCCTGGCCGCCGACGACATGCTGCAGAAGCTGGGCCTCAAGGTTCAGTTCGTCAACGTGGTCGACCTGCTGAAGATCCAGGACACCGAGGAGAACGACCAGGCCCTGTCCGACGAGGAGTTCACTGAGCTCTTCAGCAAGGACAAGCCGGTCCTGTTCGCCTTCCATGCCTACCCCGGCTCCATCTACCGCCTGATCCACGGACGTCCCAACCACGACAACTTCTCCGTGCACGGCTACGAGGAGCAGGGCTCCACCACCACGCCATTCGACATGGTGCGCGTCAACAACATGGATCGTTGGTGCCTGGCCGCCTCCGCCCTGAAGCTGGTGGATGCCGGCAAGTACGCCGACCAGATCGACAAGTGGACCAAGTTCCGCGACGAGGCCTTCCAGTTCGCCGTGGACAAGGGCTACGACCACCCTGATTACACCGATTGGGTCTGGCCCGATGCCAACCGCGCCGGCCAGGAGACCATCTCCGCCACCGCCGCGACCGCCGGAGACAACGAGTGATACGCTGATCCGACCCTGAAACCGCCCGTCATGCGCAGCCCGCATGGCGGGCGGTTTCTGTATACTGGACAAGGTTGTGAACAAAGCAGTCATCAAGGCAACCACATCCGGACAGGAGAAGACACAGTGAGTCTTGCAAGCATCACCATCATCAGCCCAGAAGCCGCCAACGGCCGCAATGTCGTGGCCTACGGCCTGACCAAGGCCCTGAGCGCCAAAGCCAAAACGGCCGTATTCAGGCCAATCGCCTGCAGGAAGCACCCATTGACCCCGGAACTAGTTGCAGCCAGTTCATTCCCCGACACGGATCCGGAGATCTGCCGTGGCAAGTGCCCTGGGCACGCCACTGAGGACACCATGCAGACCCGGGCCGATGTCCTCAACGCCTATGACGGTCTGGTGGAGGCAACCCATCCAGAGCGCGTCCTGATCGTGGGCAGCGATGCCTCAAAGCTCTTCGACCCCGGCCTGTTTGCTCTCAATGCACAGATCGCCGCCGACCTGAGGTCCCCGGTCATGCTGGCCGTCTGCACTATCGGCAGGGAACCCGGCCAGGTCATGAAGACCGTAGCTGCCTGCCGCCGGACCATCGAGGCCCAGGGAGCCGTGCTTGCCGGAATCTTCATCACCGGATGCCAGTCTGAGCAGAAGGCACCTCTTGCTCAGGCCTTCCAAGAGTATGATCTGCCGACCTGGACCGTCTCCAAGATGGACTTCGACACGGATCCGTCCGCCGATCAGGCCCGCCAGGCCACCAGCCAGACATTCCAGCAGGAGGTGGATGTCGACCAGGTGCTGAAGGCCGCCGACGCCGCCAGCCCCAAGGCCACCACGCCTGTAGCATTCCAGAACGATCTGCTGGCCAAGGCCAAGGCCAACAGGAAGACCATAGTCCTGCCCGAAGGCGGCGAGGACCGCATCATCAAGGCGGCCGACTACCTGCTGGCCCGCAACATCGTTGACCTGATCATCGTGGGCGACAAGGATTCCATTCTGGCCCGCGGCAAGGAGCTTGGCCTCAACAACCTGGACAAGGCCTCCTTCCAGCCCATGGACGACGAGCAGGTGCTGGCACCCATGGTCGATCGCCTCTGCCAGCTGCGCGCCAAGAAGGGCATGACCCCGGAGCAAGCGCGCAAGCAGCTGGCCGATCCCTCCTACTTCGGCACCATGCTGGTGGTGCTTGGCAAGGCCGACGGCCTGGTGTCCGGCTCAATCAACTCAACCGCCAACACGGTCCGCCCAGCCCTGCAGGTAATCAAGACCAAGCCGGGTGCCTCGCTGGTATCCGGAGCATTCCTCATGTGCTTCCCCGACCATGTGGCGGTCTTCGCCGACTGCGCCATCAATCTCAACCCGTCATCCGAACAGCTGGCTGACATAGCCATTCAGTCGGCCCAGACGGCCCGCTCCTTCGGCGTGGACCCGCGAGTGGGCATGCTCTCCTACTCCACCCTGGGATCAGGCAAGGGCCCGGATGTGGACCTGGTTGAAGAGGCCACCCGCCTGGCCAAGGAGAAGGCGCCGGACCTGCCCATCGTGGGCCCCATCCAGTTCGACGCGGCCTGGTCCCCCACTGTGGCGGCCACCAAGGCCAAGGGCGATCCGGTCGCCGGAACGGTCAACGTCTTCGTCTTCCCCAGCCTGAGCGCCGGCAACATCGGCTACAAGGCCGTACAGCGCACCTCGGGCGCCCTGGCCATCGGACCGGTGCTGCAAGGCCTCAATAAACCAGTCAACGACCTCTCCCGTGGCGCTCTGGTGGCCGACATCATCAACACCGTGGCCTTGACCGCCGTCGAGGCACAGGACTGACGACCGTCTTATAACGTCTATGCAAACCTCTGGGGCTGCTGCTGGATCTTATCTTCAAGAAGGTTCCGGCAGCAGCCCCAAAACCATGTCGGCCTGGCTATATACCGCGCCTTGTAAGGGCCGACGAGTAATCTTGAAGACTGATTGAGGAGCGCAGGCTCTATACAAGCACATCAGGAGGATGCCCCAATGGCGAAAACCGTCCTAGTCATCAATTCGGGTTCAAGCTCGATCAAGTACCAGCTGGTCGATCTGGAGACCAGCCAGAGCCTGGCCTCGGGTCTGGTCGAGAAGATCGGCGAGCCCACCGACGGCCACTACAAGCACGAGGTCAACGGCGAAAAGCACGAGCTTGAGGAGCCCATCCACGACCATGAGGTCGGGCTCAAGCGTGTCCTGGGCTTCTTCAAGGAGTATGGACCTGATCTGGACAAGGCCGGCATCATCGCCGTCGGCCACCGAGTCGTCCAGGGTGGAGCCATCTTCCCCAAGCCCGCTCTCCTGACCAAGAAGACCCTGAGCCAGGTCAAGGATCTGGCCGTGCTGGCCCCCCTGCATAACGGACCCGAGGCTGAGGGCGCCGAGGTCATGAGCCGGCTGATGCCGCAGACCCCCCAGGTCTTCGTCTTCGACTCCTCCTTCTTCTTCGAACTGCCCAAGAAGGCATCCACCTACGCCCTCAACAAGGACATCGCCAAGCAGTACCACATCCGTCGCTACGGCGCACACGGCACCAGCCACCAGTATGTTGGCCAGCTGGTTCCCGGCCTGCTGGGCAAGCCTGCAGAGGGTCTGCGGCAGATCGTCCTGCACATCGGCAACGGGGCTTCCGCTTCGGCGCAGGTCTCCGGGCATCCCGTCGAGACCTCCATGGGCCTGACCCCTCTGGAGGGCCTGGTCATGGGCGGGCGCACCGGCGACATCGACCCTGCCGTTGTCTTCCACCTGATCCGCAACGCCCACATGAGCGTTGACGAGCTGGACACCCTCTTCAACAAGCGCTCCGGCATGACCGGCCTGACCGGCCACGGCGACATGCGCGAGGTCCACAAGCTGATCGCCGAGGGCGACGAGGATGCCAAGCTGGCCCTGGACATCTACGTTCACCGCATTGTCGGCTACATCGGCAACTACACGGCCCAGATGGGCGGCCTGGATGCCATTACCTTCACGGCCGGCGTGGGCGAGAACGATGAAATAGTGCGCCGTCGGGTCATCGAGCAGCTGGCGCCCTTCGGAGTGAAGCTGGACCAGGAGAAGAACGACCAGCGGTCCAAGGAGGCCCGGATCATCTCCGCTCCTGACAGCACGGTCGCCGTCTGCGTCATCCCCACCAACGAGGAGCTCTCCATCGCCCGCCAGGCCGAGGTCGTCGCCAGCCAGGGCGATGCCTACGGCAACAAGTTCCAGGCCTGACCGTTAACCGGACCTGTCCCCTCAATCTGATTGATGATTGAATGAGGGATGATTGAGTTCAAGGTTTGGTTCTAGGAACCTGGTCCTAAGAGCAGAAAGAGGCCGGCGACCACAGCAATGCATGTGGCCACCGACCTTTTTCTATATGTCGTTTAGGTCAGTCCCCCAAAGCCGCCAATGCCTCCTTGTGCAGAAGACCGTTGCTGGCTAGACCATTGCCACCCCATGGACCCGGGTTGCCTGCCAGGTCGGTAAAGCTGCCGCCTGCCTCGGTCACGATGGGGACCAGGGCACCCATGTCGTAGAGGTCCAGCTCCGGCTCGGCCGCCAGATCGATGGCACCCTGGGCCAGGAGCATGTACTGCCAGAAGTCGCCGAATCCACGCAGACGCCAGATCCGGTCAGTCAGGTCGAGAAGCCGCTCCCGGCGGCCTATGGCCTTCCACCCTGTCAGCGATGACAAGGACATGGAAGCATCCTCCATCCGGTCCACTCTTGATACGTGGATGGCCTTGGGGGCTTCGCCCTGGCGAGCCATGTAGGCTCCCTGACCCCGCGCAGCATACCAACGGGTGCCCAGCATGGGGGCCGATACCGCGCCGACCACCATCTGATGGTCTGCCTCCAAGCCGATCAGGGTCGCCCAGACGGGGACCCCGCGCACATAGTTCTTGGTCCCGTCAATCGGATCGATGATCCACCGCCTGCCGTTGGACTCCTGCTTTCCCAGCTCCTCGGCATAGATGGTATCGTCCGGCCTAGCCTGGGCCAGCACGCGACGAATCACCGCCTCCGCCTCCCTGTCAGCCTGGGTGACCGGGGTATTGTCCGACTTGCGTTCCACGTGAAGATCCGGCGACTTAAAGTAGCCCATGGTGACCTGATCCGCCTGGTCAGCCATGGCGATGGCCAGGTCCAGATCCTCCTGCCAGTTCTGCCCTTCAGCCTCGATGCTCATAACACGGCTCCTTTCGCTCGATTCGCCGCGGCTCAGCCTTGGTCCTCGCCTGCCAGCATCCGCTTCCACATCCCCGGGAAGTCGGGCATGGTCTTGGCCGTGGTGCCGATGTTGCGCACCCTGATGCCAGGTATCCTGAGCCCGATCATGGCGGCAAAAGTGGCCATGCGATGGTCGGCATAAGTCTCCATGACGGCCCCGTGCAGACGATGAACAGGCACGGGCTCGATGGCCAGGCCATCATCCAGTTCGCGGGCCTGACCGCCTATTCTGGTGATTTCGGTGGCCAATGCCTTCAGCCGATTGGTCTCATGACCGCGCAGGTGGCCGATGCCGTGCAGGCGGCTGGGCCCGTCGGCAAAGACCAGGATTGCTGCAATCGAAGGCACGATCTCCCCCGCCGGGGAAAGGTCGAAGTCGCCGAGCCCATGAATGGCTTCCCCGCCGGTGACCCTGCAGGTGGGACTGCCCTGCCCGTCGGGAACCATGTCTACCTGCGCACCTATGGTCTCCAGATACCCGGGCAGCAAGCCGCCTGGCTGGGTGGTATGGTCTGGCCAATTGGGCACGCTGACCTGCCCGCCTCCGATCAGGGCCGCTCCCAGGAAGGGGGCCGCATTCGACAGGTCGGGCTCCACCTGGACCTGATCAGGCAGCCCTGTCCCTGCAGTCCCTCTGCCCTCAACGCTCCACCTGCAGCGGTCGGGATTGGCCTGGACCCGGACTCCGGCCTGACGCAGGTCCTCAACGGTCATCGCGATGTGCGGAAGACTGGGCAGATGCTGACCAGAGTGGACGATGGTCGTCGGGCCATCAGCCCTGGCAGCCAGCAGCAGGAGGCCGGAAATGAACTGCGAGGAAGCCGAGGAGTCTATGGTCACCTCCCTGCCCACCAGGCGATCCGGCGGTGTGAGCACAAAGGGCAGGAAGCCCTCCTGGCCCAGGTACTCGATCCTGGCTCCCAGCTGGGTCAGTCCCTCCAGCAGAGGCCTCATGGGACGGCGATAGGCCTGCTCGTCTCCGTCGAATCGTGTGGGGCCATCAGCCAGCATGGCCAGGCCCGGCACAAAGCGCATGACGGTTCCGGCCAGTCCGCAGTCCACGCGAGCGCCACCGCGGAATCGCCCGCCTGCCGGTGGAATGACAGTCACATTCGTAGCCTTGTTCGGGTCAACCCGACAGTCCACGCCAAGGGCCGCCAGGGCCCCGATCATCAGGTCCGTATCGCGCGACCTGAGCAGACCAGTCAGCCTGACGGGGCGGCTTCCCAGGGCCGCCAGAATCAGATACCTGTTCGAGAGGGACTTGCTTCCCGGTATGGTCACCGTTGCTTCCAAGGGGCCATCGGCCTGCGGCGCCGCCCATGTCTCTTCCACTGTCATGGTCACCATGGTAACCGCAGGCGCAGAGCTGTTCTTGCTCCCTGCTCACTCCCACAGGACCGGCCGGGACCCGACCCTGTGCTATATTGATACATTGTGCCCATACGGTGATGCCTATGGGTGCCGGGCTATAGCGCAGCTTGGTAGCGCGCCTGCTTTGGGTGCAGGATGTCGCCGGTTCAAATCCGGCTAGCCCGACTTTTGCCTTCGTCCCATGTCGGGAGTCGGATCCTTGGCATTCATGCCCAGCAATCCCACAGAAAAAATCGTCAGAGCAAGAAGGCCCGTCAGGCCTGCATACATGGACATGGTGATGGGGATGCCGACCAGATTACCCAGCGTCAGAAAGACCATCTGCCCCAGAGGCGCTCCGATCATCATGACAGTCTGGACCACTCCCATAGTTGCGGCCAAGTGGTCCTCGGCCACCGTGCTGATGAGCATGGTCATGAACCTAGGGTTGATCTTGCCCAGAAGATAATTCATGGCCAGGAGAGGAAAGAACAGTAGGGCAGGAATACGCAGCCAGACCAGATTGACCCCTACCATGGCGGCTGCGGCCATGACTCCGGTCAGCAAATGGGCCATGGGCAGCCGCCTGAGCAGATCTGCGGCAAGGAGTGCGCCAAGGATAAGTCCCAGCGAGGAGATGCCGTTGATTACGGCTATGGTTGTGCCGTAGCTTCCCCACCAGACCTCGGGCATGGAAATCAGCCCCAGATTGAGCAGGGGCTGCAGGGCCGTCCCCAGAAGGTTGACCATGCATCCGAAACCCACCATCAGAACCAGAAAGGCGGAGTGGCGGAACTCCCCCAAGGTCACATGAAGGCTGGATGCTAGTCCCACATGCTTGCCCACAGGTGAGCCATTGACTGAGACCTCCGCCCTGGTGAATTTCTGATAGCCAACAGCCACGAGAATCCCCGCCAGAAGGAAGGTGAGGGCGTTGATCAGCGCAAATACAGCGAATCTGTTGCCCAGGATAGCGATCAACACCGCACCTCCGCCTGCACTGATGACAGCCGCGACATTGGATGCAGCGGAGGTGATTGAGGTCGCCTGATGGAGCTGGCTAGGCAGGACCAGATGTTTGAGGACCGGCATCCACAGACTGCCTGCATATCCCTCCAGCATGGAGGATGCCATGTCCATGGCAACCAGCAGCACAAAGACGGGCAGGCTCTTGGACCTGCCGATCATTATGGCAATAACCAGATAGATACACACTTGAATCAGCTTGATCACCACTTGCATCCGTGTTTTGTGCACGGTCCTGTCGGCCAGGTAACCGGTCAGGATGGCCGTCAGGGCTGGAGCCATCCAGGCCATTGAGGCTATGGAGACAGCCAGTCCGGCAAAGGGCATGGTCTGGGCATAGACAATGAAGACGATGTTGAAGAGCTCGCCTCCGACCGTATTCAACAGACTGGCCAGAACCATGGTCACAAAAGGCTTGTTCTTCAGAAGCTCCTGCATGGTCAGCCGTCGATCAGGGCAGTTCGATCTTCATGAGGGTCCGATGAAGCAGACACCATGCCGGCAGGGAGGCCAGAAAGATGATCAGAAGCAGCAGAGCAGACAGTAGCGGGGATTGGGAGAGCAAGTTGCCCACTACAGCGTCCAGCAGGAGCAGGACCGCGAACATGATGGGCAGCGAGCGCTTCCAGAAGCCTATAGAGAGGGCGATGCCAACCAACCCCACCAGTCCGGCAAGGCTGGTAACCAGCATGAGGAGAACCTGTTCAAGCAGACAGCTTGGCGAGCCCGTTCCAAGCGAACCCACAAGACGGTCGATCAGCAAGATGACAGTCAGGGTGATGGCCGACCCAGCCAAGTAGGAGAGCGCAGTGAAGAGGCCGACGAAGATCAACTTGGCCAGCAGGATTCGGCTTCGCGATATGGGCAATGAGAGGGTGAGCGCCAGGTTCCTCCCCGTATAGGGCTCAATGAAGACCAGGTTGCAGAGGGCAGCAGCCACCAGGGAAAAGCCCACCAGAAGGATGACCATGGCCATTTGCAGCACGAAGGTCAGGCTTGACAACCGAGGATCTGACCGTCCGCTAGTGTGGCCAATGGCCAGGAACATGCCTCCGATGGCCAAGGCTGCGGCCACTACTGCCAGCCCTCCGAAGATGCAGGGCCAAAGCCTTGTCTTTTTCAGTTCCAATTTCAACAGCGTCTTCATATCAACCCTCCATAGCCTTGACCAGGGTTCGCTCGGCGGCCTCCTGGCCCTGATTGATCAGTTCCGGCACACTGGCCCGCAGGCTGACTCTGCCGTCCGCCACGACCATCACGTGGTCGGCCGTGCGCAACACTTCGGAGAGGCTGTGGCTGGAAAAGAGGATTGCACTCCCCTGGGCTGCCAGGTTGCGCAGACTGTTTCGCAGCTGTCCGATGGCCACAGGGTCCAGTCCGTTGAGCGGCTCGTCCAATAGGTAAAGGTCAGGATGATGGCCCATGCACCTGGCCAGGGCCAACCTCTGCCTCATGCCCATGGAATACCTGCCGACAGGCGTGGCTGAATCGGCGGCCAAACCGACCTTGTCCAAAAGTTGGCTGATCCCGGTAGGCTCGGCCTCCCTATGCTCCCGGTCTGCCAATGCCAGGTAGGTCAGGTCAATCTCAAGATTCTCCCTCGCGCTGAGGGACTCATAAAAGACCGGCTCGTTGATGAACACTCCCATCCTGGCCAGATTGCCCGGGTAGTCTTCGCTCAGAGGCCTCCCCAGAAAACAGACTCTGCCGCCGACAGGCCTCTGCATTCCGGTCAGGATCTTCAACAGCGTGGACTTGCCAGCCCCGTTGGCACCTAGCAAGCCCAGAATCTCGCCCTGCCCCAGGGTCAAATCCAGTCCAGACAGCACCTCCCTGCCTTCAAACACTTGGACAATTCCGTCCGCCTTCAGTACCTGCATAAAACTCCTTTCAAAAATACCGTTGGTATGTTTGGTGGAAACAAAAACCATTACTCGTTGAGTGCCCGAATCTTGCTAGTAGACAGAGCCCTCTTGGCCTTAAGATATCTATCGGCTCTAAGAGACCCCTTGATCCTGATTCTTGTCAGATTCCTCTTGCGTGGACTCCCCGCTGGTGGCAGTCAAAGGATTGCTCTTCAGATGTGCGTGCAAATGCACGGCCGCACGAATAACCCGATCATCGACGACAGGCGCCCCTATTCCCTTGAGCATATCCGCCAACAGGGAGAACTTGGAGACCACCTGGTCCCGGGTCATGGTCGAGAATCGAATCCCTATCCACATGTTGAGCAGGATGTAGAGCACCTGGGCCAGATCCTCAGGATTGCAGGGGGCGATGGAGCCGTCTTCCACACCTTCACGGACATAAGGAGTGATCACATCCACAATCCTGTCCATGGATTTCAAGTACATCTGGCCTACCATGCGGGGGCTCTTCAACAGGGTTCTGGCGGAAAAGGTGACATCGAGACGCGAGTATGCCGACAGGGAGGCGATCAGCTCATTGCGCAGCTTGTCCAGCCCGTTTTCGCCAGGCCAGTCCCCCAGCCAGTCTCCCTGGGAGGAGGACGAGGCCATACGCTCGGTAACCGCGTGGAAAATAGCCGTCTTGGAGGGGAAATGGTAGTAGACCGCCCCCTTGGTCATGCCGCCCAGGCCGTCGACGATGTCCTGGATGCTGGTTCCGTCGTAGCCCTTTTCCAGGAAGAGCCGCTGGGCTACATCGAGGATCTGATTGCGATGTCCTTCGGGATCCTTCGGCGTGCCCATGCAGTGCTCCTCTTCCTGTCAGCGCAACAATGCCTGATCATTCTGACCTAACCATCTTTTCTGACAAGAACCTATCATACCACCGGTATGTTTTACTGGCCCAATCACAGGCGTTGATGCCTGAGACCTTAATCCTTCTGCAGGCGACGGATGGCCTCATGCTGAATGGCCACCACTGCCTTGGCATCGGCGACTCCCGCTGCACAAAGCTCCTGCCAGGAGACCCAGGCCGACTGGATATGCTCGCCCGGGTCGAAGTCGGTGGATCCCTGATGCCAGCGACGCAGATGAAGGACCATGATGTGGCCGAGCTCGTCGCTCATCCCCAGAGAGGAGTAGACATCGGGAGCAGCATCGATCCAACCGTCCTCCGGATCCAGGTGGCTTTCTGAGGCCGATGCATCCTCAGGCCCGGGCACCAGACCGGTCTCCTCACGCAGCTCGCGCAGGACAGCCTTGACAGGGCTCTCCCCCGGGTCGATGAAACCGGCTGGCAGGCCGAAGACGTAAGCCTGGGCGCCCACCCGGTATTCGCGGGTCAGCAGATAGGCATCGGCAGCGCAGTCGTGCACCAGCATGACCACGCAGGGGTCGTGACGGATGAGCTGCCGGTCGATGGTTTCCTTGGAACCGTCACGCCTGAACATGGCCACCCGCTGCTGGTCGATAACGAATATCGGGCCGCGGAAGACCTCCCTGTCATCCATCAGCTCGGGAGCGCGGGTCATATCGATGCCCTTGGGCCCCTGGCCATCGCGGCCGTCCAGCTTGGCGGCCAATCGTGCCTGCAGATCCTGCGCTTCATCGCTCATGAAATCGCTCCTCCTCAACCATCAATCCTCAGCCGTCAACGCACCACCATGGTCCAGGGATCGGTGACGATGGACGAAACCTCCACCTGCGGGCGAACACCGGTGGCCGTCTCCATAGCCCAGGCGATGTCTCCCTTGGCGTAGCGGAACCAGAGGCTCTCAATTGCCGAGTGCGGGGTGTTGATCAGCATGGGTCTGGGCTGATTGGGCCGACCGGCCATCCTGGCCTCATAGAGGGCCTGCTGGTAGGCATCCGTGGCAGGGTGATGGCGCAGATCGCTGGTGATGTAGACATCGGCCCCCGTGGATCGAACCAGGTCGAATTCGGAGTCCCCCGAGCCGGGCAGCAGGGCGACCGTAGAGACCATGGCATCGGACGGACCGACCGCCTGAACACCCAGAGCCGTCCTGGGCAGGAGATCCGCCACCGTATGAACCAAATCATCAAATGGCATGGGCTCCGGAAGCCGACCCCAACGACCCAGGCCTACCTGGATCCCCTGATCGGCGTGCAGGTCGCGCTTAGAAACCGGCTGAGGGGCCAGCGGTCGCGCCTCCTGCAGGCCCAGGGCATCGGCAGCCGCCTGGGCCACGCCGCGGTAGGCGGCATCGGCGTTGGTATGCCCCACCCAGAGCCCGCAATGGCCCTCGATCAGCCTGGTTATCATATCCCCGCGGAAGCCCAGGCCGGAAACCTGGTGCACCGACCTGAAGAAGAGCGGATGGTGGGTGATCAGCAGGTCGGCATTGTGATCCAGGGCCTCCTGAACCACATCGGGCCGAGGGTCCACAGCGCACCAGATCCTTCTGACCGGCCAGGACGGATCCCCCGCCACCAGACCTGGATGATCCCAGTCCTCCGCGTAGTCCAGAGGGTATAGCCCCTCCAGCAGATCCACCACCTGGCCCAGGGGCACCGAAGGCCTCTGGGCCTCATCCTGTTCATCAGGCATGACGATCCCTCCTCGGATCCTGCTGAGCCCAGGCCACCCCCGTGTCAGGTCAGTGAGCAGCCAGCTCCCAGTCCTGGCCGATGCCGGTGGAAACGTCCAGGGGCACAGCCAATTCAACGGCATGTTCCATGGAATCCTTGACCAGCTTGGTGGCCTTGTCGGTCTCTCCGGGAGCGATCTCCACCAGCAGTTCATCGTGGATCTGCAGGGAGATGCGGCTCTTCAGACCCTGGTCGGACAAGGCACGGCTGGCCTTGATCATGGCGATCTTCATAATGTCGGCAGCCGATCCCTGGATGGGCGCGTTCAGGGCGGCCCTCTCGGCGGCCTCGCGGGTGGGACGGCGCTTGGATCGCAACCCAGGGAAGTAGCGCCGCCGCCCGAACATGGTCTCGGTGTAGCCCTTCTCCCGGGCGTCGGCCACCAGGGACTCCAGGTACTCATGGACCTTGCCGAAGGTGGCGAAGTACTTGGCGCGCAGCACATCGGCCGCAGCCGGGCTGATCTTGAGCTGCTGGGCCAGGCCGTAGGTGCTCAGTCCATAGGCCAGGCCGTAGCTCATGGCCTTCACGTGGGAACGCTGGTCCCCGGTGACTTCCTCCATGGGGATGTCATAGACCAGGCTGGCCACGTAGCGGTGGAAGTCGGCGCCCGACTTGAAGGCGTCGATCAGGGCCTGGTCCCCGGAAAGATGGGCCATGATCCGCAGCTCCACCTGGGAGTAGTCCGAGGAGAGCAGCGCCTCGTAGCCGCTGCCAGGCACGAAGGCCGAGCGGATCTCGCGGCCTCGGGCATCCCGGTTGGGGATGTTCTGCAGGTTGGGGTCGACCGAGCTCAGCCGTCCGGTGGCCGCCACAGTCTGCTCGTAGGTGGTGTGCAGCCGCCCATCCCGCGGGTTGACCGCCTCGCGCAGGGTCTGCACGATCTGCTTGAGCTTATTGGTCTCCCTGTGCTTGAGCAGGGCGCCCAGGAAGTCGTTGGCCCGCTCGTTGTTGACCGACTTGATGTACAGGTCCTGCAGGACTGAGACGTTGGTCGAGTAGGAGCCTGTCTTGGTCCTGTGGGTGGGCACCAGGCCCATGTCGTCGAAGAGCACCTTGCTCAGCTGCTTGGGGCTCTGCAGGTTGACACGGCTGCCGGCCCTATCCCAGGCGATTTCCTGGGCCTGGCGGGCCTCGGCGGCGAACCGGTCGTGCATCTCCTTCAGGCGGGCATCATCCACCTTGGCGCCCTCGGTCTCCATCTGCGCCAGGACTGCGGAGGTGGGCAGCTCTATGGTGCGCAGCAGGCCGTACTGGCGGCGCTCGTCCATCAGCTCCTGCAGCCGCTCGGAGACCATCATGACGTACTGGGCCTGACGCAGAATCCGGGTCCCCCGCCTGCGTTCGTCCTCATCCTCTCGCCCGTCCAGGGCCAAGGCCCCCTGGGTAGCCTCGGGCTCCTCCTCTACGGGGATGGCCAGGAAATGGGCGACGGCCTGTTCCAGGTTGTCGGCATGAAAATCAGGCTCAGCCAGATAGCCTGCCAGCTTGGTGTCGAACAGGGGCAGGGGCATGTGCAGCCCCTGGCTCTCCAGGAGGTGCAGGTGCTCCTTGTAGCCATGAACCACGCAGGTGCCGATCCGCTGGTCGATCAGCTCCTGGATGGCCTCACGCATGTCTTGGTCAATATCTTCTGCCATGAGGACCAGGCCGTGTCCGTCCATGGAGAGGATGGCCAGCTCCTCCAGGCCATAGTCGCCATGCTTGGCCCAGCCGATGGCGTGGAGAACCCAGTGCTCCTTCATGGCCTCGCTGCAGCGCATGGCATTCTGGTCGGAGTCGCCGATGTCCTTGATTTTGTCCAGGGAATCGGCCATGGCCTTGACATGGTCGGCCGAGCGCCGGCAAAGAGCCTTGTCCGGCAGATGCTTCTGGCACCAGTCCCGCAGCTGGTCGGCGGACTCCGCCTTATCGCGCTCGGGCTGGATGAACTCCTCCTGCTTGTTGCTGACATCGACCAGGGCGGATGCCGGCGAATAGTCGTAATCGGCGACCGTGTTGAATCCGCGCAGGATCTTCTTGCGGGTCTGCGGGCCGAACTGCAGCTGCTCGAAGATGGGCAGCACCTGATCCGTATGGATGGTGCCGAAACGCAGATCCTCCACCTTCACGCCCAGGTCCAGATCCCGCACCAGGGCATTGACCTTCCGGTTGAGCCGCACCTGGTCGGCGTTCTCCGCCAGGGCCTGGCCCTTCTTGCCGCCGATCTCGTCGGCGTGCTCCAGAATGGAATCCAGCGATCCATACTTGTTGATCCACTTGGCGGCATAGCCGTCGCCCACGCCCGGCACTCCGGGGATGTTGTCGGCCCCCTCGCCGCGCATGGCGGCCAGGTCCGGATACTGCTGCGGGGTCACCTTGTAGCGGTCCATGATGGCCTGGGGGGTCATGTGCTTGAGGTTCTTGAAGTGGTGGCCGGGGTAGAGCACAGTGACGTCGTCATCCACCAGCTGGAAGGCATCCCGGTCCCCTGACAGGACCAGGGTCTTGAACCCGGCCTGCTCCCCCATGGTGGCCAGCGTGCCGATGATGTCGTCGCCCTCGTAGCCGGGCTTTTCGATATAGGTGATGCCCAGGCCCTTGAGCAGGTCCTGGATCAGGGGCAGCTGGCTGAGCAACTCCTTGGGGGCGGCTTCACGGGTGCCCTTGTACTGGGGCAGCATGGCATTGCGGAAGGTGCCGCCCTTGACGTCAAAGGCCACGCCCATATGGGTGGGCTTCTCCTTGGCCATGACATCCGCCAGCATGGTGGCAAATCCCCACACCGCGTTGGTGGGCTGCCCGGTCGAGGTGGTGAAACTCTCGACGGGAAGGGCATAGAAGGCCCGGAAGGCCAGCGAATGTCCGTCGACGACCAGCAGGGTGCGGCCGTCCTTGTCCTGCTTCTTCGTCTGGTCTTCCATGGGAGGGCTAACGGTCGTTCTGGTTGGCCACGTTGTTGATGACCACGTCGGCCACCTCCTGCATGGTCAGCCTGCGGTCCATGGAGGTCTTCTGGATCCAGCGGAAGGCCTCGGACTCGGTCATGCCCATGCTCTCCATGAGCAGACCCTTGGCCCTGTCCACCCGCTTGCGGGCCTCGAAACGGGCCTTCATGTCGGTGACCTCGTCCTTCAGGGCGTTGATCTGGTCAAAGCGCGAGATAGCCACCTCAAGGGCCGGCAGCAGCTTTTCAGGAGCGAAAGGCTTGACCACGTAGGCCATGGCTCCTGCATCAGCCGCCTTCTCAACCAGGCTTTGCTGGGAGAACGCCGTCAGCATAACCACCGGGGCCAGGTTCTCCTTGCCGATCTCAGTGGCGGCGGTAATGCCGTCAGTGCCGGGCATCTTCACATCCATGACCACCACGTCGGGCCTCAGCTCGCGAGTCAGATCAATGGCCTCCTGGCCGCTGGCCGCCTGGCCGACCACGTCATAGCCGGCATCCTCGAGAGCTTCGACGGTATCGAGCCTGATCAAAGCCTCGTCCTCCGCCACAACCACGGTCCGCCCTTCGGGGGAATCGCTGCGGTTCTTACTCTCTGAAGCCACTTTCAACCTCATTTCCTGAAAGTCCAGCCGATCTTCACCTAAAACCGATGAGGGACGGATGGGGTTCGCTTTATCGTGCCCCCGGTGAGACTCGAACTCACACTGCACGGATTTTGAGGCCGTTTCCTCTACCAATTGGGATACGGGGGCTTTTCGTTACCACAGAGAATCTACCATACTTTGGCGACGACGCAAGGTTATTCGTGTTGAATCTGCCTTAGAATGAAGACAGTTATGTATACAGGCACATCAGCAGTCGAAGGAGAGCATGATGACCACTCAGATCTATCGACGGTTCGATCCTTGGCGCACCTCCCCCGTCCAGGAGAAGGCCCGCAAGCAGATTATGGACAGCCACTACTTCAGCGTCGACAGGGTCACCTTTGAATCCAGCGACAATCAGACCTTCGATCGCAGCATCGTCAGCGAGAAGCATGGAGACACCATCGCCGTCCTGGCCATCACCGACGACGGAAGGATACCGCTGGTCGAGCAGTACCGTCTGCCCACCCACCGCTGGACCCTTGAGCTGCCGGCCGGGCATCCGCTCAACGACAAGGAAGCCCCCATCGATGTGGCCACCAGGCGGTTGCGCGAGGAGGCCGGGTACAAGGCTGCCTCCTTTAACCAGTTCGCGAGGTTCATCAACACTCCCAGCTTCTCCACCCAGCACACCACGCTCTTCTACGCGGAGGGCCTGACCCCGGTCCAGCCGGCCAGCCTGGCACCAGAGACCCCGCACCAGAACGTGCGGCTCTTCACCGTGGATGAGGCCTACGACATGGTGATTGCAGGGACCGTACTGGACGCCAAAACCACCATCGCCATCCTGCGGGCCAAAATCGGACTTTCCGACCTGCACTGACGCACAGATCTGGAGCAACTGCATGTTTTCACAGGTTGACATATCTGGTTGAGACTGGCACCTTCAGACAGTGAACCGGTGGCCTCTCCCCCTGCATTTACCAACGGGGAAAGACCACCGGTTCACTGCTTCATCAGCATCTTGGGAATCTCAGGATCCGCCTGACTGACTCAATCGACAGTCAGGCGGCAAATCCGAGAATCACTCGTTGGAGCCCACGGTGTGGACGTAGATGCAGTCGGTGTTGCCCGGCTCATGCTCGCCCTGGGCGCAGCTGAGCACCACCAGGCAGTCGCCGTCGGAGACCTTGCCCTGCTTCTTCAAGGTGGAGTCCACGAAGTTCATCAGGTCTGCGCGATTGAAGTCGTGGTAGTCCTGCCCGCAGAGGAACGCCTCGGTGCCCCAGCTCAAGGCCAGCCAATGATAGGTGTGCTCATTGGTGGTCAGTGCATAGATGGGGGCAGCCGGACGCTCGCGGGAGATCCGGTGCACGGTGTTGCCCGTCTGGGTGAAGGCCACGATGGCCTTGGCGTTGATCTTGTCGGCCAGATCCACGGCGGCGGAGGAGACGGCGCCAGAGTTGGACATATCCAGGTTGTGCATGGCCGGGATACGGTCGAAGCCGTGCGTGGTGGCGTAGTCGGAGATCCGGGCCATGGTGGAGACCGTGGTGTCGGGGTATTCGCCCACGGCGGTCTCATTGGAGGTCATGGTGGCATCGGCGCCGTCAAGAACGGCGTTGGCGCAGTCGGAGGCCTCAGCGCGGCTGGGGATGGGCGAATGCACCATGGAGCCCAGGACCTCGGTGGCGACGATGACCGGCTTGGCGTACTGACGGGCCAGCTCGATGCAGCGCTTGGTCACCAGTGGGACCTGCTCGAAAGGCATCTCCACAGCCATATCGCCGCGGGCCACCATGATGCCGTCGAAGGCCTTGACGATCTCCTCCAGGTTCTCAACAGCCTGGGGCTTCTCGATCTTGGCCACGATGGGGATGCGGCGACCCTCCTCGTCCATGATCTCGTGGGCGCGGTCGATGTCGGTGGCGAAGCGGACGAAGGACATGGCGATGATGTCGGCGCCGGTGCGGATGCCCCAGCGCAGATCCTCCTCGTCCTTTGGGGTCAGCGCCGGCAGGCTCACGGCCACACCAGGCAGGTTGATGCCCTTGTGGGAGGAGACAGGACCGGCCACGACCACCTTGGTGTGGACCTGGCTGCCCTCGACCTTGGTGACCTCCAGGCGGACCTTGCCGTCGTCGATCAGGATGGGATCGCCGGGGTGGCAGTCCCCGGGCAGACCCTTGAAGGTGGTGGAGGTCATGTGCTCGTCACCCTCGACATCGTCGGTGGTGATGATGAACTCCTGGCCCTCCTTGAGGACGACCTTGTCTTCGCCCTGCTCGTTCTTCTTGAACCAGCCACAGCGAATCTTGGGACCTTGCAGATCGACCAGGGCCGCCACATTTCGTCCAGTCTCCTTGCTGGCCTGACGGACGTTGTTGTAAACCTTGAGGTGATCTTCAGGGGTGCCGTGCGACCGGTTGAGCCTGGCCACATCCATGCCGGCATTGACCAGCTTGGTAATGTTCTCCAGCGACTCCGAAGCCGGCCCGATGGTGTCGACGATCTTGGCTTTGCGCATATGCTACCTGCCTGTTCTTTTTCCTGTTTACCGTTCTATTGTACAGACTCGGCCTGATGGAAACCACTATTTCCCGTTAGCGCTAACAACCCTTGTGATTCAAAGGATTGTTTATTGGTTTTTCCCCTGCGAGGCGGTTGCAAGGGACTGACGACGGCTCTTGAGCACCGAAGCCAGAGCGGCGATGCCTACGGCCAGGACGATGACCAGCAGGGATGCCCAGGTCGGTATATCCGGCACGGCTGTCAGGGGCCGTCCGCCGTTGATGAAGGGCAACGTGTTGCCGTGCAGAGCCTCCAGGATCAGCTTGACGCCGATGAAGGCCAGGACCACAGCCAGCCCCAGGGGCAGATACTCCAGCTTGTCCAGCAGGGATCCCAGCAGAAAGTAGAGCTGCTGAAGGCCCAGCAGGGCGAAGACATTGGAGGTGAAGACGATGAAGGGATCCTTGGTCAGTCCGAAGATGGCCGGAATGGAGTCAAAGGCGAACATGACATCGGTGGTGCCGATGGCCAGGAAGACCACCAGCATGGGCGTGAAGTAGCGCTTGCCCTCGAAGGTGGTCCGCAGACGCTCACCGTCGTAATGGCTGGTGATGGGGATGACCCGTCGCAGGGCCCTGATCAGCCCGTTCTCGTGGTACTCCTCCTGCTTGCCCCGGCTGGAGACCATGTTCCAGGCGGTATAGAGCAGGAAGAAGCCGAAGATGAAGAAGACCCAGGTGAAACGGGTGATCAGCGCCGTCCCGGCCAGGATGAAGACGCCGCGCAGCAGCAAGGCGATGGTGATGCCGACGCTGAGCACATAGCGCTGAAGCTGCAGGGGCACGGCGAAATTGCTCATGATGATGACGAAGACGAAGAGGTTGTCGATGCTGAGCGAGTACTCGGTCAGCCAGCCCGAATAGAACTCGATGGCCGGCTTGGATCCGGCCACCTTCCAGATCAAAGCACCAAAAATCAGAGCCATGACCACGAAGAAGCCGATGTGCCTGACGCACTCGCCGGTCGAAGGCACGTGCGGCCGGCGTCCGATCACCAGAAGATCGACCACGAAGAAGACGGCCAGCACAACCAGGCTCACAACCATGAACGGCAGAGGTGTCTCGGACATATCACCAGACTCTAGCGGCAAGATATGACGTGCTCGTCTTCCCCGTCAGCCCGTAGGACATCCTCACAGGCAGCGGTCTGCAGGTCGGGCCTGTGATGCTCTTGCCTCCACATCACAGGCCGAACTTGCTTTTTGGCCTACTTACTTTTTGGCCTCGGTCATCTGCCGCAGCTCCTTCTTCAGATCCTTGATTTCGTCGCGCAGACGAGCCGCAAGCTCGAACTGCAACTGTTGCGCAGCCGTGTGCATCTGGTCGCTCAGCTGACGGATCAGGTCGGCAAGGTCCTGCGCCGGCAGACCGGCCTGAAGTATCTCCTGATGCCGCTTGTCGGCCTCCTCCTTGTCGTAGAGGGGCACGCCCAGGTGGGAATTGCCGGCCTTGTTGGCGTTGCGGTAGCCGCCCGCCAGCAGGGTCTGGGTGTCCACATCCTCCTTGGCCAGCATGTCGTTGACGTCGCTGATCTTCTTGATCAGCGGCTTGGGATCCACGCCGTGCTCCTTGTTGTAGGCGATCTGCTTGGCCCGGCGACGGTTGGTCTCGCTGATGGCCTTGTCCATGGAGTCGGTGACCTCGTCCGCGTACATGATGACCTTGCCGGACACGTTCCTGGCCGCACGGCCGATGGTCTGGATCAGGGAACGGTAGGAGCGCAGGAAGCCCTCCTTGTCCGCATCCAGGATGGCCACCAGGGAGACCTCGGGCAGATCCAGCCCCTCACGCAGGAGGTTGATGCCCACAATGACGTCGATCTTGCCCTCGCGCAGCTCCCGCAGGAGCTCCACCCTCCGCAGGGTGTCCACGTCCGAGTGCAGGTACTCCACCTTGATGTCGCGCTCGAGCAGGTAGTCGGTCAGATCCTCGGCCATCTTCTTGGTCAGCGTGGTCACCAGAACCCGCTCGTGACGTTCCACCCGGGCCTTGATCTCGTCCAGGAGGTCGTCCACCTGGCCCTTGACAGGCCTGACCTCCACCTCGGGATCCAGAAGGCCTGTGGGTCGGATGACCTGCTCCACCACACCGTCGGACAGGCCCATCTCGTAGTCGCCAGGCGTAGCCGACAGGTAGACGGTCTGGCCCACCTTGTCCAGAAACTCGGGCCACTTCAGGGGACGGTTGTCCATGGCCGAGGGCAGACGGAAGCCGTGCTCGACCAGGGTCCGCTTGCGGCTGGCATCCCCCTCGTACATGGCTCCGATCTGGGGAACCGTCACATGGGACTCGTCGATGACCAACAGGAAGTCGTCGGGGAAGAAGTCCAGCAGGGTATGGGGCGGGGAACCGGGTTCGCGCCCGTCGAAGTGGCGGGAATAGTTCTCCACTCCGGAGCAGGTGCCGATCTGGGTGAGCATCTCCAGGTCGTAGGTGGTGCGCATGGTCAGCCTCTGGGCCTCCAGCTCCTTGCCCTGCTTGCGCAGCTGGCCCACACGCCAGTCCAGCTCCTCCTTGATGGTCTTCAGGGCGCGCTCCATCCGCTCGGGACCGGCCACATAGTGGGAGGCGGGGAAGATGTGCACGGAGGTCTCATGGGCGATCTCGTCCCCGGTCAGCGGGTGCAGTGTGGAGATGCGGTCGATCTCGTCGCCGAAGAATTCGATGCGGACGGCCAGCTCCTCATAGACGGGGATGATCTCGACCGTGTCGCCGCGCACGCGGAAGGTGCCTCGGGTGAAGGCGATGTCGTTGCGCTTGTACTGCATGTCCACGAACTTGCGCAGCAGGTCGTCCCGGTTGATCCGGTCACCCTCGTGCAGGAAGAGCATGCGTCCGGCGTACTCCTCGGGCGTGCCCAAGCCGTAGATGCAGGAGACGGTGGCCACCACCACACAGTCGCGCCTGGTCAGCAGGTTGGCCGTGGCGGCGTGCCGGAGCCGCTCCACGTCGTCGTTGATGTTCGAGTCCTTCTCGATATAGGTATCCGTTTGAGGGATGTAGGCCTCGGGCTGGTAGTAGTCGTAGTAGGAGACGAAGTAGGAGACCGCGTTGTCGGGCATGAGCTCGCGGAACTCGGCGCAGAGCTGGGCGGCCAGGGTCTTGTTGGGCTCCAGAATCAGAGTGGGCCGCTGCAGGCGCTCGATCAGCCAGGCCGTGGTCGCGGTCTTGCCGGTGCCGGTGGCGCCCATGAGCACCACGTCGTTCTCGCCGTTCTCGATCCGCGTGGCCAGCTCCTCGATGGCCTCTGGCTGGTCGCCGGAGGGCTTGTAGGGAGACTTGACCACGAAGGGCTTGTCGGTCCGCTCAATGTTGAACCCCATGAAACTCCCTTCCAGGATGCGTCATTCGCCAAGGCCCCTCAGTCGCTGTGCGAGGACCCCTGGGCCAAGGATTTCAGCTCTTCATATATCCTATCAACAGACTCGAACATTTGTTCGATAGGCTGGGATCCGTCCACCAGCAGATCGGCCTGGGCGCGTCGCGAACTGCTGCTGGCCTGGGAACCGATGCGCTCAACAGCCTGGCTTGGCGTCATATGCCGCTGATTCACCATACGCGCAATCCTCACCTGGCTTGGGGCCTCCACCAGCAGGACCCTGTCGAACTGAAAAGGAATGGCTGATCCCACCTCGGTCAGCAGGGGCACCTCATGGACCACCACCTCGGAACCCTCCAGCCAGGGCTGCTCGGCCTTGGCGGCCAGCTCATAGACCAGCGGATGGATAATGTCATCCAGGTCCTCGCGGTCCCGGTCGGCCGCCGGGCCGCCGAAGACCCGCGCCGCCAGGGCTGACCTGTCCACTCCACCACGACCGTCCCCGCAGTCTGAACCGAACCGCTCCAGGACCGGCCCTACGCCGGGTCCGCCTGGGGCGATGACCTCATGGGAGAGCCGGTCGTAGTCAATGACCTTGGCCCCGTCCTGAGCCAGCCGAGCCGCCACCGTGCTCTTGCCGGCCGCTATCCCGCCAGTCAACCCCACACGTATCATCCCGACCTCCCGTATAACCCTTATGGCAGCAGATACAAATGGAGGGGCCCGACCGAGGCCGGACCCCTCCATTCACCGCTAAATGCTCACTTCTTTTCCTTGAGCAGCTGCTCACGCAGGGCGGCCAGCTGGTCGTCGGAGGCCAAGGTGCCCTCGGAGCTGGACTCCGAGCTGTAGTTGGTGGTCTCCTCGGAGCTCTGACGGCGGGAGCGCGAACCGGAGGCGGGCGCCTGGGAGGACCGGCTGTCCTCGGCGGCCGAAGCCTCGGCGTTCTCCAGCTCCTTGGCCACGAAGGCCTTGTGCTGCTCCCAGAGGTCGTGGGCGGCCGCATACTGGGACTCCCACTCCTCCCGCTGCTTCTCGTAGCCGGCGATCCACTCGTTGCTCTCGGGATCGAAGCCCTCGGGGTACTTGTAGTTGCCCTCCTCGTCGTACTCGGCGGGCATGCCGTAGATGGCCGGATCGAAGTCCTCGGAGGTCGGGTCGACGGAGTCGTCGGCCTGCTTGAGGGACAGGGAGATGCGGCGGCGATCCAGGTCGACGTCGATGACCTTGACGAAGATCTCCTCGCCCTGCTTGACCACGGTCTCGGGGTTCTCCACGTGGCGGTTGGCCAGCTCGGAGATGTGGACCAGGCCCTCGATGCCGTCCTCGACGGAGACGAAGACGCCGAACTGCACGATCTTGGTGACCTTGCCCTTGACGATCTGTCCGGGCACGTGGGTCCGGGCGAAGCGCTGCCAGGGATCTTCCTGGGTGGCCTTGAGGGACAGCGAGATGCGCTCGCGGTCCATATCGACATCCAGCACCTCGACGGTGACCTTGTCGCCCACCTTGACGACCTCGCTGGGGTGATCGATGTGCTTCCAGGAGAGCTCGGAGACGTGGATCAGGCCGTCCACACCGCCCAGATCGACGAAGGCGCCGAAGTTGACGATGGAGCTGACCGTGCCCTCGCGGATCTGGCCCTTCTTGAGCTGGGCCATGAAGGTCTCGCGCACCTCGGACTGGGTCTCCTCCAGGTACTGGCGACGGGAGAGGACCACGTTGTTGCGGTTCTTGTCCAGCTCCAGGATCTTGGCCTTGATCTTCTGCCCGATGTAGGGAGACAGGTCGCGCACGCGGCGCATCTCGACCAGGGATGCGGGCAGGAAGCCACGCAGGCCGATGTCGACGATGAGCCCGCCCTTGACGGCCTCGATGACGGTGCCCTCAACGACGCCGTCAGCCTCCTTGATCTTCTCGATGTCGCCCCAGGCGCGCTCGTACTGGGCACGCTTCTTGGACAGGATCAGGCGGCCTTCCTTGTCCTCCTTGGTGACGACCAGAGCCTCGATGGTGTCACCGACCTGGACCACATCGTCGGGATCGACATCCTTCTTGATGGAAAGCTCGCGGGAGGGAATCACGCCCTCGGTCTTGTAGCCGATGTCCAGCAAAACCTCGTCATGGTCGATCTTAACGACCGTCCCCTCGACCAGATCCCCATCGTCGAAGTTCTTGATGGTGGAATCGACTGCCTTGATGAAGTCTTCCTCGGACCCGATGTCATTGACCGCGACCTGGGGGACTTCCTTCTTGTTCTCTGCCATTAATTAAATTGTTTCTTGTATAGTTGGTGGATATTTTTTCCGTATTGAGTTATGTGTTCCCGCCGGCAGGCGCGAACATTCTCCATGATAGGAGACACCACGGTCATTGTCGCCGGGAGACCTCGGGCGTGTCGCAGGCAGGGATTCCGGCGGCCCGCTCAGCGGATTCGACCACATTGACCAGGAGCATGGCCCGGGTCATGGGCCCCACCCCGCCTGGATTGGGCGTATAGGCGGCTGCAGACAGCCTGGCGGCCGGAACGATGTCGCCCTTGATCCGCCAGCGCCCCTCCTGCTGGTCCCAGATCCGGGAGACGCCTACATCCACCAGGACGGCACCCTGGCCAACCTGGTCCGGGCCAACCAGCCCTGCCCGGCCCACGGCTGCGATGATCACGTCAGCCCTGCGCATATGGGCATCGACATCCCTGGTGCGGGTATGGCAGAGGGTCACGGTGGCATCCACGCCGCGGTTGGTCAAGAGCAGCCCGATGGTGCGGCCCACGGTCAATCCTCGGCCCAGCACGCAGACCTCCTTGCCGGCCAGGTCAATCCCGTAATGGTCCAGCAGGTGCAGGATCCCCCGCGGGGTGCAGGGCAGGGGGGTCCGCACCCGGCCGTCGGTATGCAGGACCAGCTGGCCCAGGTTGTAAGGATGCATGCCGTCGGCGTCCTTGGCCGGATCGATGCGATCGATGATCTCGGTGGGATCCACGCCCTTGGGCAGGGGCAGCTGGACGATGTAGCCGGTGCATTCAGGATCCTGGTTGAGCTGATCCACCGCAGCAAGAATCCGCTCCTTGCCGGCATCGGCGGGCAGATCAATCCTGATCGACCGGATGCCCACCTGGCTGCAGTCCCGGTGCTTGCCCTCTACGTATTTGACCGAGCCGGGGTCATCCCCCACCAGGATGGTCCCCAGGCCAGGAGTGCGTCCCATGGCCGTCAGCCTCGCCACGCGAGCGCGCAGGTCCTCCTTGAGTTCCGCAGCCGCCGCCTTGCCGTCCAGTTTCACTGCAGTCAATACATCTCCATCATCCAAGCGGGCGCAAACCCTTGTCGAAGTCGTCTGGGCCAGATTAGCGCAGATTCCTCCCCGGACGGGACCAGCGTCCATTGGCCGGTCTGGGAGGACTCGACTGCTGAAGTTGCGTGCTGTCCCCTCCCCAGCGATAATGAGAATCATGCTCAATAAGAGCAGGTTCACCATTTTGAGCCCGTGCAGGAAAGGAAGCCATGGATACGGACACGTATAGAACATCCACGCAGGCCTGCATCGTCTTCGACCATGCCGCCATCCGCCGTTCCGGGCGGCTGATCTGGTCGGAGGGGACCTTCACCATTCCCTCGGGGACCGTGACGGCCATCGTGGGCACCAACGGCACGGGCAAGACCAGCATGATGCAGGCCGAGCTGGGTCTGCTCCCCCTGGACGCCGGCAGCCTGCGGGTCCTTGGGCAGCCGGCCGGCCAGGCCAACGACCGCATCGGTTACGTACCCCAGAGCTACACCTCGGACATCGACTCCAACCTTACGGCCGAACAATCCGTCCTGCTGGGGCTGACCGGCACCCGGTTCGGCATTCACCCCGTCACCCGGCAGGACCGCGAGCGCGCCAGAGAGGCCATGCGCTTCGTCGGCGTTCAGGACAGGGCCCACCTGCGCCTGTCCCAGCTCTCCGGCGGCCTGCGGCAGCGGGTGGCCATCGCCCAGGCCCTGGTCTGCGATCCTGATCTGCTCATGCTCGACGAGCCCCTGGCCAATCTGGACCTGGCCGGGCAGCGCGCCACCGTCCACCTGCTGGCGCAGCTCAACAGCCGTCTGGGCATGTCCATCCAGGTGGTGGCCCACGACCTGAACATGCTGCTGCCTGTGCTGACCGGGGCGGTCTACCTGCTGGACGGGCACCCTCATTACGCCCGCATGGACGACGTGCTGGACTCGGACCTGCTCACCCACCTCTACGGCACCAAGGTGGAGGTGGTCACCACTCCCCAGGGGGACATGTTCGTGGCCCCCGACATGGACGAGCCAATCGGGCCCGTCCACAATCGCTACCAACCCAGCCAGGTGGCCCGCCTGCACGGGACGGACCGGGAAAGGAACTCATGACCACGCCAGTCTTCGACCCCCATTGGACGGAGATTCTCGCCGCCCCCTTCATGCGCAATGCCATGGTGGCCGGATTGTGCATCGCCGTGGCCGCCGGAGCCATGGGCTACTTCACCATCGCCAGACACTCCACCTTCGCCGCCCACGCCCTGGCCCACATCGGCCTGCCCGGTGCCACAGGGGCCGTCCTGCTGGGACTGCCGGTCTCTGCCGGCATGGGCCTGTTCGCCCTGGGCGGGGCGCTGGTCATCGGAGCCCTGGGCAAACGGGCCTCCCAGAGGGAGATCGCCACGGGCACGGTCCTGGCCTTCGCCACCGGCCTGGGACTCTTCTTCGCCAGGATGTCCAGCTCGGCCTCCCAGCAGATGCAGGCCATCCTCTTCGGATCCATCCTGACCATCACCCGGGGCCAGGTCGTCGGCTTCATCATCTTCGATGCGATCCTGCTGATCCTGCTGGCCCTGATCTACCGGCCCCTGCTCTTCAGCTCCCTGGATGAGCAGGTGGCCCAGGCTCGCGGCGTGCCCATCGGGCTGATGAACCTGACCTTCATGGCCATCATGGCCGGCGTCATCACCATCGCCGTGCCGGCAGTGGGGACCCTGCTCATCTTCGCTCTGGTCGTCACCCCGGCGGCCACGGCCAACATCCTGGTGGCCTCCCCCCTGCGGGCCATGCTTCTATCAGGATTGATCTGCCTGGCTTCAATCTGGGGAGGCCTGGTGATCTCGGCCATGGTGCCGGCCCCTCCCAGCTTCGTCATCGTGACCCTGTCCACCCTCTTCTGGGCTCTGGCCAAGGGATGGGCGGCCCTGCGCGCCTGATGCCGGTCAGTCCACCAGGGCGGCGGCCATGACGGCGATGCCCTCGTTGTGACCGGCAAAGCCCATGCCGTCAGTGGTGGTGGCAGTCAGCCGAACCGGTGCCCCGACAGCCTGGCTCATGGCCTGCTGGGCCAGGTGACGACGCGAGGAAATTCTGGGGCGCTGGCCGACGATGACCAGGGAGGCGTTGAGCAGCCTGCGACCGTGCTCATGCAGACAGTCCATGGTCTTCTCCAGCATGGCCGACCCATGCATGCCCGCTCCAGGGGCCTGCGCTCCCAGGCCGAACAGGGTGCCGATATCGCCCAGATCGGCGGCTGACAGGATGGCATCGATCAGGGCATGGGCGGCTGCATCGCCGTCAGAATCGCCCAGCAGTCCGGGGGTTCCGTCATTCCAGGACAGACAGGCCAGCCAGAGGGGACGCCCGCCGGTTGGATCAAAGCGATGGGCGTCAAAGCCCAGTCCAATGCTTGGATGGCCCATGACCGGCTCCGGTCTCAGCGCTTGGCCTTGGTCTTGCCCTTGCCCTTGGTCTTGGCGGACTCCTGGGCCACCCGTGCCAGGGTCTTGGAAGCCGGCTCCTTGGGGGACTTGGTATGGTGCTTGTCGTCGCCGGGCATGGGCTCCGCATAGCCCAGATTGACGTCCAGCAGGCGCTGGGCCTCGTCCTCGTCCAGCTTCTCGGACAGGGCGATCTCGGAGGTCAGGATCTTGCGGGCCTTGATCAGCATCCGCTTCTCGCCTGCCGACAGCCCGTGCTCGTCCACGTCGCGCTGGGAGAGGTCGCGCACCACCTCGGCGATCTTGTTGACCTCGCCGGTGGCGATCTTCTCCACATTCAGCTTGTAGCGGCGCGACCAGTTCATCTCCTTCTCCTCGACCACCGGGGTGCGCAGGATCTCGAAGACCTTGGCCACCGCCTTGGCGTCGACGATGTCCCTGACGCCCACCTTGGCCGCGTTCTCGACGGGGACGTTGATGACCAGTCCGTCCGAAGAGAGCACGGACAGCTGCAGGTACTTGCGGGTGACGCCCTTGACGGTCCGTTCGGTGATGGCGTCCACCCTGGCGGCCCCATGACGCGGATAGACGACCATGTCACCGACCTTGTAACCCATATGCCCTCCAGAACGAGTCGAGAAAATACCATATAATAATGCCATTGCGCATGGACTTGCTGACGGGCGCCCTGGGACGACGCGATTCTCCGCGAGCACACTTCCCCTGGAGGCTCTGAAGACTATTCTGGAAGAAACGACGGTGGTGGAACGAATGCCGACAAGGCTCCACCCCGCATGACGAGCATCGTTTTGCGGATCAGTGATCGAAAACAGAGGTAGGCATGATCAGAAACACAAGCCGCTACACTACACCCAGCACCATCCTGGTGGTTGAGGACGAACCCACCCTGGCCACTGCCATAGCCCAGCGCATCACCGCCGAAGGGTGGACGGCCCGGGTGGCATCGGACGGTGCCAGCGCCGTGCAGGCCGCTTCCCAGATCAAGCCCGACCTGGTCATCATGGACATCATGCTGCCCGTCATGGACGGGCTGGAGGCCACCAAGCGGATCGTGGCCGAGCGGCCGGTGCCGGTGCTGATTCTGACCGCCAGGGACGACGAGGCCGACAAGGTGACCGGTCTGGGCGCCGGAGCCGACGACTACATGACCAAGCCCTTCTCCATGCGCGAGCTGATCGCCCGCTGCAAGGCCCTCCTGCGCCGGGTGGAGCGGGCCAAGGTCATCGCCAAGAACTCCGAGAACGAGAAGGTGCTGGACTTCGGATCCCTGGTCATCGACCCGGCCCAGCGCATCGTGACCCTGCGCGGGGAGCAGATTCACCTGACACCCACCGAATTCGACCTGCTGGCCACGCTGGCCCGCCGGCCCAAGTCCGTGCTCACCCGCGAGAAGCTGTTGGAGGAGGTCTGGGACTGGGTGGATGCCTCGGGCACCAGGACGGTGGACTCCCACGTCAAGGCCCTGCGCCACAAGCTGGGCTCGCAGATGATCCGCACCGTGCATGGCGTGGGCTACGCCTTCGAGCCACCCGAGGATCAGGAACAGGACCAGCGGTAGCAGCCGCGGATGCACGCTATGAGCAAGGACGGCAGAAGCCGGCGCAAGGGGCCCAGTCTGAGTGCGCGTGTGGACCGGGAACGGCCCATTGGATCCTTCGCCTCATTGAAGGTGGAGCTGAGCGTCCTGATCATCATCTCCACAGCCATCGCCTTCGTCATGGCCTGGTTCCTGCTGAAGATGGGCTGGAGCGGCTGGATCGCCATGCCGCTGACCCTGGTGGTGGCCCTGGGGATCACCTATTTCTTCTCCCGAGGGCTCACCGCTCCCCTGCGGCAGATGCGGGATGCGGCCGAGGCCATGGCCGACGGGGACTACACGGTCCGGGTCCACGCCACCACGACCAGCCATGACGAGGTGGGGCTCCTGGCCCAGTCCTTCAACGAGATGGCCGAGGAGCTCCAGCACGCCGACCAGATGCGCCGGGACATGGTGGCCAATGTCAGCCACGAGCTGCGCACCCCCGTCTCGGCCCTGCAGGCCATGGTGGAGAATATGGCGGACGGGGTGACCGAGCCCACGCCAGCCAACCTGGAGGGGATCCTGGAGCAGACCCACCGCCTGTCCGACCTGATCGCCTTCCTGCTGGACCTGTCGAGGATGGAGGCCGGAGCCGCCAGCCTGCAGATCGAGGACTTCGACTTCGGCGACTTCATCGACGAGACCCTCCAGCCCCTGGCCATAGCCGACGCCGGGCATGCCCATGACATCCAGGTGGATCTGGAGAAGGGCCTGAGAATGGAGGGCGACCAGGACCGGCTGCGCCAGCTCTTCACCAACGTCATCAGCAACGCCCTGAAGCACTCGGCCGACGGCACCACGGTGCTGATCCAGGCCCACGAGGACCGGCAGCAGGAGACCATAGTCACCAACGTGGTCAACTTCGGCTCGCAGATACCCCCCGAGGCCCGCACCGATATCTTCCGGCGCTTCGTCAAGGGCAAGGCCGGCCCGGGCACGGAGTCAGGCGGCACCGGGCTGGGGCTGTCCATCGCCCGCTGGGCGGCCCAGTTGCATGGAGGCCAGGTGCAGGTGGTAGACGATCCGCGCGGAGCGGACTTCGAGATCACCCTGCCCAGATATCACCGCGACTCCGACGAGGACGAGGGGGACGGGGACGGCTCCGGCGGGCCCGACGCGCCGCATTGACGGGGAGGCGCACTTCGGCTCATAATGAAATCGAACATTTGTTCGAATGCCATCGAGTTCGAGGTGTGCCATGGTCGCTACCATCCATGGGTCGCCGGAGGCGGCCCCTGCTTCCCTGCCGGAGTGCCGGGTCGATGCCCTGAGTCCCTTCCGAGGGCACCCCAGCCCTGTCCCCCAGGCCCTGGAGGCCGTCCACGCCGGCTTCCCCTCAGTGGCCCAGGACTACTTCAGCGGCGACTTCAGTTTCGACCAGAACGTCATCGTCCACCCCGACTCCACCTTCATCATCCATGTGGCCGGCGATTCCATGACCGGAGCCGGCATCTTCGATGGGGACCTGTTGGTGGTCGACCGGTCACTGGAGCCACGCGAGGGGGACATCGTCATCGCCATCCTGGACGACGAGCTGCTGGTCAAGCGGCTGGCCAGACGCAAGGGACGGACCATGCTGCGGGCCGAGAACCCCGCCTACCCCGACTTCCTGCCCCAGGAGGGCGAGGAACTGGTCATCTGGGGGGTGGTCATCGGCAACTACCACTGGCAGCGGGTGGACACCAAGGGCGAATCCCGGAGCGGCTCTCCTCTGCCCCAGGTCACCTATCCCGGACATACCCCGCACGGACGCAGGCGCACGGGAAGCCAGGGCCGGAAACCCGCCTATCCTTCCACGGGCTGGGGGTCGGCATGAGCGCGCAGAGACCGGCCCAGCCGGCACCCGGGACCGCTCTGACAGGCCGGGTGGTCCTGGCTGATGCCAACTCTTTCTTTGCCTCATGTGAGGCCGTCTTCGACCCCTCCCTGGCTGATCGCCCGGTGGTTGTGCTGTCCAACAACGACGGCTGCGTGGTGGCCCGCAACCGCCCGGCCAAGGCCCTGGGCATCACCAACGGCACACCCTGGTTCACCATTCGCGACCGGGCCCTGCAGGACGGGGTGGTGGCCCGCAGCTCCAACTATGAGCTCTATGCCAGCCTCTCAAGGCGCATGATGGCCATCATGGCCCATTTCCTGCCCAACCAGGAGATCTACTCCATCGACGAGTGCTTCATGGACAGCATCTGGAACGACAAGCGCACCGTCGAGATCTGCCGGGAGCTGCGCGCCGCGGTCCTGCGATGCACCGGCATCCCCGTCAGCGTGGGTGTGGCGCCTACCAAGACCCTGGCCAAGGTGGCCAACCACTGGGCCAAGGACCATCCCTCGACCGAGGGGATCACCCTCTGGAGCCAGGTGGAGTCCCAGTATGGCGACCAGGCTCTGGCATCAGTGCCTATCGACCAGGTCTGGGGAGTGGGCCGACGGCTGACCGGCAGGCTCATGGGCATGGGCATCACCACCGCCCTGGATCTGCGCGATGCCGATCCCTCCCTGATCCGGCATCGGTTCTCCGTCATGCTGCAGCGCACCGTCCTGGAGTTGAGGGGGCGACCCTGCATCGAGCCCGAGGCGGATGCCGCCAGGGGCGTGCGCACCGATCAGATTCTGTGCTCGCGCATGTTCTCCCATCCCATAGAGGGCTACGCCACCCTGGCCCAGGCGCTGAGCATCTACGCCCAGAAGGCCTGCCGCCGCCTGCGTCGACAGCACGGCCTGTGCGGCAGGGTGCGGGTCTTCTGCTCCACCAGCCCCTATGCGCCCCAGCAGTTCTGCTCAGCTGGCCGGACCGTCGTCCTGGAGGATCCCAGCGACGACCCGCTGGTCATCGCCGGCGCAGCCAGCCGGGCGCTCAAGGGCCGAGTGGATCCCCACGCCCGCTGGATCCGGGCCGGGGTGGTTCTGCTGGACCTGACCGATGCCGACCACTTCCACACCTTGGAAGGACTGGATGCAGCCCGGGACACCCATGGTCTGGGGGACGTCCTGGAGGATGCCGCCCGTCGTTTCGGCCCCTTCCGCGTGGGCGTAGGCTACGGAGGCATCCGCGGCCAGGGCCGGGGCGACGAGGATACAGGGGCCGACTGGGCCATGAACCGGGGCATGCTCTCCCCCAGGGCTACCACCCGCTGGGACGAGATGGCCGTAGCACAGGCCCGTTAGAGGTCCTCATGGCCTGGAGGAACAGCCGCCAGAGCCAGGGCAGCCAGAGGCAGGGCACCCGCAGTCTCCAGGGCACGGGCGCACTGGCGGATGGTGGATCCCGTGGTGATGATGTCGTCCACCACCAGGACAGGATGACCGGACAGCCGTGAGGGATCCGCAACCGCGATCCGGCCTGCCAGCCGACGCGAACGGTTCCGACGGCCGCCCGCTTGGACAGACTTGGTCCTGACGGAGTTCATGATCAGAGCAGATTCCGCACGGGCAGTCAGGCCCTGCCGCTGCAGGGCCTGGACCAAGGACAGGAGGATCGGCTGCAGATGAACCCTCCCCCGCCTTCGCAGGGATGAGGACGAGGAGGGGGCGGGAACCACCAGAATGGCCCCGGCAGGCTTGGGCCGGAGCAGAGGATCGATCAGCCTGGACAGGGCTGGAGCCAGATCGGCCATGACCTGGCCCAGCGGCCTGTCCAAGGGCCGGTTGTCATGGTCCTTCCAGGCCAGAATGATCCGCCTGACAGGTCCTCGATAGGGCGCACAGGCCAGGGCCAGACCTACGGCATAGGCGGGCGCAGGCACCGACAGGGGCCGGAAGAGCAGGGATCTGCAACTGGGGCAGAGCAGAAGGTCAGGGCGGCCGCAGCCGGCGCAGGCTCGAGGAGCCAGCAGGTTCAGGGCCGAGCCCGCCAAGGCCGAGGCGACAGCACAAGCGGCCTGTCGGAGTCGATCAAATGCCAATGAGGGGTTGCGCATACCGCCCAGCCAACCCCAATACGCAGAGGATAGGCAAGCAGATCAGGGCCATGTGCATGAACATGCTGTCTGTTCACAGAATTGTCTGCGGACAGGTTCAGACCAGATCGGCCTCCATGGCCTGAATCAGGTCCAGAGCATCAGCAGGATTGTGCACCCGCAGAGCCATGGCCCCGGCCAGGGCCGCCGGATAGTCGTTGCCGTCAGGATCCATCCGGTCGCCCACGAAAGCGATATCGCCGACATCCACACCCAGTATCCTGGCCAGGGAGGTCACGGCGTAGGCCTTGTCAATGCCCTTGGCCGAGATGTCCACGCTGGTGGAGCCGCCGGAGCGCACCTGCAGGTTGGGCAGATCAGCGGCCACGGCCCGGGCCAGGGCGTCCTTGCGGCTGTTGTCCGGATCCCAGGCCTCCTTGGCTTCTACGGGAGCCTGCTGACCCAGGGCGGAGAAGGTTATCTGGCTGCCGCGATCCTCAATGCGCGGCCCCCAGACCTGCTCTTCCCAGTCGCCCAGCTGCTTGGCCCTGCGCTCCAGGCTGGCCTCGGCGGCCTGCCGGTCCTGGGCGCTCAGGTCGTGGGCGTAGACGCAATCCCAGCTTCCATCCTGCCAGCGGTAGTAGCGGGTGCCGCTGGTGGGCATCAGATGCAGTTGGCCGAAACAGGTATCGTCAGGCAGGGCATCCAGCACCTGGTCGCGGAACTGGCTGAACCGCCCGCCAGAGACGATGGCTACGGGCCGAAGCCGGGTCAGGGCGGCGAAATGGACGGCCATGGTCTGATCCATGCGGGTCTTGGACAGCGCCAGGGTATTGTCCAGATCGAAGGCCAGCACCCGTGCCCGTGCGCAGATGGACCCTATGTCTTGGCTGCCCCACCAGGCCACGTTCACCGCACCGTCCTCCGCCATGATTGCTCCCATCCGCTTGTCGATCATCGCTCCATGCTACAAGACACCCTGAATCGAAACTGCCACTGGATTGAGGGGCTATGGTGAGTGTCATGATCAACGATCAGCCGCCTTGGTCCCGCAGCGTCTATCGGGACAGTCATGGCCGCGGGATTCGTCGGCCCACCTTCGGCACCCGCCTGCCTCGCTATCGCACCAGATGCGGGATCTTCGACGATCTGACCGCGGCCCAGATCCGGCGGCTGGGAGCCGGCTGGCCCCAGCTGGTCAAGCCCGTTCAATTCGCGGTCGAGGATGTGCCGCCCTCCGACCCCACCCCCTGGGAGGACAGGGCGGACCTCTTCTCACGCAGTTTCCCGGCAGGCCGCGGCATCCCCGCCAGAATCGTCCTCTACCGGCTGCCCATCCAGAGCAAGACCCGAGACCGCACCGAGCTGGAGCTGATTATCCGCGACGAACTGGTTCTGCAGCTGGCTGACCTTTATGGGCGCGACCCCGAGGAAATCGACCCCATGTGGGGACGCTGACAGCCGACTTTCAGGGCAGAACAGCGGAGTCCGGGCCGGAGCGGATCAGCGTGGTGGCAGGCATGAGCCCGTCAGGAGCCATGACCGCCAGACCGGCCAGGCCAGCCTGGTTGACCGCGTCCACGCTCAGGCGGGCATTCCAGATCAGCCGGGAGGAGCCATGCCCGGAATCCTCGTCCAGCCGCACGGCGGCCACCTGGTCGCCCAGATCGTGGGCTGAAAGCTCATGGGCCCGACCCGGCTCAACCGTCAGCGAGCGCTCATCCAATTTTTTGCCCTTCTCGTCGAACCCGACCAGTTCGGCCTTGATCGGATCCGTCGATGGGTTGACCAGGGTCAGTGCAGCCTGGGCAGGCTGGGATATGGTCAGGGCCGAGGAGGCGGCAGCAGCACCCGCAGGAATCAGGGCCAGGTCGGACTGCGACTGGTCCTGGCTGCCTTGGCCGGTCACCTGCAGGACCGCTCGGACAGGCTGGTCGGCATGCACCTGCAGAGCCAGCTTGCCGTCAGGCACGCCGCCCAAGTCCACCGCAGTGGCCCTGGAACCCTGCAAATCCACCCGCCGCAGGGATTCCCGACCGTCTTCATCCATCCAGGAAAGCTCCACCGCAGTGGCCTTGGAGCCCTGCAGAAGCAGGGTGGCCTGGTCTGCCCCGCGCAGGCCGGGAATAACCAGATCATGGCCGGGCGCCGCCAAGGCGGTTGCCTGATCCGACCCGCGTGGATCGAGTCCAGCCATGACATTGACCGAGACCGACATGGCCACTGGCGCCTGGGAGCTGCGAGCCCGGACATAGATGGCCTGCTGTCCGGGAGCCGCCGCAGACAGGTCGTATGAGGCATAGCCTCCAGGCGCCACAGTCATGGTGTTCCCGGTCTCCAAGGACAGGTTGCCGGAGGAATGCGAACCCTGGATCTCAAGACTGATCACCGTAGCCTTGGATGACGGGTTGTAGGCCACCAGCCGCTGTGTGGCCCCTCGGCCGGTGGCGGGCAACAGGAAGTCGGCATCCATGGCGGCCCGAGGGCAGGCCAGCGCCTGGATCCCTCGCAAATCGCCCTTGGTGGCCCAGGAGACCATGCCGACGGTAGCCCCTGTGCCCGGCTGGGACTTGAGCATCCGGGAATCGAAGGCAGTGGCCGAGGTGCCTGGATCGAGCGAGGCGGCCATCGCCTTCTGCCCGTCCACAGGATCGGGATCAGTCATCATGGTGCGTCGCCCGCCTGCAAGCGGGGTCAGGCTGGCACTGCCGATGGCTCCAAAGGCGGCGGCTGTGACACGGGCGCTCAGATCGCCCTCCGAGGCCTTGAACTGGTCATCGCCGACCTTGTCCTCATCCGCTACCGTCATTCGAGCCGGGCAGTAGGACGCTGCCTCACGTTGGCTGACCCGGGTGGCAACGACTGTCGAGCCCTGGGCCCCGTCGGCCAAGGAGGCCGGAGGCGTCCATACCGTCAGAACCGCAATCAAAACCGCCACCAGAGGCGCCGTGACCAGAGCAGCCACCAGGGATCCCTTGCTTCGTGCACTCATAGTTGCTCACCTCCAAAGTAGCCAGGACGCGGCAGAGCCACCAGGCAGTATCCCAGCAGGACCAAGCCCAGGGTCCAGAGCCAGACCCTCCTCCAGGTGCTGGCCGCCGCCTGACGGGCCCCGGCCATGTTGACCCCCACATCCCTGCCGGATTGCGAGCTCAAACGGAAATAGGTTCCCTGGGCATTGGTCGCCACCTGCTGGGCGCCATCGCTGGCGGTGATGTTGGATACCAGGTCATCGTTGGGCGTGGATCCCATGCCGCCGGCACCAGAATGGTCGGCAGGCACATAGATTCCTCCGAAGCCCAGGCCGGATACAGCCGCTACGGCCTTGGAGTCGGCATTGGCCATCAGAGCCGCCGCCGAACGCGAGAGGACATCCTGACCGGCCATCTTCCCGCCGTTCACCATCTGGGCGCGCAGGGCAGGCGAGGCATCGATCAGCTCGCCTCGTGAGGTGTGCAGACCCGTGTAGGCCACGCGGCCGTGTGAGGGCGAGGTCAGCACCAGCACCCGGTGGGACGGATCCTTGTTCAGATAGTCCACCGCCACTGCCGGAAGCTGCCGGTCATCAGCGGACAGGGGTCCTCCGACTGGCGACGTCAGACCAGCCGCTGCCACGCCTGCAGTGACCAGGGTCAGGATCAAACCCAGCAGGAGCCTGAAAATCCGTCCTCCGCCATTAGCCGCAGCTGCAGAGGTTGAAGAGGACTGCGCAGGAGGCAGGGGCGGACGATCACCATCGCCGTCTGGATCCTGATCGTGCCCGGGAGCAAGAGGCGAGAAGGGACGGACGGCCCTGCCAGCCAGGAGGCCAAGACAAGCCAGCAGTCCCATGAGTGCAAGCATCACGCCGGGCAGGACCGAACCGGCCACTGGACCGGTCTCGTCCAAGCCGGTGCAGACCGCCTGGGAGATCAGCGCCAGAATCAGGCCCAGCAGAACGGTAATCCAAAGAATCCTGGCAGTCTTGAGCGCCCGAGGCACAACCAAGGCGATAAAGGCCAGCAGGGCCACCACCAGCAGAGCGCAGGCCAGGGTGGTCGGGCGCCAGAGCTCAGGTCGCCACCTGACGGGCCATTGGGCCGAAACGTCCAGGTCCAGCAGGCGGGCCAGCAGTTGCCCCAGGCTCCCGGTTCCGGGCTGACCGGTCAGGCCCGTCGAGGGGATCATAAGATCTGCGAAAAGCTGTCTGAAAAGCCCTTGATGAGCATGGTGCAAGGAATTGACCAAGGTGGGCGCCAGGGCCAGCGCCGAGGGCAGTGGCACCAGGAGCAGCATGACCCGATGGGAGGGCACCAGGCAGATCGCCATGATGAAGAGCGGAATCATGGCCAGCATGAGCTGAGGTTCGGCAGCCAGGACCGGCAGGAAGCAGATAGAGGCCAGAGCCGCCTGCTGCACCGAAGCCTTGGGGCGCACGGGAGCCTCGGTCTGATACAGCCCCACGGCCTTGAAAACAAAGGCGAAGGCGGCAGGCATGAAGGCCATGACCGTCAGCATGGGCAGCTGCAGGCCATCCACTATGCCCAGGGCGAATGCCAGACAAGCCCAGAGCAACCCCAGCAGGACGCGGACGGGATTGGACCTGGTGACCACGCCGGCCAGAGCCCAGAACGACAGAGCGGCCAGTCCCGTCTCCGCCAGGAGCATCAGGGCCATGGCTTGGGCTACGTGACCGCCGGTCAGCAGAGCGAAGGGCAGGAGCACCAGGAGGAAGGGGGCAGGAACTGCAGGCTGCCCAACGCCTCCGGCCCAGGACCAGGAGGTGGTGGCCGCCGTCAGCAGTTGGGACCAATCGGCTCCTGACGAGGGCAGGGAGGGCGCATGGATGGCCCCTCCCGAGAAGATAACGCGACACAGGGGCCAATGGGTGACCACCAAGGCCGCCAAGACCGCTAGGGTCATCCCTGTAGCCCAGGCCATGCGACGCAGGAACTGCTGCCGCAGATGAGCCAGGGCCAGGTGGCTGAGCATGGGATGCTCACGCTGATCATGAAAGGCCTGCCTGCGCTGCCGCCACTGCCGGATCTGCTGGCCGTTGGCCTGAAGAATGTCCAACCGGCGGGGACTGCCATGGCAGGCGGAGGTCAGACGGCGGCGCATGGTCAGCAGCGCTGCAGGTCGAGCCAGGATCCGCCAGGGCGCGCACAGACGGCAGAGGGCCCTGTAGGGCCGCTTGCCGATAAGATCAACCGCCATGAGCCACAATGCCGCCAGAACTCGCCAGAGCCAGACCAGCGGCCACCAGGGCAGGGCAAAATCGGTCAGCAGGTAGCGTTCCCGGGCCAGTATGGGACCCATGGAGGCATCCAAGGGGCGGTCGGGCTGCACCGCCCGCCCGTTCCGATCACGCAACCCGCTCATTCGGGCGCTGGCATGGGCCATCCGGGCTCCCGGCACGATTACCACCCGTCCCCCTGACAGGCAGATACGGCGGCAGAGATCGTCGGACTGGCCGAAAGTGCCAGCCCAGGCGCCTGGTCCGTCCAAGTCCTTCATGGTCTGCATGGGCACTAGGGCGCCAGCCAGGCTCACCGCGAAGACATCCTGACGCGCGTCATACTGCTGCTGGTCGGGCTCGCTGTCCACTACCAGGCTCACCGTTCGGTGACGGTAGGCGTAACGACCCACGTCACGCAGCCCCTCGCCCTGCCAGTCATACTGCTTGGCACCCAGCAGGGAGGCAGTGGGATTGCTGTGCCAGGTGTCCACCAGCTCGTCCAGGCAATGATTGTCCAGTGGACGGCAGTCGTCGTGCAGAAGCCAAAGAGCCCGGATCCGACCAGGCAGGCGGGCATAGCCAAGGGCCTTGTCCAAGGCATCGCCAAAGGAGGAGGCGCCTCGCGCGCGAACCACCTGCACTTCCACCCGCGCGGGCCCATCCACCGGAAACTGCGCATAGAGCGGCTCTGCGGTGGACCCCGAACAGTCCGCGATGACCAGGACCCGCGGCAAGAGGCTCTGCCGCAAGAGGGCACGCAGGGTGTCCGGCAAATAGGTCAGATCATGCTCGACCGTGATCACCGCCGCCACGGCATCCTCCACATGAGGACTGGCGGCGGGTGAACATTCGTTCATGACCGAAGAGAGGACCTGCCGGACATCCTGGGCTTGAGGCGCGACGAAACTCATGCGTTCCAGTCTACGCAAACCAGGTCACCGAATGCCTCGCTCGGGCATCCGCGGCGATTCAGACTTGACGCTGTGCGCGCATCCTCTTCTTGTAACGGCGGCGCTCCCGTTCACTCATGCCGCCCCAGATGCCGAAGCGCTCGTCGTGTTCGACCGCCCAGTCCAGGCACTGCTTGCGGACGGTGCAGTCGGCGCAGACCCTCTTGGCCTCCTGGGTGGAGCCTCCCTTGCCCGGGAAGAACGCTTCCGGATCGGTCTGCGCACAGAGCGCCTCGCTTCGCCAGGATGGTCCGACGTTGACTTCGAACCACTGCATCAGCGGCGTCAGCCTGTTTTTAGTTGTACTGCTATACCGAGTGTCAACAAATCCACTCATAGCGACCCCCCAGTCCCTAGTGTGTTTACACACTTTCATTACAGCTGCTGCAGGGGTCATCTGTCAACCCCTAAATATCTGCCAGCGCAACTGAGCAACACATGCAGGGAGCCATATCGCCCGAAGAGGAGCTGCGGATGGGGGTCAGACTATACTATGACTGGTTCAAGCACGCTTCGCCGCCATCCCGGTTCTTCCCGCCGGAATGACCCCTACAGCGACAGCCGATGAGGAAGGCATACCATTGACGTCCCCAACCAGAAAGATGGGTCTGCCCAACATCAAGGCGGGCAGGAACGGCAAGCCCCAGCACAGCGACGGGTTCCGCAGCAGCCACCGTCTGCGCACGGGCATCTGTCTGGCCCTTACCTTCGTTCTTTGTTTCGTGGCCTCGACGGTGGCGGCCTTCTGGACCGACATCAACGGTCACATGCACGTGCTCGAGCCCGTCAGCCTAGCTCAAACCCACAAGGCCCCGGAGGACATCTACAAGGGCAAAACCCTGAACGTCCTGGTGCTGGGCCAAGACACCCGCGACGGCAAGGGCAATGCCGAGGTGGGCGGCAGCGGCGACGGCCTGGAGGAGAACCACCAGTCGGACACGGCCATGGTGGTCCAGATCGCCGCCGACCGCTCCTATGTGAATGTGGTCTCCATTCCCAGGGACTCCATCGTGAACGCCCCGGCCTGCACCACCAGCAAGGGGGAGACCATCCCGGCCCGCCGCCAGGTCATGTTCAACTCCATCTTCGCCGAGGGCTACAACCAGGGCGGCGATGCGAATTCGGCCGCCAGCTGCTCCATGGCGGCGGTCCGCTCCCTGACCGGCCTGGACATCCAGCAGTTTGTGGTGGCTGACTTCAACGGCCTCAAGTCCATCATCGACGCCCTGGGCGGGGTCGACGTGTGCATCCCCAAGGACACCTGGGACGGCTACACCGGCATCAACCTGAAGCGCGGCCTGCAGCATCTGGACGGAACCCAGGCCACCGAGTACGCTCGCATGCGCCACGGAACCGGCGCCGACGGGTCGGATATCATGCGCACCACCCGCCAGCAGTACCTGATCAAGAGCCTGGTCAACGAGGCCAAGGCCGTCAACATCTATTCCGATCTGCCCAAGGCCTACCGTCTGGCCACCACCTCCATGTCCACCCTGCAGCTGAGCGAGGGGCTGGGCAGCTTCCAGACCCTGCTGGGCCTGGGCAATTCGCTCAAGCATATAGACACCACCCATATCTACGCCCGAACCATACCTGTCGAAGAATGGTCCCAGGACAGCAACCGGGTGGTATGGACGGACGAGGCCGAAACCATCTGGCATCTGCTGCGAGAGGGCAAGCCTTTGACCCAGGCCAATGAGGCTGCAGAGTCGGCATCCTCATCAGGCAGCCAGGCCGGCAATGGTCAGGATGCCCAGGATGCCGCTCAGACAGCGGGCAACGGCTCTGACACAGGGGACGGCACCCAATCCCCCTCCGCATCCGCCGCCGCTGCGCCCAAGCCCGATCCACGCACCGGACTGATCACCATGCCCGACAAGACCCTGATCGATCCGAACACGGGCGGGACCGTCGATCCGGACGACGGAACCATCAAGGATGCGAATACCGGACAGTACATCGGCATGGCGGACCGCTATCTGTTTGCTACGGTCTGTGCGGTTCCGGCGCAGAGATAGCCGATTGAACCCCCTAGGGTCGTTCAGGCATGCTATTGCTGACCTAGTCGGCCAAAGCTACGGAGGTTAAGGGTATGCGGACTGGATCAGACCAAGGCGGACAAGGGCAGGAGCCTCCTAGCTTCATGCCCTCCGGGCATCACCGTCCGGCGGCCGACCCCAGATCTCCAGGCACCGAGGCTAGACACAGTCGCAGCCAGACGCCTCCCAGCTTCTCCCCCTCCTCCAGGGCCGGGCACCAGAAGGCCAGACGCACCAGCGGCTCCTCGAAAACCACACCCAGACCGGCGGCTGCAGCGGCACCTGTTGCAAACGACCGGAGCAACATCAATCACTGCAACGTGCGCAACGGCACTGCCCTCGTCCGCAGACACCCATTGCGCAGGTTCGCGGCCATTCTGCTGCTGGTTCTGCTGCTGGCACTGGTTGTACTGGCAGGTGGAGGATGGTTCTGGATCAATGGCAAGCTCACCCGCGACAAAATGCTGACCGATACCCCTGGCTCAGAAGCCACCACCTGGCTCCTGCTGGGATCGGACCAGCGCGACGGTTCTCCGGGGGCCGGACAGGATGCCAGCATCACCGGCTTCCGCACCGACACCATCCTGGTGTTGACCAAGCCCCGCCACGGAGCCGCCTCCCTGATTTCGGTCCCCCGCGACTCCCTGGTCAAGCAGGACGGGGATTACATGAAGATCAACGCCGTGGCCTACACATCGGGCTACCGGGCCCTGACCGGCCAGATCGAGGACATCACCGGCCATAAGGTCGATCATGTGGCCCTGATCCGTTTCGGAGGCCTCAGCAAGGTGGTCGACGCCCTGGGGGGTGTCAGGCTTTGCTACGACGCAGACGTCAACGACCCCAACTCAGGCATGGTATGGTCCCGCGGCTGCCATCAGGCTGACGGCGGCATGGCCCTGGCCTTCACGCGCATGCGCTACTCGGATCCCAAGGGAGACTTTGGGCGTGCCGAACGCCAGCGCCAGGCCATCTCGGCCATCAGCGCCAAGGCCCTGCAGCCTTCGGTCATGCTCAATCCGTCCAGGGCCGGCAAGGTCCTTTCGGCAGGTCTGGATGCCCTGGTGGTGGATGAGCGGGCCAACCCCATAGACCTTGTGCGCATGGTCCTGGCCTTCCGCAGCGCCAGCAGCAGCAATGGGGTCACCGGAAGCGTCTACTGGACAGACCCCGACTACTATCCGGGCGGGGGCATCGGTTCCACCGTCCTGCTGGATCAAGCCCGCAACACCGACCTGTTCAACCAGCTGGCCCAGGGCAGTCATGCCGCTGGAACTGTCGGCGGCATGTAGCGCCCGCTTTGCGCACACCATCAATCCCGTCCACATTTGACCACATGTCAGGCTTGCTCCAGCGCTCCTGTGTCGGGCAGCTCATGCTGAAGGCATGATCAAGGCCAATTCATCAGCAACTGTATTTCCACTGCCAGCAGCCGGGACGACAGTCCCGAGCGAGGCTGCATGCGGCGATCGGCACTCTGCTGGCACCAAAGAGGGAAAGGCCAAAAGGGGAAGCGCCCAGGTTATTTTGACCCTGGTTGCGCAGACGGCTCCAGCCCTGGCCCAGGCGGGCATGATCTGGTACGTGGTCGGCCAAGGCCGCTGGATGCTCCTCCTCCTGCTGCTGCCCAGCTTGACGGGCACCCTGGCCATGGTGCTTCTGAGCCTGCTGCGAATGCATCGCCGGTCATCGTCCGCTCCGCCGGCAGGCGCTCAATCGGCATACGGCACAGTATCGGATCGTGCATCCCTATCGATGACTACGGAGAACGAGACCTTGCAGGACCTGGCTGGACTGGCCTCTGACCCCGGCCCTCAGCTGGAGTCCCGGCTCTTGGAATCAGGGCCTTCGGGATCGCAAGGTCTGCCCTGGCAGGGCATCGTCCGCGCATGGCTTGCCGCATCAGGAAGGTCGGCACCGGCAGTCATCGGCATTCGGCCTGACCATGGCCCGCTGGTCATCGATCTGCCCCGCGACGGACCACACGCCTTGGTGGCAGGCACCACAGGTTCGGGCAAGTCGGTCTTTCTGCAGACCTGGTGTCTGGCCCTGGCCGCCAGTCAGCCGCCAGACCGGCTCAATCTGGTCCTGCTGGACTTCAAGGGCGGTGCCGGCTTCGGCCTGTTGGCCCGACTGCCGCACACCGTGGGCTGCGTGACCAACCTGGATCTAGACCGGGCCGTACGCGCGCTGAACGGCCTTCAGCGGGAGTTGGAGCGCCGCCAGCGCCTGGTCGCCAGAGCAGGGGTTGAGGACACTGCACGCATGGCTGATCCCCCAGCGCGCCTAGTGGTGGTCATTGACGAGTTCCAGGCCCTGCGCCAACTCCTGCCTGACTACCTGGACAGACTGACCTCTCTGGCCTCTCAGGGCAGATCCCTGGGCATGAACCTGGTGGCCTGCACCCAGCAGACCATGGGGCAGGTCAGCGCCCAGATGCGTGCCAACATGAACCTGGGCATCTGTCTGCGAGTGCGGGACCCCCTGCAGTCCAGGGAGCTGCTGGGCTCCTCCTGTGCCACGACGATCGACCCTGCCTGTCCAGGTCTGGGCTTCCTGGAGCAGGGCCGGGGCCCCCAGGCCTTCCGCACCTGCCCTGCAGCCGACCCGCAGGGCCTGGTAGGCCAGATCGTCAAGGCCAGTCGCTTTTGCGGCAGCCGACCGCCGGCGCCGCTCTTCTCCCCTCCCCTGCCAGAGCATGATCCGGCCTGCGGGCAGGTCCTCTGGCGATCGGGACGGCCTCAGATACCTCTGGGACACATGGACGACGGGGTCCTGCTCCATCTCTATCGCCTCCCGCTCAGCGGTCATACGGCCCTGATCGGACCTCGAGGTCGGGGCAAGAGCACCCTGCTGGCGCTGCTGGCTCGTTCCCTGCTCACCCTGATGAAGCCAGGGGCCCGACCAGAGCCTAGCTTCGACCTGCGCATCACGCGTCGAACAGGTCACGGCTACAGCAGTCGGGACTTTCCCGCCACGGTGCCGCCACCGCCTCATGGCCGCCAGGATGGCAGCCGTGCATTGGTCTGGATTCTTGACGACGCCCAGGATCTGCTGGACCCGCTTTGTCGGGATCCTCTGGCCCCTCTTCTACAGGAGGCTCTGGGACAGGAGGGAACCTCTGTGATCCTGGCCGTGGAGACGGCCAGCGCCCTGCGCAGACCAGAGCGTTTCAGCCGTCGTCTGGTGTTTCCCTGCGGTGAACGGGGGGCCGATCTGGCAGCTGGCATCCCCGCCGATCAGCTGGCCGCCCTCCCCACCCGGGCCAGCGCCATTCCCGGACGGTGTCTGGTTCTGGAAGCGGGTCTCGCCATTCCGCTACAGGTGTTCTCTTTAGCCGTAAAACAAATGAACCCTTGAAAAAAGTCACTCATCGTGCTTATCTTGCATAGGGTAGTGATAAAAGCATCGATAAAAACTTCTTGGAGGCTTAGGTAGATGAGTAATGCGTTTGATTGGCGCGCCAAGGCTGCTTGCCGTGACAAGGACCCTGAGCTGTTCTTCCCCGTCGGCAACACCGGTGCAGCCTATCAGCAGATCGAGGAGGCCAAGGCTGTCTGCAGGACCTGCAAGGTCATTGACGCCTGTCTGAAGTGCGCGCTGGACACCAACCAGGATTACGGCGTCTGGGGCGGACTGAGCGAGGACGAACGCAGGGCTCTCAAGCGCAGGGCCATGCGTGCGCGCAGGTCCCAGGCCATGCAGATGCAGTCCTGATATCTTCCCGATTGCGCAAAACAGGAGAGGGGCGATGGCTTGATGCCGTCGCCCCTCTCTTTTCCTAAAAGGCGCCAGGCATCACACGTCCTGGGCCACGCGCAGCTTGATGTTGATGACCACCCGGGTGCCGCCATCCCGGCGGGGCTCCCACTTGACCGTGCCGCCGAAGTCGTTGGTGACGAAGGTGTTGATGATCTGCGTGCCCAGACCGGACCCGGTGGAACGAGCCTGGCCCTGATCCGACTCGGTGCTGTAGCCGTTGCCGTCATCCTCGACCACCACATTGAGGTTGTTGCCGCCCCGGCCCACTGATATGGTGATATGCCCTTCGTCACGGCCCTCGAAGCCGTGTTCGACAGCGTTGTTGACCAGTTCGGTCAGCACCAGGGACAGGGGTGTGGCATCCTGGGCGGGCATCATCCCGAACTTGCCCACGTAGGAGATGGTGATGTGCTGGTCGCTGGTGGTGGCCAGGTCCACGCTCATCTTGAGCAGGTTGGCGATCACCTTGTCGAAGTCCACAATCTCGTCGGCGGTCTGGCTGAGGCCCTCGTGAACCACGGCGATGGTCTGGACGCGTCGCTGGGCTTCTTCCAGCTCCTTGCGGACCTCGTCGGACTTGGTGCGCCTGGCCTGCAGCCGCAGCAGGGCCGACACGGCCTGAAGGTTGTTCTTGACCCGGTGGTGGATCTCGGAGATGGTGGCATCCTTGGTCTGCAGCTCCTTCTCCCGGCGGCGCAGTTCGGTCACATCCCGGCAGAGCACGATGGCGCCGATCCGGCCCTGTTTGCCATAGAGGGGCAGGGAGCGCATGGAGACGGCCGACCCGTTGGCGTCCAGCTCCGAGTCCACGGCCGCCTTGCCCGACAGGACCAGCGGCAGGGAGTCGGGCACGGGATCGTTTTCCTTGAGCAGGGAGGTGCCGATCTCGCTCAGGTACTGGCCGATCATGGTCTCCACTGAGCCCAGCCTGCGGAAGCAGCTGATGGCGTTAGGCGAGGCGTACCGCACTACGCCGCTTGACGTCAGCACGAAGAAGCCGTCGGCCACCCTGGCGTTGTGCCGCTGGTTGAGCACTGAATCCGCGTAGGGAAACTCGCCGCGGGTGATCATCTCGAAGAGCTCCTTGCCCGCGTTGATGCTCTCGCTCTCGTAACGGCCGTTGGACTCGCGGGTGGCCATGTTGGTCTCGCGGACCACCAGACCCAGGGTCCTGCCCTGGTGACGGATGGGGGCATAGACGTCGCAGACCGTGGCGCGGCCTATGGTGCGCAGCTTGTTGGACCGCAGCACCCCCTTGGACTGCATGGCCGCCTCCAGTTCCTCGCGGCGGTCAGCCGGGAAGTGCTCCCCCACCACGTCTTCGGTGCGCAGGGACATGACCGTGGAGGGCCGGCACTGTTCGGCCACGGTGAACTCCCCCTCGCCGGTGCGCAGCAGGAGCAGCAGGTCCGCAAAGCTCAGATCGGCGATGACCTGCCAGTCGGCCACCAGGTGGTGGAGCCACTCACGGTCCTCCTCATTGCAGTCGTCGCAGGATGCCAGAATCTCGGAAAAATCAGCCATGCCCCCCATCATACAAAGGGCCCTCGGAAGCAGACAGGCGGGTCATGCCAAGGGCGATGATGACATGCGCGCCCAATGCGCAGGTCTGGGGTAGGGTGGTTGACGGATGTTTCGCCCCGGCGACCGGACCCACAGGCCCGGACCAGTCAAGGGGCCAAGGGAGGGCCATGGCAACCAGGACCAGCGAGGACGGCAGACCGTCCGAGGATCAGGAGGTCGATCCCGATCTCGAACGCCGTCGTCAGCAGCGCCGTCAGGAGCTGACCTACCTTCGCCGGGATGCGGAGGTGGCCCACGAGGCCCATCTGCAGGCCAGAGCCGACGCGGTGCGTGCCAAGGCCAAGGCCAAGGCTGCGCGGATCATGGCCAAGGCTGAGATCAAGGCCTCACGAATCGAGGGCATCCCCGACATGGAGATCGAGCGCAAGGTCCGCCTGGATGTCCACGGCCGTCCCAAGCCCCTCTTGCGTGGCTGGATCCACGCCGTGGCCGCCCCCCTGGCCCTGGCCGCCGGCATCGTGCTGATCTGCCTGGCCCACGGCACTGGGCTCAAGCTGGCCTGCGCGGTCTTCATGGTCGCCTCACTGGCCCTCTTCGGCAACTCCGCCCTCTACCATCTGGGCGACTGGACCCCGGGGACCACGGACGTGCTGCGCCGCCTGGACCATGTCAACATCTTCCTGCTCATCGCCGGCACCTACACGCCCATTTCCTTCGCCCTGGACCCCTTCTGGCGGCGGATCATCATCCTGGGCATGTGGGGGGCCAGCCTGGTGGCCATGATCGTCCACGTCTTCTGGATCGAGGCTCCCCGCTGGCTCTACACCCTGGTCTACGTGGTCTTCGGAGTCTCGGGCGTGGGCTTCCTGAAGCTCTTCTGGGACTCCCCCATGGCCGGTCCGCCGGTGGTGTGGCTGATCGTGGCCGGCGGCCTGGCCTACATCCTTGGGGCGATTGTCTACGGTCTGCGCCGGCCGGATCCCTGGCCGCGGGTATTCGGCTTCCATGAGATCTTCCACTGCGGCACGGTCATCGGCTACGCCTGCCACATCGTGGCCATCTACCTCGTGGTCTGCAACCTGCGCTGAACAAATCGCCAACCTGGCGGTCTGTTCATCGAGCACCATCCAGCACAAGCCACCGGCCGACCTTACGAATCAAGCGATGACCCAGAGAGCGGTGACCCAGAGAAAAAGCAGCTCTCCGTCGACCATGGCGGGGAGCGGCTTCATTCAGGCCGGGCCGGGACGGTGAGGGGTCGTCCCGCTACTTGAGGGGCTGGGCATCCTTGACGGTGACCGAGATGTCCTTGCCGTTGGGTGCCTTGTAGGTCACGGTCTGGCCCTTCTTGGCGCCCATGAGGGCCGCGCCGATGGGCGACTCGGGGCTGATGACGTCGTAGTCGGTGGCCACGGTCAGATCCCTGGAGCCCAGCACATAGACCATTTCATTGCCGGCCATGGTCAGGGTCACCAGGGAGCCGTTGCCCACCGTGCCCGCCTTGGGGGCCTTGAGGATCTTGGCGTTGCGCAGCTTGACGATCAGCTCGTTGATCCGTCCCTCGTTCTTGCCCTGCTCCTCGCGGGCAGCCTGGTAGCCGCCGTTCTCGCTCAGATCGCCCTCGGCACGAGCCGCCGCGATGCGTTCGGTGATCTCGTCGCGGTACTCGCCCTGACGGTGATCGAGCTCCTCCTTCAGCTTGTCGTAAGCGGCCTGTGTCAGCAGAATCGTCTTTTCCTCAGCCATGTGATTCCTCCTTGTTTGATGCGCTTGTCTCGTGGCCCGACCTGAACTAGAAAGTCAAGGGTATGAAAAAGGCGCCGGCCCTCACCGGCGCCTGCAGACCCTTGCCTACCGTGTCGATATGATGTCGATCACGAAAACCAGGGTATCGTCGCCGCCGATGCCCGCCTGGGGCATCCCCTGACGACCATATCCATACTCCGGCGGAATGGAGACCACCAACCTGGACCCCACGTTGTGACCGGGCACCGTCTGGTCCCAGCCGCGAATGACCTGCCCCACGCCAATGCCGAAGCTGGCCGGCTGATGGCGCTGGAAGCTGGAGTCGAAGACCTGATCCGAACCCCAGACGACGCCGTGATAGTTGACGGTGACGGTATCGCCCTTGCGGACGACCGGCCCGTCCCCCTCGACCAGCTCCACGGCGCGCAGCCCGCTGGGCGCCGGACCATGGAAGGTTATGGTCGGCGTGGCGCCGAATTCGGCGTTCACCTCGGGCATGGATTGGTCACTCATGACAACTCCTTTGGTTTTCTTGCGTACCAGAGTATCGGTTCGTCGGCCGGGTGACAAGTTGCGACACTGCCGTCCAAGCCGATGAGGCCTTGGTGCCCCGGGTGGGAATCGAACCCACAAGCCGGTGAAGGCGGCGGATTTTAAGTCCGATGCGTATACCATTTCGCCACCGGGGCCGTAACCCATAACGCCTTAGTATATCATTCGCGCAGGAGGGTCCGACCGTAGTCCAGGACCAGGCCATCCAGAAGGCCGTGCTCGCTGGCCACATAGGTTCCCGAAGCCAGCGCACTGGGACTGGCCTGGCCCAGACGCTCCAGCAGACGGCTCCAGATCAGGGCGCCGCCGCCGATCACATCCACACGGCCGGGATGGATGGCCTTGAGTTCCCTGCGCTCCTGCCGGCTCATGTTCAGCACCCGGTCGTCAACCCGGCGGGCCGCATCGACCGCAATGGACCGGCCATCGACGGCATGGCGATCGTAGACCTCGCATCCCAGGGCCAGGGCGCTCATGGTGGTGACCGTGCCGGAGACCCCGATCAGGCTGCCTACCCCGGCTACGGGAACCTGTTCGAAGGCCCGGTCGATCCAGCCGTCAACATCCTCCAGCGCCTGATCGATCTGCTCCTGGGTGGGCGGATCGCCCAGCAGATGGCGCTCGGTCATCCGCACGGAGCCGATGTTCATGGAGTAGGATGCCCTGACCTGGTCCACAGGCAGATCGCTCCCGTCCCCGCCCAGGACCAGCTCGGTGGAGCCGCCACCCAGGTCGACCACCAGGTAGGGCGCAGGAGGCATGTCGGCGCTGCCCCGCTGCTCCAGCACGCTGACCGCGCCCAGAAAACTCAGCGAGGCCTCCTGGGAGCCGCTGATGACCTCGGGCGCAACCCCCAGGATGGAGCGCACCCCCTCTTCGAAACTTTCTCGGTTGTCAGCGTCCCTGGTGGCCGAAGTGGCCACAAAGCGCAGGCCATCCACCGGGTGTTCCTGCAGCTGCTGGGCGAAGAGCCGGCAGGCCTCAAAGGCGCGCTCCAGAGCCTGATCGGAAAAGCGGTGGTTGCGGTCCACACCCTCCCCCAGCCGGATGACGCGCATCAGCCTGGGAGCCACCGGGTGGAGCCCCTGTCGGTCCACCTGGGCTATCAGCAGACGTATGGAGTTGGTGCCGCAGTCCACGCCCGCCACCGTAACCTGATCCATGGAAGCCCCCTTCATTGGTTTTCCTGCTGGTTCGCCTGCCGTGATGCCTCAGTCCAAGGTTGGGCGCACCTGCAGACCTGTGGGTCGAACACCTGGCCTACCAGATCCAGGACCCGGTCACCCAGAGGATTGACCCCTGGACCCATCACCAGAGACTGGGCGGTCAGAGCATGCAGGCACTTGACCCTCTTGGGCATGCCGCCGGCCGAGATTCCGGCGATGTGCCCCTCGTCGTCGCCCAGCCGCTGGGCCAGGGCGGAACGGAAGGCCAGATAGAGCTCGTGGGCCCTGCGGTAGGCGCTGGCCAGGTCCGGATCCGAACCAAGCTCGGCATTCCAGTCGGCCATGACCCCGTCGGCCTCCAGCCGGGAGACGGCCTTGACGGCCTCGGGGCTGGTCAGATAGCAGGTGGTCGGAAAGGGTGTGCCGTCTTCCAGCTGAGGCCGGGTGACCACAGCCAGCGGATTGCCGCAGACGCAGCGGGCGCCCACGGCCACCATGCCCCGCGGATAGCGGCCCAGCTGCCGGTTCACGACGGCTGTCTGCTCCGGCGTAGCCGGGGTCGCCAGAAGCTCCTGGATACGGTCTTTGACCGCCGCCAGATCCCGGTCGGTAACCAGGCTGGTGGCTCTAGGCTCGACCCGGCCCTTGTCTGCGGCTTGAGATTCCACTGCTGCCTGGGGCCTTTCCTGGGCCTTGATCACGCTGTCCTCATCTTCCCTGATTGTTTCCTGCTGCTAAGTTCATAGTCGGAGGTCACTGCGCTCCCCCGCCCTCGGATGGAGAGGGGCCATCAGAACCGCCTGGACTGCTTGAACCAGACGGACTGGCAGAGCCGGTCGGACTGGACTCCCCCTTGCTTCTGTCGGCAGCAGGATCCTGGTCGGCCTTGGCGAAGGAATAGGCCATCTCCTGATACCAGGGCAGGGAGTTCTTCCTGGGGGCCCGGACCCCCTTGCTTCCGGCCTGGTCCTTGTCCTTGCCGCCCGTGACCGCCTCCGGGTGCAGGACCCGGATGGCCTCCTCGTCAGGGAAGACGAATCCCAGCCGATCCCGGGCCTGGGCGGTCACATAGGCCTTGTCGTCCCAGCGCCGGATCTGGTTCTCCAGGTCACGCTTGTGCTCGACAAGCTGGGCCTGCTGGTTGCGCAGGCCGTTGAGCTCGGAAAGATTGATGGCGTAGGCGTGAAAGGTGGAGACCAGCTGAATCAGCCCAAGGGCCACGATGATGACCGCCACAAAGAAGGTGATGGGTCCCGACGACCGCCTGCCTGTCCGCCGGTTGGCGCCGTCACGTTTGTTCTTGGCCATACCCATAAAAATACCCGCGGCAGCCGACGCGGACCGCCACGGGTGAAAGACTCACCGTCGGGTCAAAACCTGCAGGGGCTAGGACCCGGCTGGCAAGACCTTACTTGGTGTACTTCTTGCAGGCCTTGAAGGCGCTGTAGCCGGCGTACTCGGCGGTGGAGCCCAGCTCCTCCTCGATCTCCAGCAGTCGGTTGTACTTGGCGATGCGCTCGCCACGGGCCGGAGCGCCGGTCTTGATCTGGCGGGTGTTCTTGGCCACGGCCAGGTCGGCGATGGTGGTGTCGGAGGTCTCGCCGGAACGGTGGGAAACCATGGAGGTGAACCCGTTGGCGGTGGCCAGCTCGATGGCGTCCAGGGTCTCGGTCACGGTGCCGATCTGGTTGAGCTTGACCAGCAGGGAGTTGGCGGCCTTCAGGTCGATGCCCTTCTGCAGCCTCTTGGGGTTGGTCACCAGCAGGTCGTCGCCCACGAACTGCAGGCGGTCGCCCATGGCGGCGGTGATCTTCTGCCAGGCGCCCCAGTCCTCCTCAGCGAAGGGATCCTCGATGGAGACCAGCGGGTAGCGCTCGACCAGGCCCTGGTAGTAGTCCAGCATGTAGTCGGCGTCGCGGTCCTCGCCGTCGAAGTGGTACTTGTCGGTGTCCTTGTTGTAGAACTCCGAGGAGGCCACGTCCAGGCAGAGGCCGATCTGCTTGCCGGGCTCGTAGCCGGCGGCTTCAATGGCGTCGACGATGTACTTCAGGGAGTCCTCGTTGGACTTCATCTTGGGGGCAAAGCCGCCCTCGTCGCCCAGGCCGGTCTCGTGGCCGTCCTTCTTCAGGATGCCCTTGAGGGTGTGGTAGACCTCGACGCCGGCGCGCAGGGCCTCCCGGTAGGAGTCGAAGCCGTAGGGGGAGATCATGTACTCCTGGATGTCGGTGGCGAAGTCAGCGTGGGCGCCGCCGTTCATGATGTTCATGTTGGGCACAGGCAGGATATGGCCGTTGGTGCCGCCCAGGTAACGGTAGAGAGGCAGTTCGGCGGACTCGGCAGCCGCATAGAGCGCAGCCAGGGAGACGCCCAGGATGGCGTTGGCGCCCAGCTTGCCCTTGTTGGGGGTTCCGTCCAGGTCAATCATGGTCTCGTCCAGGGCGCGCTGATCGGTGGCGTCCATGCCGATGACATTGGGAGCGATGGTCTCATTGACCGCCTTGACGGCGTCCAGCACACCCTTGCCCTGATAGCGCTTCTTGTCGCCATCCCTACGTTCCCAGGCCTCGGCCTCGCCGGTGGAGGCACCGGAGGGAACCAGACCACGCCCCTCGGCGCCGTCCTCGGTCTGCAGAACGACCTCGACGGTCGGGTTGCCACGGGAATCAAGAATTTCGCGCGCGAACACGCTTTCAATTGCTGCCACAACTGCTCCTTCAATAAGTTGTTGTGATGTCTCTTACAGGATACTAGTTTTGTTGGACGGGGGCGGGACCCGCTGGCGTGCCATCGCCCGAGGACTTGGGCAGCCCCCAGGCCAGGTCGTCCAGCAGGGTGTCCACCCAGGCGGTCATGGCCGACGAATCCATGGGCCCCGATCCCAGGGAGCCCGCGAAGGGCGCCGGGATCAGCAGGGTCTGCGTCACCGGGCGGTACTGGCTGCCCTTGTATATTCGTGCGATCCTGGCCTGCAGGGAGTCGGGCATGGTCACGGGCCTGATCCGCACCCGGGAACCCTGGGAGGCGATCTCCGAAATGCCCAGGGAGCGAGCCTTGGCCCGCAGCCTGGCCACCGCGAAGAGGGTGTCGAACTGGACGGGCGGACGTCCGTATCGGTCGGTCAGCTCCTCGTGCAGGTCGCGCAGATCCTGCTCGTTTCGGGCCGAGGCCAGCTTGCGGTAGGCCTCCAGACGCAGCTTGTCCGAGTCGATGTAGTCCACCGGAATGGAGGCCTCCAGGGGCAGGTCGATGCTGACGGTGACCGGCTCGGTCCGCCCGGGCTCCTTGTACTCTTCCACCGCCTCGGAGACCATGCGCACGTAAAGGTCGAAGCCGACCCCCTCGATGTGGCCGGACTGCTCGTCGCCCAGCAGGTTGCCGGTGCCGCGCAGCTCCAGGTCCTTCATGGCCACGTCGTAGCCGGACCCCAGGGCCGTGTTCTGGGCGATGGTGGCCAGCCTGTCGTGGGCGGTCTGGGTCATGGGCTTGCTGGGGTCGTAGAGGAAGTAGGCGTAGGCGCGCTCCCGGCCGCGTCCCACCCGGCCGCGCAGCTGGTGGAGCTGGGAGAGCCCGAAGCGGTCGGCCCGGTCCACGATCAGCGTGTTGGCGTTGGGGATATCCAGGCCGGTCTCGACGATGGTCGTGCAGACCAGCACATCGATGTCCCGGTGCCAGAAGTCGCGGATGACCCCGTCCAGCTGCTTCTCCCCCATCTTGCCGTGGGCCACGCCCACCTTGGCCTCGGGGACCAGCGTCTGCACCTTGGCCGAGACCTTGCCGATGTCCTCCACCCGGTTGTGGATGTAGAAGATCTGCCCCCCGCGCAGGAGTTCTCGGCGAATGGCCGCCGTCACCTGGGCGTCCTCGTAGGCGCCCACATAGGTCAGCACCGGCAGACGGTCCTCGGGGGGCGTGGCCAGGGTGGACATCTCCCGGATGCCGGTCACCGCCATCTCCAGGGTGCGCGGAATGGGCGTGGCCGACAGGGACAGGACGTCCACATTGGTCCGCATGGCCTTGAGGGTCTCCTTGGCCTCCACACCGAAGCGCTGCTCCTCGTCCACGATCATCAGGCCCAGATCCTTGAAGCGGATGCGCGGGTTGAGCAGCTTGTGGGTGCCGATGACCACGTCCACGGCCCCGCTGGCCAGGCCCTCCATGGTGGCCTGGTTCTCCTTGGCGGTCTGGAAGCGGCTCATGGCGGCCACGTCCACCGGAAAGCCCTCGAACCGCTCGGTGAAGGTCTGATAGTGCTGCTGGACCAGCAGGGTCGTGGGCACCAGGACCACCACCTGCTTGCCGTCCTGAACGGCCTTGAAAGCGGCGCGGATGGCTATTTCGGTCTTGCCGAAGCCCACATCCCCGCAGATCAGGCGGTCCATGGGCACCGGCTTCTCCATGTCGGCCTTGACCTCGTCGATGGCGGTCAGCTGGTCGGGGGTCTCCTGGTAGGGGAAGGCATCCTCCAGCTCCTTCTGCCAGGGGGTGTCGGGGCTGAAGGCGAAGCCCTTGGTGCGCTGCCGGGCCGAGTAGAGCTTGACCAGGCCCTGGGCGATCTTGTGGACGTGCTTGCGGGCCTTGGCCTTGGTGGCCGACCAGTCGGATCCGCCCAGCTTGTTGAGCCTGGGGATCTCGGCGCCGATGTAGCGGCTGACCTGGTCCAGCTGGTCGGCCGGCACGAAGAGCTTGTCTGGCGGGGCGTTGCGTTTGGAGGGTGCGTACTCCAGAACCAGGTACTCCCGGCTGCCCTTGCTGGGGCCCACGCCCACGCTGCGCTGGCGCATGCCCAGGAAGCGGCCGATGCCGTGCTGGTCGTGGACCACGTAGTCGCCGGGTTTGAGCTCGTCCAGATCGATGGCCTTGCGCCGGCGGTTGGAGGTCTTGCTGCCTGCGGCCACGCTGGTGCGCCCGGTCAGGTCCCGCTCGGTCAGCAGGGCCAGATGGGCGGACTGGTCCACGAAGCCGTCCACGGCCAGGGAACGGTGGTACTCCACCCCGACAACACCAGTGGTCTGCACGGCCCGGCGCAGACGGCTCAGGGTTCCCTGGGCCGGAGCGGTCACCACCACCCGGTCGCCGCGCTCCAGCAGGGAGGCGATGCCCGAGGCGGCCCGATCCTCGTCGCCGCGATACTGGTCCGGGGCCAGGGCATCCAGACGCTCGGTCCCCTCCCGGTCCGGGTCCACCGACAAGTCGGTCAGCTTCCAGACCTCCCCTTTGCGGTACTCCAGGGATGAGATGACCTCGTCGTAGTCCAGGAAACTGGCCCTGTCGAAGCTGATAGGCGCGCCCGAACCCTGCCCGGAGGCTGCCACATGCCAGCTGGCGGCCAAGAACTCGTTGGCGGTCTTGACCAGGTCCTGAGCGGAGCGAGCCAGCAGCTGCGGCTCCGACAGCAGAATCAGAGCGCCCTCAGGCAGCATGGACCCTACCGGCACCAGGTCGTCGACCAGGGCAGGCAGGAGGGATTCCATGCCTTCTACAGGAATGGCCTGGGCGATGGACTCCAGCATGTCATCGGCGTTGGGAATGTTCCCGATCAGGGAACGTGCGCGGGCGCGGACCTGGTCGGTCAGCTGCAGCTCGCGGCAGGGCGGCGCCCATATCCGGTCCAGGTCGGGACCGTAGGTGCGCTGGTCGGAGGCGTGGAAGCTGCGGATGGTGTCCACCTCGTCGCCGAAGAACTCGATGCGCACCGGGTGGGCCATGGTGGGGACAAAGACATCCAGGATGCCACCTCGGACAGCAAATTGGCCGCGCTCCATGACCAGGTCCACCCGGGTGTAGGCGTTGCGGACCAGAGCTTCGACCGCCTGGTCCAGGGGCAGCTCCTGGCCGCGCAGAAAGACCAGAGGCTCCACATCCTGCAGGCCCTTGACCACGGGCTGCAACAGGGAGCGCACGGGCATGACCAGGATGCGGATGGGTCCGAAGTCAGGGTCGTCCTGGACCGGATGGGCCAGCCGCCTGAAGACGGCCATCCGTGAGGCCACGGTGTCTGCCCGGGGCGAGAGCCGTTCATGAGGCAGGGTCTCCCAGGAGCGCAGCAGGGCCACATCACCCGGGTCGCCCTCATACCAGGAGCGGATGGCGCCGGTCATCTCCTGGGCGTCACGCTCGGAGGGGACCACCAGGACGACTGGGGCACGTCCAGCAGCTGCGGCCGCCAGGGCTGGCCTGATGCCCTGGGGAGCCTGGACCATGAGGGAGGTGTCGGTGTCGGCGGCAGGCTGGGAGTCTCCTTGGACCAATCTGGTGAAGGCAGCGTCTGCCTGCAGGTCGTCCAGGAGGGGACGCAGGGATCCATTCAGCGATTCCTGTGACTCCGCCTTCTGGGTATGCTCATCGACCATTGAACTGCTCCTGAGCCTGGCTGAGGCCCTTGATGATTACGGTTTCCGCGGCGTCCGCGCCGTCGGCCAAAAACTCGGGCAGGCGCTTGCGCTGGTCGCCGGCAAAGGTGCCCAGAACCCAATCCACAGTGCGCCGGTGGGCGTCAGGACCTCCTCGGGCATGCCCCACGCCCATGCGGACCCGGGCGTAGGCGTTGCTGCCCAGGGAGCGGTCGATGGAACGAATGCCATTGTGCCCGCCCGAGGACCCGCCGGCCTTGACCTTGATCCTGCCGAACTCCAGGTCCATATCGTCATGGATGACCACAACCCGGCCAACAGGTATGTGGTAGTAAGAGCAGATGGAGGCCAGGGCATCGCCGGAGTCGTTCATGAAGGTCAGCGGCTTGGCCAGGAAGAAGGGTATGCGGCGTCCGTCAAGATCCAGGGTGCCACGGCCCAGCTGGGCCAGGCCCTTGTGGTCGCGCAGGTTGACCGACCATCGTTCGGCCAGCAGATCGGCGCACATGAAGCCCATGTTGTGCCTGGTGCCCTTGTACTCGTCACCCGGGTTGCCCAGTCCGGCCATCAGCCAGAAATCGGATGCCATGTAGGTGATACCTCCTGCTCTCAAACGGGACGGTGAGATTCTACACAGGCTCCCCGACCCCGTTTCGCTCAAGGGACAGGCTCCAGTAGGAGACATCATGCAGGGCGAACCGGTCCCAGGCGGCCAGGGGCAGGAGGCCGAAGCGGCTGAACCCGAACCGGTGCAGCAGGGCCTTGGAGGCCGAGTTGTCATCGAAGATGATGGCCACGGCCAGACGCATGCCCACCTGCTGGGCGCGCTCCAGCAGGGAATGGACCATCAGGGCTCCCAGGCCGCGTCCACGGCTGCCGCGGTCCACGTAGTAGCCCAGCTCGCAGGTCTCCTGGTAGCCGGGCCGGTCGTAGTAGGCCGACAGGGAGCCGAAGGCCAGCACCCTGCCCTCCTGCTCCAGGACCAGGACCGGATGGCCCTGGTCTGGATCATGTGCCAGTAACCATTGCAGGCGCTGGTCCAGGCTGACCGGGGCCGTATCCGCCGTGGAACCGCCATCCATGACCGCCTGGTTGTAGATGGCGGTGACCGCCTCCAGGTCCCCGCGGCGGCAGATCCGGATGCGCGGGGTGGCGCTCACTTGTTGCCGCCCTCCTGGTCGGAGGCCTCCTTGAGGGCTTCCCGCAGACGGTTCTGCGCCTCGCCGTAGGCGCTGAAGTCGCCCTTCTTCAGGGCGGCATCGCCGTCGCTCATGGCCTGGTTGGCCTTGTCCAAGGCCTGTTTCAGGGCCTGCCCCCCTGTGGCCGACGCCCCGCCAGAGCCGGCGGTCTTATCCGGGGCCTTACCGGATTGCTCGCTCTGATCAGCATCAGATTTGGTGCGTCCGGTGTTGTCGGCATCGCCGGCCGATGCGCCCGAGTTGCCCTGGAAGGTCTTGTCAAGAGCCGCATCCAGGGTGGCGGACGACGACACCTTGTCTCCGAAGGCCACCAAAACCCGCTTGAGCAGGGGGAAGCTGGTGGCGCCGCTGGACTGGACGTAGACCGGCTGGATGTAGATCAGACCGCCGCCTATGGGCAGGGTCAGCAGGTTGCCGCGTTTGACCTTGGTGGACCCGGACTGGAGCAGGTTGAGCTCGGTGGAGACCGCAGCATCCGAGTTGAAGTTGTTCTGCGCCTGCCCAGGGCCGGGCACATTGGAATTCTTGGGCAGCTCCATCAGCCGGATGGTCCCGTAGTCGGGGCCTATCACCCCCTTGGTGGACCCGGCGTCGGAATCCACGGACAGGAACCCGGTCAGAATCTCCCTGGTGGAGGTGCCGGCGGGGATGAAAGTGGAGGTCAGCGAGAAGGCGGGCTTGTCAGTCCCCGGTGTCTGCAGGGTCAGATAGTAGGGAGGCTGCTTGACCCCGGCCTTCTGCTCCTTGCTGCTCCCGGTCGGATCCACGGGGGTCTGCCAGAAGTCCTCGCCGGAGAAGAACTGGCTGGCCGAGTTGACGTGGTACTGGGAAAGGAGCTGGCGCTGCACCTTGAACAGGCTCTCCGGGTAGCGCATATGGCTCATCAGGTCGCCCGAGATGGACGAGAGGGGCTTGAACTGGCCGGGGAAGACCTTCTGCCAGGCCTTGAGCACCGGATCCTTGACATCCCAGGCATACAGATCCACCGAGCCGTCGTAGGCATCGACCGTAGCCTTGACGGAGTTGCGGATGTAGTTGGCCTTCTGGGAGCCCAGTCCCTTGACGGCCTCCGAGCTCAGGGTGGTCGTGTCCTGGGTGATGGGACCCAGGTCCACCTTCTGGGAGTAGGGGTAGGCGTCAGAGGTGGTGTAGCCGTCGACGATCCACTTGACCCGGCCATCCACCACAGCCGGGTAGACGCGACCGTCCAGGGTCAGATAGGGGGCGATTTGGGCCACGCGCTCCTTGGGCGAGCGGTTGTAGAGGATCTGCGAGTCGGGGGTGACGCGGTCCGAGAAGAGGATCTGGTCGGATCCAAAGCGGATGGCGTAGAGGACCCGGGCCAGGAAGTTGCCCACCGAGGGGCCGCCGTTGCCCTTGAAGGTGTTGGTGGCTCCCTTGGAGCCGGTGGGATAGTCGAACTCCCAGCCTGAGGAGCCCTGGGGCGCGCCGACGATGGAGTACTCGGGCGCGTTGGGCGAGAAGTAGATCCTCGGCTCGTAGTGCTGGCTGTCGGTCAGTTTGCCCTTGGTGGGGATGTCCTGTTCGAAGAACTCGGGCTGCCCGTCCGGGGTGACCTTGTTGCCGTAGGCGGCCACGATCCCGTAGCCGTGGGTGAAGACCGTGTGGTCGTTGACCCAGTTGCGGTTGTCGTTGCCCTCCAGGTCCAGCTCGCGAGCGCCGATGACCGTGTCCTGGCTGACTCCGTCAATGTCGTACTTGTCGACGGCCAGGGTGTCCTCGAAGGTGTAGTACTGCTTGGACTGCTGCAGCTGACGGAAGGTGGGCGAAACCACCTGGGGATCCAGCAGGCGGATCTGCGCAGTGGTCTCGGCATCACGGGAGAGGGCGCCCGACTGGACCTCGGTGGTGGCGTCATAGGCCTCGGTCTTCAGCCTGTCCAGCCCATAGGCCTGGGCGGTGGCGGTGATGTTGCGCTGGATGTAGGCGGACTCCATCTCCTGGGCATTGGGGTTGACCCGGAAGCGCTGGACCAGCGCCGGCCAGAAAACGGTCAGCAGCAGGGACAGGACGACGGTGACGGCTACAGCCAGGACGGGAACCCGCCACTGTTTGACGGCCGAACCCAGCGATCCTGCATGGACACGGCCGGGTTCCAGGGTGGACGACCTCAGAATCCAGACCGCCAGGATGATGCCTAGCAAAGCCATGACCACAGCCATGATCAGGGTGACGGGAATGGCCGCCTTGACTGAAGTGTAGGAGGCGCCGGTGATCCGATCGCCCTCCTCGGTCAGCCTGCCGAAGACGCCCAGGGCCGTATCGCCGGCCCAGACCAGCATGAACAGGACCAGCCAGACGGCCACCTGGCGACGGGCGGCACGGGTCATCTCCAGAATACCGCGGCCCTGCACGGGCATGGTCAGTCGAATGCCGCCCATGAGGAAGTTAGTGACCAGGCTGAAGACCGTGGCCGCCAGCAGCATCATCAGCAGGGAGGAGACCAGCAGCCGCAGGCCGGGCAGGATGAAGACATAGAAGCCGTTATCCAAGCCGAACTGAGGATCGCGCACCCCGAAGGACTGGGCGTTGAAGAGCAGGAGCACCTGCTTCCAGTCGGCGTTGAACTGGAAACCGAAGAAAACACCGACGACCAGGGAGACCACCGCGGCCACCTTGAGCGCCTTGCGTGAAGAGACCCCCTTGCCGACCTCGATCAGATCGCCCCTGACCCTGATGGTGGATCCGTCAGGCGAATCGGGACGGCTGCGGATGGCCAGGAAGGCCGAGAACAGGGTCACCGCAGCCAGCAGCAGGGCGTAGGCCAGCCACAGGCCCACCTTGATGCCCAGCTGGGTCCAGACAATCCGTGCCGCCCCCAGCTGGGAGAACCACATGACATCGGTGATGAAGCGGCTGAGCCCGAACAAGAGCAGGAAGACGACCAGGACGACAGCGACAACCACAGCCAGAATCCGCATGCCCCTGGAAGGTCCGTTATTGTCCTTCTTGCGGGAAGTCAGCCGGGGGTCACCTGGTCCGGCGAAGCGGAAACGGGGCGTGCTGCCGCCCCCTTGGCCGGGACCCTCCCCATCGGTCTGCACATGCAGGATGACCGGGTCGTCGTCATTGCGACGCCGGCCTGGTCCGCCTGGACCGCCCTCAGGGTCGAACATGGAACCGAAGAAATCAAAGAATGACATGTACCTAGCCTACATGAGACGGCGGTCCTGGATGGCTTGCCGGTAGACCTCCTCCACCTGATCGGCCACCGTGGTCACGTCGTAACGGTCCAAGAGCGCCAGCTGGTCATGGCGCACATTCCGCCTCCAGGAGGGGTCCCCCAGAGCCTGGGTGATTCGCCGGGCCAGCAGATCAGGTGTGTTGGGCGAGTCGACAGGGACCAGAGCCCGCTCGTCGCCCATCAGGGTGGACCGGTAGCCGGGATTGTCCCCGGCCAGCACCGGAGCCGTGCCCGAGGCGATGGCCTCCAGCAGGACGATGCCAAAGGACTCGCCCCCGGTGGAGGGAAAGACGGTCAGGTCGGAGGAGGCCAGCAGGGCGGGCTTGTCCTTCTCGTCCACAAATCCGGGGAAGGCCACCGGTGTGCGCAGGGCGGCGGCCTTCCGACGGCAGTCCTCCAGCAGCGGGCCCTTGCCGGCCATGGTCACATGCAGGCCCTCGGGCAGAATGCCGGCCCGCTCCCCCGCCTGGAGGGCCGAAAGCAGGATCCCCGCCCCCTTGCGGGCCACGAACCGTCCCAGAAAGACCAAATGCGGCCCCTGGCCGTGCAGGCGCGCCACTTCCTGGTCGCCAGCAGCCTGACGGGCCCGGCGCAGGGCAGCCACGTCCACGGGGTTGGCCACCACCCTGCTGGGCACGCCGGCAGTCTGCCGGGCATAGCTGGCCGCCACAGGCGAGACCGCGATGACCCTGTCGATGCGCCTATGGGTCCTGCGGTTGATCATTCCCAGCAGCCGGCCGCCCAGCAGCTGCAGGCTCCCTGTGGGGGCGATGTGATAGGTGGCCACCAGGGCTGTTGCCGGGTTTGCGGCACGGATGACCCGCCCGGCCAGGAAGGGGCTGTAGGGGGCCTGGACGTGCAGCAGGTCGAAGTGCCCGGCCTCCAGGACCCGGCGGATGGGCGCCTTGGGCGCAGGCAGCGGTATGCGCATCCTGTTGCCGTTAAAGGAGACCATGACGTTGCGGGACAGGGAGTGGACACCGTCAACCGGCGGATGGGCGGTCTGCCCGACCAGGTACTGGACCCTGTGGCCCCGCCTGCCCAGCTCCCGTCCCAGGGTCAGAATGTGCTGCTGGACTCCGTCAAAGACGTCCAGGGTGTCATCGAAGACAAATCCGATGCTGAGCGTCACTGAGCGTCCTGGCCAGCTCCGGGCTCGGTGCCTGCGGCCAGCTGACGACCCTTCAAGGCCAGGGCCACCAGGTGCCGGTCGGCGGCCTCCCGCGCCTGCTGGTCATCGTTGCCCGAGTCCAGATTGTCCACATAGATGGTCTCCACCTGGGCGACCTGGCAGTACTTGAGGAAGGTCTGCCTGCGCAGCTGGTTGTCCAGGGCCTCGCCGATGCCGCTGGACTGGTACCATTCCTTGTCTCCGCCGGTCAGCATGACCAGCTCCACCCGGCGCCCTGCCAGGGCCCCCGGGGTGCCATCAGCGTGGTAAGCGAAGCCCCGGCAGATGACCCGGTCGATGAAGCCCTTCATGATGGCCGGCATGCTGTACCAGTAGACGGGGAAGACCAGGGCCAGCACGTCCGCATCCTTGATGCGCTCCTGCATGGCCTGGGCATCCTCGGGCATGGGCCCCTGGCCCAGGTAGTGGGTCCTGTCCTCCATGCCGAAGACGGGATTGAATCCCTCGGCGCAAAGGTCGATCAACTCGGTGCGAGCCCCGCCCTCGGCTGCCCCGTCCAGCAGGGCGTTGCCTGCCGCATCGGTCAGGCTCTTGGGTTCGGGGTTGGCCGTGACTGCCACGATCTTCATAGGGATTCGCTCCTTACATTCCATTTCGCGCCTGCTCCGACTGCATGCAGACCCTTGTCATTGTCAGTCCTGGCAAGGACGGCAACACCGGTTTGGCAAATGCTTGACACTGCTCTGAGGCCCATCTATGTTATTGGATGGTCGGTAGGTGAAGCTACCGCATGGACAAGGCATGCTGCCGCAAAGTGGTGGAGACACCCCGCGCAGGTCAACAGTCCCCGTCGGATCAAGGCAGGGACTAATGCAGGGCCAAATACCATGCGAAGCCGAAGCTTGAACGATGACAATGGTCGGCTCATGGCCGATCGCCACGCCGTCTTCGAGGCTGCCGACAGGGATGTTCCGCACCTTGGAGGGAGGCCATCATGAATACTGTCGCACTGCCAGGAATGCTCCGTTCGCCACTGAACGACGACCGCAGCCAGGCATCGCGCTCCACCCGCATATGGACGGGTCTGGCCGTAGCCATAGGCGCTCTGGTCCTGCTGGGGGCCCTGGCCTATCTGCTGCCGGCCCTGGGCGCGCCCATCGGCCCCGCCGGCGTTCCCTCGCACGTCTCCACCGACCCGGCCAACCTGCCCTACTACGCGCTGCGCTCCCTCTTCCGCATGTTCACGGCCCTGATCATCTCCCTGGTCTTCGCCTTCCTCTACGGCCTGGCCGCCGCGCGCTCCCGCCGCCTGGGCGCCGTGCTCATCCCCCTGCTGGACATCCTGCAGTCGGTGCCCGTCCTGGGCTTTCTGTCGGCCACCATCTCCATCTGGCTGGTCCTCTTCCCCGGGTCCATCATGGGCGTGGAGGCGGCCTCCATCTTCGCCATCTTCACCAGCCAGGCCTGGAACATGGCCTTCTCCTTCTATAACTCCCTGACCAGCGAGCCCTCCGACCTGGACGAGGCGGTGAGGCTGATGCGCCTGACCCGCTGGCAGCGCTTCTGGAAGCTTGACGTGCCCAATTCCATGATTCCTCTGCTCTGGAACTGCATGATGAGCATGGGCGGCGGCTGGTTCTTCCTGACCGCCTCCGAGATGATCTCGGTCAACAACAGGACCCTGGCCCTGCCCGGCATCGGCTCCTTCGTGGAGGAGGCCACCGCCGAGCAGGACCTGGGCAAGGTGGGCCTGGCCATCCTGACCATGATCGTGGTGGTCTTATTGATTGACTTCCTGCTCTGGAAGCCGCTGACCGCCTGGGCCGAGAAGTTCCGCTACACCAGCAGCCAGTCCACCGAGCCCCGGCGCAGTCTGGTGCTCACGATCATCCGCCTGTCCGGGGTCAAGGACCTCTTGGGCCTGGTGGGCCATCCCCTGGCCGATCTGCTGGACCGGATCACCCGCCCCCTGGGCCGCACCGGGGCTCGCTGGAGCCGTGGCGGCGGACGCCGGCGGGCAAGCGACCTGGTCTGGTGGGCCTGCCTGGCCCTGATCGGCCTGTGGGGTCTCTGGCAGCTGGACCGCCTGGTCATCCGCCCGCTGGGCCTGGGCGAGGTCGGCCACGTCTTCCAGCTGGGCCTGCTGACCTTCCTGCGAGTGCTGATCCTGATGGTGGTCTGCACCATCGTCTGGGTGCCCATCGGCGCCCTGATCGGCATGAATCCGCGCATCTCCCGCTACTTGCAGCCCCTGGTGCAGATCCTGGCCTCCTTCCCGGCCAACTTCATCTTCCCCTTCGTCACCATGGTCTTCATCATCTGGCGGATCGACATCAACTGGGGCAGCATCCTGCTCATGGCCCTGGGCACCCAGTGGTACATCCTCTTCAACGTCATCGCCGGGGCCTCGGCCATCCCCGACGACCTGCTGGAGATGTCGCGCAGCCTGGGCCAGAACCGCTGGCAGCGATGGAAGACCTTGATACTGCCTGCATTGTTCGGCTCCTGGTGCACCGGCGGCATCACAGCGGCCGGCGGGGCCTGGAACGCCTCCATCGTCTCCGAGGTGGTCTCCTACGGCAAGACCGAGCTGACGGCCAAGGGCCTGGGTGCCTACATCGCCCAGGTGACCGCCACCGGCGACACCCCCCGCATCATCCTGGGGGTGGCCGTCATGAGCATCTTCGTGGTCCTGGCCGACCGGTTCTTCTGGTCTCCCCTGCAATCACTGGCACAACGGCGCTATTCCCTGACATGAGAAGTCTGAGAGGTTCGACAATGACCAAGATCAATTCCAACGGGATCATCACGGCCGAGCACGTGACCAAGACCTACCAGTCCGACAAGGGCGCTGAGCTGACCGTCCTGGACAGCATCGACTTCACCCTGCACGAGGGCGAGGTGGTGGCCATCCTGGGCCGCTCCGGCGCCGGCAAGTCCACCCTGCTGCGCATCCTGGCCGGCCTGGTCCCGGCCAGCAAGGGCAGTGTCGAATACCGGGGCAAGCAGCTGGACGGGCCCAACCCCGGCGTGGCCCTGGTCTTCCAGAGCTTCGCCCTGATGCCCTGGCTGACCGTCAAGGACAACGTGGAGCTGGGCCTGCAGGCCCGTGGCGTGCCCAAGAAGGAGCGCGAGAAACTCTCCCTGGCCGCCATCGACGCCATCGGCCTTGACGGCTTCGAAAGCGCCTACCCCAAGGAGCTCTCCGGCGGCATGCGCCAGCGCGTGGGCATCGCTCGAGCACTGGTCCTCAAGCCGGACGCCCTCTTCATGGACGAGCCCTTCTCGGCCTTGGACGTGCTGACTGCCGAGAACCTTCGCCAGGAGGTCCTCAAGGTCTGGTCCGAGGAGGCGGGCAGCGTCAAGTCGGTCCTGATCGTCACCCACAACATCGAGGAGGCCGTGGAGATGGCCGACCGGGTCCTGGTCCTGGACTCGCATCCCGGCCGGGTCATCGCCGACGTGCCCATCAACCTGGACAGGCCTCGTGACAAGCAGTCCGACCTCTTCCAGTCCTGCGTGGACTACCTCTACTCCATCCTGACCGGCCAGCGCGACAGCGAGGACATCCGCCGCCGTCTGCAGACCAAGGTGCGCAACCGTCAGGCTGTGCGGGACTCGGTCCGGGACGAGGACACCGCCGAGCGCAACCTGCCCGATGCCACCCCCGGCGGCCTGGCCGGTCTGGCCGATGTCATGGTCAACCAGCCCAACGGCATGGATCTGGCCGACCTGGCCGCCAAGCTCTCCTTCGAGGTGGACGACCTCTTCCCCCTGATCGACGCCGGGCTCATGCTGGGCATCTTCCAGGCGGACAACGGGCACGTCAGGCTGACCGACCAGGGCCGGGCCTGGCACGACGCAGACATTCTGGAGAGCAAGGAGATGTTCTCACGGATGCTGATGGACCACGTTCCGCTGATCCGCATCATCGACCGGGCCCTGAAGAACAGCGACGACAAGAGCCTGCACGGCTCCCTGATCCTGGACCTGCTGAGGGCCCACCACTCGGACAGGGAGGCCGTCCAGCAGTTCGACACCGCCATCACCTGGGGCCGCTACGGCGAGCTCTTCGACTACGATGCCGACGACGACCGGCTGACCCTGGACCCGGAAAACCACACCGAGTGAGCAGTCTCGCAGCTGCGGCGGCTGCGGTCCCCTTGGGCTCCTAGAATGAGCCTCAGGCGATGGAACCCGCCCGGGGCTTGAGCCCCGAACCGCAAACCGCTGATAGTTCCTGCACCATGATTCGACGACCCGTCTGTGGGCCGGGTGCAGGCGCATGCCATCCAGCCCGACCTTGCGGACGCTGATCCGTCGGGAACCGAGCCTCCAATGACCAAACCCCCTACCGGACCTGATATGGCCACGGCCCTGGTGGTGATACTGGGCGGAACACTAGGCACCGGCTGCCGGTACGCCCTGAGCCTGCTGCCGGGCCAGAGCGGCCCACTGCATCCGGGAACCCTTCTGGCCAACCTGATCGCCTGCGCAGGTTACGCCCTGCTGACCGCCTTCCTGGCCGGGATGACCAAAAGCACGCATGCGCGCCGAAGGCAGCTGACCAACAAGGGCCTGGGTATGGGCCTGTGCGGAGGGCTGTCGACCATGTCCACGCTCTCGCTGGAACTGGTCCAAGGCCTGTCAGGCGGTCAACTCCAAGCAACCCTTGCCTACCTGCTGGTCTCCTTCGCCGGAGGCCTGATGGCCTCTTGGGCCATGGCAGCGCTGGGAGCGCGTTTGGCCGCACGCATCCAGGCGGGTGCGCGATGACCTTTACATTTACCTTGCTGATTTGCCTGTGCGGCGGCCTGGGTGCCGGACTGCGTTACCTGCTGGACACCCTGGTCAAGGCCCGATGGCAGGTGGATCTGCCCCTGTCGACCATGATCATCAACCTGCTGGCCGGATTGGGCGCAGGACTGGTGGCCGCCTTTGCCACCTTCCACGGACTGCCTAACTGGGGACGGCTGCTGCTGACCACAGGACTGCTGGGTGGCTTCTCCACCTTCTCGACAGCAGTCAACGAAGTGCTAGCCCTGGCCCGGCAGAGACGGCATCTGGCAGCCCTGGGCTATCTATCGGCATCGATCTTCCTGCCACCACTGCTGACGGCCCTTGGTTTCATGCTGGCCGGACCGGGCATGTAGCAGATCCAGCCAGCAATCAAGGAGCTGCGGAACCTAGGCGCGAACCGGTTCCGGACGACCCTGGGCGGAGTCGGCGGCGATCCCCAGCCGGTCGTCATGCCGACGCCACCAGGCGGACAGCACCGAGCCGGAGATGTTGTGCCAGACGCTGAAGAAGGTGGAGGGTATGGCCACAATCGGGTCGGCTGCGAAGGCCTGCAGGGCCAGGGTCGCGCCCAGTCCGGAATCCTGCATGCCCACCTCGAAGGTGATGGCCTTCTGCTGGGCGTAGCGGAACCCCTTGGGGTAGAGACGGTACATGAGCCGGCTGAAGAGGAAGCCCAGCCCGTACCCGCACAGGTTGTGAAGCATGACCACCGGCAGGACCAGAGCGGTGGCGGCGGTGAAGAGCTTGGCATGGTTGACGGAGACGACCACGCCGATGATGATCAGTATGGCGATCTGCGAGACTGCCGGCAGGGCCACGGTCACCTTCTGCACCTTCTCCTTGAATATGGCGTGGACGGCCAGGCCCAAGGCTATGGGGATCAGCACCACCTCAAGGGCCGTCAGGAAGAGCTGCTTGGTGGGGATGTCCACATACTGGCTGGCCAGCAGATTCATCAGCATGGGGATCATCAGGGGCGCACACAGGGTGGAAAGCAGGCCTATGGACACGTCCAGGGCCACATCGCCGCGCGACAGGTAGGACATGACGTTGGAGGAGGTCCCCGAGGGGCAGCAGCCCACCAGGATGACTCCTACGGCGATCATGCCGTCCAGGCGGAAGATGCGGCAGAGCAGCACGGCCAGCAGGGGCATGATCACGTAGTGGGCCACGGTGCCGACGATGACCATGAGCGGCATCTTGAGGATTCGCTTGAAATCGTCCAGGCTCAGGGTCAGCCCCATGCCGAAGAGAATAATGCTCAGGAAGTAGTTAGTGTAGCTGCGGGCCCAAATGCTAATCTGCGGGACAAAGAAGTTGATGGCGGCCCAAGCCAGGACCACCAGGATGAACCACTTAGTCAACCAGTCACTGAACCGCTGCACCTTTTGCATGATTCCTGACCACTTCCTCTCGATAGTTCTCTCTGTGGTAGGGCAAAGTTAGAAAACCGAGGGCAGGCACGACGGCGAATGGTCACATTTTGGACGAGGTTATTGCTACATCCTCGCGTCAATACTGTCATTAAAGTTCTCAGACTTTTCAATCTTAGAAATTCACTTAGCAAAACTCGAAGCGAAAAAACAAAAGTTGAGGTTCGATGCGTCCATCATGACTAAACATAAATCAAGACTAAACATAAGTAAATCTAACACTGAGTAAATTTCACATGGGCAAGGGAACCGATATCCAAACTGGCATTGACCGAACCAGTCATACAAGCACAAGACGTTACTTGACTTTAGTGCTTCATTAAACGACCGTTTTAGATTGTATTCTTATAGCATGAGAGAGAACTCAATTCAGCATTCTTCGTGGCTTTTCGACGAACCGATTACTGACAAGTCCGAAGATGAGTATCAACGTTCTGAATTTACACAGAATCTTGCAGATGCTCTTCTTAGTAGCACTGAACCTCATGGACTCATTATTGGGATTAATGGCCCATGGGGATCAGGCAAAACATCCCTAAAGAATATGCTTATCAATGATCTCAAAGCATCTGAAGATACTAACGGATTTCATATTATCGAATTCGAACCATGGATGTACTCAGGCAGTGGTCAGATAGTTTCTCTTTTGTTCAAACAAATGGCACAAACCTTGTCGGGAAAAACTAATTTCTTGTATCGAGCTTTGTTACGGTTATCAACAATATCTAATTTTTGGAGTCCTGTAGTATCAGCATTATTTAATGCACTGTTACCAGGCTTTTCTTATACCGTTAATCTAATCGCGTCATTCTTTGATAACATCGGAAATTATTTGAATCCCGGCAACGAGAATTTCAAGGTGCTCACTGAGCAACGCGAAAAACTTAGAGATAATCTAAATTCAACTAAGACTAGAATAGTCGTATTTATTGATGATCTAGATCGTTTGACAGACAGCGAAATAGCCGAAATGCTCCGTGCCGTTAAGGCCGTGGGGGATCTACCTTATGTGACCTATGTACTCCTCTATGACAGAGATGTCGTCGCTAAGTCTCTCAACAAGACATGCCACAACAAGGGTGACGAGTATCTGGAAAAGATAATCCAGGTACCAATCGGTTTACCAGAACCGTCCAAAGAAGTCGTGGAAAGAATGCTCACGTCAGAGATAGAAAGCATCATTCAAGTAAAGAGACACGACCATGCAGCACTACCCAGTTCAATTGCAGTTTCAAGCTCATTCGAAGATATCAAACGATTCTGCATAGCTCCGTTTGTCAATAATTTACGAGACGCAATCCGCCTGACAAATGAATTCAAAATAAGATACCAGGTTTTGAAAGACGATGTCGAGCCTGGAGATCTACTAGGAATTACAAGCCTTGAGGTATTTCGACCAAGCCTTTATAAATGGATCATCGGCCACAAGAACCTTATATGCAGTCATTATGCACCATTCACCTTACCCTCCCGCTTTCCCCCAGAAACCGCTATCAGTAATCTTTCAGATAGAGTTCAAGAACTGTTAGAAAATATGAATTCGAGCAACGGAGAAACCGGCAAACAAGACAGCGAAGCAATTAAAGCCCTATTTCCCTTTGCTAAAGCGTCAGCTTCACGCAACAACGATCAGAAAAATGTTTCTCTAGCGTATCTCGACCCGTATGAAGCAGATCGTCATATATTTAGACCGGAACATTTTGACGCATATTTCCGCTTATCGATTGAGCAGGATATCATGCATGAAAATGAATATAAGAAATTCCTGCTATATGATGCACTAAGCCCAGCAGATTTAGATAAGCACCACTGGGACATATTCCGCAGTACCGTATTCGTAGGTAAAGCTAGTAAATATCTTTGCAATAGCAATAGTAACCGAGCTGCAGAAGTGATTGAATTTTGCCTTCGTCTCGAAGAAAAGTTCAATGATAAAGACCAAGGATACATGACCCTTAAATTGGTGCTTGTTATTCTCAATACTGGTGAACAATATTCAAATTTCGCAAGTCTACTTGATGCAATAACTCGTCAACTTGTAGATTCTGAATCACCTTTGTCACTAGTAGTATGCGAATATCTTGCGTATCAATTCCATGTTTTTCTCTCGCCAGAAGCTCACAAAGATCAATCAGAATACCAGCCCCATCGTGTGCTAACATATTTACCTGAATTGTCTTTATTCGATTATGTTATTAGATCTGGCTTTCAGAACAATTATCTCACATCAATTTACAATAAACTTAGCGATCGACTTAAAAGATGGGAATTCAAACCCTTCGAAAAATCTCTATATGGCAGTGTCATGAGTGATTACGCCAAGTTTATTCCAATTTTATTTGATAGTTTGGATGATCAGTATAAAGCTTTTATTGTTTTCTCGCACATGGTAAATAAGGCACATTTTGTTATATACACACTTAATGCACTTGTGCAAAATGACGACGATAATTATGTCATGAATTTGCCACTCTTACAGCAATTAGTCGATGCTGATGCATGCCAAATTGCTATTACAGAGCTGATAAATGACGAATCCTATAGAGGAGGCAAGGATGCGCTCGATTTTGGCCCACTCGCAGCATACGAAGTCTTACTTAAGAGTGATATGTCTACAAACTCTGTCTCAACCAAGAAAGTAAATCACGTCTTGAAAGAGTGGGAAAACAAACTTTAAGCTCATTACGGCACAGGTTAACCGTTTTGCAGAATAAATGTAAAGCTCACTTACGTATCAGGATTGTTCTTATTCAATTGGGGTGACACAATCTTAGCATGCGGTAAACATAAAGACTGTAGCTTACCCAATGGAAGAAAAGAGATTGTATTATTAGTTGAAAATATTCACAATTACAATCATATGCACGAAAAATGTCGTTACTCAATACACGAAGAAATTAACGATAAACCGAAAATTCCTTGCATACGATTCTCCCAAGCCTGCACAAAGGTACTGCAACTAATTTGAAAATCAAAATCATGTATCCTATTCAATAACGACGGGCGTGCCGGTGGGCACGGATTGCATGATCCATCGAGCGTCAGGCACTGTTAGCCGGATGCAGCCGTGGGAGCCAGGGCGGATGCCCAGCATATCGGCCTCCTCCTTGATGAAGCCGCCCTTGGAATCAGTGGGGACCGAGTGGAAGAGGAAGACCCCGTGGTTCAAAAAACTGGTGTAGTAGCGGGCGCCCATCCCCTCGCCGGGATTGTAAAAGTGGTCGCCGCGCTCGGCCTGGATGCGGAAGCTGCCCCTGGGCGTGGAGTCATTCATGCCCGTCGAGGCGTACATGGTGTAGAGCAGTTCAGACCCGTCGCGCACATAGACCCGCTGGTCCTGAAGGCTGACCTCCAGGGAGAGGCCAGGATGGGCTGCAGGATCCGGGTAATCAACCTGCTGGGAAGGCTTAAGCCAATCGACAGGCTGTGCAGATGCGCCAGCAGGCTCGGTCTTCCGAACCTTTGTCTGCTCCTCATCTTGTTCCTTTGTGTGCCTCTTTGTCGCTGATGAAGAGGAGGACTCGGATTTACCGGAATGATGCGCCTTGGGGAATTGCCTCGCCGAAACAGTGGACGTGCTGGAAGCGCTTGCATCTGCCGATCGTTCCGCATGAGCCGCATCCACCGGCTGGATCAGGTTGACGATCATGACTGTCAGCAGCAGCGTCAGTAATGCGCTTGTCACTACCACAGGCGTGCGGCGGACAGGGTCCAGCAGCCAACGGAGCATGGCAAGCACACGCCGCTTAAGGCGTTTGCTATCCAATCCCCAGACAGCCATGTCCTTCCCCTTCGTCGCCATCGAACGAACCTGTATGCACAGTTCATTGTAGTGGCGGAAGGAACCAGGGCGGACTCAGCCTTTCAGCACCTGCCTGGCCCAATCCTCCAGCAGGTCGCAGACCAGGGCGGTCTGTTCGATCTGCACATTGTGGCCGGCTTGGTCCAGCACCGAGTAGGAGGCCCGGGGGAAGCGGCAAGCCAGGTCGAACTGGTCCAGGTAGCCCACACGGTCGTCCTGGCGGCCGCAGACGAAGAGCACAGGGGCTATGAACCCGTTCCAGGCTCGGTCGAAGTCCATATCCAGCCGGTAGTGCCCCTCCATCCGAGCCGCCGTATCGGCGTCGGCCGAACGAATGCCGGGTATGATGGTGCGCTGGTAGGCCTCCAGATGCTGACGGGACTCCACCACAGCCATCTGCCGGTAGGCATGCCTGGTGAACTCGTCCACGTCGGCCAGGCCCTGGTCGTCCCGGACCAGCACCTGACGCGGGGGCAGGCGCCTGTGGGCGGTCACCGGGTCGACCACCGAGGAGAGCAGGGCCATCCCCCGGCAGCGTTCCAGTCGACCGGCGGCGGCATGGCGGCTGAGCAGCCCGCCCAGGGAGTTGCCCACCAGGGCGAAGGGGCCGCCGCCGCTGAAAATATCCACCTGGTCATCCAGCCACCGGGCCAGACCATCCAGGTCGAGGATGGACGGGTCGGGCGGCGTACGGCCGAAGCCGGGCTGGTCCAGATAGATCCGTTCGAAACCGCCCACCCGCTCGAAGACGGGGTCAAGGTCGTCAAAGATGTGATGGTCCACGCCCGACCCGTGCACGAAGATCAGCGGCAGCCCATGACCCCGACGAATGGCAAACCCAGGCTTGGCGCTCACTTCTTGGAATAGGAGGGAATGCCGGTCTTGAACTCGGGTCATCTTATTGCTTTTTTTGTTACTGTTCAATATGTAAAAATCTATTCTTTCTAAATCTAAAAGCTTGACAGCTAAAAAATGATTATAAAATTCCACACAATCCTGTCAGAATTGACTTCTTCCTAAATATCACGCAGAACAGAAGTGCACAACGAGCCTCAGTTTATGCTCCAAGAGTAACGATAACCAAGCGCACAACACCTGTCCATTTCTGCAGGGCTCACAACTTAGCGGATCAGGGCATGGCACAAAACCAAAGCGCCTACAAAAAGAAGGGCACCATAAAATGGCGCGATTGACCATGAAGTTAGGATACGAAACCACTCTTTGACATTAATCTTCGAACGCCTACAACGACCACTATTAAACTGACTCTTCTGTGTGTTTGCCTCACCATCTGCATCCGGTGCTGTTTCCTCGTAATCATGAGGGTCAAGTGACAGTTCTGGAATCTTCACATCTTGACGGACCACAGCATTGTAAAGTCGTCGATAAAGGCGTTCCTGCCTAAGATAATTCACATCCATGTATCCAAATAAAAGAATTGCGGAAATACCAAGAAGTGCCACTTCCACTGAACGTTGCGTCAACGCATACCCAAAGGCGGCAGTAACCACTGGAAGAAGCCAGCTTTTCGCTTGAACTGACGACTGAGACATTCGAGTCACAATATTTTGAATATAGTCGAGGTGCTTCAGACGAACTGTCGTGCTCGACTCGTGCAACTCTGACCCCTTGTCTTCTTTCATAAGTGAATCCCTGTACACGCATCACGCAGGGCATCCCAAGTTTCGTCTTTTGCTTGTTCCGAATAATTAGTTTTAGTCGGCCAAATGCGTCCTAAGCCGTCATCAGACCAACGAGGAACAAGATGAAAATGAACATGCGCGATACTTTGTGTGGCAACCTTACCGTTCGACTGAATAATATTGAGACCCTCAGAATTGACCGTCTCTACAATTACACGTGACATGCGAGAGATAAGCAGCCCTATATGCTCTGCCTCTTCTTTTGAAAGATCCCATACGGAAGAAACGTGCCGATGAGGGATTACTAATATATGCCCGAGTACCGCAGGCTCAATCGGAAAGAATGCGACTGCTTTATCGTCCCGAAACACCTCACGCACATTCTCATCAGCACGTTCTGCAATCAAACAAAATGGGCAGTTTAAGTTAGTCACCAAGGCCTGACCGTGCCCTGCTCTGACCAAGATTTGAGATTCATTGCAAGCGTGTTGTAAGTAGCCTTAGAGTCGATTCTTCCGGTACTCCAAGATATTTGAGTCGGGTCAAAAACAGGAATGCCATACACTCCATCCACTCTTTCGAAGGGATTAGCACCTTTTGAGTCGACTTCTCCCATGGAAGACAGACCATGAATATAGATACCAAGCAAACGGTGTTTGTCATTCCAAGCCTTCTCGATTTCGTAAAGCACCCAAGGTCGTGTCGAAGTTTCTTTTCCTATCAAAACGATCACAGCGGACTTATATTTCATTTGTTCGTCAATCCACCTTGTGATCGCAGACGTACCGCCTCTCTTGACTGATTCCCAGTCTTGATGGTTCAAAATCTTTTGACCATCAAGTACGCCCATATTCTCGACAAGTTGAACACGATTCACATCACGGTCGTAGTGAAACGAATAGAAAACTGCCATCTTATTCCCCTCTGCCTTCTACAAAGTACAAGAATCTTGTTGACTTTACCTAATCCGAACAACACCTGTATTCAGGATATGGCTAGGCAACGGGTTATGCAAGTGGACAAAGCGGAAAGCAATTAGTTAAAGCAATTAGTTAGCTATCTACGCTCTCTAACTTCATAGATTTCATTAGTGTTATTCAACACTAATGCCACTTGAGTTAGCACTCTCATCCATAAGTCAAACGCGTGGCATTTAGGAAGGCTAGACTTGGATTGGCCAGACAGTGTTCATAACAATTTATCAGAAGAAACTTCAAATCCTGCAATTTAAAAACAGCACGTTTGCTAAATGCTATGCTGCCTTATTTGCAATACACGCTCATGCCAATCGGACTGATCACCAAAATGGTATGCGGTTTCATTACTGAGCATCCAATGCGGCAGATTAGCTGAACAGATATGCAAACCGGAGCCTTCCGTAAAGGGATCCGGTTTGCACACATACTTAAGTTAATAACAGCTATATTAGAAATATTTTATTCCTCCTGATGAGGAAATCCTCAACATACTGTTTATCAACTACAGATTGGCACACTTGACACTTGTTTTCTTAATCGCTGGATATTAGAAACACATAATCAAATTAATTCACACATTAAACTTGAACTCCACGATGTCGCCGTCCTGCATGACGTAGTCCTTGCCCTCAAGGCGCATCTTGCCCTCCTCGCGCACCTTGGCGTAGGAGCCGTCGGCGGCCACGAAGTCGTCGTAGGAGACCACCTCGGCCTTGATGAAGCCCTTCTCGAAGTCGGTGTGGATGATCCCTGCGGCCTGGGGTGCGGTCCAGCCCTTGTGGATCTGCCAGGCGCGCACCTCCTTGACCCCGGCGGTCAGGAAGGTCTGCAGGCCGAGGATGTCAAAGCCCACCCGGGCCAGCTGGTCCAGGCCGGACTCCTTGAGCCCGGCATCGGTCAGCATCTCTCGCGCATCGGCCTCGTCCAGCTCGGTCAGCTCGGACTCGAACTGGGCGTTGAGGAAGATGGCGGGCGCGGGAGCCACGGAGTCGGCCAGCTGCTTCTTCATGTCCTCGTTCTGCAGCTCGTCGTCGTCCACGTTGAAGACGTAGATGAAGGGCTTGGCGGTCATCAGATGCAGGTCGTAGAGCTCGTCCTTGTCGATGTCCCCGGCCTGGGCCGCCTGGTCGATGGTCCGCCCCTGGCCCAGAATCTCCTTGGCCTTGCGGACGGTGTCCAGGTAGGCGGGCTTGATCTTGCCGCCACGCTGGTCCTTCTCCAGCTTGGGCAGGGCCTTGTCGATGGTCTGCATGTCGGCCAGGATCAGCTCGGTGTTGATGGTGTCGATGTCGTCGGCCGGATCCACCTTGCCGTTGACGTGGACGATGTCGTCGTCATTGAAGGCGCGGACCACCTCGCAGATGGCGTCGGCCTCGCGGATGTTGGCCAGGAACTGGTTGCCCAGCCCCTCCCCCTCCGAGGCCCCCTTGACGATGCCGGCGATGTCCACGAAGGTGACCGTGGCGGGCACGATCTTGTCCGTGTGGACCAGCTTGGCCAGGACGGGCAGACGGTCGTCGGGCAGGGGCACGATGCCGGTGTTGGGCTCGATGGTGGCGAAGGGGTAGTTCTCCGCCAGAACGTTGTTGCGGGTGAGGGCGTTGAAGAGTGTGGACTTGCCGACGTTGGGCAGCCCGACGATTCCTATGGTTAACGACATATGCACCAGTCTATTGCCCGGACTGCCCCGGCGTGGCTCCCCCTAGTCGCCGCGCTCCACCGCATCGATGGCCTCGATGACCGCTCCACGGAAGCCGTGCTTCTCCAAGGAGGCGACACCCTTGATGGTGGTTCCGCCCGGCGAGCAGACCGCGTCCTTCATGGCCCCGGGGTTGGTGCCGGTGGCCAGGTAGAGGGCTCCAGTCCCCTGAACCATGCGCGCCGCCAGCCGGTAGGCCGCCTGCCTGGGCAGCCCATGCTCCACCCCGGCGTCGGCCAGGGCCTCCATGTACATGGCCGTGTAGGCGGGCGCGCATCCGGCGACGGTCGTGCCCACCGAGACCAGCTCCCGGGGCAGCCGTTCGATCATGGCCACTGGGTCGAAGACCTGGGTGAAGAGCTCCCGCTGCTGGTCGGTCAGGGTATCGTCCTCCTGGGTGACCAAAACCCCCTGCCCTACCGAAATGGGGGTGTTGGGGATGGCGCAGATCAGGTGGGTGCCCTCCTCCAGGATGTCGGCATAGTCCTCAAGCGTCATGCCGCCCACCACCGAGAGGACCATGCGGTCCGGGTCAGCCAGCTCATGGCGGATGGGCTCGCAGACCTGGGCCACCTGCCCAGGCTTGACGGCCAGAATCACCAGGTCGGCGGCCGCAGCCACCTCGGTGCCGGAGTGCATGGGCCGCACCCCCAGCTGGGCCGTCCGCTCCACCAGCCGGTCGTAGTGGGCTGCGCAGGCCACAATCCGGCCGCCTGGCAGCACGCCTGCGTCGACCAGGCCCTGGGCCATGGCCTGGGCCATGTTGCCGTATCCGATGAATCCGAGAGTCAATGAGTCCGTGTTCATGCCCTCAAGTCTAGCCGCGCGCCGGGAAGAGCCCCTCCAGATCGCCGCGCTCCAGGGCCAGCCGGTAGAGGTGGGCGAAGACCCTGTCCCCGTGCAGGCCGTCGTGCTCGAACTCGTTGGTCACCCAGGCATGGGCATGGCCCACGCGCGAGAGGGTGTCCAGCTGGAGCTCGGAGGGCACGTAGAGGTCGTCGGCATAGACCGCGGCCTGCAGAGGAACCTGATTGTCGGCCAGACGGTCGGGGTTGTACAGGTGGCCCCAGGAGCCCTCCTCCATGAGCAGGCTGACCGCCGGGCCGAAGGGGCGCAGGGCCGACTCCTGCTCGAACATCCAGGGGAAGATCGCCTCCCCGGTGAACATGAGCGGACGGGCAGCAGTATCGAATTCAGGACGGGCATCGCGCACCCGCTGCGCAGCCCAGCGCAGGGGTTCACAGTCCCCATCGGCGTAGATGAACTCCTGCAGGGGCCAGTAGAGCGGTGTGACCGCAGTGGCCGCCCCCACCCCCTCCAGGAAGGCCTGCGAGAGGGTGGCCCGGGAGCTGCTGGCGCCGGAAGCGGGCAGGCTGCCGTCGCCGTCCAAGAAGGCCGTGTCCAGCAGCCAATGGAGACGCTCGAACCCGCCGCTCTTGCCCAGGTCGGCGCCCAGGGTCTGCAGCCGCTCCACGCTCAGGGGGTCGCCGCCGGGCAGGACCACATCGCCCTGTGCCAGCCGGTCGGCAATGGCCGCCACACGGTCCTGGTCCCCTGGATAACGCTGATAGAAGATCTGGGACCGCTGGGCCATCTTGGTGAAGGTATGGGAATAGAGCTCATAGGCATCAGCAGGGATGTGGGGCACGCCCCCGGTGGTAAAAGCCGCAGCCAGCCCCTGGGGGAAGTTCGACAGGTAGGCCATGGTCAGGAAGCCGCCGAAGCTCTGCCCGAGGGTCACCCAGGGACGGCCGGCGAAGACCGTGCGACGCAGGTGCTCGAAGTCCCGGATGATGGAGTCCGCCAGAAAATGCTTCAGATAGTCGGCCTGGGCCCGAGGCTCGCCCAGGGAGGCCATGGTGGAGCCGTCGATGGCGCTGGACCGGCCCGTACCCCGCTGGTCGGGCAAGACAATGCGGAAGTGGCGCAGGGCCTCGGCCATCCACCCGTCGGCAGTGGCATTCAGCGGCCGTGGGGCGCCCGAGCCGGGTCCGCCCTGCAGGTAGACCAGCAGCGGCAGGTCGTCGTGGATGTGCTCGGGGGCGCAGACCACGCGGTAGAAGCAGCGGATGACCGCCTGGTCCGAATGATCTTCGGCTCGCCAGACGCCAGGTTCACTGCCCGCCCAGTCCAAGGGAACGGGGATGGACCCCTCCCGAACGTAGAGTCCCGGCAGATAGTATCCCTGGTTGGTCATACACTGGCTCCTTTCTTTGAGATCAGTCGGGTTCATTGTCTCCGGGCGGTTGGACCTCGATCGTGTGTTGTCTGTGGGCTGGGTGGTAGGGTGAAAAGCGGGGGACGTCGAGAAGACGGCTGGTTTGCGCCATTAGCTCCTGCGATGTGATGCAGGGTTGGCGTTGGCAGGCAGAACTTTGATAGGCAAGCGGAATTGATTCCGTTTGGTGTTTGATGAAGGGGTTTTGGTTTCATGCATCTGGTTTCCCGTCTGCGTCGCATCATGGCGATGACGACCGTCCTGCTAGGAATGCTGGCAGGCCTGGGCGTCGCATCCGCCCAGGCGGACGCTCCCATCCTCACCGGGGGGGGGGGGTCGTCAGACCCCTCGCGTAGCTGAGCAAACCCCCGGCATTTCCCCCAGCAGCACACCAGACGCCGCACTGCCCTCGCCATCACCAATACAAACCTTCACGCCATTAAGCCCAGCAACACCAAACCCAGACACCCCATCATCGACGATAGACAATCCAGAATCCGCTCCGGCTAAATCAGCCGATAAGACGCATGGTCAAGCCGCGCATGTAGTGCGTTTCGACCCGGCCGAAGGGAGCAAGCCGACTCAGTCAACCGTGAAAACCGGTACCCTTGCCACTCCCCCGCTGCACAATCCTCAGCGTCCCGGCTTCCAGTTCGACGGATGGACCCATGACGGCCAGCCTTTCGACTTCCAGACCCCTATCCTCCAGGACACGACCCTGAAAGCCAAGTGGACACAAATAACAGATTGGACGCTAAGCCCGGATCATGGGCCCGCTTCCGGCGCCCTCCTGACCATCAGCCCGCCCAGTCCGCAGGAACCCTACTACACCAGCGTCCAAGCCAAAGGTGAGCAGATCCTTGGCCTGACCGGCGACGGCCGCATCTACACCTGGACCCAAGACAGCACACCCGTGCAGGTTCCTTTCCCCGCCCAGGCTCCTGCCGGGTTCCGCTACCTGCAAGTTGCAACCGGCAACCGTTGGCACGCAGCTTTGGGATCCGACCAGCACATCTACACCTGGGCCAGCGGACAGCACGAACCCGCGACTCTCGACACCAACCAGAATGCCAGGTTCACCAGCATCAGCCTGAACGATTACCTTTTGCTGGCAGTGGACCGACAAGGACAGGTCCACACCTTCCAGGCCAGCGATGCCGACAGCCAGAATCAGAATCCGAAACTCATGCAGCAGGCCGCAACCAGCCTGCCCGGGCAGGCGGCCGTCAGCGCCGTCGCCTCCACCAGCCGGATTCTCATCGTCGACGCGGACGGACAGGCCTGGACCCAGGAAACGAGCAGTACCAAGAAAGCCGAACCCGAACACATCAAGCAAAACCCCAAGATCCGCATCATCCAAGCCCAAGTCCTCAGCAAAGGGTTCCTGCTCCTGGAAGCGGATGGGCAGGCCTGGTACCTGGACAACAATGCAACCAACTCTGCAGTCGTCAGATTGCCGGAAGGCATGAAGACCGGAAGGATCGCCTGCAACGGCAGCCAGGCCGTCATCACCGACACGGACGGTCATAACTGGGCCTGGAAGCCCGGAGAAACCCCTATGCGGGCAGACAATAGGAACCAGCAATATACACTGGCCGTCAGCATCAACGGTAGAGTCACCGCTGTTGACCGGCAGGGCGATATATTCTCCTGGGAGTGGGTCGAGCAAGACCAACCCGGCAAGCCAGCCAGACTCGACACCACTACAGCGCCCACCCTGGAATCAGCCAGCATGGGCGGCCAGCCGCTCAAACTCTACAAGACCGACGGCGCTTGGCGAGCGGACATACTCGCCCGCCAGCCCGGACAAGCAACCATTCTCATCGCCGGCAGTCAGGATGGCCAACCTTTCACCAGAAGCCTCAACTACACGGTCGACCAGCCGCTGACCAGAGACGACCAACAAGGACCCATCTATGAAGTCGACTTCGACATAAACGGAGGAAGCTCGAAGCCAGACCCGCAGTCGGTGACTTACCCGTTGGGAAGGGTGCAGCGGCCCTCACCTAACCCTACGCGTGAAGGCTACCAGTTCGACGGATGGTTCATCGGGGAAGTCGCCTACAACTTCAGCAGGCCCGTGACAGACAACCTCACCCTCACCGCCCGCTGGACACCCAACACGCAGAACAACCAGTGGAGCATCAGCCCCGACAAGGGCAGCCAGCTTGGCAACGCAACGACCACCATCACCCCGCCTGCCAGTCGAAGCGGCATCAAATTCAGCCAGGTTAGTGGGTCAATAGACTCACCGAGTGATAGTGGCTCTGGTTTTTCCTTGGCGGTGGGCAGCGACGGAAACGCCTACGCCTGGGGATTAAACAATTATGGCCAGCTCGGCGACGGCACGACCACCAGCCGGGCCACGCCGATCAGGGTCAAGAAGCCTGCAGGCATGCCTGCGAATTTCACTTACATGCAGGTCAGTGTCGGAATGCGGCATTCGCTGGCCGTGGGTAGCGACGGATACGTATACGCCTGGGGAAACAACCAGTATGGCCAGCTCGGCAACAACAGCAGCGGCTCTTCGTATGTTCCTGTGCGTGTACGCGACCCCGCCAACCCCACAGACACGAGCAAAGGGCTGAAAGCCGTACAGATCAGCGCCGGAAGTTGGTATTCATTGGCCGTGGGCAGCGACGGATACGTATACGCCTGGGGAAACAACCAGTATGGCCAGCTCGGCAACAACAGCAGCGGCAACTATGCGAAGTCCTCTGTTCCTGTGCGTGTACGCGACCCCGCCAACCCCACAGACACGAGCAAAGGGCTGAAAGCCGTACAGATCAGCGCCGGAAGTTGGCATTCATTGGCCGTCGATGAAAACGAGAATACCTGGTCATGGGGATACAACGCCGCTGGCCAGCTCGGCAACAACACCGCAACGAACTCCTCTGTTCCTGTGCGCGTGCGCGACCCCGCCAACCCCACAGACACGAGCAAAGGACTGAAAGCAACACAGGTCAGCGGCGGAGGCGATCACTCGCTAGCAGTCGACAAGGGCGGAAACACATGGTCATGGGGAAGAAATGATCATGGTGAGCTTGGCAACGGCCACAGTACCGATACGAGGGTTCCTGGACCAGTGCAGTACCCGAAGAACGATGGCACTGTGACAGCCACCCAGGTAAGCGCCGGGACCTTTCACTCGCTAGCAGTCGACAAGGACGGAAACACATGGTCATGGGGATGGAACAACTATGGCCAGCTCGGCAACAACACCGCAACGAACTCCTCTGTTCCTGTGCGCGTGCGCGACCCCGCCAACCCCACAGACACGAGCAAAGGACTGAAAGCCGTACAGATCAGCGGCGGATGGTACCATTCCCTGGCAATCGGCGCGGACGGGAACGCCAAGGCCTGGGGAGGTAACGGCGATGGTCAGCTCGGTGACGGCACCACGAACACCAAACGGACTCCTGTGCCAGTGGTGTTCAATCTGACGCCGGTGATCACCGGCGTCAGGTTCGACCAGGCCCTCGCACCAGGCCTGACGCGCGGCGATGGCAGCAGCGTCAGCGTGCTCACGCCCGCACACCAGCCGGGCACGGTCACGGTCAGCGTGGACTACACGCTGGGCGGCGCACCCCAAACGCCCGACACATCCTTGAGGTACACGTACCTGCCAGCAGGCGTGCTCCCCAAGGCAGGCGGGGAAGGCATCCTGCTCGCCCTGGCCACGGGCATGACCGGCATGGGCGGAGTTCTCGCCTCACGCCGCCACCGGAAAGAACAACACAAGCTATTGCATGCTTCGCACGAGTAAGAAAGGCCGGAGGGCGTATCAATCCCCCCGCCCCTGGCCCATACAGGGGGAGCAGGGAGGAACGTGCCACTTAAGGCTCAAACCCCAAGAGAGCCGACACTTTCCTCCCGCGCCCCCACCACACTTCTGCAGGCAAAAGCACGAGGGCAGGCATGCACGCCCCCGCCTCTGCCTAGGGGAGGAGGAAACACGGCCAGGCCGGCCAAGAGGCTCAACAGCCACCAGCCAGCCCGGCCGCTGTTCATTTGTCTATCTCAAATAATTACTATAAGTAGTCGCTCTTTCCCAACCGCCTGGACTGGTTTTGGCTGATGCCTGCATGTTGCAATGGTATGATTTTTGTGGGGATGTTGAGGGGTCTTTCGTCTTCTGACTGCATCAGCGCAATTGGCGCCAGATCAGCCTTGAATGGCCGAGAGACTCCTCTGAAAGTAAGACGTAGCAGTGGTGTTGGCCGGCCGTTGGGGAATAACAGATGGCAGGCAAGCCTGTTGTTGGGGAAGAGGTTTGTAAGTCATGCGTATAGGCTCCCGATTGCGTTCGCTGACGTTCGCGATTATTCTTATGCTGCTCCTGTCAGGCTTGGGCATGGTCGAAGCCGAAGCTGAAACCGACGCTGGTACTGAATCTATGTTTATCGGGGGGGGGGGGTCGTCAGACCCCTCGCGTAGCTAAGCAAACCCCCGCCACTCTTCCCAGCAGCACAACCGGCACGCCGCTTCCTTCGCCCTCGCCTCTGACAACTGCCTCGCCCCTGAGCCCCACGACATCAAGCCCAAACACCCCGTCATCGCCGACAGACAGTCCAAGCAGTGCAGACTCCGCTTCAACCAGGCCATCCCGGCAGACAGATGATCAGGCCGCGCACACGGTGCGCTTCGACCCAGCCGACGGGAGCAATCCCACCCAAGCGACAGTGAAAACCGGGAACTTTGCCTCACCTCCGAAGAACAATCCGCAACGTGAGGGCTCCCGGTTCGACGGGTGGACGCGTGACGGCTTTCCCTTCGATTTCCAGACCCCCATCCTGCAAGACACGACGCTGACCGCCCGTTGGGCCAAGGCCACGGACTGGACTCTGAGCCCGAACCACGGACCCTCCTCAGATACACAGCTGACCGTCAGTCCGCCCGACAAGCAGGAACCCTCTTACACGAGCATCCACACGGCAAACAGCCAGTTTGTCGGTCTGACCGGCGACGGCAACATCTACATTTGGACACAAGACGGCACACCAAAACAGGTTCCTCTCCCTGCCCAGGCTCCCGAAGGGTTCCACTACCTGCAAGCCGCCGCCGGCAGCCAGTGGCAGGCGGCCCTCGGATCCGACCAGCACATCTACACCTGGACCAGCCAACGGCCCACGCCCACCATCCTCGACACTGATCGGAACATCAGGTTCACCAGCATCAGCACAAGCGACGACCGGCTGCTGGTCGTGGACCAACAGGGCCGTATCCACATCTTCCAGGTCAGCCAGGCCGACAGCCGGAACATGAAACCCACTGAGCAATCCACGATCAGCCTGCCCGGGCAAGCTCAGGCGATACTCGCCGTCGCCTCCCCCAGCCGGACATTCATCGTGGACGCTGACGGGCAGGCATGGTCATGGAAGCCAGGCCAGGCAGGAAACACGAAGCCATCACCCATCATGCAGGACCAGGATGTGCGCATCATCCAAACTGCAGCCCTCAACCAGGGGCTGCTCCTGCTGAACGCTGACGGGCAGACCCGGTACCTGGCCGACAGCACGACCAGCGCCAAAGCCGTCAACCTGCCAGAAAGCACGAAAGCCAATCGGATCAGCGCCAGCAATGACCAAGCCATCATCACAGACAAGGACGGCCGCCTCTGGTTCTGGAAGTCAGGCGAGGCACCCACGCGCGCAGAGAACGGGAACCAGCACTATCTGCAGGCAGGCCGCATCGGCAACGAAATCGCCGCCCTAGACAGGCAGGGCAGCCTATATCAGTGGAGCATCGACACCCAAGGCCAGCCCGGCAAACCGGCAAAAATCGACTCCACCACAGCGCCCACCCTGGAATCAGCCAGCCTGGATGGCCAAGACTTGACACTCAGCAAAACCGGCGATGCCTGGCAGGCAGATGTCCCCGCCCGCGATCCCGGGCCGGCCATCATCACCATCACCGGCAGGCAGGACGATAAGCCCTTCACCAAGAGCCTCAATTACACCGTCGACCAGCCGCTGTTAAGGGATGCTCAACAGGATTCCACCCACACGATCACCTTCGATACAGCAGGAGGAAGCCAGGCACCCAAACCCCAGCAAGTCGGTTACCCCTACGGTAGGGTGAAGCGGCCCTCCCCCGACCCGACGCGCAATGGTTACCAGTTCTACGGATGGTTCATTGGCAAAGTCGCCTACGACTTCAGCAAGCCTGTGACCAAAGACCTCAGACTTACTGCCCATTGGTCGTCAAACAAGTGGACAATAAGCCCTGATACAGGCAGCCAAATCGGCGGTGAAAGGACCACCATTACCCCACCAACCAATACAAACGGTATCAAGTTCAACCAGATCAGCAGCTCAAACACTGGTTCATTCTCCCTGGCTGTGGGTAGCGACGGGAACGCGTACGCCTGGGGAGACAACACGTATGGCCAGCTTGGCGACGGGACGGCCAAAAACTCCAGATATACGCCGGTCATGGTTCAGAAACCTGATCGCAAGACGTATCCAGACCTGCCAACGAATTTCACCTACGTACAGGTCAGCGCCGGAGGCCGGCATTCGATAGCCCTGGGCAGCGACGGATACGCATACGCCTGGGGATACAACAGCTCTGGCCAACTCGGCAATAACACGAAAACGGATTCGCATGTTCCTGTGCGCGTACGCGACCCCGGCAGCCCTACTGATGAGAGCAGAGGACTGAAAGCTATACAGGTCAGCGCCGGATACTGGCATTCGCTGGCTCTGGGCAGTGACGGATATGCATACTCCTGCGGATACAACTGGTATGGCCAACTCGGCAACAACATCAGCGGCTCCAGTGAGTATTCGCCTTTCCCGGTACTCGTGCGCAATCCCGACAGCCCCACTGATGAGAGCATGGGGCTGAAAACCATACAGATCAGCGCCGGATACGATCATTCAATGGCCGTGGGCAGCGACGGATACGCATACGCCTGGGGATGGAACATCAAGGGCCAACTCGGTAACAACACCATCAGCGACAGCTACAGTGGGAATCCTTTTCCTGTGCGCGTGTGCGACCCCGCCAACCCCACTGATACGAGCAAAGGACTGAAAGCCACACAGGTGAGCGCCGGATACTGGCATTCGCTGGCCTTGGGCAGCGACGGATACGCCTACGCCTGGGGATACAACTGGTATGGTCAGCTCGGTAACAACACGAAAACGGATTCGTATATTCCTGTGCCCGTGCGTGACCCCGCCAACCCCACTGATTCGAGCAAAGGACTGAAAGCCACACAGATCAGCGCCGGATACTGGCATTCACTGGCCGTGGGCAGTGACGGATACGTGTACGCCTGGGGAAACAACGGAAACGGTCGGCTCGGCGACGGTACCACCAACGGCAAGTTAGTTCCCGTGTCGGTGATGTTCAACCCGCAGCCGGTGATCGCCGCAGCCAAGTTCGACACCAGCCCTGGCACGCATCTGACTCCTGTCAGCAACAGCAACAGCGCCACAGTGCTCACGCCTGCACATCTGCCAGGCACGGTCACGGTCAGCGTGGACTACACGATGGGCGGCGCGGGAAACACACTGACCGACACGTCCCTCAGATACACGTACACACCGTGCTCCCTCAGGCCGGCGGTGAGGGCATTCTGCTGGCCCTGGCCACCGGCATGACCGGCATGGGTGGGGTGCTGGCATCCCGCAGCCACCGGAGGGAAACACGCCAACTGTCACAAGCTTCGCACGAGTAAGAGAGGCCGGGGGCGGTGTATCAATCCCCCCGCCCCCGGCCTACACAGGGGGAGGGGACAGGGAGGAACGTGTCCATCAAGGCTTAAACCTCAAGAGAGCCGACACCCCCTCCCGCGCCCCCACCACACTTTTATCTGCTGGAGTTCAGGGCAGGCATGCACACCCACATTCAGAAAAAGGAGAGGAACAGAGAAACACAGACAGGCCGACATATGAAGCTTACAGCACTCAGTCAGGCAAGTCGCCGTTCATTCCCTACAACCTCATAATTTCGTAAACAATCGCTTTTCCCCAATTACCACGCTCATTGTCGCCGGGCGATTAGTTCAGGCTTGTGTGTTGTTCGCTGACCGGGTGGTAGGGTGAAAAGCGGGGGATGTCGAGAAGACGACTGGCATACGCCACGGTTCCTGCAATTCGATGCAGAGCTGGCGTTGAAAGACAGTACGGCTTTCCGGCAGGAAGAACTTTATTAGGCAGGCGGTGTTGATTCCGCTTGGTGTTTGGTGAAGGGGTTTTGGTTTCATGCATCTGGTTTCCCGTCT
>NZ_JASTZZ010000004.1:0-236426 GCF_032193675.1 Bifidobacterium kimbladii | reverse complement strand
TTGTTTCCCCAGGCGTAGATGTTTCCGTTGCTGCCCAGGGCCAGAGAAAAATCGTGTCCAGCGCTGACCTGTACGTAGGTGAAGTCCGCGGGTGCGTTTGCAGGCTTTTTCACCATGACCGGCGTAGTCCGGTCGTAGGTCGTTCCGTCGCCGAGCTGGCCGTTGTTGTTGTTTCCCCAGGCGTAGATGTTTCCGTTGCTGCCCAGGGCCAGAGAAAAATCGTTTCTGGTGCTGACCTGTACGTAGGTGAAGTCCGCGGGTGCGTCTGCAGGCGTCTTGACCATGACTGGCGTAGTCCGGCTGGTTCTCGTCCCGTCGCCGAACTGGCCATACGTGTTGTTGTTTCCCCAGGCGTAGGCGTTGCCGTCGCTGCCCAGGGCCAGAGAATAATAGGTTCCTGCGCTGACTTGGCTGAATCTGATGCCTCGGCTGGTGTTCGGCGGGGTGATGGTGGTGGATTCCCTGCCCAGCTGGCTGCCCTTGTCGGGGCTGATGCTCCACTTGTTGTTCTGGCTTTCGGTCCACTTGGCGGTAAGGGTCAGGTCCTTGCTGACGGGCTTGCTGAAGTCGTAGGCGACTTCGCCGGTGAACCATCCGTCGAACTGGTAGCCTTCGCGCGCCGGGTCGGGGGTGGGGCGCTTTACCCTGCCGTAGGGGTCTGAGATATTCTGATCAGCGGGTTCAGGGCTTCCTCCGTCCGCATTGAAGGTGACGGTGTGGGTGGTGCCCTGCTGGTCGCCTCTGGTCAGCGGCTGGTCGACCGTGTAGTTGAGGCTTCTGGTGAAGGGCTGGCCGTCCTGCCTGCCGGTGATGGTGACAGCGGCTAGTCCCGGTTTGCGGGCGGGAGCCTCCGCCTGCCAAGAGTTGATTTTCTCGGTGAGTTTGAGTGGCTGGCTGTCCATGCTGACTGTATCCAGGGTTGGCTCGGAGACGGTGTCGAGTTTGACTGGCTTGCCGGGCTGGCCCTGCCCGTTCAGGCTCCATTTGTATATGTCGCCCTGCCTGCTGATAGCGGTGATCCTGTTGCCTGCGGCTGTTGCCTGCACAAACTGTTGGCTCCCGTTGTCTGCGCGCTTGGGCGCTTCGCCGGGTTTCCAGGCCCAGATGTGGTCGTCCTTGTCGACGGTCATGGCTTGGTTATTGTTGGTGGTGGCTGAGCTGGCTTTCATGCCTTCCGGCAGGTTGATGGTTGTAAGACTGGTCATGCTGTCAGCCGAGTGATAGGCGTGACCGTTGGTGTCCAGGAGGAGGAACCCTTGGTTGAGGGATTGGGCTTGGATGATGCGGATTGTTGTGTCTTGTTTGATGCGTGCAGGTTTGATGTTGCCGGTCTTGCCCGTGTCCCAGGTCCATGCTTGCCCGTCCGAGTCCAGGGCGAGGATTCGGCTGCCGGAGGCGATGGCGGTGACGGATTGCGTCTGCCCGGGCAGGCTGATTGTTTCCTGTTCGTTGGGCTTCGGGTTCGTGTTCTGACTATCGGCTTGGCTGTCTTGGAAGACGTGGACCTGTCCCTGCCTGTCCACGGCCAGCAGTCGGTCGTCGTTCAGGCTGATGCTGCTGAATTTGGTGTTCTTGCTGGTGTTGAGGATGGTGGGAGTGGGTTGTCCGCTGGTCCAGGTGTATAGCTGCTGGTTGGATCCGAGCGCGGCCTGCCATCGGCTGCCGGTTGCGGCCTGCAGGTAGTGGAACCCGTCGGGAGCCTGGGCAGGAGTGGGAACCTGTTTTGGCTTGTTGTCTTGCGTCCATGTGTAGATGCGGCCGTCGCCGGTCAGGCCCATAATCTGGTTTCCTGCGCTTTGGATGTTGGTGTAGTAGGTTTCCTGCCGGTTGGGTGGGCTGATGGTCAGCCGCGCACCGGTGGTGGGCCCGTGCTCCGGGCTCAGCGTCCAGTCAGTTAACTTCGACCACTGGGCTTTCAGACTCGTGTCCTGGAGGATGGGAGTCTGGAAGTCAAAGGGCTGGCCGTTGTATGTCCATCCATCGAACCGGAAGCCTTGACGTTGGGGATTCTGTTGAGGGGGAGCGGCGAGAGTGCCGGTTTTGACGGTCTCCTGTGTGGGTGTGCTGCCGTCGGCCGAGTCGAATCGCACTATGTGCGAGGTTTGATCATCCGTCTTATCGGATGGTTTGGTTGAAGCGGATCCTGCACTGCCGGTAGCATCCGTCGGCGATGACGGGATGCCCGGCTTAGATGATGGGGGGTTTAATGGTGTGGTGGTTTGTATTGGTGAGGGTGAGGGCAGTGGTGTGCTGGTTGCGTTGCTGGAGGAAATGCCGGGGGTTCCGTCAGCTACGCGAGGGGTCTGACGACCCCCCCCCCCCGGTGAGGATAGGAGCATCCGCCTGGGCGGATGCGACGCCCAAGCCTGCCAGCAGGCCCAGCAGGACGACCATCATCGCCAACGTGCGACGCAGACGGGAAACCAGATGCATGAAACCAAAACTCCTTCACCAAACACCAAGCAGAGTAAACATCGCTTGCCTATAGCTTTAACGTTCTCCTGTCGGAAAGTTGCCCAATGCTCAACGTCAGTCCGTGCAGCAGACTGCGCGAATCCTGACGGAAGCAAATTGTCTTCTCGACGTCCCCCTTTTGCCACCCTACCACCCGGTCAGCAGGCAACACACGCGTGCCGGAGCTAGGTGCAGAATGCAAAGAGACCCCCGTCTTTTATTAAGCGTCGCTTCGCCAATCAGTGCTTCAACTCCCAGACTCTTATCTGTCTGGAAGCAAATCGAGCTGACTAACCAGACGAAGGAAAGCGAGGCATGACTGAAGGCACCAATCTGATCTGGTCACCCTTCTCGGCGGCTTATCCTCTGTTTTGCGAGGAATGGGAGGGACAAGCCGCTAGTTAGAGATAAGGCCAATGCTTACCTGACGGAAGTATATGGGTGGCCCCGTTGTGTTGGGGGAGTCGGGGCCACCCTTGTGGTCCGGGAGTGTGTTGGGGATAGTGATAACCCGAACCTGCTTACACGAGGGAAGTCTTTATTGTTGTCGGCTGAGAGTTTCCAGCCGGTGGCGCCTGGCTGCTGCGGCGCATGCGAAGGCAACCAGCCCGGCTATGAGCAGGGGGAGCAGGCCGCCTCCTCCGGCCCTGGGCAACACGCTGATGGAGTTGTACCGATACGTGTTGCTGGTGTCCGGGGTCTGGGCTGCTCCGTTCAGTCTCCATTCGATGGTGACGGTTGACGTGCCGGGCATGTGTGTCGGCGTGGTCACCGTCCAGGTGCCGTCGGAGTTCTTGGTCAGGTCGGAGGCTTCCACATTGTCGAACTGGACGTGTGTGGGGATGCCAGGCCTGGGGAAGGTGTCCTTGGCCGGGCTGGCGTCCTGAGCGCTGCCGGTGTCACGGCCCAGCTGGCCACTATCGTTGTCTCCCCAGCTGTAAAGGTTGCCGTCGGATCCCAGGGCCAGGCAGTACGATGCTCCTGCGCTGGCCTGGGTGAAGGTGATCCCTGCCGGCGTATCCACCTTGTTAGGCCTGTCTGACGAGGTTTTGGCGCTGCCGCCCCAGGTGTAGAGGCTACCGTCGGAACCCAAGGCAATGGAATGCGCACCTCCGGCGCTGGCTTGGGTGAAGGTGATGCCAGCCGGGGTTTCAACCTTGCCGGGCTTGTCTGCGGGGGTGCTGCTGGTGTCGCGGCCCAGGCGTCCGTTGGCGGCATTGCCCCAGGTGTAGAGGCTGCCGTCGTCGCTTACGGCCACGGAGTGGCTTGCGCCTGCGCTGGCCTGGGTGAAGGTGATGCCTGCCGGGGTGTCGGCTTTGCCGGGTTTGTCTGCGGGGGTGCTGGTGGTGCTGCGCCCGAGCTCGCCGTGGGTGTTGTCTCCCCAGGTGTAGACGTCGCCTTGCGTGTCCACAGCCACCGCGTGGCCCCAGCCTGCACTGATACTGGTGAAGGTGACATCTGCCGGGGTGTCGGCTTTGCCGGGCTTGTCTGCGGGGGTGTTGCTGGTGACGGCACGGCCCAGCTGCCCAGCGCTGTTGTCTCCCCAGGTGTAGATGTTGCCATCCGAGCTTAGGGCTACGGCATGGGATCCGCCTGCGCTTGCCTGGACGAAGGTGATGCCTGCCGGGGTATCCACCTTGTGGGGCCTGTTGGCTGGGTTGTTGCTGGTGACGGTACGGCCCAGCTGGCCTCGGCTGTTGTCGCCCCAGGTGTAGAGGCTGCCATCCGAGGCCAGGGCCACGGAAAATCCGTAGCCTGCGCTGACATGGACGAAGGTGACGCCTGCAGGAGCCTCCGCCTTGCTTGGATGACTGTCCTGCTTGTCAGCGGTGTCACGGCCCAACTGACCGTGGGCGTTGTCTCCCCAGGTGTAGAGGCTGCCGTCGGAGCCCACGGCTGCGGAATGGAGGTCTCCTCCGTCAGCCTGGCTGATGCGGATGCCGCGTGCTGGCGGTGGAGTCAGCGTGACGGTCTGGCCGCCTGACTCGGGCCCGTTGTCCTTGTCGAGCTTCCACCTGTTGCTTTCAGCACTGCTCCAGTGGGCGGTCAGAGTCACCTTGTCGGTGACCGGCCTGCTGAAGTCATAGGCTGTGTCGCCGATGAACCAGCCGTCGAACAGGTGTTTATCCTTGGTTGGATCCTTGGCCGGGGGTTTCAGTCGGTTTCCCTCAGTGACGATTTGGAAACCGAACCCAGTGCCACCGTCGGGGTCGAAAACGATGAGATAATTGCCTAGGTACCTGTAGGACAAGTGTGCGTCTGGACGCTCGCCGTTCATCCTCCAGGTGATGACTGTATCTACTCTGCCATGGTCATGTGGGGGCGTGGTGACGCTCCAGGTGCCGTCCGAGTTGGGGTCGAGGTTGGTTCCGGGTGTACCGCTGAAACTCACGTCAACGGGCTTGGGATCCTCGGGGAATGCGACCATGCCGGGGCTGCTGTCGTACTTGCCGCTGGTGGGGCGTCCCAGTTCGCCATACTTGTTTTGTCCCCAGCTGTACAGGTTACCGTCGGAGCCGATGGCCAGGGAGTGGGAATAGCCGGCGCTGACCTCGGTGAATTGTGCGACACCTGCTGGTGTAGGCACTTTGCCCGGCTTGACGTCGTATTTGGCTGACCCGGTGTCGCGGCCCAGCTGTTTGCAATCGTTTAGTCCCCAGCTGTAGAGGTTGCCATCCGAACCCAAAGCCAGGGAATGCCTGTGTTCTGCGCTGACCTTGGTGAACTTCGTGACGCCTGCCGGCATGGTCACCTTGCGCGGTGTGCGGTCTTGTCTCGCCGGGGCGGTGTTGCGTCCTAGCTGGCCATATTCGTTCCATCCCCAGCTGTAGAGACTGCCGTCTGAGCTGGTGGCCAGGGATGTCCACTCTCCAGCCTTGATCCAGGTGAATTTCTTGACGCCTGCCGGCATGGTCATCTTGCGCGGTGAACGGTCACGGAAGGGATATCCGCCGGCGTAGCGTCCCAGCTCGTCATAAGTGTTGTCGCCCCAGCTGTAAAGGTCACCGTCCGAGTCCAGAGCCATGGAGTAGAAGGTTCCTGCGCTGATTTGAGTGATTTTTGTGATGCCCTTCGGCAAGTTCACCTTGCCTGGCTTGACGTCGTATATGGCAGAACCCGTGTCACGTCCAAGTTCGCCGTACTTGTTTTCTCCCCAGCTGTAGAGGTTGCCGTCCGATCCCAGTGCAAGGGAATGCCATTTTCCTGCACATGCTTGGGTGAAGTGGACGCCGGCCGGTGGAGTGACCAGCTTCGGCTGATTGTCTATCTGGGGGTTGTCTTTTGGTGTTGTGCTGACAGTTTCACGTCCCAGTTCTCCGTCGGCATTGTTCCCCCAGCTGTAGAGATTGCCGTCTGAACCGATGGCCAGGAAATGGGTGTAGCCTGTGCTGACCTGGGTGAAGTGGACGCCGGTCGGCGGGTTGACCAGGCTTGGCGTGCGCTTTTCGTCTTCAGGAGTCTCCAATTTGTAGTTGTTGTCTCCCCACCTGTAGAGGTTGCCGTCCGAGGCTATGGCCTGGGAGCCTTCTTCTTTTGCTGGGACGATGTGGCTGAAGCGTATGTCTGGTGTGGTGGGCGGGGTCAGGGTGATCTTGGTGTATTCTGTGGCTTTCCCTGAGGTGGGGGAGAGGCTCCAGGCGCTGGTGCCCTTGGTCCAGTGGGCGGTCAGGGTGAGGTCTGTGGTGACGGGTTGGGTGAAGTCGTAGGCGACCTTGGAGTCGCCCTTGGCGTCTTTGGTGAACCAGCCGTCGAACAGGTAGCCGTCCTTGGTCGGGTCTTGCGCGGGTCGATTGGCCTGGGTGCCTTCGGCAATGGTTTGTGAGTCGACACTGCTGCCGTTGTCGCTGTCGAAGACGACCTGGTATGAAGTTGAACCTGGCTGAGCTCGGGCGGTGGTTGTGCTGACGGATGCGTCTGTTTGCTGGGCCGGGCTGATAGGTTTCGCGATGGCGTCGGCTGCAGTGAGGCCGCCGATGATCATGCTGGCTGGAAGAATGACGATAACCTTCAAAAGGTCTACAACAATGGCTGACCGGGAAGACGCGTCCGGATGGCACATGATCGCTACAAACCCCTTTCCCAAGGTAAGGCGGTCCGATGATGAAAACCCCAAGTTTTTTCATCGGCTGCATGCCGGGCACGTTCCCGGTTGCTAAAAAGTACGCTAGCATGCAGGTTCGGGTCTGAAGGGGAGCAACACTCGGTTAAAACGGATAAAAAATATTATGTCAAGTTGGGACGCCGATATTTTCCTCTAGGCGCAGAGGTAAAAAATGAAAATGGGTGGCTCCCTGATGTTGGGGGGTGCGGAGCCACCCATCAAGGTCGGGCCGTTCTTGGGATGCGGCCCGACCGTTTACTCGAGCGAAGTGAATTCGTGCCTGTGGCGTCTGGCTGCCAGGGCGCCGGCGGCGGCAAGCAGGCCTGAGACGAACAGGAGGAGTACCCCCGTGTTGCCTGTGAGGGGCAGAATGCCTTTGAAGGTATAGCTGAGGTGGGTCGGGGCTTGGTTGGCGGGACCCAGGGACCAGTCCACGATCACGTCAGACAGTCCCGGATTGTGGGCTGGCGTGGTCAGGGTGACCGACCCGTCCGCGTTCTGCTGCAGGCTGCCGGCGGGTGTCTGGTCGAACCTGACGCCGGTAATCAGCGGCGGCGGATATAGCGCCACCAGCGTCGGCGTAATGATCTTCGTGCCGTTGTTGCTGCCGGTGCCGAGTTGCCCATGGTAGTTGTATCCCCAGCTGTAGCTCTTGCCGTCCTGACCGATGGCCATGGAACAAGCCGATCCTGCGCTGATCCGCGCGACCGCGAACCCCTTGCCTGCGTTGTCCTGGCCTGCGGGGGGTGACACTTGTGAGGGGACGAGCAGCTCGGAGGTGCCCTGGTTGCTGCCCAACTGATCAAAGGTGTTTTCTCCCCATCCCCAGGCTGTACCGCTCTGGTCGATAGCCAGCGAATATGTGGCTCCGGCGATGATTTGGGCGGCCTGGAATCCCTGGCTGGCATCGGCAGGGTTTTTTACCTGCGTGGGTGTGGACCGGTCGGTCAGCGTGCCATCGCCGATCTGGCCATCCGCGTTCATTCCCCATGCCCAGGCTGTGCCGTCCTGACCGATGGCCAGTGCGTGGACTTCACCGCTGCTGATCATCCTGGCCTTAAAGGTCTTGCTGGCGTTCTTGGGATCGGGCACGGGAGCTGGGTCGGCAGCATATGCGGTGCTGTATTTTCCTGTGCTTTGGCCGTTGCCGAGCTGTCCGTGGTTGTTGTATCCCCAGGTGTATACGTTGCCGTCGGCGTCCAGGGCCATGAGGAAGCTGTATCTTGCGCTTACCTGGACCGCCTTCAGCCCATTGTCGGAGCCGCTGGGATCCTTGGCCAGGGCCGGCGTCAGTTTGGGCGCGCTATAGGTGTCCTGGTCCTTGGTTTCGCTGCCCCAGACGTAGACGCGCCCATTCAGGTCGATTGCTGCCGAGTCGGTGAATCCGGCGGTCACCTGGGTGGCCTTGAAGGGTTGTCCGTCTGGGCCCTTGACGGGCTGTGGCTTGGAGTGGTCTTGCCTGCTGCCGTCGCCAAGCTGGCCATATTGATTTTGTCCCCAGCTGTAGACGGTCTGGTCGGAGCCGATGGCCAGCACGTGGGTTCCGCCTGCGGCGACCTGCGTGTAGGTGAATCCGGTAGCTGCGCCGTCAGGCAGGGGGACCTTGGTCGGCGCATATTGTTTGGCCGTCGTACTCGGATCCTGGCCCAGCTGCCCGTAGTCGTTGCCGCCCCAGGCGTAGGCATTCCCATCGCTGGTCACCCCTATAGAAAAACCGGCAAAATTATCGCTGGCGCTTATCTGGTTGAAGCGGATGCCCCGGCTGGTTTTGGGCGGGGTGATGGTCACATGCTGGCCGCCCTGGGCATCGCCATTATTCGGGCTGATTGCCCAGCTGCCGATGTCTACAGGGCTCCAATGGGCGACCAGGGTGATGCTGCTGGTGACGGGCTGGCTGAAGTCATAAGCCACCTTGGATTCGCCTTTTGAGTCCTTGAGGAACCAGCCGTCGAACAGGCAGCCGTCTTTGGTAGGGTCTGCGATCGGGCGTGTGGCCTGCCTGCCTTCGGTGACGGACTGGGGTCCGGGCATGCCCGAGGGTGCTGTAGGGGAGTCACTGTCGGAAGAGAAAGTGACATGGTAGGCGTTCATGTATTGGTAGGTCAGGTGGGTGTCGGGCTGCTGGCCGTTCATGCCCCAGATGATGGTGACATCGGTCTTGCCTGCTGCATGCTGGGGCGTGGTGACGCTCCAGGTGCCGTTCGACTCGGCGATGAGGTTGGTGCCGGGCGTCCCGCCGAAGCTGACGCTGACGGGTCTGGGATCCTCGGGGAATGTGACTGTGCCGGGGTCGGCGTCAGAATGACCAGTGGTCGTGCGTCCCAACTGGCTTCGGCTGTTGTCTCCCCAGCTGTAGAGGTTGCCGTCCGAGCCTAGGATCAGGGAGGAGGTATTTTCTGCGATGATCTGGATGCAGCTGATGCCTGCCGGCAGGGATACTTTGCCCGGTGTGGCATTTCTCAAGCTGTGGGCGTCGCGTCCCAGCTGGCCGAATTTGTTGCTTCCCCAGCTGTAGAGGTTGCCGTCCGATCCTACGGCCAGGGTGTGTTGGTTTCCTGCGCCGAACTGGGTGAATCTCGTGACGCCTGTGGGCAGCGTCACTTTGCCTGGATCGATGTTTTGTGTTGGCGTGTCGGTATCTCGTCCCATCTGGCCGTAGCTGTTGTAACCCCAGCTGTAGAGGTTGCCGTCTGAGCCCATGGCCAGAGAACACCATCCCTGTGCGGCAATCGCGGTGTATTTCGTAACGCCTGTCGGCAGGATCACTTTGTTCGGCAGGGTTCCTGGCTGTTCGCTGTTGGTGTTGCGTCCGAGTTCGCCCTGAGTGTTGTCTCCCCAGCTGTAAATGTTGCCGTCCGAGCCCAGAGCCAGGGAATAGAAGGTTCCCCCGCTGATCTGGGTGCAGGTGATGCCTGTCGGCATTGACACTCTGCCTGGCGTGGCGTCGTAGGTCGCTGATCCCGTGTCGCGTCCCAACTGGCCTCGGCTGTTGTCTCCCCAGCTGTAGAGGTTGCCGTCCGAGCCGATGGCCAGGGATTGCGAGTATCCGGCGGTGAACTGGGTGAAGTGGACGCCGGTCGGCGGGGTGACCAGGCCCGGTCTGTCAGCTGGCGTGCTGGTGGTGCTGCGTCCCAGCTGCCCGTTGTCGTTTAGTCCCCAGCTGTAGAGGTTGCCGTCCGAGCCCATGGCCAGGGAAAGGCTCATTCCTGCGCTGGTCTGGGTGAAGTGGACGCCGGTCGGCGGGGTGACCAGGCCTGGGGTGCCTTCTGGCGCCTTGCTCGGTGCGGTGGCTGGTATCTCATTGGTGTCGCGTCCCAGACTTGCTTTGTTTTCTCCCCAGCTGTAGAGGTTGCCGTCCGATCCCATGGCCAAGGTATGCCATAGACCCGAGCTGATGTGGCTGAATCGTACGCCGGGTTTGGTGGGTGGGACCAAGGTGATCTTGTCGCCTCCGGCGGCTGACCCGGAGGTGGGGGAGAGGCTCCAGGCACTGGTTCCCTTGGTCCAGTGGGCGGTCAGGGTGAGGTCTGCAGTGACGGGTTGGGTGAAGTCGTAGGCAAGATTGCCGGTGAACCAGCCGTCGAACAGGTAGCCGTCCCGGGTCGGGTCCTTGGCGGGCCGGCTGGCCAGTGCGCCGTCATCGACGTTTTGAGGGTCGATGCTGCTGCCGTCGGCGCTGTCGAAGGTGACGGTGTGCCTTGTTGAGCGTGCCTGGGGGCGGCTGTCAGGTGTTTGATCGTGTTCGGGTATGGTGTTCAGTGGCGAGGGTGTTGGTGTCAATGGGGACTGGGGTGTCGTCGGCGTGGCCTGCAGCGTTGGCTGGCTTGTGTCGGTGTTGGTGTCAGTGTCGGCTGTGGCGAGGCTGCCCATGATCAGACTTGCGAGCAGGATGATGGCAAGCAGAAGGCTCACGGCAATGCATGGCCGGGCAGAAGCATCCCTATGGTGCATGATGGCTGCGAACCCCTTTCCCCAAACAGGTGGCTCGATGATGAAAATCCCCAAGTCGCTTCACGAGACGTGTGCCGGGGGCAATCCCGACAGCTGTATTGCAGTCTATCACGCGCGGACGGGCAAGAGTGGGAGCAGCACCAGGGTGAATAAGAAGGGTGGCTCCGCTGTGTTGGGGGATTGCGGGGCCACCCTGTTTAGCCGGGCCATCTTGGGGTATGGTCCGGCTGCTTACTCGTGTGAAGTCTTCAGGCTTGCAGTCTGCGGGATTCGCGCCTGTGGCGCCCGGCTGCTGTGGCGCCCGCTGCGGCCAGCAGCCCGGCGGCCAGCAGGATCATGGTCCCGCTGCTGCCGGCGTTGGGCAGCATGCCTTCGTAGGTGTAAGTCAGATGTGTCTGGGGCTGGCTGGTCCCGCCCAGGGTCCAATCCACGATCACATCAGCCTGCCCTGGATTGTGGGCGGGCGTGGCCAGGGAAACAGAGCCGTCAGAGTTCTGTTGCAGGGTGTCTACGGCCGTCTGGTCAAATCTGACACCGGTGATCATCAGCACCGGGTTGAATGCCACCAGAGTCGGCGTGCGGCTCTGCGTCATGCTTTGCTCGGATCCAAGCTGGCTGTAGCGGTTGTCGCCCCAGGCGTAGGCCTTGCCGTCCTGGCCGATCGCTACGGAATGGCTCCATCCCGCGCTGATCCGCACGGACGCGAATCCGGTGTCGGCGCTGCTCTGACCTTTCGGAGGTGATACGGGCCGAGGTGTGGTCCGTTTGCTGGTGGTGCCGTCGCCCAGCTGGCCGTTGGCATTGTTGCCCCATCCCCAGGCTGTGCCATCCTGGCTAATGGCCAAGGAATTCCATGTGCTTGCGCTGACCTGCTGGGCTTTGACATTGGGCACCTGCTTGGGCAACGACTGATAGTCGGTGCTGAAGCCGAGCTGGCCGTTGTTGTCCATTCCCCATGCCCAGACTGTGCCGTCCTTACCGATGGCCAGGGCGTGCCATGCGCCCGCACTGATTTGGATGGCCTGCAGTCCTTCGCTGGTGTCCTTGGGATCGAGCACCAGCGTGGGGGTGGAGGAGTAAGCGGTCCAAGTTCCGTGGGTTGAGGACCCGTTGCCGAATTGCCCCCAGTTGTTGTATCCCCAGGCGTATATGTCGCCATCAGCGTTCAAGGCCATGATGAAGCTCCAGTTAGCGCTGACCTTGACCGCATGCAGACCCTGGTCGTTGCTATTCGGGTCGGCGACCACAGTGGGCTTCGGTTTGGCATCGGAGTTTACGGTGTTGACATTGTCGCCCAGGGTCGTAGTTTCGCTTCCCCAGCTGTAGACCTGGCCCTTGGTGTCGATAGCGACCGAGTCGCAGGCACCAGCACTGACCTGGGTGGCCTGGAATGGCTGGCCCGTGCTGGGATTGATGACGGCTACCGGCTTGACGTGGATGTTTGTGTCCGTGCTGCCGTTGCCTAGCTGGCCGAAATCGTTATGCCCCCAGCTGTAGAGGATACCGTCGGAACCGATGGCTAGGGTGTGCGCGCCCCCTGCCGAAATCTGCGTGTAGGTGAAGCTTTCCTTTACGCCGTCGGGTTTGAGAACTTCGGTTGGTTTGTCATGCTGTTTGTTGTTGCCGGTGCCCAGCTGTCCGTACCTGTTGTTGCCCCAGGCGTAGGCGTTCCCGTCGCTGGCTACGCCTACTGAGAAGCCGCGCATCTCCTTGTTTTGGGAGCCGCCGGCGCTGATCTGGTTGAAGCGGATCCCCCGACTGGTCTTGGGCGGCGTGATGGTTACCTGCTGGCCGCCCATCGAGCTCCCCTTGATCGGGCTGATCAACCACGTACCATTGTCTACGGGACTCCAATGGGCGACCAAAGTGATGTTTGCGGTGACGGGTTGGCTGAAGTCGTAGGCGATCCTGGAATCGCCGTTAGCGTCCTTGAGGAACCAGCCGTCGAACTGGCAACTGTCCGCCTTCGGATCAGGGTACGGGCGCATGGCCTGCTCTCCCTCAGTAACGGACTGGTTTTGGGGCATGTCGGAAGATGCCGGGCAGGAGTTGTCTTTGTTGCTGAAGGAGACGGTGTATTTTGGTCCGTCGTATCGATAGGTCAAATGCACATCCGGCTGTGACGCCCCATTTATGGTCCATTGAACAGTCACGTCCGCCTTCCCCTTTGCATGTGGCGGGGCAGTGGCGCTCCAGGTGTCTTCGTTCGTATTCTTCGACAGATCTGTAATGGTTGTTTCGTCGAACTTCATGCCAGTGAGGTTGGGTGTGCCGAGTGCCGACACCACTCCGCGCTCTTCGTCGTTGACGGCCCCGTGTCCGAGTTCACCGTAATAGTTGAAGCCCCAGGTATACAGGTTGCCGTCTGAGCCGAGCCCCATGGTGTAGCCATTGTTTATGCTGGCCTGCTTCCAGGTGAAGTCATCCTGATTGCTGTCAGGCTTGGACACAATTCCCGGGCCGTTTACTGGTGTAGCTTGCCCAAGCTCGCCGTCACCGTCGGTTCCCCAGCTGTAGAGGTTGCCGTCTGAGCCGACCCCTATGGAGTGGTAGTCAGTCGTCATGCAGTCAATGTAATTGACGTTGGCGGGTTTATAGACAGCTGCCGGACGGTTGGCGACTTTGAGGCTCAGATCGCGTCCCAGCATAATTTCTTGCTCATCCGATCCCCAGGTGTAAATGTTCCCATCTGAGCCAAGGGCCATGGAATTGTAATGGGCTGATCCTGTCTGGAGCCACGTGAAGTCGCTGGGAACACCTGCAGGTTTGTCGATTTTGCCGGGAATGGGATTGTTCGTCGCATCGGTGGTGTCGCGGCCCAGTTGATCGAAGTCGTTGTTTCCCCAGCTGTAGAGGTTGCCGTCTGAACCGATTGCCACTGTATCGTAGAACCCTCCGCTTGCCTCAATCCAAGTGAAATTGGATGAAGCGTTTGCAGGTTTGTCAACTTTGGTTGGTTCTTTGACTTCTTGAGTTCCCCCATCATGACCCAGTTGCCCATACTCGTTCCATCCCCAGCTGTAGAGATTTCCAAGGGAATCAAATGCCATAGCGTGGTTTGCTGCTGCCTTGATGCGGGTGAATTTGATGGTCTCCTGCTTGTCTACAGGCCTCGGCGTCCGATCACCACCGAAGATATTGAAAACCCCGTCCCGCCCAAGCTGACGGAATTCGTTGGAACCCCAACTATAGAGAATGCCATCCGAACCGAGAGCCAGGGCAAAAGTGTCTCCTGCGCTGACCTGAACCCAAGTGAAGTCGGATGATACGTTTGCGGGTTTGTCAACTTTACCTGGTGTGGGATTTGGATCGTATAGGCTACTGCTGGCTATACGTCCCAGCTGGCCTTCCTGGTTGAATCCCCAGCTGTACAGGTTGCCGTCTGATCCCAAGGCCACGGCAAAATTATCTCCGGCGCTGAATTGACTGAACCGAATATTAGGTATGACGGGTGGGGTAAGAGTGACCTTGGTGTTGCCGCTCGCTGGTCCATGGACGGGATCAAGGCTCCAGGTACTGGAGCCTTTTGTCCAGTGGGCTGTCAGGGTGATGTCGCTGGTGACCGGCTGACTGAAATCGTAGGCCACGGGCGTATCACCTATGAGCCATCCGACGAATATATAGCCGATTCTTGAGGGATTGGCAGGTCGGCTTACGCGATTTCCATCCGTGATTTTTTGTTCTGTGCTGGTTTGCTGTTCAGGGTCGTTGAAGGTGACGGTATGTTGAGCGGATGAGCGTGGTTGTGATCGGCCGTTTACATGTTCATCGGCAGCGATTCTTTTATTAGGCTCTGGGATGGTGGGTGACGGCAGCCGCGTTGTGTTGAGCGGGGAGGATGTAGCTAGGGGTGATGGTGTAGATAGGGGTGTGGTTGGAGTTGGAAGCGTTGCCTTGCTGGAGGAAATGCCGGAATTTTGCTTAGCTACGCGAGGGGTCTGACGACCCCCCCCCCCCGGTGCCTCCTGTTGTGGCAGGCGCGCTCGCGCCGGACGCAACAGGCTCGCTGGCCTCAGTGCTGGCATCGGCGCTGGTGCCGGCAAGCAGGCCTAGAGGCAGGATGACGGCCAGCAGTGTGCTGATGGCCATAGCCGGTCCGATAGACGTGTGCTGATGCTGACGCATGATAAGCATGATCCCCTTCCCCAGGAACTGCGGCTACATGCCCGGAACTCCCCAGTCCGGATCCCCCGCCGCATGCCGGGCACATTCCCGGCCTCATCTGCAACAACTTTATCACCCTGGTGGACATGCCTAGGCGCAGGCGCCTGAGAACTGTTTGTTCTAACTGGCTTATCGATTCTTCTGGGCGGACGGGTGCTAAAGAGAATGGGTGGCTCCGCTGTGTTGGGGACTGCGGGGCCACCCTGTTTAACCTGGCCATCTTGGGGTATGGTCCGGTTGCTTACTCGTGTGAAGTCTTCAGGCTTGCAGGCTGCGTGCCTCCCGCCGATGGCGTCCGGCGGCTGCGGCACCAGCTGCTGCCAGCATTCCGACGGCCAGCAGGATCATGATCCCGCTGCTGCCGGCGTGGGGCAGGATGCCTTCGTAGGTGTAGGTCAGGTGTGTTTGAGTCTGGGCGATCCCGCCCAGGGTCCAATCCACGATGACATCAGCCTGTCCCGGGTTATGGGCGGGCGTGACCAGGGAAACAGAGCCGTCAGAGTTCTGTTGCAGAGTACCAACTGCTGTCTGGTCGAAGCTGACACCGGTGATCAGCAGGACCGGGTTGAAGGACACCAGAGCCGGAGTACTGCTCTGCGTCAGGCTTTGCTCGACGCCAAGCTGGTTGTACTGGTTGTCACCCCAGGCGTAGGCGTTGCCATCCTGACCGATGGCCAGGGAGTGGTTTCGTCCTGCATTGGCACGTGCGGCTGTGAGCCCGCCGTCGGCCTTGCCTTGGCCCGCGGGCGACGATACGCGCGTGGGCGTGGGCTGGTCGCTGGTGGCGCCGTTGCCGAGTTGGCCGTCGGTGTTCCATCCCCAGGCCCAGGCTGCGTCGCTCTGGTTGACGGCCAGGGAGTGGTGCACGCCGGCGCTGATCCATGCGGCTTGGAATGCTTGGCTGGAGTTCGTAGGATCCGGGATCTGCTTGGGGGAGGGCCGGCTGGTTGTCGTACCGTCGCCTAGCTGCCCGTGGTCGTTGTATCCCCATGCCCAGGCTGTGCCGTCCTGGCTGATGGCCAGGGCGTGGTTGGCGCCTGCGCTGATCTGCGCGGCTTTGAAGGCCTTGCTGGTATCTCCGGGGTCGGGTACGGGTGCCGGGTCGGCGGCGTATGTGGTGCTGTATTCTCCTGTGGCCGCTCCGTTGCCGAGTTGCCCGTAGTTGTCGTATCCCCAGGTGTAGAGGCTGCCGTCCGTGTCCTTGGCCATGATGAAGCTCCAGCCGAGGCTGACCTGGGCCGCGTGCAGTCCCAGGCCTGAGCCCCTTGGATCCTTGGCCAGGGTCGGGGCCAGTTTGGACGTGCTGTATGCGGTGTAGTTGTTGTTTTCGCTGCCCCAAATGTAGACGCGCCCCTGCTGGTCGATGGCGGCCGAGTCGTAGGCGCCGGCGCTCACCTGTACGGCTTTGAAGGGCTGGCCGTCCGCGCCTTTGACGGGCTGTGGCTTTGAACGGCTGGCGGTGGTGCCGTCACCCAGCTGGCCGTGCTGGTTGCTGCCCCAGGCGTAGGCGTTCCCGTCGCTGGCCACGCCTACGGAGAATCCGCGGAAGTCCCCCGCATGGTAGCCGCCGGCGCTGACCTGGTTGAAGCGGATGCCTCGGCTTATCTTGGGCGGCGTAATGGTCACTTGCTGTCCGCCCATCGAGCTGCCCTTGATCGGGTTGATCGACCAACCGCCGGTGTTGGCAGGGCTCCAGTGGGCGACCAGCGTGATGTCTGCGGTGACCGGCTGGCTGAAATCATAAGCCACATTGGAACCGCCTTTGGCATCCTTGAGGAACCAGCCATCAAAGCGATGGTCATTCCAGATCGGATCGGCTGGTCGTTTAACCCGGTAGCCGTCGTTGACGGTTTCGCTATTTGCCGCACTGCCATTGGCTGGGTCGAAGGTTACGGTGCGCGGTGTTCCTATGTAGGTGTAACCCAAATATACTGTCTGGTCTGGCTGCGGGGCACTCAGCCTCCATGTCACGGTGATGGGAACCCAGCCTTCCGCATGCTGCGGCGTAGCGAAGGTCCAAGTGCCGTCGATATTGAATGTCGCTTCCGTAATGGCTGTTTCATCGAAGGTGACGCTGGTAAGTATAGGCGACGCGGGGAATGTCAATTGACCAGGTGAATAGGCATCGTTGCCGATTGTGCCCCTGCCGATTTGGCCGCCATTGTTGAGTCCCCAGGTGTAGAGGTTGCCGTCCGAGCCGATGGCCAGACAATGGAAGTTTCCCACAACGGCCTGAGAGGCGGTGATGTTCGTTGGCATAGCGACTTTGCCGGGTTGCATGACTGAGCCGGAAGCGGTACGTCCCAGTTCGCCGGCATCGTTGAATCCCCAGGTGTAGAGGTTGCCGTCCGCGTCCATGGCCATGCTGAACCAGTATCCGCCATAGGCTTTGACGATTTGTGTGCCTTCAGGTATACCCACAAGGCCTGGTTTGCTTCTAGGTATGCTGTCGGTGTCCCGTCCCAGCTGCTTGCAGTCGTTGTTTCCCCAGCTGTACATCTCGCCTTTCTGGTCAATGGCCATGGAGTGGAACATGCCTGCAACGGCTTGAGTGAAAGTGACGCCTGCAGGCGTTTCCACTTGATCTGGCTGGCTGGTTGAAGAACTCCCGATGTCTCGTCCCAGCTGGTCGTAGTCGTTGCTTCCCCAGCTGTACAGCTTGCCGTCCGAGCCCATGGCCAGAGTATGGTTCATTCCTGCGCTGGCTTGTGTCCAGGTGAAGCCAGGCTTGGCATCTGCAGGTTTTCCGGCCACTCCCACGGGAACATTGTTGTCGGCATCGGTTGGACGTCCTAGTTCGCCATATTCGTTGTCCCCCCAGCTGTACAGGTTGCCGTCTGAGCCGAAAGCCATGGAGAATCCGTTTCCTGCGATAGCCTGGGTAAATTTGACTCCTGCCGGCGCTTTCACCTGGCCTGGCTGATCGGTTGAGGCTCCTCCGGTATCGCGTCCCAGTTGGCCATCCTGATTGTCTCCCCAGCTGTAGAGGTTGCCGTCTTTATCAATGGCCAAGCAGTAGGCGCCCGCCGCACTGACTGAAACGAAAGTATGATGAGCGTTGCCAGGTATAGTCACCATCCCTGGCCGGTTATCGGCCAGTATGGCGAGTTTTCGACCTAGCTGTCCATTCCTGTTGTAACCCCATGTGTACAGGTTGCCGTCGGAGCCGAGGGCCAGAGAGTGGTTCTTTCCTGCACTGACTTGGCTGAATCGTATGCCTCTTGTGGCAGGCGGCGCAAGCGTCACATTGGTGTTGCCGGAGGTGGGGCCATTATCCGGGTTAATGCTCCAGTCGCCTGATCCCTCTGTCCAGTGAGCTTTGAGAGTCAGATTGTTGGTGACAGGCTGGCTGAAGTCGTAGGCGATAGGCGTGTCGCCGTTGAACCAGCCGTCAAAGAGGTATCCGTCCTTGGTGGGATCGTCGGGCCGTTTTGCCTGTCTCCCGTCTGTGACGCTTTGCTGTATATCGGCGCCCTGCAGGTTTGTGAAAGTGACGGTGTATTGCGTGGATGAGCGAGCCAGCTTCTGGCTGTCAGGACTTTTATGCTTGTCGGTTCCGTCGGGTTCGACGTGCGTGGGGTTCAGGGGAGAGGGTGTGGATAAGGGAGATGCTGGTGTTGCCAGCGATGTTGCCTTGCTGGAGGAAATACCGGAATTTTGCTTAGCTACGCGAGGGGTCTGACGACCCCCCCCCCCCGGTGCCTCCTGTTGTGGCAGGCGCGATTGCGCCGGACACAACAGGCTCGCTGGCGGTCGTGTCGGCCGCAGCGAGGCCACCAGCGATCAGGCTTGCTGGCAGGATGACGGCGAGCAGAAGGCTGACGGCCATGATCGGACGACTGTGCGTGTTCGTATGCTGACGCATGGTAAGCATGATCCCCTTCCCCAGGACCTGCGGCTATATGCCCGGAACTCCCCAGTCCGAATCCCCCGCCGCGCCGGGCACGATCCCGGCCTCATCTGCAACAACTTTATCACCCCGGTGGACATGCCTAGGCACCAGCTCCGCCAAAATCAGTGACATGCTCCAGGAAATCGATCCTGCTTCGCTTAAAAATGTTTGTTCTCTCTGGCCTATTAATCCTTCTGGGCGAGCGGTTGCAAAAGAGAATGGGTGGCTCCGCTGTATTGGGGGAGTGCGGGGCCACCCTATTTAGCCGGGCTGTCTTGGGATGCGGCCTGGCTGCTTACTCGTGCGAAGTCTTCAGGCTTGCAGGCTGCGTGCTTCCCACCTGTGGCGTCCGGCTGCTGCAGCACCCGCAGCTGCGAGTAGTCCTGCGGTCAGCAGGATCATGATCCCGCTGCTGCCGGCGTGGGGCAGCATACCTTCGTAGGTGTAGGGTAAGTGCGCTTTGGTTTGGACGATCCCGCCCAAGGTCCAATCCACGATCACATCGGCCCGTCCCGGATTGTGGGCAGGAGTCGCCAGGGTGACGGAGCCGTCGGTGTTCTGCCGCAGGGTGCCGATCACTGTCTGGTCGAACCTGATCCCGGTGATGTTCAGGGGGGTGGGGTCGAACATGGTCTGTATGGGTTTGGGGCTGTTGCCTGTTGTGGGGATGCTGGTGTTGCCGAGCTGGTTGTAGTCGTTCTTGCCCCAGGCGTAGGCGTTGCCGTCCTGGCCGATGGCCAGGGAGTGGTTGTGGGATGCGCTGATGCAGACGGCCTTGAATCCCTGGCCTGCCTTGTTCGGACCGGTAACTTTTATCGGGGTTGCCTGTTGGTCGCTGGTGCTGCCACTTCCGGTCTGCCCATAGTAGTTCCAGCCCCATCCCCAGGCGTTGCCGTCCTGGTCGATGGCCAGGGAATGCCATGTGCCGGCGCTGATCTGGGTGGCTTTGATGGTCTTGCCGGTGTTGGCGGGGCCGTTCGTGGGCCTTGTGTAGTTGGTGTCGTTGATCCTGCCCCAGGTGTAAAGGCTGCCGTCCTCCTTTCCGATGGCGAGGGCGTGCCTGGTGCCTACGCTGATCTGGGTGGCTTTGAAGGTCTTGCTGGCATCCTTGGGGTCCTGGACCGGCTTCGGGTCGTTGGCATAATCCTTGTTGTGCTCCCCTGCGGCTGTTCCGTTGCCGAGCTGGCCGTTGGTGTTGTATCCCCAGGCGTATACGTTGCCGTCCTCGTCCAGGGCCAGGATGAAGCTCCATTTGACGCTGACCTGAACTGCATGCAGCCCTTGGCTGGAGCCGTTGGGATCTTTGACCAGGGTCGGTGTTGATCTGACTGTGCCGTAGTCGGAGTAGCTGGTGTGCTCGCATCCCCAGGTGTAGACGCGGCCCTGGTCGTCGATGGCGGCTGAATCGTAGGCACCGGCGCTAATTTGCACGGCTTTGAAGGACTTGTCTGTAAAGGGGTTGTTGACGGGCTGTGGCTTGTATCGGTCCGTGGTGCTGTCGTCGCCTAGCTGCCCGTGATCGTTACGGCCCCAGCTGTAGAGGATTCCGTTGGAGCCTATGGCCAGAGTGTGGGCGCCGCCTGCTGCGATCTTCATGTAGGTGAAGTCGGAACCCACGCCATCGGGCAAAGGAACCTTAGTAGGGGTGTTCTGCACAGTCGTCTTGGCTGGGTCTTGACCCAGTTGTCCATACTGGTTGCTGCCCCAAGCGTAGGCGTTCCCGTCGCTGGCCACACCCTCGGAGAAGCCGAGGATATTGGCCTGCTCGCCACCGGCGCTGAGCTGATTGAAGCGAATGCCACGGCTGTGATCAGGAGGGGTTATCGTCGTCTGCTGGCCGCCAAGCACGTTGCCTTGGCTAGGGTTGATCGACCAGTGCGTGTCAACTGGAGACCAGTGCGCGACCAGACTGATGCCGCCGGTGACGGGCTGGCTGAAGTCATAAGCCACATTGGAATCGCCTTTGGTGTCTTTGATGAACCAGCCGTCGAACATGCAGCCGTCTGATTTTGGATTGGGATAGGGGCGCTTAGCTTGTTCGCCTTCAATGACCGGTTGGTTTCCGGGCATGCCTGAGGGTGCCGGGCAGGAGCCGTTCTTGGAAGTGAACCCGACGCTGTATTTGGGGCCGATATACGTGTAGAGCAGGTGTGCGTCAGGCTGCTGGCCGTTCATACTCCAGGAGACGGTAACATCTACTTGGCCTTTGCGATGTGACGGAGTAGAGACGCTCCATGTACCGTCGGAATTTCTGGACCGGTTGGTGCCGGATATCCCGTCAAACTTAATGTCGGAGATTTCTGGCTGTTCAGGGAAAGGAATCTTGCTTGCCCGTATGCCGTTTTTGGTTGATCCAGTGTCGCGTCCCAGCTGGCCGCTGCTGTTATCTCCCCAGCTGTACAGGTTGCCGTCCGAGTCCAGGGCTAGTACGTGTTGTTTTCCCGTTCTGACTTGGGTATAGGTGACTCCAGCGGGTGTGTATACTTTGGTAGGGTCAGCAATAGTGCTATAGTCATTTGGGTCTTTCGCTAGTTGTCCCTTGCTGTTGTCTCCCCAGCCATACAACTTGCCATCAGATCCGATCGCGAGTGAGTATTCCGATCCTGCACTGATCTGTTTCCAAGCGAAGTCTTTTGCCGTGCCAGATGGATGAGCAATATTACAGTAGTCGTGGGCATTGCAACGTACCGAGCTGTATAGCTGGCCATTTGCGACAAGGCCCAGTGAATGCATGTATCCTGCCGAAACCTGCTTCCAAGTATTTCCAGAAGGACCGAATTTTGTTATTTGGGTCGGTGTACTGGCTCCGGTACCGAGGCCGGGCATTGTTTGTTGTTGACTCCATCCGGGCAAGTCCAATCCATTCCACCCCCAGCCGTACAGTTTTCCGCTCGTGTCAATGGCTAAAACGTGTTGGAAGCCTGCGCTTACTTGGGTGAAGTGAACTCCTGAAGGCATAGTGACCGGGCTGGGTTTGCTGGACGGTTCACTGCCGGGTTTATTGCCGGAAGGGCGTCCCAGTTCGCCGTTGTAGGCGTCGCCCCAACTGTATAGCTTGCCATCAGAGCCGAAGGCCAGAGCAAAGTCAGCTCCAGCAATGACCTTGGTCCAAGTGAAACTTGAATCAGCCTTTGTCGGTTTGTCGACTGGTTTGGGAGTAGGGTCACCCTTCATGGTGTTGGAATCATCCTTGTCTGTTATGCGCCCTAGCTGGCCGTATCCGTTGCTTCCCCAGCTGTAGAGGTTGCCGTCGGTGCCAATGGCCAAGGAATAACCTCCTCCAGCCACCGCTTGAACCCAGGTAAAGCCGGAGGATGCTCCCTTGGGCCTTGTGACCAGATTTGGCTTGCCGCTTGGTGTTTCATTGGTAACAGCGCGCCCTAGCTGCCCGCTGCTGTTGCTTCCCCAGCTGTAGAGGTTACCGTCTGAGGCAAGGGCGAGTGAATGAGCCCCTCCTGCACTGATTTGAGTGAAGTGGATGCTGTTTGCTGACGGCGGGGTGATGGTGATTTTGGTGCTTCCGGCTGTTGGCCCATTATCAGGGTTAATAGACCATGTGCTTGATCCTCTGGTCCATTGGGAAAGCTGCTTGGTCCAATGCGCATTAAGGATGATGCTGCTGGTGACTGGCTGATTGAAATCGTAGGCAAGGTGTGCGCCATCCTTGAACCAGCCTTCGAAAACGTAGCCGTTCCTGGTCGGATCAGCGGGTCGCTCCGCCAGTTCACCAGCTTTGACGTTTTGCCTCATGCTGGTGTGCTGGTTGGGGTCGTTGAAGATGACAGTGTACTGAGAGTCCGGGGTCTGATCGGTTTTAGTGGATTCTGTCGGCGTGGGGTTTAGGGAAGATGGTGTGGATAAGGGGGATTGTGGTGTACTTGGCGCTGATGTTGGAGTCGCGCTACTGGGGAAAGTGCCGGAATTTTGCTCAGCTACGCGAGGGGTCTGACGACCCCCCCCCCCCGGTGCCTTCTAGTGTCGCCGGCGCGCTGGCGACACTAGACTCGTTGGTGGCCGTGTCTGCTGCGGCGAATCCACAGATAGCCAGGCTGGCTGGCAGGATAACGGCCAACAGTAGGCTGACAGCCCTTATTGGACGGCTTGGCATGTTCGTATGCTGACGCATGATAAAGCAAAATCCCCTTCCCCAAAGACTGACTCACCGGCCCCTACCGGTAGAGATACCCTTGGATGCTTCCTGACATAGCGCATATCCCCATCCCTCTGTGCGAGGGTGCGAGCAGGAAGCCTTGCGTCTTTCAATTATACTACCTGCTGATAAGGTTCTCTCAGATGGAATGTCGGGGAAGCACTCCTAGGCAGGATTAATGGTGCGGTGGTCTTGCTGAACTGGTCGGCAGTCCCGGGTCAGGCAGGCCAACCGGCGATCAGGGCGTGCAGGCCCTTGCGGTAGCTGGCCTCCATAAGGGCGCTAATGCCGTCGTCCGTAGAAGCGAAGAGTGCCTTCAAATCATCGAATCCTTGGGTGTTGTCGGCCAGTCTTTTGGCCAGATCAGTATTGGTCTGGCCACCCGCACCGCCGACCGGGGGAGAGGCCTGGGCGATGGCACTGCCCAGGGTCAGTCCGGCAAGGCTGTTGAGCAGGTGGATGGTGTCGGAATCGACCTTGAGCCCGTGGGCGGTCAGCTGGTTCAACCAGGTGCTGACCATGTGGAAGGACTGGTCGGTGTTGATGGGATGCGTGGCCATGAGCGGGAGCGCCCGGGGATGCGAAAGCAGCGTCCGGTGAACCTGGAGCATGACCTCTTCAAGCGCTTGCCGCCATACCATGCCCTGTGGTATGGAGTCCAGGTCGGTGGCTGACTGCCAGATGAGCTCGACGATCCCATCAAGCAGGGCGGCCTTGCTGGGTACATGACGGTAGATGGCTGGTCCTGACACCCCCATTTGCTTGCCCAGGGCGCGGATGTTCAGAGCTTCCAGTCCGTGCTCGTCGACGAAATAGAGGGCAGAGCGCAGAATGTAGTCGCGGTTGAGCGTCGTCTTGACGGGTGCCTTGGGTGGGTCAGCCATGCTTTCTCACTCCTTCCGCTGTACTCCTCTCTTGAATAGTACCGTTGCCAGGAGAGCCAGAGCGAGCAGGAAGGCCAGCAGGATACGCAGGTCAGGCCATACATCCGCCATTCCGGCATGGTCGAAATTGATTTTTCCTATGGCATCCATGGCCCAGTAGACGGGGCTGCCCTTGGCCAGCTTCTGCGCCCAGTCCGGGAATCCGGAGACGGGGCTGAGGGCTCCGCCCATGCCAGCCAGGAGCATGCCAAGAATGTTGTTGAAGGACATGGCCATGTTCTGGGAGGACGAGAAGATGTAGAGCAACAGGCCGAAGAGGGTCAGCACAATCGAAATGACCAGGCAGACCGCGGCCAGGGCCAGGACTGATCCATTGGGCCGATAGTGGTAGAGCGCCGTCCCGATCAGCATGACCAGAGCGACCTGGACCACCTGCACCATGGAAGACACGCTCAGCTTGGCCATGACCAGGTCGAGGAGGGAGACTGCTGACACCCGCATCCTGTCCCAGGTGTGCCATTCGTGCTCCTGGAAGAAGAGTTGGAGGACCAGCTGCAGGGAGAACATGGCGAAAAGAATGGCGAACCCCGGAAGCGCCTGCTCGGATCCGTTCGCACCCAGATGCCCCTGGGCCCTCAGCGAGTCGCGGTAGGAGGGCAGCATGAAGGGGATGATGATCAGGGGAATGGCGACGATGACCGCCTGCAGCCAGATGCTTCGCAGCTCGATTTTGAAATTGAGGCGGAATGTCGCTAAATATCCGTTGAAATGCACGGCGTTCACCTGTCTTCCCATGCTCGTGACCCGGCAGGGTCGCTTGAGGATGTGCCCATGACGGTCATGTAGGCCGACTCGATGTCAGGCTGGACGATGGTGATTGATGCCAGACGGGCACTTTTCATGACCGGCTCCTGCAAGAGGCGGGCCAACTCCTGCTCTGGACTGGACACCGGGTGATCGGGCTCCAGGAAGCCGTCTGCTGTCCGCCATCCCGGGAACTGGCCTGGGGCAGGGCCGACGAATGAGATACGCAGGGATGCCCGGGCATATTTATGGAGTACCTCCTGCAGGGAGCCCCGGACCTGGATCCGCCCGTCGATCAGGAAGGCCAGGTCCGCGCCCATCTCTTCCAATTCTTTGAGGTAGTGGGTGGTGTAGATGATGGTGGTGCCCTGTCGGCTCATGGCCTTGACCATGTCAAGTATTCTGGCGCGCGCCTCCACGTCCGCTCCGACTGTCGGCTCGTCCAGGAAGAGCACCGGGGGATTGTGGACCATGGCCATAGCAGTGTGAAGGCGTCGTTTCTGCCCTCCCGATAGATCCTCGGCTGCTGTTCCTGACTGGGATCCCAATCCCATGAGCTCTATCAGCTCGTCGGCCCTTTTGCCGCCCTGCTTGGTGCTCAGTCCCTGCAGGCCGGCCATGCCACGCAGGTTGTCTCGGACGCTGAGATGGGGATAGATGCCCAGGTCCTGGGGAGCAAGTCCGATGACCCGGCCGAAGATGCGCGAAGGGGTGCGATAGGGGTTGTGCCCCTCGACTGTGATGTGGCCTGAGTCCGGCTCGCCCAGCCCGGTCAAGGCCGAGATCAGGGTTGACTTGCCTGCCCCGTTCCTGCCCAGCAGGCCCAGGATGCTGCCGCGTCTGACTTCAAGATCCACACCCTTGAGCACCTGCCTGCTCCCGAATGATTTGCGTACCTGGCGACAGGACAGGGCGTATTCCCCTGAGTCGTTTTTTGCGGGTTGCAAGATATACCCCCTGACGATTGTTGGTAGTTAACAATGTAAACTATAATAATATTGTTAACAACTTAGTCTCACTATGATGCTTGTGGGATGCGTCAGCTCTCGGATATTCTGACGTGGCGAGGCCGGGATATACGCCTCGCGTCGTCTTGGAAGTACTATGCTTTCCTTAGCAGTGTTGGGAATCCGATAATTACTCTTCAACGAAGAAGACTCGGGGGATTGTTCAAGTGCGAGCGGGGCAGGATGCTGTCTATGCTGCTATGCCACTGCTATGCCTTGGTTGGCCGTAGCCCTGGCTTAGTGATTCCGCAGGCGCCGGCCTTCAGGGTCCCGGTGGGCGTGGCAATGGCTGGTGTATACAGTAGCTGGCCTATGACAGAAGAATGTTGGCCCTGCTTAAGAGGAAGCTCCAGTTGGGGAGCAAAGCAGAAGATTGAAAGAGATTAAAGAAATGGGGTGACCTCGCAATCTTGGGGGTTTGCGGGGCCACCCCGCTTACTCGGGCAAGGAGCTCAGTGGCGGCGGCTGCTGGTTTCCCGCTGGTGGGAGGCTGCTGCTGTGGCGCCTGCAGCGGCCAGCAGTTCTGTGGCGAGCAAGACAAGCAGGCCGGTGCTGCCGGCCATGGGCAGGATGCCCTCGTAGGTGTAGCCCAGGTGGGCGGTCGTCTGCGCGACTTGGTCGATGGTCCAGTCGACGGCCACATCGACGTGTCCTGCGTCGTGGGGTGGGTTGGTTATGCTCCAGGTGCCGTCGTCGTTCCGGTACAGGCTGGTCCCGGGGATGCCGCCGAACTTGACGCCAGTGAGAACCAGAGGCGCCGGATCGAAAGCAACCGCCATGGGGGTCGTGCTTTTGGCTGCCGTTTGATTGTTGCCCAGCTGCCCGTACTGGTTGTCGCCCCAGGCCCAGAGGTTGCCATCCTGCCTGATGGCCAGTGAATGGAGTTGTCCCGCGCTGCTTCGAACGGCCTTGAATGCTTGGGCCTTGTTGGCGGGGTCCTTGATGAGCGCAGGCTTTGTCTGATTGACGGTGCTGCCAATGCCCAGCTGTCCGTTGCTGTTTAATCCCCATGCCCAGAGATTGCCGTCCTGGCCGACCGCAAGGGAGTGATTCACGCCCGCGCTGATCTGAGTGGCTTTAAGGCTTTGGCTGGTATTAGTAGGGTTTTGCACGGTTTGAGGCTTGTATTTATCACTGGTGCTGCTGTCGCCCAGCTGGCCGTATCCGTTGTATCCCCAGGTCCAGGTGTTCCCGTCCGTATCGATGGCCAGAGCATTCCAGCTTCCTGCGCTGATCTGGGTGGCCTGGAAGGACTGGTTGGGCAGTCGGGCCGGATTGGCTGCGTAATTGGTGCTGTCACTGGTGTTGTTGCCGAGCTGGCCATTAGTGTTGTACCCCCATGTGTACACGTTGCCATCGGCGTCCAGGGCCATGGTGAAGCTCCAGTTGAGGCTGACCTGGACCGCACGCAAGCTCTGTCCCGGATTGTCCGGGTCAGCGGCTGGTGCCGGGTTCTTCCTGGTTGTGCTGTATATAGGTGCCTGCCCCTTGCCTGTGCTTTCGCTGCCCCAGGTGTAGACACGGCTTTCGGAGTCGATGGCGGCCGAGTCGGCGACGCCGGCGCTGACCTGTACGGCTTTGAATGGCTGGCCGCTGGTGTCTTTGACGGGCTGAGGCTGGTACCGATCCGTGGTGGTGCCGTCACCAAGCTGACCGTGGTCGTTGCGACCCCAGCTGTAGAGGATGCCATTGGATCCGATGGCCAGAACGTGCGAGTCGCCAGCTACAACCTGCGTGTAGGTAAAGCTGGAATCCGCTCCGTCGGGCAGAGGGACTCTGACAGGGGCCTTCTGCATGCTGGCATCGGCCGGTTTCTGAGCCAGCTGCCCGTACTTGTTGCTTCCCCAGGCGTAGGCGTTTCCGTCGCTGGCGACTCCTATGGAGAAACTGCTGGCGCTCGCGGTCTGGTAGCCTCCGGCGCTGATTTGGTTGAAGCGGATGCCTCGGTTGATTGTGGGCGGGGTGATGGTCACATGTTGTCCGCCGAGCACATTGCCTTTTTCGGGGTTCAGGGCCCAGTGCGTGTCCATCTTGGTCCAGTGGGCAGCCAGGGTGATGTTGCCGGTGACGGTCTGGCTGAAGTCGTAGGCGATCTTGGAGTCGTTGTTGGTGTCTTTGATGAACCATCCGTCGAATAGGCAGCCGTTTGCTTTCGGGTCGGGGGAGGGACGTTTGGCCTGTTTGTTCTCGGCGAGGGTCTGGTTTTGAGGCATCCCGGAGGGTGCAGGGCAGGAGGTGTCCGCACTAGTAAATGTGACGGTGTAGGAGTCTAGGTATCTGTAGGCCAGGTGGGCGTCCGGCTGTTGGCCGTTCAAAGTCCATGAGACGGTCGTGTCCACTTTTCCTCGCGCATGTGCGGGCGTGGTGACGCTCCATGTACCATCTGCGTTCTTAGTTATGTTCGTACCTGCCGATCCGCCGAAGCTGACAGCGGTGACTGTGGTGGTGCTCGGCAGGCTTACTCGGCCGGGGATGTGTCGTTCACTGGTGGTGTTGTCGCCCAGCTGGCCGTTTATATTGTTGCCCCAGGAGTAGAGGTTGCCATCCGAAGCCAGACCGAAGGATGTGTTGTCCCAACCGGCGCTTACCTGTAGCCAGGTCAGTCCAGAAGGTGTATTTGGCGGCGCTGCAACTTTGACAGGGGTGTTACGTTGAGTAGTGGTGTTGTCGCCCAGCTGGCCGTTTGCGTTGCCTCCCCAGGAATAGAGATTCCCGTCAGAACCTATAGCCAGGGATGCAAAAGATAGACTGCTGATCTGCTTCCAAGCGAATCCTGGGAGCGCTCCACTGGGTTTAAAAGCTTGTGTCGGACTGGGCTCATTATCAACAGCACCATTGCCTATATTGCCGCTTGCTCCGTATCCCCAACCATATATGTTGCCATCGGATCCGATGGCGAGAGAGTAATAATCACCCATTTTGGATTCTACCCAAATAAATCCGGAACCTGCTTTTTGCGGTGCAGCTACGCGTACGGGTGTTGGTTGATATCCTGTTGGTCCTCCAATACCCAGCTCATTAGTTCCATTATAGCCCCAGGAGTAGAGCCAGTTATCCGATCCCAATGCCAGGGAATGCCAACCCCAGCAGCTTATTTGCTTCCAAGTAAAACCGGCAGACACATTTGGTGGCGGGGTTACAGGGACGGGAGTGTAACGATCGTTAGTAGTGCCGTCTCCCAGGTATCCGTATAGGTTGTTGCCCCAGCTGTAGAGCTTGCCGTTGGATCCTAAACCGAGAGCATGCAGGCTGCCTGCTGCGACCTGATTCCATGTGAATCCTGTCGGCACATTCGGTGGTAGAGCTACTGGGCCGGGAGTGTGGCGATCGTTAGTTGTGCCGTCTCCTAAGTATCCGTTTAGATTGCTTCCCCAGCTGTAGAGCTTGCCGTCTGACCCTAGACCAAAAGAGAACATGTATCCGGCTGAAGCTTGGACCCAGGTGAAATTCTGGGACACGCCTTGGGGTTTCTTCACCTGGACCGGCTCATGACGTTCAGTTGTTGTCCCGTCGCCGAGCTGACCATAATCATTGCTTCCCCAAGAGTAGAGGTTGCCGTCCGAGGCGACTGCAAGGGTGTGTCCTCTTCCGGCGCTGACCTGGCTGAAGCGAATTCCACGCGGCCCAGGAGGGGTCAGTGTGACTTTCGAGCCACCAGCGACCGGTCCCTGCACCGGGCTCATGCTCCAATCCTTGCTCCAATGGGCGGTGAGCTTTAGATCGTTGATGACTGTTTTGCTGAAATCGTAGGCAACTGGTGTATCACTAATGAACCAGCCGTCGAATAGGTAGCCGTTTCGAGTTGGATCTGCTGGACGTTTTACGCGCTCGCCATCATTTACTGTTTGCGTTGTGTCGGTGCCTTGGGGATTGCTGAAGCTGACGGTGTGTGTTGTGGAGGCGCGCGCGTGCAGCCCGGCGTTGACTTTGTCGTCGGAGGAGCTGGTCTCGTTCGGCGTGGGAGAGATGGAAGGGGCCGGCTGTGTGGGATTCAGAGGGGAAGATGTAGCCAGGGGAGACGGCGAAGTAGGAATTGTTGCTGTAGGAGTGTTTGCAGTTCCTGTTGGCTGGGTGGTGATGTCAGGAGAATCGCTGGACTGTTGCTTAGCTACATGAGGGGTCTGACGACCCCCCCCCCCCCCGCTATTTCCTTGTGTGGTCGGCGCGATTGCATCGGCCACGCTGGACTCGGTTGCAGCGTTGTCTGCCGTGGCATAAGTGCAGACCAGGAGGCTTGCGGGCAGGATAATAGCCAGCATCAGGCTCACCAGCAAGGCCGGTCGAGTCGCTATGTTCGAGTGCTGACGAGGCATTAGTATGATCCCCTTCCCCAGGAATCGCAGCCGTATTGTCGATCATCCCCAACAGTCGACGAGTCAAGCGCCGAAGACAACTTTGGCTACTAATGACACATTAGCATAACCTCTGAGGGTCTAAAACAAACAAAATGGAGGAGACGGCAGTGCATTGCATGATGAATGCTTTTTGGGCGAATAAAAACAATATGGGGCTGCTCCGTCGTGCTGGGGACTGCAGGCCATCCTGTTTGGACAAACTATCTTGTGTTAAGCCAAGGCCGCTTACTCGGGAGAAGTTTTATGTCGTTTATTGCCTGCGATCCTCTCTCCGATTGGATGCGTCTTTGGCGTGATCCTTCAGACAGTTAAGGAGGTTCGCGCTCGATTTAATGTCAGTCTGACCCCTAGCTAAAAGATTGATGGTTTGTCTGAAATAGAGAATGTTGGGAAGGCGGAAAGCCTTGATACTCGTTGTCGATGCGAGCTGTCATAGTTCCTCTTCTCCCATGAGAGCGTTGGGATTCCACGCAAGATCTACGGTCTTTTCCGGATGTCGGCGAATAAATTCGGTGCCGACTTCTGTAATTACGGTTGTTTCTGCAATTTCGTCTTTAGCCGGTGTGATTTGTACTAGTTTGTGAGTCGTTAGGCGCGTCAGCAAGTCCCTCCAGCACCAAAGTGCCATGTGGAAGTCTTTTGCGTCGATATGTGAGCTTATGTCTAGGTCGAGGTCCAGTTTTGCTTGATCCGTATTGATAGGGGCCTGTATTGAGGGCTGCAACATCTGCAGCAGTTTAGGAACACCAATCTTTCCGCTAAACTTCATGCGGACAAAGCCGCTATTCCTATATTGTGGAACGAAAACTTTTCCATGGCCGTCTATCGACGTGGTTGCGTCTAAGAGTTCCAGTTCCGCATCTCTGAGGATATGATCCTGAGCCTTCTTTGGCTCTTGTCCTCTGACCCAGCCTTGCAGGCCACTCTTGTCTTGTTGGTTCAAAGCTTCGTAAATCATATAAGCGATGTCTTTGGGACTTTCACCGGCGTTCCAAAATTGGGCAAGCCTGTCGTTCTTGACCTCATCCCGGAAATTATTAAGCCGCTCAAGTTTGTCTGGATCCTGTTCATAGCTACTGTAAGGAAGGTGCTCGGGATCCTTGCATATGAAAGCCAGCACCTTGATGTTTGGCATCGCCTGAGCCATCCTATATTCTTTATGTGTGTAGCTTATACTGTTGTCAGAGAGAAGGGTGCCATACCGGCCGCCTAGGATAAGCACATAAAGGTCAGTGACTTCCATCCTGTCCCGAATGTAATCGAGTTGGCTCTCATCTGTGGCGGCGAACTGTTCCATGCCGATAGGGTTGTAGTCTTCAGTGTGTTGTAGTTGCTCCAGTACGGCCTTTCGGACGTCTGCCATGTCCTCAAAGGTGGAACTGATAAACACGTTGTAAAGTTTTCTGTGACTTGTCATTTCATGATCGATAAGACGCGGGTTTGCTATAAGGCTACCCTTTGTAACTTGGTCGGGGATCTGCAACGGTGGATCTAAGAAGAATACAGGTGAATTTTGTAATAAATATATGTTATATTCCGGCGTGCCCTCTGGGATGTCGCTTCCATACGATTGTTGCAGAAATTTTTGATCGTATTCAATCTGCTTTTTGAGACTTGCTGGCTTGGTTCGTAGCGTGCATCCTGCTTCTACTTCAATGACCTGGGTGAAGTTTTTTAGTACTTTATGTAAAGTTATCAGGATACGGCTGTCTTTAGCCCATAGATGGCGGCCGATTCTGTCATTGAAATGCGATGCCGTAACCGCGAGCAAGGCTTGCGCCGTAGAGAGGAATTCAGTGGTTTGCTGAGGCAAGCCAACGTAGAGTGGAGTTATCCGCTTGAAGGCAAGGCTGCACTCATTACTGGACTCGGCATAGTCTTCTGAATTTTCTAGCAAGTATGCAGTATGCGCGTGTGCGGCATGCTCAATCTTGTCTTTGTTTGCAGAGTCCATATACAAATTATAGGCATGCTGAAATAATCCGAAGCCGTTTGTAAATGTTGGAATTAGAATGTCACAGAATTGGTTTTGCAAATACTAAATAAATTGAATGAACTATATATTCAATGCTGATTCTTGCCGGATTTTCACAGAAGGCCTAAGTTAATTGTAATTTAGCAATATTTACTAGTCGCCCATCCGGTTCTTGACTTCTGCTAGATTTAATCATCTAGTATGCACAATATCGGGTGCAAGAATCAAAAAAATAAATTTCGATGATTGCAAATTTGACTTTAACAGTTGCCGCAGAGCAACGAACCGCCGAAGCAGCATAACGGGCTTACGGTATTCATTCGCTGAAATTGCTCAACTTATATTCGATCCGAGTAAGAACAGACTAGTAAGCCGTCGTAGATGGACACTGAAGGCGTTATCGTGGTCATATTATCTTGCCAAAATCGTCTCGTCCTAAGGTTATGGCCGAGCGTGCTGTTAAAATCTGCCTGGACGCTTGCCAATTGGTGTTAACCATGAGAAGGAAATGGACGGCCTTGTGGTGATATGCTTTCGCACCGGCCGATGAAATGGATGACAGCCCGGCTGCCATAACTGTCCTTGTCGCGCGCCCAGGACTCTTCCCAAACCACCATGTATTCGTCGTACCCCGAGCCTGGGGCCGTAAAGCGCACGTAATGCACCATCTGCTTGCAATGTTCGAAATGCACTTGGACAGCACCCGGCACCATAGGCCCCTGGATGTCAATGGCTTCCAACACCCTTTTGAAGCACAAATAGATGGGGGTATCCATATCCCGGTACTGCTTGAGCTGGGCCTTGGCTTGCTGCTCGTATCTCAGGCGCGACTGCGCATGATCGTTAACACTATTCATGGCTATTATCATATCACCTATTGTGAATAATGCACACAATGCAACAAAACCCATATGATGCTTAAAACACATATGGACTAGCAGTAGCGCTTGTGCTACTGTGTAGAAAAGGCGGGAACAAGCCGTGGATGACAGGGCAGCGCTCGCTGATGATTAAAGGAGACGAATGAACATGAAGGTAGCACAGTCGACTCAGCCACAGCAGGTCGGGGAGTCCACGCTTGTGTCCCCTGACTCGAGAGGGCGTATAATGTTGGGGAAGTCCGCGTCGCCGCTTTACAAGATGACTAAGACACCTTACGGGTATACCTTGGAAAGGGCCACTGTCATTACTGACGAGGACAGAGAGCTGCAGTCCCAGACTGCGTTCTGGGACAAGATCACCAAGGAGTTCGGCAAGGACCCTGATGGCTACGAGACAATGGAGCTGTAACCAAGATTACTAGTGGGCAAATTTGCCGGCTGGTGCATATGAGGTCGAATCCTGGCTCATTGTGTTTCGTGCAACGAACCTCGTGGCATTGTCAATACACATTTTTTGATTGCTGCTAATCTGCAGTAGATTGGTCACATTTCAATACTTGTTTACTCTTAAATTTGTAGCCTCGTTAAGGCGATGACAGTGGATATATAGCGGTAATGCTTGATTTTTATAGAGAATTGTATTGAGGGGTATTCTGGGTCTCAAAGCACAGCGTGTGTTTAGGCCTTCTTGCCTTGCTTATTGCGGGTCTATATTTATTTTTATTTGGCCGTGAATGCTGCTATACAGACTTTGGTCTTCAAATGCGTGAAAGCTTCGTGTTTCGCTTATTTGTGTTTTTAACCGACAGTATTGAGCTTGTCCCAAGATGACTAAGCGAGTAACGGTTGAGAATCAGGCGGAAATGGATGCGATAACCCGTTCAGGTGATCAAGGGACTCATCAATCATCCCGAGGCCGTCATAAGCTGCAATCCTGATGCACTACTTCTAAGTGAAGATGAGGCTGAATCAATCATGTTGCAGTGATATGAGAAATATCAGAGATTGTTGAAGGAGAGGGGTGAGGACTAGACCTGTCGTAGGGGTCTGATCTCGGCTCGATCTCTATGAGGGAATGAAATGTTGAGGCCTTAACTTGTGGCGATGAACTTTGGCATTGACTATAAAGAGTCCGGTTGTAATTGTTTAAAAAATTGAAAATTGCTTGTCGGGGAAACTGTGATCAGTCGACATGAGCAGGGTATGAGGCCGGCTGTTTCAGCCGGCCTTCTTTTTTCACAAGCATTCAATAATTCGAGTGCAATGCTGGCCGAGGACAACCTGCTCAAGCGAGTGGACAGGAAATGTTTGTTAGCAGGCTGGACGTCAATTTCAACTACGTGAACATGATTGATCCTTTCTGCGAGAACAATGACCGCACCCAGCGAACATACTGGACTTTCGTAGCGTATGAGGCCAGTTGGGGCATCCAATGGCGAAAAGTGTTCTAGCAGGAGAGCACCCGGGCCCCAAGGTCGTTGCCGTGGTGGATTTAAAAGGGATGGAGGATGCATTCCGCAGGGTCGTCACGCCATACGACTCTGACTGAAGTGAGCCAAGGAGTTGTACTGTGGAGAGCTCAGAAGTAATGAGCGAACGAGATAACCGAATGGAAAATAATAAGTAATTGTATAATAAAAGTACTGAAGAGTGGTCTGCTGATGCGATCTGGATGGGCATCAAAGAGTGATTGTGGTACTTATCGATGATATCCTCGAAAGTACATGATTGAGCCATTTGTCAAAACAGAGTCAGATGTTATGTGATCTATAGCAGTCTTTGGTTTTTTTAACTCCGGCTTCACGATCGACACCGGAGTCGTTTTATAAATGGCCGTATTCAGGCCACGATTGAGGAGTCTGAACATAGCAGCTCCGTTGTATTAACGGACTCCCGCTCCGGTTCCGTAAGAGCCCATCGAAGCCTGTTTGCTAATAACAATCGGCGAAGTAGTTGCCATCGATGTCGATTGCTGGTCCCTCATGGCCTTGCTGCATTTGATTCCACAGGTTGGGATAGTCCTGAAGATTGAACTAGCCGCTTTGAAAAGCAGATGGGGCGGATCCGCCACCTGTGGCGCTGCGGTTGCCGAACGGCCTTCTGTGGACCTTGGCGGCGGATCCGCCTTGGTGCCTGCGCCTGCAGTACCGAAAGGCCACGGCGGAGGTTTCGATTGGAACCGGTGGCTACAGAGTTAAAAGCCGCTTGGGAATCGTGGTTATAGTCAGGGTGGATCTTGTGGTATTGGCTGATTGATGGGGAATTGAGCGTTAGCCATGGGTGCTGATTATCCGGAGGGTTTCCTGCCATGCTGACATTGCTCGCGGAAGACTATGATGCTGTCTCGTTCAAAGTACTCTGCTGTATCCGCTGGAGAATGCGATATGGCTCGGCTTAGGTTTGAACGTTATAGTTGTGGATGAGAATGCCAATAGCATTTCAAATAGACCCTAGGCCACACACAAGAGTGAGAAATTATTCTTAGGTTATGGTGTCGCTTTAGATCGATGACGCCTCAATGACGGGGTTCAGATAGCAGTTTGTTATCGAGGATGGTCCGCACTGAATGCGGGCCACCGCTGCTGGAGCGAGTGCTGGTACGGCCGTTGCGAATGTAATAAATACCTGCAGGGCTTTATGCCACACGTTCCCCCATTTCATTCTTTCATGTTTGGTCTTCTAGCAATCAATAGGGCGACGTGCCGTATCGGCGAGAGAACGCTCTTAGCGGAATTATGCGGCTTGCTTTGGCAGGCTTCGAACGTGAGGATCGAGCAATGCGATCATTTCGACACCATCCGTCTGGTTGCATGTGAGCTTGTGCGAGTTGCCCTTTTTAATGTCGATTTGTGCGAATGGGAAGAAATTCTGCCCGTCGCCTGCTGGATAATTCAAGTTTGAAGAAGAGCGCTGCATGGATTGCCCATTTACCTTGCATTGCTCGGGCTTTGTCTGCTTAAGGTCAGCCCGCCGTGCAAGTACGTACAGGGTTCCTGATTTGTTTGCAGAGATAGTTTTGATACTGCCGTCACCAGAAACGTCGTACTTTGTCAAAGATGAAAAATAATTGGAGGCCTGTTCCACTGACGGCTCTGACTGATTCGCCCCCTGGCAGCCCGAAAACAGGGCCACACTCATCAATACTGCTACGAGGGTAATTATTCGTTTCCATATAGCCGCAGCCGTCCTAGCTTCGTTACAGAACTGGTTCGGCAATGCCTTGAGCCGTCCCATGCGTCCCTGGGAATCCCGCTGATGCGTCTCTGCCGGATCAAAGTTCGTCTGTCCAAAAGCCTTTACCTTTTTCATCAGTTCTCCTTAGGCAGGTGGAGGAGGTTTCACAACACTGTAATTAGATTTATGTTTCACAAGCTAGAAGAGCGTTTATTGCTATAGAAAGTTTAGCTCTTTATTTAAGAAGTACACTAAAATTTGCAGACCTGTATCATCAGTGGTCGAATGTTGATTATGTTTGCCGAGTATTAGCATGACGCGTGTGATCCCCATCGTCTGCAGACCTGAAGTCACAGCGGCTGCTCAAGGTTCTGGCCATTGGTTGGTTCTGTTGGCGCGATCAAACATTTCAATCTGAATGCCATCATCAATGCTGTTACCACCTTCGCCTTCTTCACGCTGACCATGCCCTCCCTGATTTTGGGCGAGAGCGGATCCTCCGGCTATTTCCTCTGGTGGGTGCTTATCTACTACGCCTTCATGGCCCTGTTCGATCAGCAGGTCTATTTCTTCCCCATCGTGGCTGTGGCCCTGGTTACAGTTGCGCTGGTGCTGATCGTTGTCAGCCATCGCATAGAGAGGTAAATGGCGGCATGAGTCAGCAATTCAATATCAATATTAGCCAGGCCCTTCGCAAATCATGCATGCATAATGACAGGTTGTGCCTGGACATTGATGGCTGTAAGCGCGTCCGATAGTGTTGGCTTCTACAGACATAACTTTTCGAAGTCTCCTGGCTATCTGTGTTGATGGCTTTGGGGCTGTGACATTGCCTTGGTCCGGCCGCATGGGAGCTTCATTTCAACGAGGAGGTTAAGCATGCTCCAGATAGCATGGTCTGACGTGGTGGGAGTCATAGATGCCATCAAATGGTATCTGGTAGTCTTCGCGCTCATCGTCATTGCCGCCATTATTGTTGCGGCGCTCGCTCATCTTTGGTCCGTTCCGGTCCGCAAACTGGTCCGGTCCAACGCCATAGCTGTGCCCTTGGTGGCCCTGGTTGCTGTGATCAGCATGATACTGACAGGGCCCATGTCCACGCTGTTGAATTTGTCCATGAACTCGGATGCGGCAGGAAAGGCGACGATTTCGGACGCGACCACCGCCAAGGCTGGCAAGGTGGCCAAATCCATCGCAGGAGAAGGATTCGTACTGCTGAAGAACGATGATGGCCTTCTGCCACTCACCGACACCAAGAAGCTCAATCTCTTCGGTTGGGCCTCTGAGAATCCAGTTTACGGAGGGACGGGGTCGGGCGCCATCAATGCCAGCTATGATATCCAATCCCTCAAGGATGGTCTGCATAAGGCCGGTTTCCAGACCAATGATGACCTGAGCGCGTTGTATTCCAAACTTGGCAAGCGAGATTCCTCAAACAGCACCTTCAACAAGGGTTGGTCGCTGCCCGAAGTCACTGCAGACCGCTACACCGATGATGTCATGGCCAAGGCCAAGGCTTTCTCGGATACTGCAGTGATCACGCTGGCCAGGGTCGGCGGCGAGGGCTACAACGACATGCCCCAGGACATGAGCCAGCTGCCTGCCGACAAATACCGCAACAATTCCGACAAATATGCAGACTTCCAACCAGGGGAATCGTATCTGCAGGTGTCGCGCACAGAGCGGGACATGATCGATCTGGTCTGCAAAAACTTCGACAAGGTCATTTTCCTCTACAACGGATCAAACCCCATGCAGTTGGGATTCCTCAGAGATCATCCTCAGATTCGTGCCGCCCTCTGGGTTCCTGCGCCCGGCAATGTCGGATTCGATTCCTTGGGGGAAATCCTGTCCGGTCGCATCAATCCGTCTGGACGTACGACCGACACCTTCCTTTATGACATGCGCAAGGCGCCGTGGTGGAACAATGCCGCAGCCACGGACTATGAGAATCTCAAAAGCAAGGCCGTCAGCCTGCCGGTGGCTAAGGGCGTCACCTTCAAGCTCAAGCCGTCATACATCAACTACGTGGAGGGTATCTACGTCGGGTACAAGTATTACGAGACGGCCGCCTCCGAAGGTGCCATCGACTACGACTCCACGGTTCAGTTCCCATTCGGCTACGGCCTGAGCTACACCAGTTTCAGCCAGAAAATGTCCGATATCAAAGACGAGGGCGATTCGCTCGGGTTCGCCGTCACCGTCACCAATACCGGATCCGCTTCGGGCAAGGATACGGTCGAGGTGTACTCCAATCCGCCTTACACCAACGGCGGCCTGGAGAAAGCCACAGCCAACCTGATCGCATTGAAAAAGACCCGTCTGCTGGATCCCAAGCAGTCCCAGACCATCAAGGTGTCCATTCCCAAGGAACGGCTAGCCTCCTATGACTATCTGGGTCACAAGGCCTATGTGCTTGAACGCGGTGCTTACGAGATCTCCATCAAGTCCGACTCACATCACGCGATCGATCATAAGGAATATACAGTCGATAAGGACGTGGTCTATGGAAAAGGCAATCCCAGGCCCAGCGACAAGACAGTGGCGACCAATCATATCGACGAAGTTGCCGGCGATGTCAACTATCTATCCCGCAAGGATCATTTCGCCAACTATGAGCAGGCGACTACTGCCCCTGCGCTGAAGGAACTGCCCAAGAAGTATGTCGACCAGTACCATACAAACGCTGACTTCGACAGGGCTACATACACCCGCAAGCAGGATGCCATGCCCACCACGGGTGCCAAGAACCATCTGAAGCTGGCTCAATTGCGCGGCGCGTCGGCTGATGACCCCCGCTGGGACAAGCTGCTTGATCAGATGTCAGTCAAGGACATGTCCGATCTCACCTCGATGGCTGGCTTCCAAACTGCTGCTGTCGACTCCATCGGCAAGGTGGCGACGACGGATGCGGATGGTCCTGCAGCCATCAACAACAACTTCACCAAGAAGGGTTCGCTCGGATTCCCGGTAGCAGTGGTTCTGGCCAATACTTGGAGTGCGGACCTGGCGCGGCAGTACGGCGAGATCATGGGGAAGATGGCACGTGAGATGGGCATCGTTGGCTGGTATGCGCCGGCGATGAACACTCATAGGACATCCATTGGCGGCCGAAACTTTGAGTACTTCTCAGAGGATGGCGAACTTGCCGGAGTCATTGGTGCCAATGCAGTGGCAGGAGCCAAATCCAAGGGCGTATACGCCTATATCAAGCATTTCGCCCTCTACGATTCGAATGCGATGATGGTCAGCATCTGGTCCAATGAGCAGGCGGCCAGGGAGATCTATCTGCGGCCCTTCGAGATGTCCGTCAAACAAGGCAAAGCCGACGCGACCATGGTCGGCTGGGACTACGTAGGCACCAAGTGGTCCGGAGAACAGGGGTGGATCAACACGATCATGCGCAACGAATGGGGTTTCAAGGGCATGGCTCTTACGGACTCCTTCGGGGCTGACGGCCGTGGCTTCATGAATGCAGACAACGCTCTGCCCAATGGAGTCGATGCCATGCTCTCGACGTATGGGAATGGTCCCAATGTGGTCGACAATCCCAAGTCCCCGTCGTCGGTGAAGTATCTGCGTCAAGCCAGCAAGCACATCCTCTACACGGTGGTGAACAGCGGCGCCTATGACGACGGTGGAGCCAAGGCGAATGCCATGCCAGCATGGAAGAAGATGGTGATCGGCGTGGATGTACTCACGGCCATACTCGCGATTGCCGCCGAGGTTCTATTCATTAGACGCTATCTGCGTCGGCGCTCGCAGGCTGACGCGGTCGTCACTGGTCGTGGTGACCTGACGGACCAGAATGGGCAGCAGGAATCCTGACGATTCGGGTCTCCAAGGCGGGGCAGGGGCATGATGGCTCCTGCCCCGTCTTAGTATTGATATCAGAATCGGAGTCTTAACCTTACTTGGCCTGCTTGTTTGGGATCGATGCCCGAGGGGCTCGGCTTTCCCTGGTCTGCACGACATGATTCGGGTATTGGATATTAATTCCACTGCGGTTTCTGAGAGCGGGGTGATGGAGACGACGACCAGCAGGTAGAGGGTGGTCATCCATTGCACGCTTGAGATCCTGATACTGAAATGGCTCATGAGGGCCGGGAAGGTGATGTTCATAGCCGTTTCCACGATCACGCCGCAGAAGGACATGATGCTAGTGGCTACCACTGCACCGATGACCCTGCGGGGGCTTGCCTGGGTTGCGCTCATGAGCGAGACTTCTTTCCGGCCAGGGAGGAATCATCGGAGTTCAGAGTGATGAAATAGGCCAGCATGCGGTCGAAGGCAGCCAGATCACGTTGGTCGAACCGGCGTTCAATGGCTGTTTGCTGCCCGGCTAGGCACCAGTGATCTGACATCTACTTGGGCCAAGGCAATGATGCTGAAACGGGATGGTTTAGGGGAGGGGGTCGCTGACCTTACCCTGATTATTCCTGACGCTGGCTGATGTCGCTGACCGATCCGCGCTGGATCAACTTTGCCGGAATAAGCGTCTTGGTGTTTGTAGGAACGTATTCTCCCTCACACTGGAGCTTGACTTTGGCAAAGGCCTCACGCCCGATGGTTTCAAAATCCATGCGCATGGTAGTCAGACTCAATCTTGGGACCGTTCCGATCAGAGAATCGTCGACACCGATCACGCTGACATCTTCAGGTACTCTTTTGCCGGAGTCTTTGAGGCCCTCAATGGCTCCATAAGCCATCTGGTCGTTGGCTGCATAGATGGCTGTGCAATCAGCTTCATGCGCCAAGGCTCGTCCTGCCTCATATCCGCTGTCTGCTTCCCAGTCGCCTATATAAGTAGGCGGCACTGGGATGCCGTGAGCCTGAAGAACGTCTCTCCATCCCTTGGCCCGGCTTTCCGCAGCTCGTGAGGTTGAGGGGCCTGAGATGTGGTAAACAGTGCGGTGGCCTTTTTTGAGCAAATATTCGACAGCCGAAGTCGAGCATCCGTATTGGTCGGCATCGATAGTGGGGCAATGAGCGGAAGGCTTCTCGGTGATGAGGACCACAGGTAGCTCCTTGCTGGGTTTAAATCGATCGAAATCGACGACCCTTTGTTCAAGTACCACAATAACGCCGTCGACAGGCAACTGCTTCATCTGCTCTACGATGTCCGCCAAGGTAACGTCCGATGAGTGGTTGACTACGTGGACGGTTGCCGCATATCCGAATTCTGATGCGGCTTCCACAGCGCCGTCCAGGATGCGCGCATTGCCAAATGTGGTGATGTTGAACAGGACGATGCCAATATTGTTGAACCGGCCGTGTTTCAATGCCCTGGCGGCATAATTCGGTCGATAGCCCAAGGTTTCCATGGCGTTCAGCACTTTTTGCCTGGTGTGGGGGCGCACAGCTGTGCTGTCATTGACGACTCGCGACACCGTTTGCGGCGATACCTCGGCAAACCGTGCGACGTCTTGTATCGATACCTGTTTCTTCCGTCCCATGCCTACCTGATCCAGCTCATGGGAGCTTGCCGTCCTTAGCGTCGGTTGCTCCTTGGTGGCAGACAATATGTTTGCGACACCATTTTTATAAACACCAGTATATCAGAGATTAAGAGAATGCTGGTTTCTCTGATTCATGCTATTATGGTAACGAAAACATCCGGTGAACGTCCATTGCTGTTCGATATGGTCGGAGCTTGATTGTTTGTGTTGTTGCAGAGCTTCGAGGGAGAAGGTCAAATATGGCTGCTGTTACTAGCGGCGCTGCTGCCCAATCGAGTAGTGCGCCCCGGGGCCACATGGGTTCTCGTTGGCGTGGTTGGTTGTTTATGGGGCCGTTTGCTGTGGTGTTTGTGGTGGTGTTTGTGGTGCCGGTGTTGTATGCGGTGTGGATTTCCTTGTTTCAGCATCGGATGGTCGGGGGGACGGTGTTTGTGGGGTTGGCGAATTATCGTCGTCTGCTGGCTGATGGGCAGTTCTGGTCGTCGGTGCGCCGGGTGGTGGTGTTCACGGTGGTGCAGGTGCCGATCATGCTGTGCCTGTCGGCGTTGATGGCCCTGGCTTTGGATTCGCTGCGTCTGCATGGGATGCGGTTCTTCCGTATTTCGACGTTTCTGCCGTATGCGGTGCCGGCGGTGGTGTCGGCTTTGGTGTGGGGGTTCATGTACGGGGCGAAGTATGGTCTGGTGGGCTCGTTGAACGCGTGGCTGGGCACGCATGTGGACGTGCTGCAGCCGTCGGTGCTGCTGGCGGCGATCGGGAACATCAATACGTGGGAGTTCACGGGGTATAACATGCTGATCTTCTATTCGTCGCTGTCGACGGTGCCGCGCTCCTTGTACGAGGCGGCGGCGATCGACGGGGCGGGCGAGTGGCAGGTGGTGCGCCGGGTGAAGCTGCCGGAGCTGCGGGGCTCGCTGGCGATCACGGTGATTTTCAGCATCATCGGCTCGTTCCAGCTGTTCAACGAGCCGAGCGTGATGCAGAACATGGTGCCGGGCAATGCGATCACGACGTATTACACGCCGAACATGTATGCGTATAATCTGAGTTTTTCGGGCAATCAGTCCAATTATGCGGCTGCGCTGGCTATTGTGATGGCGGCGCTGACGATGCTGGTGGCGTATGCGGTGCAGCTGCGGAGCATGAGGGAGCAGATGCGATGAGCGTGCTGGATGCTGAGGGCCGCCGGGTGCGGGCGGCGGAGCGTGCGCGGGCGCGCCGGGTGGCGGCGGACGAGCGGGCTGAGCGGCGTCGTGCGGCGTCGAGCGGGTTCTCGAACCCGTCGAATCCGCGCCGGTCGGTGTGGCTGACGCTGGCGTGCGGCGTGTTCGCCGTGTACTGCCTGTTCCCGTTCGCCTACCTGCTGGTGAACGCGACGAAGACGCAGGCGGATTTCACGAGCACGTTCGGCCTGGGGCCGGGCCGTTCGTTCGCCTTGTGGGACAACATCCGGGAGGTGTTCTCCTACCAGGACGGGATCTTCGCCCGCTGGCTGGCGAACACGCTCATGTACGTGGTGGTGGGCGCGGGCGGCGCCACGCTGCTGGCGGTGATGGGCGGGTACGCGCTGGCCAAGTTCCGGTTCCCGGGCCGCAAGGCGGTGTTCGCGGTGGTGCTGGGCGCGATCAGCGTGCCGGGCATCGCCCTGGCGGTCCCGCAGTTCCTGCTGTTCGCGAAGCTGGGGCTGACCAACACGCCCTGGGCCATGATCATCCCCAGCCTGATCAGCCCCTTCGGCCTGTACCTGATGTGGATCTTCTCGGACCAGGCCGTGCCCGGGGAGCTGCTGGAGGCGGCGCGCGTGGACGGCGCCTCGGAGTGGCGCACCTTCCGCACGATCAGCCTGCCCCTGCTGGCTCCGGGGATCGTGACCTGCGCCCTGTTCACGATCGTGGCGACCTGGAACAACTACTTCCTGCCCCTGATCATGCTCAAGGACGCGGACTGGTACCCGCTGACCATCGGATTGAACCAGTGGAAGGACCAGGCCAGCACCGCGGGCGGGCAGGCCATCCAGAACCTGGTCATCACCGGCAGCCTGGTCACCATCATCCCCCTGGTCATCGCCTTCCTCCTCCTGCAGAAATACTGGCAATCCGGCCTCGCCGCAGGAGCCGTCAAAGAATAACAAAAACCAAAACCGTGCTATAGGCGAAGAGCCATAGGACAGTGAAAGATATCAGTAGTCATGTGTTGTTGCCAAGGACAACAGAAAAGGAGATAGGGACAATGAGGTTCGAAAAGATGACGAAGGTCATAGCCCTGACAGGTGCTGTAGCCATGGCGTTCGGACTCGCCGGCTGCGGTGGATCCGGCAGCGGTTCTTCTGCGTCGGGCAAAGACGGGAAGACCGAAATCTTGGTCTGGTCCTGGGATTCGACCCTTCCTCGAACAGTCAAAGGATTCGAAGCCAAGAACCCTGACATCAAGGTGAAGGTCACCAATGTCGGCACCAACAAAAAAGAGTACACGGCCTTGAACAATGCCCTGTCCGCCAACAAGGGCGCCCCTGACCTTGCACAGGTCGAGTATTATGCACTGCCCGAATATGCCACTCAGGACAAGCTGCAGGATCTGTCTGACATGGGCGCCTCCGGATACAAGAGCTTCTACACGCCAGGCACTTGGGATTCAGTGAATTTGAATGGGGGCGTCTACGCGCTGCCTATGGATTCCGGCCCCATGGCTCTGTTCTACAACAAGGAAGTGTTCGACAAGGCCGGAGTGACCGAGGTCCCAACGACCTGGGATGAGTATTACGAGGCGGCCAAGAAGATCAAGGCTGTTGGTTCCTACATTACCTCGGACTCAGGCGATGCAGGATTCTTCGATTCCATGACCTGGCAGGCCGGCGCCAAGCCCTTTGCGACCAGCAAGGATGGCAAGACCGTCACCATCAATCTGACCGGTGACCCCAAGGTCAAGCAGTGGGACGACTACTGGCAGAAGATGATCAACGAGGACTTGATCAACACGAAGATTCCCGGATGGTCGGACGACTGGAACAAGGGCCTCAACGACGGATCAATCGCCTCCTTGCTCACCGGCGCCTGGATGCCCTACAACCTGCTGTCCGGTGCCCCTGATGCCTCCGGCAAGTGGCGTGTGGCGCAGATGCCGACCTGGGAAAAGGGCGGAACAGAGAATTCTGAAAACGGCGGGTCTTCGCTGGCTATGATCAAGACCAAGGACGACTCGAAGAGCAAGGCTGCATATAAGTTCTTGGAATACGCTTGCCATAACGCCGAGGGCATTAAGACCCGTGTCGATGGCGGCGCTTTCCCGGCTGACAACAACACGCTGAAGTCCAACGAGTTCCTTTCGATGACCAGTTTGAAGGATGCCGACGGCAAGGACAACGCCTACTTCGGCGGTCAGAAGTTCAACGAGGTCCTGTCGCAGGCCGCCAAGAACGTTCTGCCTGGTTACAAGTTCCTGCCCTTTGAGGTCTACGCACGTGGAATCTACGGTGACAAGATGACCGCTTTCACCTCCAAGTCGGCCACGCTGGATCAGGGGATTGCAGCTTGGCAGAAGGATCTGCAGAACTACGCCAAGCAGCAGGGCTACACGGTGAAAAAGTAGCAAGCCAGGCTCTGCAGAGTAGTTCTGTAATGAATGGTCGGCCAGGGAGAGATGGTCTTTCCCTGGCCGACTCTTGCATACGTATCGTGGTGTAGGCCTGCAGTATTCAATTTACACTGATGGCAGTGAGAATCAGATTGAAGACTGTGGCTCCATCTTTGCCTTTATGTACCGATGAGCAATACTAGGGTGTTCTTCGATAACCGTAACTGGCGTGTGTGGTGACACAACTTATTGTGTATAGCTCTTTTCGATCGATGTCGCCGAAGAGGTCAATGCTAAATCAGCTGTAAGCAACTCACGGCCTGCCTGTTGGTCGGAAGCCAGGTGAAAACAGCCGACGCAAAGCATGGCTGACATGAGAGAATAAGCAGCACATGAACGGAAGGAAACGCACATGAGCGGGCATGGATCACTGAGCACCAAACAACTTGCAGGGCTTCTGTACTCCATGGGCCGCACTTTTGATGGGTTGCAGTCGACCTTCATAGCTACTGAGGAGTTCTTGTGCACGGGCAATCCCCAGGTCGTCAATTCCAAGGCTGACTACAACCTTCTGCTTGACCTGCGACAGGCCGCAGAATATACCCTGCACTACGACTATGCACACAAGCCGATCGATCTGGAGTACGTGAAGTCCATCAACGCACAGCTGACAAGGACTGCCGCCATGGAACCCGGCAAGCTGCGCGACGAACGCACCCCTGTCATGGTCAATACCCCTTTGGGGAAGTATGAGCCGCCCGTGCCTGATTCCGCCACCCTTGCATACCTGATAAGAGGCACTGTTGAGGGAGCAACTGGAGAAGACATCCTGGAGGATGCGGTGCGCCTTTTCGCTGGCTTAGCCAAGATGCAGCCATTCGGTGACGGCAATAAGAGGACCGCGTTGCTCGCCGGCAATGGGTTGCTGATCGCGCACGGCGACCAATATCCGCTGACCGTGCCTACCATTGATAAGGACAGGACCTGGTTCAACCGGGAGCTGGCTGCTTATTATCTCAACAATGATCAAACGATCATTCATCATTTGGCCAGGTGGAACAGGCAGCAGGCACTGCTGGCCGAGCAGAGAGATAACGGGGATGACATGCCGTTCTCCATCCCTGAGCAGACACAGGGAACACAGATGGACGGCCCTGACTTGTAATGTCCTCTTACCTTCGGCTGGGGACGGTCAAACGAACACAGCAATCAGCACATGGTGTAAGTCAGCCCGTGCCTGATTGGCTGCTCTGATTTCAATGGTCTGCCCGGCACCTGTGTCAGCCGAACCGCGTATAAGTCTGACTAACAGTACCGATACCTCGTCCAGGACGGGCAACCCATGCCAATGTACATGTAGGGATGCAGTGGATACAGGTTAGCAGGGAATACTTGAGGCGACGCGTCAGAATACAAAAGTCATTGGGCTTGAAAATGAATGCAGGGAGCAAAGCCAGGTATTTCTTTATGCCTGAACTTTCAGGGTGCCCCGGATGCGATTCGAACGCACGACACCTTCTTTAGGAGAGAAGTGCTCTATCCCCTGAGCTACCGGGGCAACGGAAACTACTGTACCACGAAGTGCGACTCGGGCAGGTCGCTGATGTGCAGGCTAGGACCGTGTGCCTCCTGGAGAAAGTTAGCCTTTTATCCCGGTACGCCATACGGTCATGGTTTACAATTGCTCAACGGTCAAGCTGACTGTGCATTCCTTGGGAGGAGACCATGGCGAAATTCAGACAGTCCTTCCTGGTGAAGCATGTCTTTGGGTGGACGGCCAGGCTGCTGGCGCTGTCCTGCTTGCTGGTCCTGGCGGCGCGTGCCTGCCCGGCATGGCTGTCATCAATACCCTACCTGCCTGATCTGGCTGCTCTTACGCCCTGGTTCATCATCTTGAGTCTGCTGGCCTTGGTCCTGGCTCTGATGGCGTCGCGATGGTTTACGGCTTTGGTGCTTATTGCCGCCTTGGCCCTGAATGTCTACTGGCAGTACCCTTTCTACCAGCAGGGATCCGAGCTCAATGGGCAAGCGGATCAGCTCATGTCCCTTGAGCATCCTGACCGGTATGACAATGTGGCCCGGGTCATGACCCTGAATGTCTACAAGGGTCAGGCTGATGCTGATCAGGTAGTCAAGACGGTCAGCGACAACCGGGTCGAGGTGCTGGCTCTGCAGGAGGTCAGCGAGGATTTTGTGGACCGTCTGCACAAGGCCGGCATCGACCGCTATCTGCCCCACGAGCAGCTTTCCACATCTTCGAAGGAATACGCCAACGGGCTTTGGACGGCCGCGCCAATGCAGTCTCCCTCAAAGGACGACGTGGGTTCCCGCTCTTCCATGATGCCGGCGGCCAGCGTCGACTTCGGCAGGGGCAGGACCAGTGTCAGATTCGTCTCGGTCCATACCACCTCGCCGCAACCGGGCAGTTGGAATGCCTGGCGACGCAGCGTGTCCGACCTGGGAAAACTGCGGAAGCACGAGCACACGCGATACGTGCTTTTGGGGGACTTCAACGCCACTTATGATCATGCAGTTTTCCGAGACATGCTGGGGGAGCGGTTCAGTGATGGGGCACGTCAGGCCGGGCATGGCATGAGCATGACCTGGCCAGCCAACCGAGCTCCATTGCCCAGGTTGGTGGCCATCGATCATGTGGTGGTGGATCGGGACATCAGGGCTAATCGGCTGCAGGTCGTACCTATCGCGGGTTCGGATCATGCGGCCCTGCTGGCCACGGTGATGGTGGAGTAGTGGATTTTCAGGCATCCAAGTTGGACTGGGTGCCAGCCTGGGCCCCGGCGCTGGCCTGCTCCTGCTGAGCAGCATCAAGTTTGGCCCGCACTTGGCCCAGTAGCTCCTGGGCCCGCTTGGCCAGAGCCTCGCCGATCTCCCACTGACGCATTGAGGCATCCAGATCCAGGCCGCCGGCCTCCAGCGCCTGAACCGCCTGGATCAGCTGGTCACGGGCCTGCTCATAGGGCAGTTTGGCGATGGTTTCGCGTTCCTTCTGGCTCAGGGCCGAGGCCAGTACCGGCTCTTCCTTGCCCTGCTCCGTCTCCTTCTGCTGGGTCTGCTCTTCGTCGGTGTCGCTCATGCCTGCTCCTCTTCTTATACGGTGTGTTATCAAATTTTTAATTAATAAGGATGATTATCGCTGATGATTATATGTGGCTGACCACGTGGGATCGGTCACTGCCCGCTGACGACCCTGGTCTCGATCCTGCCCTCTTTGACGGTCAAGGTCAGATCCTGATCGGCCTGAACCTGCTGTGGGCTGACGACCACCTTCCCGTCCAAGGTCTGCACGACTGCGTATCCGCGGTCCAGCGTGGACTGGGGAGAGAGGGCGGTCAGTGAGGACTGGAGCTTCTCCACGGTCAGGGAGGCGTCGTCCACGATCCGTCGCAGGGCGATGTCCAGGCGGACCAGCGACTCGTCAACCAGCCGCTGGGGCTTGTCCAGCATGGTCTGCGGCTTGGTCAGGCTGGGGCGGTTGGCGTATCCCTCAATCAGCCGTGTCTCGCCCTCGACCATATTTTGGATGCGCGCGTTTATGCGCATCCTGGCCTCTTGGATTATGCCCTCCTGCTCGACCAGGTCGGGCACCACCCGCTTGGCGGCGTCAGTGGGGGTGGAGGCACGCAGATCTGCGGCCAGGTCAATCAAGGTCCAGTCGTCCTCGTGGCCGATGGCCGAGACGATGGGAGTGACGCAGGCTGCCGTGGCGCGGACCACGGACTCGTCCGAGAAGCCCAGCAGATCCTCGAAGCTGCCGCCGCCCCTGGCCACGATGATCACATCCACAGCCGGATCAGCATCCAGCTTCTGGATGGCTTCGACCACTTCGGGCGGGCACTGGGGGCCCTGGACGTGGGCGTGTACCACGGAGAATTCGATGGTGGGCCAACGCAGGCGGGCGTTGGTGATCACATCCCCCTCGGCTCTGGCCTTGGGCGCGCAGATCAGGCCAATGCGTCGGGGGAATTCGGGCAGGGGAACCTTGTTTTCCGCATCGAAGAGGCCCTCGCCCTTGAGTTTGCGCCTGAGCTGGTCAATCTGCTCTTTCAGGTCACCGGTGCCTACGCGCTTGATCCGGTCGGCCATAAAGCTCAGACGGGTCTGTTTGATCCACAGGTCAGGCCGCCCATGCACTACCACCCGGTCGCCCTGACGAAATTCCCTAGCCTGGGTGGCGAAGGCCCGGAAGCCCATGACGTTGATGGAGATGTCCTCGAAGTTGTCACGCAGGGTCAGATATGCCGAGCCGCTACGGCGGGTGTTGATCTCCACGATCTGACCCTCCACCCAGGCTCCGGGCCAGCGGGCCACGGCATCGTGGTACTTCTGGCTGAGCACGCTGACCGGCCAGGGATCCTCCTCGGTGGTGTCACGTGCCAGGCGGGGCAGCTGATCCAATGGTTTGGGAGCCAGTCCTGACGGTGCTGGGCCAGCCGGCGCACCCATCGACCCGCGCATGTTCGAACCCATGTATGCTCGCACCTGATACCTCCTGACCATCGGTTCCGCCAGTCTGACCAACCTATCTGGCAACGGCCTGTACAGGATGGTATGCGGGCTGGTCGGTGAAGGAAACGTTCTCTCAGGGTCTCTCAATACGGGGACAATTCCCTATTCCCTGTAAGTCCTTCGCAGGCCTACTGTCGACTGCTCCTGAGCCGATTTCGCCAAGGGCACAGCGGCTTTTCTTCCATTTGCGGGCAGGCTGTCATTGAGGCGAAAGCGTGGAGGACGAGGGTTGCAACCAACGCCTTAATGCACCTGTCCCAGTCTGTGGCTTGCCTGCATCGGTGGCGGTTCTGCTGGCGGCTGTGTCAAAGGAGACAGTCTTGATTCCCTGATATTGCAAAAGTTATTCACGCTCTGGCGGTAGCATAAATAGGGTAAGCCGGATATGATGTGGTGTCTGCTTTTTGGACCCATCATGCGGCGGTCTCACGGATTGAGGTTGTTTCATGTCTGATGGCGTCGACATAACGGGTCGATATAAGGGCACAGGACCGCGGGATCTCCTGCGTGTGGGTTTGGATATCGGGTCCACCACAGTCAAGGCCGTGGTCCTTGGCACAGGTGACAGGCTGGATCAGGCGCTTTTCAGCGACTATCGCCGCCACCATGCCAATGTGCGGCAGTGTGTGGCTGAGCTGGTCACCGACATCAAGCTTTCCCTGTCACGGGTTGGTCTGGCAGGCAATCCCATCAGCCTGGTGATCACCGGTTCGGGCGGTCTGGAACTGGCCAGCCAGCTGCAGGCCGAGTTCGCCCAGGAGGTCATTGCCGAGACCGAGGCCATCAACGCCACCTACCCCGAGGGGGACGTGATCATCGAGCTGGGCGGCGAGGATGCCAAGATCACCTATCTGAAGCCCACGCCAGAACAGCGGATGAACGGGTCCTGCGCAGGCGGGACCGGAGCCTTCATCGATCAGATGGCTACCCTGCTCAACACCGATGCTTCAGGCCTGAACGATATGGCCGCCAAGTACAAGACCATTTATCCTATCGCCTCGCGCTGCGGGGTCTTTGCCAAGTCCGACCTCCAGCCCCTGATCAACGACGGAGCCGCCAAGGAGGATCTGGCTGCATCCATATTCAATGCCGTGGCCACACAGACCATTTCTGGACTGGCCTGCGGACGTCCCATTCGTGGCAACGTGATCTTCTTGGGCGGGCCCCTCTTCTTCATGAGCGAGCTCAGGGAAGCCTTCAAGCGGATCCTTCAGGACAGGGTCAGCCGTTACATCATCCCTGAGAACGCGCACCTCTATGTGGCCTACGGCGCTGCCATCATGGCTGGCCGCCACGAGCAGGACGACCAGGACAGCGCTGCGCAGGTCAAGACCGACTATTCGCCAGAGACCGATGTGAACGACCCCTTTGGCCCGGCCTGGGGGCTGGATCAGGCGGAGGTCGACAAGGCACGGTCCGAGAAGGCCTCGAACCTGGACAAGATGGCTCTGCAGGATGCCATGCAGGACGGCCGCACCACCACCTTGGTGGACGGTGAGCATAAGGCTCCCGCCACCGAAACCGACAAGGATGCCAGCCACACTCAAAACATGAACTTTGACCTGACTTCCTTGGATGGCGTCCTCTCCGCCCTGAAGGGCCTGGAGAACATGCCCTCCACGGCAAGAACGATCCGCCCGCTCTTCCTGAACGAAGACGAGCGCAGTGAGTTCAACGACCGGCATGGGGCCCAGGTCATCCCCACCGGAGACCTGTCAGGAGCCAAGGGGCCGCACTTCCTGGGCATCGATGCGGGCAGCACCACCATCAAGGCCGTGCTGATCAACGACGACAAGACCATCGTCTGGTCCACCTACGGGGTGCATAAGGACAGCCCGCTGATCGCCGCTGCCAACATCGTCAAGGAGGTCAGGAAGTCCTTGCCGGAGGGGGCCTACATCGCCCGTGCCTGCGCTACCGGCTATGGTGAGGGCCTGGTCAAGGCCGGCCTGCATGTCGACGAGGGCGTGGTCGAGACCATGGCCCACTACCGGGCAGCCGAGGAGATCAGCCCCGGGGTCACCTCGGTCATCGACATCGGCGGGCAGGATATGAAGTACATCGCCGTCAATGACGGGGTCATTGATTCCATCTGCGTCAACGAGGCCTGCTCGGCCGGCTGCGGGTCCTTCCTGCAGACCTTCGCCCAGTCCATGGGCATCAGCATCCAGGAGTTCACCAAGCAGGCGTTGGCTTCCGAAGCCCCGACCGATCTGGGTTCACGCTGCACGGTCTTCATGAACTCCTCGGTCAAGCAGGCTCAGAAGGAGGGCGCCTCCCCGGAGGATATCGCCGCCGGGCTCTGCTACTCGGTGGTCAGGAACGCCCTCTACAAGGTCATCAAGCTGCGCGATGCCAACGCCCTGGGGCCGGTGGTCGTGGTCCAGGGAGGCACCTTCCTCAACGATGCCGTCCTGCGGGCCTTTGAGCTCCTGACCGGTCGCAAGGTGACCAGGCCCAACATCGCCGGGCTCATGGGAGCCTATGGTGCTGCACTGACGGCCCGCATGCACTGCCCGCAGAATGAAGAGGTCGAGGATCTGACCGCTGCCGGCTCCCACATGGCCGACGGGGTGAAGTCCGTGGGCAGCACGCCCACCACCCCCAATAAGGCTCCGACTTCCACCAAGCCAAAGTCGTCACCGGCCGCCGTCAACAAGATTGCCTCCAAGAACGACCAGGGGTTCAAGGCGACCTTGCCTGACCTGAAGGTGCAGGACGGCCATGTGGTCAGCTCCATTCTGGCAGGGGACGATCTGGACAATCTCTCCATGACCACCACCCACGATGTCTGCAAGCTCTGCCAGAACCACTGCAAGCTGACCATCACCGAATTCGAGGACGGCGGCCGCTACGTGACCGGGAATCGCTGCGAGCGTGGCGGCGACAAGAACAGGAAGCGCTCCGACAGGCCCAATCTCTATGACTTCAAGTACAAGCGGGCCTTCGCCTACCGTCGTCTGACCCCGGACAAGGCCACCAGAGGCGACATCGGCATTCCTCGCGTGCTCAACATGTACGAGGACTACCCCTTCTGGTTCACCCTGCTGACCTCCCTGGGCTTCCGGGTCATGATCTCCGGGCGTTCCAACCACGAGCTCTTCGAGAGCGGGATGGAGTCCATCGCCTCCGAGAACATCTGCTACCCGGCCAAGCTGGTCCACGGGCACATCCACTCCCTGGTCGACAAGGGCATCAAGACCATCTTCTATCCCTGCGTCACCTATGAGCAGGAGCTGGTTCCCGATACGGACAACCATTACAACTGCCCCATCGTGGCCAACTACCCGGTGGTGATCGAGGCCAATATGGCCGAGCTCAAGGAGAACGGCGTCCGCTTCATGCGGCCCTACTTCAACCTGTCCAACAGGGAGAAGATGGTCGAGCGGATCGTCAAGGTCTTCGACTGGGCCAAGGTGAGCGAGGAAGAGGCCAGGACGGCCGTCCAGGAGGCCTACCGTGAGGATGCCCGCTTCAAGGAGGACGTCCGCCAGGAGGGGCTCCGTGCCCTGGCCTACATGCAGGAGTATGGAGTCAAGGGCGTGGTTCTGTCGGGCCGTCCCTACCATGTGGATCCCGAGGTCAACCACGGCATTCCCGAGACCATCTGCTCCCTGGGCATGGCCGTGCTCTCCGAGGACTCCATATGCGAGCTGGACGTGCATAAACTGCCCAAGCTGAGCGACTACATCATCCCGGCGGCGGGGGAGCGGGCCCTGGCCTCCAACAACCCCACGGCTACCAAGTTCCGCAAGACCGTGCCGAGCTTCGGCGACGACCATCAGAAGATGCCCTTGAGGGTGACCGACCAGTGGGCCTACCATTCCAGGCTCTATTCGGCAGCCAGGTTCGTCTCCGAGTATCCCGACCTGCAGCTGGTCCAGCTGGTCAGTTTCGGGTGCGGCGTGGATGCCATCACCACTGACCAGGTCCAGGAGATTCTGGCCGACAAGGGCGATGTCTATACGCAGCTGAAGATCGACGAGGTCTCCAACCTGGGTGCAGCCAAGATCCGTCTGCGCTCGCTGAAGGCCGCCATGGACGAACGCCATCAGCGGGATCTGGCCCAGGAGGAAGCCCCGGCCAAGGATCAGGCGCCTGCCAAGGTCGCGGTCAAGGATGCTGACCCATTGCCTGACCTGGTTCAGGCGGGGGATTCATCCGATTCTCAGGAACCTCAAGAGCTTACCGGACATATCGAAGCAGTGGATGCGAATGCGTCCGACCATCCGAAATCCGATGGGTTCCGGTCCACCAACGCGCAGAAGATCAGCCTATCCCAGCGCAAGGCCGACATTGTGGCTCTGGCACGGTTCGTGGCTTTGCACGATAAGAGCGACCAGGGTCTGATAGGCCTTCATCCCATGGGCATCAAGCCCATCCGGGAGACCATGGCCTCAAAGCAGAAGGAGCAGGAAGTCGAAAGCAAGTCGACAGAGCGTCCGGCCGAACAGGTCAAGGATGTCCAGGCTAGCGGAGCCGCCGCCAAGCCGACCCTGTCCAAGTACGCCACTGAGCATCGCTTCACCAAGGAGATGGGGCACAAATTTACAGTGGTCGCGCCGCAGATGTCGCCTGTGCACTTCTCCCTCCTGGAGGCGGTCTTCTCCAGCGCCGACTACCACTTCGAGCTCCTGAAGCATGCCACGGCCGAAGACATCAACACCGGTGTCAAGTATGTCAACAATGATGCCTGCTTCCCTGCCATCATCGTGGTGGGGCAGTTGGTCAATGCCTTCCTCTCCGGCCGTTTCGACCCGCACAAGTGCGCGGTCATTGTCACCCAGACCGGTGGCATGTGCAGGGCCACCAACTACTATGGCCTCCTGCGCAAGGCTCTTGCTGATGCGGGCTACGGCTACGTGCCGATCATCACGCTGAGCGTGCAGGGGTTCAAGGCCAATCCGGGCCTTCAGGTAACCCCTGCCCTGCTGCACCGCGCGGTCAAGGCCTTCTACCTGGGCGATGCCATGATCGAGTGCCTGCTCAGGGTCCGCCCCTACGAGCAGGAGCCCGGCTCGGCCAACAGGCTCTACAAGCTTTGGGACACGATCTGCAAGGAGACCATCGAACACCACGGATACTCCAAGACCGCCAAGAAGGTCTACGGTCATGGATATTTGCCTTACCGCACGCTGATGAAGCGGATGATCCGGGCCTTTGACCAGCTGCCCCTGCGCAATATCCCCCGCAAGCCTCGAGTGGGTGTAGTCGGAGAGATCCTGGTCAAGTACCATCCTGATGCCAACAACCACGTGGTCGACCTGATCGAAAGCCAGGGCTGCGAGGCTGTGCTCCCCGGTGTCTGCGACTTCATGGTCAACGGCATCTCCAATGCTGAATGGAACGAGGAGATGCTGGGCACAGGCGGACCAGTAGGCGTCAAGAAGATCGTCCTCAAGGCGGCGGATGCCTACCGTGCCCCCATGATCGCCGGCTTCAAGGCCTCCCATGGGAAGTTCGACATTCCCGCTCATATCACCGACCTGAGGGAGAAGGCCGCCTCGGTCACCTCCCTGGGCGTTCAGGCGGGAGAGGGCTGGCTTCTGACCGGCGAGATCATCGAGCTGATCCAGTCCGGCGCCCCAAACATCGTCTGTGCGCAGCCCTTCGCCTGCCTGCCCAACCATGTGACAGGACGCGGCATGTTCGGCAAGATCCGCAGGACCTACCCTGAGGCCAACATCGTCTCCATCGACTACGATCCCGGCGCCTCGGAGGCCAACCAGCTCAACAGGATCAAGCTGATGATCGCCGCCGCCAAGAAACCGGGCGGCCAGCAAAAGCTCAGCCAGGGCCACAGGGCCAACGTCGAACCCCAGGCATCTGGATCGACCGGTCGGGATGCTGGGCAGGCAGCACCCGTCCAGGACGAGGAGAAGGTTCTGGAGCGTCTGTAGATGCCAGGTCGAGGCCGGTGTCTGGAGCTAATGCGCCGGCCTCGGAACTGCTGAACCACGAAGATCAAGGAAAGAGGGGCTTCCCATGACCAGCCGCGAGGAGATCAAGGCTCTGCTGGACACCGACCAGATCTACATTGCCGATACACCCGAAATGAAGCAGGTACAGGACGCCCAGCAGGATCTGGTCTTCGAGTTCAACGCCTGCCGTCCCAGCCAGGCGGAGAAAAAGCGGGACCTCTGCAAAGAGATGTTCGGTTCATTCGGCGAAGGCAGCTGGATTGAAGGGCCAGTGCGGGCCAATTGGGCCTGCAACACCTACTGGGGGAGCAAATGTTACGCCAACTTCAACCTGGTTCTGGTCGACGACGGACGCATTGACATAGGCGATCACACCATGTTCGGACCCAACGTCACCATCGTCACCACGGGGCACACCATTCGCCCCGATATACGCGTATATGGAACGCCCCAGTTCTCGGTTCCGGTCAGCATAGGCAGGAATGTGTGGATCGGAGCAGGCGCCATCGTCATGCCGGGAGTGACCATCGGCGACAACACGGTCATCGGGGCAGGGTCCCTGGTCACCAAGGACATTCCCTCCGACGTGGTCGCCTACGGCCACCCCTGCAAGGTCGTCCGTCCGATCAATGATCACGATTATGAATACTTCTGGAGGGATCGTCGGTATCAGGCGCCTTATGATGCCCGGCCTTTCAGGATGGATCAGGAAGGCTGATTGGTTGCTGCTTCCTCGGATGTCCCTGTCGGCTGGTGTCCGGCAACTGCGGTTTGGCCACTGCAATGCCTGTGCTGATCAGCAATATCCATCCCAGAGTGGTGAGGGAAAAATCAGCGCTTTGAACCGGTCCCATTCCTGGATGTAGTCGATTTTCGGCTCACGCAGCAGCCGTATCTGTATGCCGTCCATGACTTCCAGACTCATCCTCACCTTGTCCTGCATGTCTGTTGCCCACGCTATGCCATCAGGAAGCAGCCAGGGGAATTCAGAATAGCGCTTCCAGACCTCTGCCGGCCTGCGGATGAAATAATCATGCAAGGGGTGGCTGGCCGAAATGGCCTCTGTCTCTAGGACCGTATACAGCTGTGTGAGTTCGGGCTGGTCGGCATTGTGGGCGACCAAATAGTCAAAATAGGCCGGAAGATGCGGATGTTCGGGGTCGGACCCGGGAAGGCCGGTCCGCAGGAATTCCTCTGGCGTGCCATCGGCATCATAGATATCCGTGACCAAGAGGGAGAGCAGGCCTTCCTTGCTGCCCACATAATGGAGGACGCCCGGTTGCGACATCCCTACCATGTTAGCGACGTCTTTGAGCGATATGCCGTTGTACCCATGTTGGCTGATGAGGCGGGCAGCGGCCTGTGTGATTTCCGCACGTCTCACTTCTGGTGATTTTCTGGTACGGCTCGTCATTTCCTGGTCTTGCGGCTCCTTTTCACAGCTCTTGGATGCCTGGATCCTCCCGGTGGTTTGATACTTATGGTACATGGGGGCGTATTGGCAACAGCAAAAGGGGTATGGCTCGGCCCACGGCAGGATTCCGACTCGTCTGGGGAGTGCAAAAGAAGTCGTGGCATTCGCGGCCCTGGATGGAGCCGATGACTTGACAGAACCATTGAATTCCTGTTAGGTATATCATTATCTAATGATTAGTAGATATGGCTTTTCCGCCATTGGAAGTGTCGGAGAAGACTAGTTGAAAGATATCGGCACCATGAGCGACTCAACAACCCTGGCATTGGATGATTCGGCACTGCTGCAGGCGCATAAGGCCGTCTCGGAGCCGTCAACCGATCTGGAATGGACTAGCAAAGAAAGCCAGGGCTTCCTAGCAAACCTGGAGCCGCGATCTTTCAGCACCTTCGCCCTGTGAATTGAGTCCTGCAAATCAAGATTGGAGTTCATCATGCCAGACCAGACGGTCCGAACCAAGAACCACCCAGCTTCACAAGGCATCGCGCGCCTTCCGGACAGGTTCATCTTCGGATGCGCCTACTACGACGAATACATGCCCTATGAGCGGGTGGACAAGGACATGTCCATGATGAAGTCAGCCGGCATCAACACCATTCGCATCGCCGAATCCACCTGGAGCACCCTGGAGCCCCAGCCTGGCGTATTCGACTTCAGCCATGTGGACCGGGTGCTGGATGCCGCTGGCCGCTTCGACATTCAGGTCATCGTGGGCACGCCCACCTATGCCGTCCCCGCCTGGCTGGTCGCCATGCATCCGGAAGTTCTGGCGGACACCCCCAAGGGTCCCAGCCGGTATGGCGCTCGCCAGATCATGGACATCGTCAACCCCTCCTACCGGTACTATGGCGAGCGCGTCATCCGCAGGCTGGTGAGCCATGCGGCCGACAACCCCCAGGTGATCGGCTACCAGGTCGACAACGAAACCAAGTACTACGACTGTGTATCGCCCGACATGCAACGGCTCTTCGTCAAGGATCTGCGACGGCGTTTTGGCAATGACCTGGGCCGTCTCAATGCGGCCTTCGGCCTTGACTACTGGTCAAACAGGATCGACTCCTGGGAGGACTTTCCCGATCTGACCGGGACCATCAACGCCTCTCTTGGTTCGGCATTCGACCGCTTCCGCCGCAGCCAGGTCAGCCGCTACCTGGCCTGGGAGGCTGACATCGTGCGCGAATATGCCCGCGAGGACCAGTTCGTCACCCACAACTTCGATTTCGACTGGAGCCCAGGCTGGTCATACGGCCTTCAGCCCGCCGTCGATCATTTCGAAGCGGCCGAATGCCTGGATGTGGCCGGCGCGGACATTTACCACCCTTCTGAAGATGACCTGACCGGCAAGGAGATCGCCTTCGGCGGGGACATGACCCGCAGCCTGAAGGGCGGTGCCAACTACCTGGTTCTGGAAACCGACGCCCAGGGGCAGAACGGCTGGCTGCCCTACCCCGGGCAGCTGAGGCTGCAGGCATACAGCCATCTGGCCTCGGGGGCTGACGGGGTCATGTACTGGCACTGGCATTCCATCCACAATTCCTTTGAGACCTACTGGAAGGGGCTGCTTTCACAGGACATGGAACCCAACCCCACCTATGAGGAAGCCGGCCAGTTCGGCAGGCAGATAGCGCAAAAGGGTGTGGGGGAGCGCCTGATCAACCTCCACAAGCGCAACAAGGTCGCCATCATGGTGGGCAACGACTCCCTGACCGCCTTGGACTGGTTCTCCCTGGAGACCGGTTTCCCCCGTCAGCAGGGGCAGATCTCCTACAACGATGTGGTCAGACGGGTCTACGATGCCCTCTTCGAGCTCAACATCGAGTGCGATTTCATCAGCGAGGAGGCTGACCAGTCCCAGCTGGACTCTTACGCCATGGTCGTGGTCCCTGCCCTCTACAGCAGCAATGAGGATACGCTGAAGGCCCTGGCCGACTACGTCCATCAGGGAGGTCATCTGGTGGCCACGCTGCGCTCCTTTGTGGCGGACGAGAACCTCAAGGTCTGGCATGACAAGGCCCCCCACCTGCTGACCGACGTGTTCGGCATCGACTACAACCAGTTCACCCGTCCCGGCAGGGGTCTGACCTTGGATCTGCATGGGGCCGACCAGGCTGGACCGGCGTGCCAGGGGCTGATCGAACTGCTGAACCCGCGACCCGGCACCCAGGTCCTGGCATCCTATGACCACCCGGTCTGGGGGCGGTATGCGGCTGTGACCCGCCATGATTACGGCCACGGCAGCGCGGAGTGGATCGGCACTCTACCGTCGGCCCAGGGCATGCGACTGCTGCTTTCGGATGCGGCGGATGCGGCTGGCTTGAGCGGTCCTGCCCGGGACCTGGCTGGCCTGGTCACCGTGCGTGAGGGCATCAACGCCCTGGGGGAGCAGGTCGCCTACCTGCTCAATTATTCATCCAAGGAGATCAGGCTGGACGCGCCCTATGGTGGGCAGTTGCTGGTGGCCGACGGGCAGGCTGATCCTCAGGCTCATGTCGACCAGGGCCAGCCCATGACCATCGGATCCTGGGATCTGGCGATCATCGTTCGATAGACCAGTCCCGGTCTGATCGGCTTCGGACTGACCGGACGCAAATATGAGTGGATGAGTGCTCAGTAAGAAAGGAAGGTGCCCAGATGGCATCAAGAAAGTTGACGGAGGACCTGCCCTATCGCAATCCCGACCTAAGCGTGGATGCGCGAGTGGCCGACCTGGTGGGCCGGATGACCCGTGAGGAGAAGCTGGGCCAGATGATGCAGCTTGATGCCCGCTCGGGAGTGGACAAGGAGGTGGTGGATCAGCACGCCGGGTCACTGTTGCATGTCTCTCCGCAGAACATGATCAAGGCTGACAAGGCCGTTCATCGCACCCGTCTGGGCATTCCTCTGCTGATCGGCGATGACTGCATCCACGGCCATTCCTTCTTCCGCGGGGCCACCATTTTTCCCGAGCAGTTGGGCATGGCGGCTTCCTTCGACCCTGAACTGGTTCAGCGGATGGGGCGGGCCACAGCCCAGGAGGTCGCCACAACAGGCGTCCACTGGACCTTCTCCCCGGTGCTCTGCATCGCCAGGGACACCCGCTGGGGCCGGGTGGATGAGACCTTCGGCGAGGACCCCTTCCTGATCGGCGAAATGGCCTCGGCCATGGTGCGCGGCTACCAGGGCGGATCAGCCATGACCGGGACCTTGCCCAAGGATGCTGTGCTGGCCACGGCCAAGCACTTCGCTGGCTATTCCGAGACCCAGGGCGGGCGCGATGCCTCCGAGGCCGACCTCTCGCACCGCAAGCTGCTGTCCTGGTTCCTGCCGCCCTTCGAGCGGCTGGCCAAGGAGGGCGTGGCCACCTTCATGCTGGGCTACGAGTCCATCGACGGAGTCCCGGTCACCATCAACAACTGGCTGCTCAACGAGGTGCTTCGAGGGGAGTGGGGCTACCAGGGCACCCTGATCACCGACTGGGACAACGTGGGTCGGATGGTCTGGGAGCAGAAGGTGCAGCCCGACTACGCCAGGGCCGCTGCAGCCGCCGTCAAGGCCGGCAATGACCTGATCATGACCACGCCCGGCTTCTACCAGGGAGCCTTGGATGCACTGGATGCCGGGCTTCTGCACGAGGAGGACCTTGACCGGGCGGTCAAGCACATCCTGGCCCTGAAATTCCGCATGGGGCTCTTCGAGGATCCGCGTCTGCCCGACCCCGAGGCCCAGAAGGCGATTATCAACTCACCGGAGCACCAGGAGCTCAACCTTCAGGTTGCCCAGGAGTCGGCAGTCCTTTTGAAGAACGACGGCATCCTGCCCCTGTTCGGTGGGGTTGATGCCGATGGCCGCCCCGGTGATGACTCAGCGCACAGCATCGCCCTGGTGGGTCCACTGATCGACGATGCCCAGAACCAGTTGGGGGACTGGGCCGGTGGTTCGGGTCAGTGCGACTGGATCAAGGACCAGCCGCGGGAGATGATCTCGACCGTGGCCGACGGTCTGCGCGGGGAGCTGCCTGAAAACTGGCAGCTTAACTGCGAGCAGGGTGTCGATGTGCTCCGTCTGGTCGACGACCCGGCGGGCAAACTCTTCCCCGATGGCCAGCCCAGGCCCAAGGTGGCGGCCCCGGCCAGGATCGATCAGGACCGCTTCGACAGGGCCGTAGACCTGGCCAGGCAAAACGACCTGGTGGTTGCCGTGGTCGGCGACGTGGTCCAGCTGGTGGGCGAGGGCCGTTCGACTGCCACCCTGGAGCTCTACGGTCCTCAGCGCGATCTGCTGGACGCCCTGGCACAGACGGGCAAGCCCATGGTCATCGTGCTCATGTCTTCCAAGCCGCTGATCCTGCCCCCGTCCGCACAGTCGGCCAGGGCTCTGATCTGGCAGCCCGACCCGGGTATGCGGGGCGGCCGTGCCCTGGCCAGGATTCTCGCTGGCAAGGTTGAGCCCACAGGCAGGCTGCCCATCACTTTCCCTAGGCATGCGGGCCAGCTGCCGGTCTACTACAACCAGATCCGAGGCCAGCATGGTGACCGCTATGCCGACCTGACCCAAGAGCCGGCCTTCGCCTTCGGCCAGGGGATGGGCTACACCACCTTTGCCTACGGAAAGCCCCAGATCGATGGACCGGATGCCGTCGGCCCTGAAGACAGGGTCAGGGTGACTGTGGACCTCACCAACACCGGCCAGCGCCCAGGCACCGAGGTCGTCCAGGCCTACATCAGCGACCTGGTGACCTCCGTCAGCTGGGCCGACCGCGAGCTCAAGGCCTTCCAAAGGATTCAGCTGGATCCAGGGCAGACCCGGAAGGTGGTTTTTGATCTACCGGTGTCTGAGTGGACCCTGGTTGATGCCGACTGCAACCGCAGGGTCGAGCCCGGTCAGTTCCAGGTGCTGGTGGGATCCTCCTCGCGCAGGAAAGACCTGCAGGCCGTGACGGTGACCGTGGGCTGAGCCTGAAATCGACCGGGTTGCGGTTGCTTTAGGTTGCGGTTGTTCTGGATTGCCGCCGGTCGACTGACCGATACCTTGTTGTGGAACTCCTCGCGTGTTGGTTGCCCATGGCCCTCGGCCGCTCTTACCATGACAGCATGAGGAAAAGCGTAGGCGCTGGGTATGCGCACCTGTTGACGGTCCCCAATCCTCGGCATGTGGCCAGCCTGGTTGACTACTTCACACGCGGATCCAAACCACGGTCCCAGTGGCGGTTCGGTATTGAGATCGAGCATCTGCCGGTGCGCAATGATGGTTCCGATGCCCCGGTTCCCTATGAGGGAGAGCAGGGCATCGAGGCCCTGCTGTCTGCCTTGGAGCCCTGCTACGACGGCGATAAGGAATACCGGGAAGATGGCCACTTGGTCGGGCTGAGCAGGCCGGGCTGCGTGGTTTCCCTGGAGCCCGGAAGCCAGGTGGAGTGCTCCTTGGGCGTGGTGCGGGACAGCCGGGAATTCGAGGAACTCTACCGTCGCTTCCGTACCGAGATCGACCCCATCGCCGAGCGACTGGGATTCCGTCTGGTCGAGTACGGGTACCGTCCGGCTGGGTCCTATGCGGATGTGGGCGTCAATCCCAAGGAACGTTATGCGGTCATGAACACCTACCTGGGTCGCATCGGCCAGTGCGGGCCCATGATGATGCGCAGCACCGCCTCCACCCAGATCAGCATCGATTACCGGGATGAGGACGATGCCATCGCCAAGATACGTCTGGGCACGGCTATCGGGCCTATTGTGGCCTACTTCTTCCGCAATACTCCGATCTTTGAGGGGAAGCCCAACCGCATGCCCCTGCGACGCCAGCGGATCTGGGATTGGCTCGACACCCAGCGCACAGGCCTGATTCCGGGGCTGTTCGAGGACGGCTTCGGCTGGGAGGACTACGCCGTGGATATGCTCTCCACTCCGCTCATGGTGGCGGATGTCTCCCACACCCCTGAGGTGGACGGGCCGCAGGGTCAGCAGTTCTTCGTTGCCTGGCATGAGAACGCCGGGGAGATCTATCCTGACCGCCGGCTCAACGATGCCGAGATAGCGCATATCCTGACCACGCACTTCAACGACGTCCGTTTGAAGAATTACATCGAGCTCAGGCACTGGGATTCCCTGCCCATGAAACGTGCCAGCCGACTTCTGGAGATCGTCGGCGGTATCTTCTACGACTCGGATCGATTCGCCGGACTTGTCGGGCTTTTGGACGGGGTGAGCGAGGAGGACGTGCTCCAGGCCAAGGCCGACCTGCAGGCCCGCGGCGGGCAGGCCAGCCCCTATGGGCGCTCTCTGGACTTCTGGCGGCAGGCGCTAGGTGCCGAGAACACTCTGGATGATCTGCCGGGCGATCCGCGCCATCCTGAACGCTTCCAACGCTAATATTTCACGCAAGCTTGCTGAATTGGACAAAACTTTGCTGTCGGGTTAAACTCGGGCTGGTTGATAAAACGTTATAGCAATACTGGTCACTCGCAGCGGAGGGATTCCAATGGAGGTTGTTATTCGGTATGATGCGCTGACGCCAGAATTATACGAACGTGTACGTTCGACGGCTGGTTTTCACCCTTACTCATCAGTTGACGTAAGAGCTGCTTTATCCGGCGGCTATTGCTCGGTTGTGGCCGAGGTGGATGGTGAACCAGCTGGTATTGGCCGTGTCGTTGCCGATGGACGTATAGCCTTCTTCATCAAGGATCTTGTGGTGCTGCCTCATTATCGCCATCAGGGCGTTGGCAGCGCTGTTCTTCAGGCTCTACTTGGTCGAATTAGTCAAGACGCTTGCGAGCATGCTTACGTGGGGCTTATGGCCACTCCTGGCAAGGAAGGTTTCTACGAGGAACATGGATTTATTCGGCGGCCTGGTCCGGATCTAGGTAGCGGGATGGTCCGCTTCCTGGATGGAGCCTATAGGTCACAGTTATCAACTAGAAGCAAATCAAAGGAGCAGGAATCATGAATCCAACACCAGTCATCATCGATACTGATCCAGGAATTGACGATGCCGTCGCCATTGCCCTGGCGCTATTTTCGCCTCAGCTGGATGTGCGATTGATTACCACAGTGGCCGGCAATGTCGGCTTGGACAAGACGACGCCGAACGCTCTGCGGCTGTTGACGTATTTCGAGCGTCGCGTCCCAGTAGCCCAGGGGGCACCTGCGCCTCTGCTGGAACCTTTCGTGGATGCCAGCGATATACATGGAAAGACGGGAATGGAGGGCTTCGACTTCCCTGAACCTGATCGTTCTCTGTTGCTGAAGGAAAACGCAATCGAGGCCATGCGCAGGGAAATCATGGATTCGTCCGAACCAATCACCCTGGTGACTATCGGACCGTTGACAAATATCGCCCTCCTGCTCAAAGTGTACCCCGAGGTCACCAAGGGAATCGGACGAATCGCTATGATGGGCGGCTCCACAGCCCGCGGCAACCGCGGTGTTATGTCCGAGTTCAATGTGGCCACGGATCCGGAGGCCGCGGCTATCGTATTCGGGGCGGGAATCCCCATCGTCATGGCAGGTTTGGATGTCGGTCTTAAGGCTTTGGTCATGCCTGAGGACAGTGCTCAGCTGCCCGCAATGGGAAAAGTAGGCACAATGACCCATGACCTGTTCAAGAAGTACCGCGGAGGAAGCTTTGCCACAGGTCTGAAGATGTACGATCCCTGCGCAGTCGCATGCATCCTGGCCCCCGAGCTCTTCGAGTTCGCCGAGACCTCTGTTGAGGTGGAGCTTGCGCAAGGTCCGACTCGCGGCTGCACGGTCGTTGACTTGAAGGGTTATCGGAAGCGCACAGCTAACGCTTCCGTGGCTGTCGATGTGGATTCCGAAGGATTCCGGGCCTGGTTCCTGGACGGCATGAGCAAGTGCATTTGATTACAAAGACCAAGATCAAGAAAGAGAGAATCACAAAGTGATTGCGGAAATCGTTCTGGTGCTGGTCGTCCTGGTGGCGATCGGGTACCTAATCATTAAGAAATACAATCCGGCCCTGACTCTGATTATCGGGGGCCTGGTCCTCCTCCTAGGTGCCTGGGCACTGGGACATCCTCTGTATGCAGCGGGCAAGGGAACCGGTTTCGGTCTCTTCGATGTCTTCATGGTTTTCAAGGACACCATTCTGGACCAGCTCAAGGCTGCAGGTCTGGTCATCATGGTGCTGTTCGGCTACTCAGCCTACATGAACACCATTGGGGCTAACCAGGTCGCCGTTAACTACATGGTCAAGCCCCTTCGTCACATCAAGCACAAGGCGCTCATCGTGCCGGCGGTTTTCCTGCTGGGTAATGTTATGTCTCTCGTTATTCCCAGTGCATCCAGCTTGGCAATCATCCTCATGTCCATCCTTTACCCAGTGCTGGTGGGCATGGGGCTTTCCTCGCTGACTGCTGCGGGTGTGATTGCCTGCACAGCCACAATCATGCCCACTCCTCTGGGTGCTGATAATGTTATCGCCGCCAAAACGCTCAAGTACGATCTGATCGAATATGTCGGCAACAACGCCAAGATCGCCATTCCTTCCCTACTGATTATGGCCTTGGCTCACTATATCTGGCAGAAGTGGTGCGATCGTCACGAGGAGAGCACGGGTGTCGCTGACCCCGTCGAGCATGATGCGAAAGCTGTTCGTGACACAACGGGAATCCCTGGATACTACGCTTTTCTGCCCCTGCTACCCCTCATTCTGATCCTTGTCATCGGTATCGCGGCCATGTTTATCAAGGGTCTGACCATGGATATCGTGGTGCTGACTTTCATCTCCTTCTTCATCGCAGTCATCATCGAGGCCGTCCGGCACCGCTCCTTCAAGGAGATCCAGGGATCAGTTGTTGAGATGTTCACCGGTATGGGTCGTGGCTTCAGTCAGGTGGTCATCCTGGTCTGCGGCGGCTCCCTCTTCACCACCGGTGTTCAGAAGCTGGGGCTGATTGATGCTCTGACCCATTCGGTGGAAGGGTCCACCGGGGCCGGCCTGACCGTGGCTCTTATCTTCGCCCTGGCTACTTGCTTGTTCGGCTTCCTGTCCGGTGGCGGTCTGGCCATGTTCTACGCGGTCATCGCCCTGGTGCCTGGAATCGCTGCTGCTGCGGGTGTCAACGGCATCCTTATCGCCATGCCCATGCAGCTGATCGCCAACCTGGCCCGCGGCATATCCCCGGTGGCGGCGGTCATTATGATCGTGGCGGCCAGCATCAAGGTGGAGCCCACCAAGGTGCTCAAGAGGACCAGCGTGCCCAGCATCGTGGGCATCGTCAGCGTACTGATCTTGTCAGTCTTCCTGCTGCCCTACTGATTGCTGTTGTAAACCAAGCAAAGGCCTCCCTTGTGTCGATTCAGTCGATCTTGGGAGGCCTTTAGTCAATTTTGGCATAACCCACTAATTCAGACTGTTTTATTCATATTGATTTACAGAAGTGATGGCCAGTGTAACTATATAATGTCCACAAGAAGAAGCGGATTGTGTTAGGGTCCCTTGTAGGTTTCTAGACATTTACCCTGAATACAGAAATGCACAGTGCCGGTTTACTTTTGACAAAACTGATGAATGAATTCTCAGCTGCTGTCGTGCTCATATGACATTCAACAAAGACTTCGGGTTATGCTTAAACTGTTACACACTTGGTCAATTCAGAAAGAGTCTTTATGGGATTTGTGACTATTCGCGATGTGGCACAAAAGGCAGGCGTATCCATCGCGACCGTTTCGCAGATCTTGCACGGGAAAGGCCGATTTTCCAAGAAAACCAAAAAATTGGTCATGAATACGGTTGACGCTTTGGGGTATATTCCTGACTCAAGGGCCCAAGCCATCCGTATGTCTGATTCTAAGATGGTCGGTTTGTTGGTACCTGATTTGCGAAACAGATATTTTGCGGATCTGGTCAGTTCCATGGAAAATATTCTCTATGAAGAAGGCTTCAACACGCTTATCGGTACTTCTGCTGAAAACGTGGAACGTCAGGACTCATTCATTACCAATATTTTAGGGCAGAGATTTGATGGGTTAATTATTATTCCACAAGGAGTAGAATCCGCAGGTTTGAAGGCTCTGGTAAAGCGAAATATTCCCACGGTCTTTGTAGACCGTCGTGTGCCCGGTATGGACACAATTCCATATGTGGTTTCAGATCCAAGGCCAGGTCTGGTTGAGGCGATGCGTGCCCTTTATGCCGACGGACATAGGAAAATCGCTTATCTTGCTCATCCATCCTTGAAGTCTTTTAGCTTGAATGAACGTGCGGAAGCATTTAAAAAGTTAAGCCCCCAGTTCTTCGGAAAGTCGGGTTCTCTGATTCTGTCGAGTGACGGCAAGAGCGGATCGCTCGAAATGGGACTGAACCGGATTGAAGAATTTGGAGCTACTGCACTCATTTTCGGGTATTCGCCAGATGCTATTAGTTGTTTGGGCATTTTCCATGATCGTGGGATCAAAATAGGTCCCTGCATGTCGCTTATTTCTTTTGATGACATTGATGTCTTCAATCTTATGACGCCCAAAATCTCGATTATCTCCCAGCAGGCCGAGAAAATGGGGCGCAGAGGAGTCGAGATGTTACTTGAAATGATAAGGAATGGAGTAAGTGGTCTGGGGGCTATGATGAGTATTCCCACCATTTTCATTCACCGTGAATCGGTAGGGCCGGCTCCAGCTTCGGGCTCACATCACTGAATGGAATTTGAAAAGCGATTCAAGCCTTGTTTCAGTCCAGTTAATAACTGGATAATATTCCTCGATGCTATTAGAATGACGCTAAATATTAAATGAAACCGGTGCCGATATGCTTATCGACACCGGTTGGTAGTTCATTGGACTCAACAATCGAACAGATCGTGGCCACGAACGTATTGTTTATTACTTGCTCTCGCTATAAATCTTCTTGTTGAAAGCGAAGTAGATAAGAAGGCCAACGACGATCATACCTGCATCAATCAAGAAAAGATTGGAATAATTGGCTGCGAATCCAGTAGTTCCGTTGATGCTGCCTATGGATAGTGTTGGGGAACTCATCAGACCGCCTATGATGGCGATACCAATGGAACTGGAGACGTTCATAGCCAGGTCGTTCATGCCTACGCCGCGTCCAGACTCATCCTTAGACAGGGTGCCAAGAACTGTTGAGACCAGTGGCGAGTAGAGGAAACCGCCTCCACCGTAATAAATGCAGCCTGCAATGGTCAAAGCAATCGGTCCTAGATTGACGCAGAAGACGGCAAGAACAAAGCCGAGTATTTTCATGCAGCCCGCAGTGATGATTGCGGCCCGACGACCGATCTTGCCAACGATCCACCCTGAGCAGATTCCTACAGTGGCCCCTACGACGAAAGCCCAGACGATGTGCAGTGATACCTGTGAAGTGGTCAGGTGGAACACCTTGGTGCTTATTCCGTTAAAGAGCGGGGAGAAGGAATAGTTGGGCAGATAGAAGAGCAGGAGCAGAGATATTGCCATCAGCCAGCGTTTGTTGCGGAAGAAAGCCGGAGTTACGAAGGGATTGCTTGCCTTGTGGATGTATATAGCGAAGACGATGAAGAGAACGGCAGAAGCAGCAAGCATCCACCAGCTCTTGTAGGAGAAGAAGAGGGTAATGAAAGCTGTTGCTAGGCCGAAGATCGTGAAGCCGATCACATCGACTTTTTCACCGTTTCCAGTTTTATTTGGAAGATTCTTAAGAAGAAGGGGTAGGAAGAGGACCGTCACGGCCGGGATCAGGAATAGATACTGCCAATGAATCGAAGTTAAGAAGCCAGCAGCGAAGACGCCGATGGCTGCTGAGATCTGATACCCAGCGGTAAAGATCCCGAAAAATATGACCTTAAGCGAATCTTTAAGATATTTTGTTGCCACTACCAGATAGACGGAGCCGGCTACCTGCTCGCCAGCCGTCTGGATAGCTCGGGCTACAATGACCGTCCATATATTAGCAGTGAAATAGTAGTTGGCTACAAATCCGAGAATCGAACCGAATACCAGCAAGGTAATGCCTACAACTACCAATTTTTTGAGTGAGACGAAATCTCCCAGCGATCCGTAGATGAAGCATACGATGCCGAGAACGATACTGGGAATCGCCGTTATCAAGGAGGCTTGCCCTGGTGCTCCAACGCTTTCTCCAATTTCCTGGAAGACCAGATTGAATCCTTGTAGGCATAAAGTACCCAGGACGAAAGTGATGAGTAGCGGAATTAAGGCTTTGACAGCCATGTCGCTTGTTATCTCCGCTTGTTGAGAGGAACTCTGTGATTGCGAGCCGTTCTTAGCTGCAGTCGTGCTGTCTGACATGATTGCTCTTATTCTCTCTTTATTATCTGTATCAGTTAACGGGTTTACCGCTGTCTGTCTTTATTGCTGTTCAGAGACAACTAGGGAGGTTCTGGTCATGAATTCATCCAGGAAACGTTCCACATCTACCTTGATGGCCACTTGAGTGGTCTTGGTAGCATCGTTGAGCCTATCCTTGTCTCCAATAGTTCTTCCTCTAGTGGCTCCGTCAGTCTCAACTTTCAAGTTGACATCCAAGGTCTTGACCAATGTGGGATCAACGGCTACTGCCACGGCCAGGGGATCATGTAAACCGCAACCTCCCAAGCCCGGAGACGTAAGCTCATAGGCGTGGATGTAGTAATCCGTCATGTCGCTAAGAAAAGCGGCGGCAGGGGTTCCCAGCGCTCGCCATTGCTTGGTTTCATTTGTCGTCAGCAAAGTTTGCAAGGTAACGTCAAGACCCACCATGGTGCATTGGGCTCCGGATGTGAACAGTGCATTAGCTGCTTCGGGATCTTGAGATATGTTGGCTTCACGCCATGGCGCCACATTGCCTGTAACCGTCAGTGCGCCTCCCATGATCACGATTCCTCCCATGATTTCCTTGATGGAAGGGTCCTGTTTCACGGCCGCGGCGATATTGGTCAGTGGTCCCGTAGCTACATAAGTCAGATCTTTGCCGTACTTATGAGCTGAATTGATAATAAAGTCGATCGCTGATGATGCTTCTTGGCAGCGAGGCGAATCAGGTATTGTTACATCGCCGATTCCATTTTTACCATGGATCAGCCGTGATCCCTCCAAGACCTCGAAGGTGTTCTTGTTGGTTGCATGGGGTAGACCAGCGTAAACAGGGACTTCTGCATGACCAAATAAATCGGTGATAGCCAGGTCGTTGCGGATTCCTTGGCTCATGGTTACGTTGCCGTAGGTTGCTGTAATGCCGATCAGTTCTGCCTCTGGGCTTCCAAGAGCGTAGGCGATGGCAAGGGTGTCATCAATTCCGGTATCAAGATCGAGTATGAACTTCCTCAATTGTTAGCCTTTCCAATAGCAGCAATGAGTGAATACAAAGCATCTGCGCTCCCTCTAAGCATCTTTGCCTCACTTGCATTCTTTAAAACAAAGAAGATAAAACCTTTTATCGTCTCTGTGGTGAATAAATTATCAAACTGGATTTAACTTGTCAAATTTCTGGGTGAAAGAGGTGAGGAGCAACAGATCTTCATAGGTGTTTCCGCAAGGTGAATGAGCGGGAAGAAATGGTAGATGGGTGGTGTATTCTTAACAAGCAATGGGCCTTGATCCGTTATCAGCGGGGAGCCTTCGGAAGAACGGGCTCGCTTGCGGCGATCCTCAGTAGAACCGACGGGCGGGCCCGCATAGCCCAGTTCAAGCGGTCCGGCGCAGGTCATTGGCCGGGCAAGCGAGGTGGTACCGCGGTGGGCCCCATAGGTCCCTCGTCCTCGACATGGCGACATGAACGACCAGCGAGGAGCGTGAACGGTGAATCAGACCACTGATACCTCAGATGCGACAAAACGGGATGGCGCAGTCTATCCCAAGGCGGTGGTGGACCCGGCTCTGGCCAAGGTGAAGCCCAATCCCTCCTTCCCCCATATGGAGGAGTCCGTTCTGGACTACTGGGACCATGACGACACCTTCAACAAGTCAGTAGACCGTCGCCCTTCCGGCGATCATGCCGACAATGAGTTCGTCTTCTTCGATGGCCCGCCCTTCGCCAACGGCCTGCCCCACTATGGACACCTGCTGACCGGCTACGTCAAGGATGTCATTCCCCGCTACCAGACCATGAAGGGCCACAAGGTCAAGAGGGTCTTCGGCTGGGACACCCACGGTCTGCCTGCCGAGCTGGAGGCGCAGCGTGAGCTCGGCATTGACAGCGTGGATCAGATCGAGCAGATGGGCATCGAGAAGTTCAACGACGCCTGCCGCGCTTCAGTGCTCAAGTACACCAGCGAGTGGAAGGACTACGTCCACCGTCAGGCCCGCTGGGTGGACTTCGACCACGGATACAAGACCCTTGATGTCTCCTACATGGAGTCGGTCATGTGGGCCTTCAAGACCCTCTACGAGAAGGGCCTGGCCTATGAGGGCTACCGGGTGCTGCCTTACTGCTGGAAGGATCAGACCCCGCTGTCCAACCATGAGCTGCGCATGGATGCCGATGTCTACCAGGACCGCCAGGACACCACCGTCTCCGTGGCCGTCAAGCTCAGGGACGAGGACGCCTATGCCGTCTTCTGGACCACCACCCCCTGGACCGTCCCCACCAACCTGGCCATCGTGGTCGGCGCTGATATCGAGTACTCGGAGGTCAGTCCGGTCTCCGGGCCCTTCGCCGGCAAGCGCTTCTACATCGCCACGGCCCGTCTGGGCGATTACGCCAAGCAGCTGGGGGAGGACTACCAGGTGGTCCGCACCCTCAAGGGGTCAGAGATGGAGGGCTGGCGGTACTGGCCGGTCTTCCCCTACTTCGCCGGAGAGCAGGCTGAATCCGAGGGCGGCACCCCCGGCCCCAATGCCTATACCATCTACACGGCCGATTACGTCGACACCGTGGAGGGTACCGGCCTGGTCCACCAGGCTCCCTATGGCGAGGACGATATGAACACCCTGAACGCCAAGGGCATCCGCAGCGTGGACGTGCTCGATGCAGGCGCGGTCTTCACCGAGCAGTGCCCCGACTACCAGGGCCTGCAGGCCTTCGAGGCCAACATGCCCATCGTCCGCAACCTGCGCGCAGGCGATGGCCCCCTGGCACAGATCCCAGCCGAGCATCGGGCCCTCCTCTTCCAGGAGAAGAGCTACGTCCACTCCTACCCCCACTGCTGGCGTTGCGGCACCCCGCTGATCTACAAGCCGGTCTCCAGCTGGTTCGTCTCCGTGACCAAGATCAAGGGCCGCCTCCTGGAACTCAACCAGCAGATCAACTGGATCCCCGGAAACGTCAAGGACGGCCAGTTCGGCAAGTGGCTGGCCAATGCCCGCGACTGGTCCATCTCCCGCAACAGGTTCTGGGGCTCGCCCATTCCGGTCTGGGTCTCGGACGATCCCAAGTATCCTCGGGTGGACGTCTACGGGTCCTTGGATGAGCTCAAGAAGGACTTCGGCCGCTACCCGACTGATGACAAGGGGCAGATCAACATGCATCGGCCCTGGATCGACCAGCTGACCAGGCCCAACCCTGACGACCCCACCGGCAAATCCACCATGCACAGGATCACCGATGTGCTGGACTGCTGGTTCGAGTCGGGCTCCATGCCCTTCGCCCAGTTCCACTACCCCTTCGAAAACAAGCAGTACTTCGAGGACAGGGATCCCTGTGATTTTGTGGTCGAGTACATCGGCCAGACCCGCGGCTGGTTCTACACCATGCACATCATGTCCACGGCCCTCTTCGACCGCCCGGCCTTCAAGAACGTGATCTGCCATGGCATCGTCCTGGGCTCCGACGGCCAGAAGATGAGCAAGCACCTGCGCAACTACCCGGATGTGAACGAGGTCTTCGACAAGTACGGATCCGACGCCATGCGCTGGTTCCTGATGAGCTCGTCCATCCTGCGCGGCGGCAACCTGGTCGTCACCGCCGATGGCATCCGTGACACGGTCCGCCAGGTCATGCTGCCGGTCTGGAGCTCCTACTACTTCTACACGCTCTATGCCAACGCGGCCAACAAGGGCGCCGGCTACCAGGCCCAGGCGCTGACGCCGGAGCTTGTGGCCGACCTGCCGGAGATGGACCGCTTCCTGCTGGCACGCACCCGTCGTCTGATCCAGTCGGTGCAGAAGGCCCTGGACGACTTCGCCATCTCAGAGGCCTGCGATGCGGTGACCGACTTCATCGATGTGCTGACCAACTGGTACATCCGCAACAACCGCGACCGCTTCTGGGGCGAGGACCACCAAGCCTTCGACACCCTCTACACGGTTCTGGAGGCCTTCGCCCGCCTTCTGGCCCCCCTGGCGCCCATGGAAGCCGAGCAGATCTGGCGGGGCCTGACCGGTGGCGAGTCGGTCCATCTGGCCGACTGGCCCTTCCTGGCCGACGAGGCCACCGGGCAGGAGACCGAACTGGGACAGGTCCTGCGTGACGATCCTGCCCTGGTAGCCGCCATGGAGAAGGTCCGCGAGGTGGTTTCGGCCACCCTGGCCCTGCGCAAGGCCGAGCAGATTCGCGTCCGCCAGCCCCTGTCCCTGCTGACCGTGGTGGTTCGTGACCCCGACGCGGCCCGCTCCTACGTGGACGTGCTCAAGTCCGAGCTCAACATCAAGGACGTGGAGTTCTGCACCCTGGACCAGGCCGGCCGGCATGGTCTGCGGATCATCCACGATCTCAAGGTCAATGCCCGTGCGGCCGGACCCCGGCTGGGCAAGCAGGTCCAGTTCGTCATCAAGGCTTCCAAGCAGGGCGACTGGTCCGAGCAGGACGGCCACGTGGTCGTCACTACCCCCGACGGAGCGGTGGCCCTGGAACCCGGCGAATACGAGCTGGACAACCGGATCGAGCAGGAGGATGGCTCCCAGGCCGACCGGTCGGCCTCCGCGGCCCTGCCCACCGGCGGCTTCGTCATTCTCGACACCCAGCTGGACGACGATCTCCTGGCGGAGGGTTATGCCAGGGATCTGATCCGCCAGGTTCAGGATGCTCGGAAGACCGCTGGCCTGGACATCGCTGACCGGATTCGGCTCACCCTGACCCTCCCCAAGGAGGATGCCTCCAAGGCTCAGCAGTTCAGCGACCTGATCGCCCGAGAGACCCTGGCCACCAGTCTGACCGTCAATGCTGGCAATCTGGACCAGCCGCAGGTCGACCTGGTCAAAGCCTGATCATAGTTGCATAAAAAGGGCTTCAGGGCTTCCATCTGATAGGAGATGGAAGCCCTTTTTCATACGACCTGCCTGGCTAGGTGCTCGTCTGCGCCACGCTTGGCCGTGCGGCTGGCAATATTGCGATGGAGCGCCGGCTGTTGATCAGCCCTTGACCTTGTCGCTGACCTGGTCCAGGGTCTGCATATCCTGGTCGCTCAGTTCCAGATGGGCAGCGGCCAGAAGGGCCGGCAGCTGCTCGGGAGTGCGTGCAGAGGCGATGGGGGCTGCGATCCCAGGCCTATGGTTGAGCCAGGCCAGGGCTACGGTGGCCAGCTCGACCCCGTGGGCCTTGGCGATGCCGTCCATGGCAGCGACCACGTCCAGTCCCTCCTGGGTGAAGAAGTCCTTGACCATGCCCTCGCGCTTTTTGCCCTTGAGGTCGTCCATGGTCCGGTACTTGCCCGTCAGGAAGCCCGAAGCCAGCGAGAAGTAAGGGAAGACCGCCAAATCCTCGTCCTTGGCGACCTGCATAAGGCCGCCCTCATAGGTCTTGCGGTAGACCAGGTTGTATTGGGGCTCCAGGGCTACCGGCAGGGTCAGGCCCTCCTTGCGTGCAATGCTGAACCATTCACGGATCCGGTCCGGCGTGTAGTTGGACACTCCGATGGCCCGGACCTTGCCCTCCTTGACCAGCTTGTCGAAGGCTGCCGCAGTCTCCTCCAAGGGGGTGGAGCTGTCGTCGAAGTGGGCGTAGTAGAGGTCGATCACATCCAGACCCAGCCTGAGCAGGGAGGCGTCGGCGGCGGCCTCGATGTTCTTGGCTGAAAGACCGGAGTACTGGGGGTGCTGGCTGACCTTGGTAGCCACCAGGACCTTGTTGCGGTTGCCGTTCTTGGCCAGCCAGCGGCCTAGGACGATCTCGGACTCGCCGCCGGAGTGGCCTGGGGCCCAGGCCGAGTAGACGTCGGCTGTATCGATCAGGTTGCCCCCGGCTTGCGTGTAAGCGTCCAGGACCTGGTCAGACTCGGATTCGTCGCTGGTCCATCCGAAGGTGTTGCCGCCCAGGATCAGGGGGAAGATTTCGGCGTCGATGCCGCGTAGTTTTGCCATATTCATCCTTTCGGGTTGAAGGCTTGTTAAACCGAGTCTATTACGGCTTATGCGCCCGAACCGATTATCCAGACGAGTCCATCATGTATGGTGATGAGAGGATAGGCCGGAATGGTGCGGTTCTCAGGTCCGGCCCCAAGGGTTTTAAGCTCGAAGGAGAACACTCATGCATCTGGGCATCGCCATTGTGATCGCCGTGCTGGTCCTGGCGCTGATCATCTTCCTTCTGGGGATTTTCGTGGTGCCCCAGCAGCAGGCGGACGTCATTGAGCGCTTCGGCAAGTACCACCGGGTGGCGCTGGCGGGCATCCACGCCAAGATCCCCCTGGTGGACCGGATAGCCGCCAAGACCAACCTGCGGGTCAACCAGCTGAACGTCAAGCTGGAGACCAAGACCAAGGACAACGTCTTCGTCACCGTGGAGGTCTCCACCCAGTTCCGGGTAGAGGCGGCCAACGTGTCTACGGCCTACTACGAGCTGGTCGACCCGGCGGGCCAGCTGCGCTCCTATATGGAGGACGCCCTCAGGTCCGCCATTCCCGCCCTGAGCCTGGACGACGCCTTCGCCCGCAAGGACGATATCGCCTCCGATGTGCAGCAGACCGTGGGCCAGGAGATGCAGCGCTTCGGGTTCTCGGTCATCAAGACCCTGGTCACGGCTATCGACCCCTCCGCCCAGGTCAAGCAGGCCATGGACTCCATCAATGCAGCCCAGCGTGAGAAGGAAGCCACCAGGGAGCGTGCCGAAGCCCGTCGGATCGAGATCGAGACCCAGGCCAGGGCCGATGCCGAGAAGACCAGGATGCAGGGTGAGGGCCAGGCCAACTACCGACGGGAGATCGCCAACGGCATTGTGGACCAGATCAACAGTCTGCGGGCCGTGGGCATGGATATCGATGCGGTCAACAATGTGGTGCTCTTCAACCAATATCTGGATGTGATGCGCTCGCTGGCCGAGTCCGACAATGCCAAGACCCTGGTTCTGCCTGCGGCGACCCCCGGTGGTTACAACGAGCTCTTCAACCAGATGACCGCAGCGCTGATGACCGCCCAGAGCACCCAGGGCAGTGCGGATCCCCGCCACGGCCGCAGGAGTGCGGGCGCAGAGGGCGGGGCCGGGACGCCGGCTCTGTAAGGCCGTGTCCTAAGAAGCAATTTCCGCATGGCAGGTCCTGCGAGGTCGGGTTTCAGCTTTCCAGGAAGTCGGCTATGGTCTCGGCGGCCCGATAGCCCTTGTCGTACATGGCGTTGAGTCCCTTGAGCGACTTGCTCAGCGTGGTCAGTCCGCACAGGCTGTCAGGGGCCAGGATGAGCACCCGACCCTCCTTTTCGGCCTGCTTGGCCAGGGCCACCTCGTCGTTGTAGGTGCGGTAGCGCTCCATCAGGCGCTCGCCGGCCGCCGGATAAGTTCTGGCCAGGATCCGGGCCGGCAGGACATCCTTCTTCTGTTCGCGCAGAATATCCCTCTGGCGGGTCAGGACCAGGACGATGCGCTCGTAGCCCTCGTCCATGGCCTTGCGGACCGGGACCGGGTCGGCGATGCCGCCGTCCAGATAGGGCACCCCATCGATCATGTAGGGCTTGTTGGCCACCGGCACGGTGGATGAGGCCTTGAGGATGTCATAGTTGTCCTGGGCCAGGTCGGACTTGTCAAAGTAGACGGTGGATCCGTCAGTGGCCTTGCAGGCGACTACGGTGAACAGGGCCGGATTGGCCTTCAGAGCCTGGTAATCCAGCGGGCATTCCCCGTCGTGGGCCGACAGTTTGCCATAGACGTAGTCCAGGTCGACGAAGGTGTGCTTGGTCAGGAAGTTGCTCACGCTCGCGTACTCCTTGCGGGAGGAGTAGACGGTGTAGAAGCGGTAGCAGCGTCTGAGCTGGCCTGACAGGAATGAGGCCAGATTGGCGCTGCCGGCCGAGACCCCGTAGCAGTGATCGAAGGTGATGCCCTGCTCCATGCAGCGGTCGAAGACGCCGGCGCCGAAGATGGACCGGTAGCCGCCGCCTACGTCGATGACGGCTGTTCTTTTGCGTGCCATGGGCACCTCGTTTTCTGACAGATATCCGAGCTTGATGACAGCTTATGCGTGAACGTTGGACAAGCCGTTCAGGGGCGGCAGGAGGCCAGCAGCCGCTTGGACAGATCCAGCATGGCCGGTGAGGGATCGGAGTTGGCGATCTCTACTCTGCCGGTGCCGGGGCCCGGGTTGAGGGCATCGGCCTGGGCCAGCAGATCCTTGAGGTGGCGGGCCGTCCCAGGGTTGCCGTCGATCAGCGCCAGGCCTGGCGGGCAGATGCGGGCGATGGACTGGCGGAAGAAGACGAAGTGGGTGCAGCCCAGGACCAGGGCATCCAGGGTCTGCAGGTCATAGGGATCCAAATAACGGTGCAGGGTGGCATCGACCAGGGCCTGGTCATTCAGCCTGTCAGACTCCACAATGGTCACCAGGTCTGGGCAGGGCTGGGTCAGGATGGTGTGCCTGTCGGAGAACCGTGCCATCAGGCGTGAGAACTTGGCCTCCTTCAAGGTCAGCGGGGTGGCCGTGACCAGTACCCGCTGGGGTCGGCCTCCGCCACGTGTGCAAGCCAGCTTCAGGGCCGGCTCCATGCCGATGACCGGGACCGGGTAGCGTCGGCGCATTTCATCCACGCAGACGCTGGTGGCGGTGTTGCAGGCGATGACCATGGCCTTGACGCCCTGGTCCATGAACCGGTCGCCAATGACCTGGCAGCGCTGGGTGATCTGATCCGGCTTCTTGATGCCGTAGGGGGCGTAGGCGGAATCGCCAAAGTAGAGCAGGTTTTCTTGAGGAAGGAGGTTGCGGATGGCTGCAGTGACGCTCAGACCGCCGAGTCCGGAGTCGAAGATCCCGATCGGTGCATCTGATGTCATCTGATCCGCTCCTTTCGCAGCCGAAGAACCACCCTAGCCTGTCGCCGAAGGGCCGTACGCTACAAGCATGAGTATTCCCCGGACTGTTTACAAAATGCAAGCCACCGGCAACGATTTCGTGGTCTACGCCGATCCCCGGGGGGATCTGGAGCCTACGGCCGACCAGGTGCGCTGGCTGTGCGACCGTCATTTCGGAGTCGGAGCCGACGGGGTCATCCGGCTGACCCACCCGGCCGATGTCAGCGACCTGAACCAGGAGCAGGTGGATGCCTGCGACCGTTTCGGCTGCCAGTGGTTCATGGACTACCGCAATGCGGACGGTTCCTTGGCTCAGATGTGCGGCAACGGGACCCGGGCCATCACCCTCTTCGCCCAGAAGCAGGGGCTGACGCCGACTATGGAAGGCGCCTCCTTCCTGCTGGGGACCCGGGCCGGGGTCAAGCGGATCGTCTCGCGCAGTCCGATGAAGTGCGACGGCGATCATGTGTTCAAGGTCAAGGTCGGGGCCTGGCGGATGGGGCCGGTGGGGCAACAGCTGGTCGACGGCGGAGCCCTGGGAGGCTCGGCTCCTGGCACCATGGTGGATATGGGCAATCCTCATGCAGTCGTCCTGACTGCAGTCGCTGCCGAATTGGAGGCCGGTGGACTGCCCGGGACCGTGACCGAACTGCTGGCTAGGACCGACCTGCCCGATCCGGGCGATCTGGACCTGTCGGCCCCGCCGCGGGTCAGGCCCGGGCTGGCTGAGGGGCAGAATGTGGAATTCCTGCGTCTGGATGCCCTGGATGCCGACAATGGCAGCGGTCGGGCCACCATGAGGGTCTATGAGCGTGGGGTGGGCGAGACCCTGTCCTGCGGTACCGGTCTGTGCGCCAGCGGCGTGCTCTTGCGAGCCCTGACCGGGGTCGACCATTGGACCATCCAGGTGGGCGGGGGCCGTCTGAAGGTGGACGTGGATTCGCAGGATGTGTGGCTGACCGGACCGGCCAGAATGGTCGCCCGTCTGACCCTGGAGCATGTGCCAGACTGCTGATCAGCTGAAGAGGGCGGATCCTTCCACAGCCAGGACGGTAGTGGCCAGGGCGACCAGCCAGACCAGGTCGACCATCAGATCGAAGTGCTGCTGATAGTAGGTCAGCAGCCATCCCGACCTCTTGCGCGGCAGACCCTGCTGGATGACCGTGGCGTGGCTGAAGGCCATGAACTGCAGGCTGGTGGCGAAGGTCATGACCAGGCACCAGGGGCAGAGGGCGTGGATGACGAAGAGCGACTGGGCGAACAGCCAGAGCGCATAGGCCAGGGCGGCAAGCGAGGCCAGCCAGGTCCCTGCCGCCAGCAGCGCAGGCATTTTGATTCGGCACAGACCCACTACGGCCAGCGTCAGGAAGACAGCCTCAGCGACCAGCCCCAGAAAGGCATTGGGGATAGGCAGTGTGCCCAGGCGGATCAGCTCGGCTTGGGGGGACAGGGCCACGGCTGAGCAGGAGACCACCGAGTTGATGTCACAGCTGAGCTGGCCCTGGGGGTGACGCGCCAGTTGCAGGGTTTCCGCTGACAGGACCAGGCTGGCGTAGAGCGCCGCAAACGAGGTCAGGGCGGCGATCAGATAGCTGGAAGGGGCTGACGAGGTCGGTTCGCTCATGGGGTCCATCACCTCAATGGTCGGGAGGGTTCTCTGAGACGGGAACGCGTTCACGAGTTTAGGATGGAGGCATGACGCATGAGGATACTGCCACGGTCTCCGGCTGGGACCTGCACTGCCACACCGTCTTCTCCGACGGCACCGTGACGCCCCGGGGGATGGTCGAGCAGGCGCAGCAGCTGGGTCTGGAGGGTCTGGCCATCACCGACCATGACACCAATGCGGGCTGGGATGAGGCCCGTCAGGCGGCCCAGGACCTGGGAATGCCCCTGCTGCCAGGCACCGAAATCACCGCCCAGGACGGCCATGTCTCGGTTCACATGCTGGCCTACCTCTATGATCCTGAGGATCCGGTCATCGCCGGGCTCTTCGCCAAGACCAGGGAGGCCAGGCTGACCAGGACCAGGACCATGGTCGAGCGGATCTCCCGGGATTACCCGATCACCTGGCAGGATGTGCTGGATCAGGTCAAGGAGGGGTCGAAGACCACGGTGGGCCGCCCGCATATCGCCGATGCCCTGGTCAAGGCCGGTGTCTATGCCGACCGCAGCCAGGCCTTCGCCGGGGTCTGCTCCTCCGGAAGCGCCTACTACCTGCCGACGCCCTCGCCGACCACCCACCAGGTGCTGGCAGCCGTCAACCATGCAGGCGGTGTCCTGGTCGTCGCCCACCCCGGTGCAGTCAGTCGCAATCCCGTCCTGCTCTCCGACCAGCAGATCGCCGCCCTGGCCGGGGAGGGACTGGGAGGCCTGGAGGTCTGGCATCGGGACAATCCGCCCGAGCAGCGCCGACGGCTGCTGGCCCTGGCACAGCGCTGGGGGCTGCTGGTGACCGGAGGATCGGACTGGCACGGCCAAGGCAAGCCCAATCGCATGGGGGAGAACAGCACCAGTGACGAGGTGGTGGCCCGAATCGTGGACAGGGCCCGGGGGAGCCGTCCGGTGGCCTGGAAGGGTTAGCGGATACGAATCGGGGGCGGTCGGACCACAAGGACCCGGCCGCCCCCGTCAGGCGATCACAGCCTCAGTCGGAGGAGCCTCCCAGGACACCGAAGCCGACCGGATGGGTGGTGTCCGAACCGACCACTGCGTAGCCCAGGGACTCCTTAGGAACAATGATGTGCCGGCCCTTGTCGTCCACCAGATCGATGGGTCCGCCCTCGTTCAGGGCCTGGGCGATGTGGGCAGCCACCTCGTCCGCCTTGGCATTGGTGCTGAAGTTGACCGTCCGGGCCACATTTTTGATGCCGAATTCGATATCCATTGCTACCTCCAAGGTTGTTTTCCGTCGCCCAGACCTGCCGGCCCACGGTTCTTCCGGTCTCATTATTCGCTGGCCCGGGTGATTACGCTCTAAGCGTCTCCCTGATGCTCCTCCTGGGAAGAGCCGCTTTCCGGCGGTGATGCCGATGCCTGTCCGTCTGCAGTGAGCGTGGGGGTCTGCTCGGGCAGGGGCTTTCTGGGAATGACGACGGTCTCAGCCTGATCGCTGGCGAGGGCTTGAGCTGACGAGGCATCATGCGGCTGGGAAGCGGCCTCTCCTGCCCCAGCGGGGTTCGAGGACTGGCTGTCTACGGACGGGTCGCTCGTTGCAGCCTTTGGATTCACCTCGCCATCCGTATCGTCGTCGCTGGTGGCTGGACTGCCGATGCCGCGGAAGTGATCGCTCAGGCCTGATTCCTCTTCTTGGGCAACAGGAGCAACAGCTGGTGGCTTGGGTTGATTGTCGCTGCCAAGGTTTGTGCTCTGGGCCTGTCTGATGGGCTTATTCCTGGCTTCGGAATGGTCCATGGCGGTCTGGGTCTGAGCCAGGTCAGCCATTTCTGCCCTGCTGATGGCGATGGTGGCCGAGCTCTCATCCGAGGGTTCAAAGGAGGGTTCCTTAGGTGAGGTTGCCGCATTTGCCGCGCCGGGGTCCTGTTCTGATGCCGGATTCTCCTGTATTTTCGCTGCGGAGGGATCTTCAGCTTTGTCGTCGCCGAGCAGGGTGCCCACGGTGATGGTGGAGGGTGCCCCAGTGGGTGACGAACCGGAAGTCTGCTGCTGACGACGGGCGCGCTGGTTCTGCTCGTGGTCGCCCAACTGCTGGGCCAGACGCTCCACCTGGGCCTTGAATTGGATGATCTGTTCGTTGTCGGCATGATCCAGGGCGGTGATGAAGTCGCCCACCTGCTCCATCTGCAGCCAGAGATTGGCTCGGAGCATGATCAGGTCGTCCAGCCGAGCCCCCATCATCCTGCCGTAGGCTGCAATGACTGCGTTGCGGCGGGATCCATCCAGCTTGGCGAAGATCCAGGCCAGGTCACGGGCAGGATCGTTGACCTGCATGTCCTGCCAACCGTAGACCCCGCTCAGCCCGGAGCCTGCATAGAGTAGGTCGCCGTCGGAAAAGCCTCCGTGCACGGTGCATGTTTCAAAGGACCAGAGTCCGTCGGTCGCCACGATGGATGCCCAGGAATCGGTGATTTCCTTGGGCACGTGGCCGTCCATGCGCAGCCGCTTGATCCATCCCCGCAGTTGGGCCGCGATCTGGGCAGTGGAGAAGGCTGGGTATCCGTGGGTTTTCAGAAAATCAGGGCGCACCCGGTGGATGGCGCCGATGGCGGTGCCTGCGGCGGTGCATTCGTTCAACGTCAGCAGATGGAGGGGACGGATTCGGCCTGGGCAGTGGGTCATGACGGCAACAGCTGTGGTGCCGGTCGGGCTATCGGCCTTCTCGCCGGGCTGGTAGGCCAGGATGTGCTCGACCCTGAAGCCCATGGCCGCCATCTCCTTGGCATCGGCCAGAGCCTGAGCCGCCTTGACCCGAGCGGCCAACCGGCGCTTGCCGGCTTCCGAGCTGGTGGCCCAGACGTCGTAGACGTTGCCGGTCGCGTCCTGGACCACCGCACAGTCCACGCCCTGTGCGCGGTCAAGGCTGCTGAGCTGGTCGCAGTCCCGCGCGCCGGTCATGGGCACCTCGGGCATGGCGGCCGACGCCAGGGCAGCCAGGGTCAGCTTCGTTCGTTCACTCACATTCTCAAGGATAATACAAGGACTGTTGTGAATACGGTTGTCCACTTGACCACATGGGCACGCCGCAGCGGGTTCCGGTACCGGCCTTTGACACAATGGGGGTGTGCATGAGGATGAGGAACGATTGCTGCAGGGTCTGGATCCTGCCCAGCGGCAGGCGGCCACTGTGCTTGACGGGCCTGTGCGGATCGTAGCAGGGGCCGGGGCTGGCAAGACCAGGACCATCACCCGGCGTATGGCCTATGCCTGCGCCAGTGGCAGCTGGGAGCCCTCCAGAACCTTGGCAGTGACTTTTTCGGTCCGTGCCGCAGCCGAGATGCGTGATCGTCTGACCAAGCTTGGCGTGTCGGCCTCCCTGCAGGCGGCGACCTTTCACTCGGCGGCCCTGCGCCAGCTCAGGCGGGTCTGGCCCCAGGTCAGCGAGACCTATCTTCCGGATCTGATCGAGGATGTGGCCCCCCTGGTGTCCTCCGCCTGCCAGCGGGTCTGCGGTGAGGAGGCCGACCCGGGCCAGGTCAGGGACCTGACTGCGGAGATCAACTGGGCCAAGGTGGGGCTGATCGCCCCTCAGGACTACGTTCGGGTCTGCGCGGCCAGTCACCGTCTGCCGCCGGCTGGTCTGGAGGCTGATCGGATGGCCGACCTGTACACGGTCTTCGAGAGCTCCAAGGCCGCCCATAATCAGATGGACTTTAACGATATCCTTCTGCTGGTTTGCCACATTTTGGAAGAGGGCGGCCAGGCTGCTGCTGACATTCGAGACCGCATCGGCTGGCTGACCGTGGACGAGTACCAGGATGTCTCGCCCCTGCAGCATCGGTTGCTCAAGCTCTGGCTCAACGGCAGACAGAACCTGTGCGTGGTGGGGGACCCGGCCCAGACCATTTACTCCTTTGCGGGGGCCACCTCCTACTATCTGCTGAACTTTCCCCAGGAATTCCCGGGAATCAAGGCCGATCTGGACCTGACCACCGACTACCGGTCCACGGGAAGAGTGGTTCACTACGCTAATGGCATTCTGGCTCGCTCGCCGGTGCGTGACGACTACCTGAAGCTGGCATCAGCCCGCCAGGAGGGCAGCAGGGTCGCGATGACCCGTTACGAGGACGATGGTGAAGAGGCTGGGGCAGTGGCCTCCCGTATATCCTCCATGATCCGGAAGGGGGCCCGTCCCGGCCAGTTTGCAATCCTGACCCGGATCAACGCCCAGCAGACCCTGATCTGCCGTGCCCTGCACGAATGCGGGATCGGCTACCGGGTGCGCACGGAGTCGGGCTGGCAGAACCAGTCGGTCGATCTGAGCAAACATGAGGTGCTGGAGCAGCTGGAGAGCGGCATGGGCCAGGGGAGGGTCACGGTCTCCACCATTCATGCTGCCAAGGGGTTGGAGTTCGCCCATGTCTTCATCGTGGGCTGTGCCGAGGGGCTGATTCCCTTTGGCTCACCGCCCGAGGGGGATGCTCTGGAGGAGGAACGCCGCCTTATGTATGTAGGGGTGACCCGAGCAGAGGACACCCTGCATCTTTCCTATGCGGAGCACAAGGACGGCAGCGCCTTTGCCCGGCGCGCTCCCAGCCGGTTCATTCACCGCTGAGCGCTATCGATTCGGCCCCTCGGCACGCGGGGAGAGGGAGTGCGATTCAAGCTTGGTTGCCGTCCGAATCGCCCTTGTCTGAGTTGTTCTGGTCCGGGTGACCGCTGTCGGGGTCCTTGGGATCGGTGCCGGCGCTTTTTTGATTGCCGGGAGCTTCGTGTTCTGAATGCTCCTGGTCATTTGAAGCGTCGGAATCGGGAGCGTCGGAGTCTGCAGGGGTGGCCAGATCGGCAGAGGAATCCTTGTCTTCGGCATTCAGCAGTTTGTCCAGCTCGGCATCCCAGTCCACCGAGGTGGCGGAAGTGGAGGCCTTCTGCTCGGATTGCCCATCTGCAGAGGTAGATGCTCCGCCCTGGCCGCCTTCGTCCTTGACAGGCAGGGAAGGCAGCAGGTCAGGATGGGACCAGTGGCCGTCACGGCCCTGGACTCCCTCCTCGGCGGTGATGCGCTCCCAGAGGTCGGCGGCCTCGCGCAGCCGCTTGGGGTGAAGATGCAGGCCCAGCAGGGACTCGAAGGTCTGCTCGGCCGGCCCCCCCACGGCGCGCTCGCGTCGGGTCATCTCCCGCAGCTGCTCCAGGTGGGGCAGGTGGGCCATGCCGGCATTCCAGACCACGCAATCCACCCAGCCGTCCACCAGGGCCAGCAGGTCGCCCAGGCTGTGCAGGGCCTCCTTCTGCTCAGGGGTGTCCTCGATGCCGACATTGCTGAGGTTGATGGCGCCGGCGATGGATTCGGGATTGATCTGGTCGGCGTCGCGCAGCTGATCCTCCACCGCGTCCAGGTCGATGGAGACCCCCCGGGCGTACTTGCCGATCAGGGCCTCGAAGCGCGGCATCAGCCAGGGGACGGCGGCGTAGAGCCGGGCGTGGGCGGCTTCCTTGAGGGCCATGTAACGGGCGACCTCGTCCAGATCCAGTTCCAATGATTTGGCGTAGGCCTTGATGTTCTGAGGTATGAGGGCTCCGGCGGGGTTCTTCAGCAACGGGATGCCCTGGTCGAATCCTCCGCGGACCTCCTTGGCCAGCTCGCCGGCGGCCTGCCCCAGCTGCATGGCGAATGAGGTGTTCCCCAGCAGTCTCATCAGCGTGGTCGGATCCTTGAGATTGTCGGGCAGGGGGATGGGCACAGGTCCGGCGAACATCCCCGAAATCTCGCCCTGGTCGAAACCTTGGAAGCGCTGGTTGATGACGGAGGTCAGGGCCTCGCTGACCGCCTGGGCCACCGGCGAGGCGAACTGGACCCAGGCGTCTATGCTGCCCTCGATCCATCCGGCACGGGTCAAGGCTTCGGTCTGGCCTGGGGCGGGGTCGAAGGAGCAGACGGTGTCCAGCCAGAGGTTGGCCTCGCTCATGACCCGGGCCACGCGGTCGCTGTCCTCGGCTGTGACGGTGGTATCGGACTGGTCGGCCCTGGTGCGTCCCAGGGCGATGTTCTTGGCCAGCACAAGGTTGATGGGCCCCCGGTCGGCCTGGGCCTGCATGTCAGCCGGCGTGTTCAGCCCTCCGGCCGTGAAAGCCTGAATCAGGGCCTGAACCTCGGCGGGTTTGGGCAACTGATCGGCTCCCTGGGCCGCCATCTGCGAGCGGATGGACTCAGGCAGCTGTGAGAACTGACTCCAGGCCAGCTCGCCCTGCACCGGGCCGAAGCACTCGATGAGCCATTGGTGGATTGCATTCTCGTCCATTGCTTTGATTCCAGTCCTCGCCAAGGCAGGCCGTCCGCCATCGAGGTCGACGTCTGCCGGGATTATCGTCTTCATCAACCATAATATTGGAGCTATGACACTTCCGCACGGGAAATCGGATCACTGCGCCACAGGCGCACCCGAAAGGCAAATCGGGACGCTTGGCGGGCCCACCCGCAAAATGCTGGTCGGCGGTCTTCTGATCATTCTGGCCCTCCTGGTGCTTTTCCTCCCCTCGCCCTATACCATCGAGACGCCCGGACCCACCCAGGATGTGCTGGGAAGTTCAAAAGGCTCACCGGTCATCAAGGTCAAGGGCGGCCAGGTCCACCATGACAAGGGCCGTCTGCTGATGACCACGGTCAATGCCCGCGGAATCCCCGGTTATCCGGCCTCCAATCTGGATGCCCTGGTGGGCTGGGCCGACCCCCACGCCACGGTGCTTCCCCAGGAGGCCGTGGTGCCTCCCGGGCAGAGTGTGGAGGAGTACAGGCGCCAGGAGCAGGGTGATATGCACGGCTCCCAGAAGGCTGCCTCGGCCCAGGCTCTGGCCTTCCTCAAGGCCCGGAGATATGACGTCTCAGGCCTGCAGTTCAGCATGAGGGTGGCCGACATCGGCGGTCCCTCGGCCGGGCTCATGTACACCCTGGGGGCCATCGACAAGATCACTCCGGAGCAGGAGACAGGCGGTCTGACCATCGCAGGTACCGGCACTATGGACCAGAAGGGACGGGTCGGTGCCATCGGCGGCATCCAGCTGAAGATGCTGGGCGCCAGGCGGGACGGCGCCACCTGGTTCCTGGCCCCGGCGGCTAATTGCCCACAGGTGGCGGGCCATGTGCCAGAGGGACTGCGCGACGTGCGGGTATCCACCTTGGACGAGGCCTACAAGGCCCTGGTGGCCATCGGCCATGGCCAGGGGGAGGGGCTGCCCCGCTGCACAACCGCCAAGGGCAGATAAGACAAGGCCGGTCCAATTGGTGAATTCCGGCAGTCTTGTTATGCTGAAGCCGTGGCTGAGACTACAACCTATACAGCGGAAGAGTTCGGTTTCCATCCCGGCGATATCGTTCAGGAATGGATGTGGGACGACGATGTCGACGACGGGATCCGGACCAGGATCGAGGATCTGACCGGCGAAGAGCTGGTGGACGAGGACTATGACGCAGCCGTGGATGGGGTCATCATCTGGTGGCGGGACGGCGATGCCGAGGACGATTTGGCAGATACCATCATGGATGCCTCGGCCATGGTCAACAAGGGTGCGCCGTTCTGGGTGCTGACTCCCAAACCCGGCAGACCGGGGGCATCGGCTCCAGGGGTCGTCTCCAATGCGGCCAAGACCGCGGGCATGAACGCCCTGATGCCCACTACCGCCAGCAAGGATTGGAACGCCACCCAGCTGCGGGCTTTCGGCAAGGGCAAGTAAGTTTTCTGGCTGCAGAAGCGCCAATGAACGAGGTGGTGGGCATCAGGATCAACCGATGCCCACCACCTCGCTGTCTTTCATAAGGGATTCCCCGGAGGAATCCGTCTGCCCAGCGGCCTTTACTGCACGCTCTTCTCAGCAATGGAGGGATCCGTCGTCGTGGCCTTGTTCTGATATTCGGCCAGCAGGGTGCGCGAGCGGATGTCGCAGAGGTTGGCCACCAGGGCCATGATCAGAATGACCAGGCCCACCAGGAAGATCCAATGCAGGCCGTCGAAGACGATGGTGCGGGCCGGGCCCAGCAGACGCGATGGAATGCTCCCTGCCGTGGCCGGGTTGATCATGCTGTTCATCATGTCCTCGGTCAGTCCCTTATGCTGAGGCACCTCGCGGGCGATGACCGTGTTCATGACGATGCCGAAGATGGAGACCATCAGGGTTTGCCCCAGGGAGCGAGCCAGGGTGTTGAAGCTGGTCGAGGCGCCCACATCGCCTGCTGGCACCACGCTCTGGGCGGTGATGGTCGAGGTGGTGATGGTCAGGCCGAAGCCGAAGCCGACCACGGCGGAGATGACCAGGAAGACCCAGTAGGCGGTGGCTTGGGGGACGGCTATGTAGCAGATGCAGGCCGTCAGGATGAAGGCCAGGCCGATGTTGGTGGCCCGGTGCGGCGGGTGGTGCATGGTCAGCGGTCCGGCCACGTAGGCGCCCAGGAGCCAAAGAATGGAGGAGGGGGTGACCACAAAGCCGCCCAGGGAGGGGTTCATTCCCAAAACAGACTGCATCCAGATGGGCATGTAGGTGTCGAAGCCCATCAGGAATCCGGCCACCAGGAGCATGCAGATGTTTTGGATGACAAAGGTTCTGATGCGGAAGAGCCGCAGAGGCAGGATGGGGTCCTCCTGGCGGCCCTCCACATGAAGCAGCAGGGCAAAGGTGACCACGGTGGCTGCAGCCAGGATCAGGGTAATTCGCGTATCGCCCGCCGATCCCAGGCTCTGCAGGCAGAGCATCAGGCAGATCAGGCAGACGCTGAGCAGCCCGATGCCGATGTAGTCGACGCGGGTTTCACGCGCCTTGATATGCTCGCTCAGGAAAATCTGGATCATGATGATGACCAGCAGGCCGATGGGCACGTTGATGGCGAAGACCCAGTGCCAGCTTATCTGCTGGACGATGAAGCCTCCCAGCAGGGGGGCGATGATGGAGGCGATGCCCCAGGCCGAGCCGTTCAGGCCGATCATGCCCGCCCGCTTGTCCAGGGGATAGATGTCGGCCAGGACCGTGTAGGTCAGCGGCTGGATGGCGCCGGCCCCCAGGCCCTGCAGAAAACGGGCGCCGATCAGCTGGGGCATGGACTGGGAGAGGGCGCACAGGGTGGATCCGATCACGAAGACCAGCAGTCCGATGGTCAGCAGCGGCTTGCGGCCAAAGCGGTCCGAAAGCTTGCCGTAGATGGGCGTGGTGACCGCTGTCATGAGCAGATAGATGGAGTAGACCCAGTTCATGATGGACAGCCCATGCAGGTCCCCGATGATGGTGGGCATGGCGGTGGAGACGATGGTCCCCTCGATGGCCGTCATGAAGGTGGCGATGAAGACCGCCACCGTCACCAGGGTGCGGTTGGTCTTCCTGCCGCTGCCTGTATCGACTGTCTGTGACAATCCGAACCCCCCTTTATACGGTGTATATGGTGTGTTTCTCTTCTTTTTGCGGACAAGGCCCGCGAATTCCTAGTGGATTATAGCCGCACCGTGCGGCCTTGTCACCGTGTATTCTGCTAAGGTAGTGTGCTGGTCCCGTGGCTCAGTTGGTTAGAGCGCCACCTTTACACGGTGGATGTCCCCGGTTCGAGTCCGGGCGGGACCACAGGGGTTTTTGGGGGGCGTGCCCGAAGTCGCGTCTTAGCGCTCACGTAGAATCGATGCACGACGATCGTTGGCAAGAAAGGTCAGGAGGTCGATGCCTGATGTCAGCTAAGCCTGATGCCCGTGGAACCGAGGCGACCATCGCGCGCTCGGGCAAGCGCAAGTGGGGGTATGACACCAAGCAGGTGGACGCCTTCCTGGAGCGGGCACACTCGCTCTATGAGAGCCAGGATCCTGATCTGACCCAGGAGGAGATAGCCAACGCCTCCTTTGACCTGTGCAAGAACGGCTACATCATCACCCAGGTGGATGCAGCCCTCTCCCGACTGGAGAGGGTGATTTCCGACAGGCAGACCAGCTTGGAGATAGCCCGGGTGGGCGTGGATGGTTGGACGACCAGAATGGTCAGTCTGCAATCGGAGCTGACCACTCATGCCGGCAGGCCCTCAGGCAGCGTCTTCAAGCGCGGGGATCCCGGCATGCCCTCATACGACTGCAAGCAGGTGGAGCGGCTGATCGAGCAGGTCCTCAACAAGACTTCTGACCAGCTCAACCTGCAGGAGGGGCGGAAGACGGACTCGGGCAAGTCGAAGAACACCGACATCACGGCTGACCGCGTCTCCAACGTCATCTTCACCCAGCGGCGGGGGCCCAAGGGTTATGACGAGCGCCAGGTGGACTTCTTCCTGGCCAAGGCCGTCGAGCTTCTGGAGCAGCTGGAGTCCTTCGCCAGGGTCAGCGAGAGGGCCAAGAGAGCAAGCGCGAGTTCAACGGCGCCTGCCGCTGTTCCTGCGCAATCGCAGCTTCCTGTGCAGGACTCTTCAGCCTCGGGCGTTCAGCCGCTGATCGGACAGAGCCAGGAACCCGCTTGGAGCATCCCCAATGCTTCCCCTGTTGCGGAGGACCAAAGCAGTCAGGACGATTTCGCTCAACTGCATCAGGCGGAACGGGCCATCTTCGATGCTCCCACTGCCAGCACGCAGACGGTGCCGACGGCCCAGCCCAACAGCTCCCTGAGTGCCCTGGCTTCAGCGGTCAACCAGCGACTGGCTCAGGACGGCGCTGGAGCGGCTGTGGATACCGGTGTTGATACACCTTCAACAGCTTCAGCCCGGTCTGCATCCTCGGTCGATGTCGGCGGCGGAGCAGCCGCTGCTCCTGCAAATCCGGCTGTCTCCGGTCGGCCTGAATCAGTCATGCCCACCTCTGCGCCAGCCAGCTATACACCTGCAGTCCCCGCTGCAGGATCAGCTGCACCTGCGTCGGCTGCGCAATCCATGCCTGTCAACTCGACGGCCTCTTCTTCGCCTTCCCCAGCACCGCAGACTCCTGAGCCGACGGTATTCCAGCCGACCCCTTCGACACTTGCCGCATCCGCCCCGTCCACATCGACAGGGGCTACGTTCGTTCCTTCCACAGGTCCGGCATCGCCGGTGCCTCCCTCAACCGATGCTGACGCTCACAACTCGTCTGTGCCAGGATCCACCTCAGTTATCTCTTCGCCTTTCGTCGACGGCCCTCTGGGCGCAGGCGGGCCCTTGGGCAGCTACGAGGAGCCGGCACCTGCAGCATCTGAGACCCAGGAGCGTCCTTGGGTCGAAACAGCCGAAAGCAGCACGGATACGCCCGACTGGGCCAAGCCTCGGTACTCACAAAACACGCAGGGGAACAAGCAGGACCAGGATCCGGATTCCTACCTGAACTCCCTGCTCAACCAGGATCTGCCCAAGATGGATCTGGACATCCCTGATATTTCATTCCCGGCCTTCGGCGACGAGGGGGAGCAGGATAAAGGCGGTCGATGAGTCGGTTGGCAGTGATGAGCGAAGGCGTGCAGGCCGGTTTGCCGGTCGAGCGTGAACGTACCCTGGCGGATTGGTCGCCTAGGGACGATGCCGACCAATCTCGCAGTCTGGTTATCCTGGGATCCACAGGATCCATCGGTACCCAGGCCTTGGATCTGATCAGTCGTCATAGGGATCGGTTCCAGGTGACTGGATTGGCCGCTGGTGGTGCGCATGTTGAGCTCCTGGCCCGTCAAGCCCGTGATTTTGGCGTGACCCGTCTGGCTCTGGCCGACAGGGCCCAGGTTCCGGCCCTGCAGCAGGCGCTCAAGGCCCTGGGGCTGACTGGTATCCAAGTAGAAGCAGGCATGGAGGCGGTCCAGGCTCTGGCCGGCTCCGGCAGTGATCTGGTCCTCAACGGCATCACCGGATCAGTCGGTCTGCGCCCGTCCATTGCGGCCCTGCAGGCCGGATCCCAGCTGGCTCTGGCCAACAAGGAGTCCGTGGTGGCCGGCGGCCATCTGCTCTTTGATGCCGAGATACGGCCGGGTCAGATCAACCCGGTCGACTCCGAGCATTCAGCCATCTGGCAGTCTCTGCGTTCGGGGCAGCATGGAGAGGTGGCCCGTCTGGTGGTCACCGCATCGGGAGGTCCTTTCCGGGGCTGGAGCCGCCAAGCCATGCGCGAGGTCACCCCTGAGCAGGCCCTGAATCATCCGACCTGGTCCATGGGTCCGGTGGTCACCATCAACTCATCCACTATGGTCAACAAGGGGCTGGAGGTCATCGAGGCCAGCCGGCTCTTCCGGATCGAGCCCGAGCGGATCACCGTGGTGGTTCACCCCCAGTCCGTGGTCCACTCCATGGTCCAGTTCCAGGACGGGGCCACCATAAGCCAGGCATCCCCTCCGGATATGCGTCTGCCCATCGCCCTGGGCCTGTCGGCGCCCGTCCGTCTCGACCATGTGGCTGCGGCCTGCGACTGGTCCAAGCCCAATACCTGGACTTTCGAGCCCCTGGATGATGAGGCCTTTCCGGCGGTCAATCTGGCCAGGCGGGCCCTGGGCAGCTGCGAGCCCATGACCGCGGTCTTCAATGCCGCCAACGAGCAGGCGGTCAGGGCCTTCCTGGATCACCGGCTGCCCTACCTGGGCATCGTCGAAACCATCCGTTCGGTCATGGATGCCATGGAAACGCATCTTCCGGGAACATTCACATCCGTGGAGGTAATGGAGCAAGTCGAGCATGAGGCACGCCAAAGGGCTGATGCTTTGATAGACATGACAGCGTGAGTAGCATTCCCAAGACCGAACAGTCAACATCCTCTCAGGGGTTCCGCAAGACAGGCGAGCAGGCCATCAGCCAGACTCCGCTGCATCCTCGTCGCCGCTCCCGTCGGATCATGGTGGGGCCTGTGCCGGTCGGCGGGGGAGCCCCCATATCGGTGCAGTCCATGACCAACACGGTCACTGCTGACATCAATGCCACCCTGCAGCAGATCGCCGAGCTGGCCGCCGCCGGCTGCGACATCGTACGGGTAGCTGTGCCCAGCCAGGACGATGCCGACGCGCTTCCCATCATTGCCAAGAAGTCGCCCATCCCGGTCATCGCCGACATTCACTTCCAGAGCAAGTACGTCTTCCAGGCCATCGATGCGGGCTGCGCAGCCGTCAGGGTCAACCCGGGCAACATCCGCAAGTTTGACCAGGTCGGCCCCGAGATCTGCAAGGCCGCCACCGATGCAGGCATCTCCCTGCGCATCGGGGTCAATGCCGGCAGCCTTGACAAGGACATCTACGCCCGCTACGGCGGACCCACCCCTGAGGCCCTGGTCGCCTCGGCTTTGAAAGAGGCCCACATGTTCGAGGACGTGGGCTTCCATGACTTCAAGATCTCCGTCAAGCACCACGATCCCGTTACCACGGTCCAGACCTACAGGCTTCTGGCCTCCAAGGGCGACTGGCCCCTGCACCTGGGCGTGACCGAGGCCGGGCCCTCCTGGCAGGGGACCATCAAGTCCTGTCTGGCCTTCGGCGCGCTTCTGGCCGAGGGCATCGGCGACACCATTCGTGTTTCCCTGTCCGCACCGCCTGTGGAAGAGGTCAAGGTGGGCTGCAAGATCCTGGAGTACCTGGGGCTGCGCCAGCGCCACTTCGACATCATCTCCTGCCCCTCCTGCGGCAGGGCCCAGGTGGACGTGATCGAGCTGGCCAAGGAGGTCACCGAGGGGCTCAAGGACATCACCGCCCCCATCCGGGTGGCCGTCATGGGCTGCATCGTCAACGGACCTGGCGAGGCCAGGGAGGCCGATCTGGGGGTGGCTTCAGGCAACGGCAAGGGCCAGATCATCATCAAGGGCAAGGTGGTGCAGACCGTGCCCGAGGATCAGATTGTCCCCACGCTGCTGGAACGGGCCAAGGAAATCGCCGCCCAGATGGATGCCAAGGCGGCGGCCCAGGGTGAAACCCTGCCGGAGGCAGGGCCCATGGTGGTCCCGGTCACCGGCCGCGCCAGCTGAGGGCGTAAGCGCCATCCCCGCCACCGGCTACAATGGCCGACGTGTCCCAAGAGGTTGAGCGTTCCCTCCCTGCAAGCGGGTGGAGCAGGGTCAGGCGGCTCATGACCAGCCTGCCCGTCTTCATCATTCTCATGGGTCTGCTGGCCTCGGTCTCCCACTTGACCGCCGTCCCCTGGAAATACGAACCAGTGGATCAGAATTTTCCCACGCTGACTCCGGACACCGCGGTCACCTTCGACTGGCCTGCCGGGGTTGACAGGGATGCCGTGGGGCAGTACCAGGTCGAATCCCGTCACCAGGAACTGAGCGTGGAACGGCCAGCCACTGGCGAGCACCAACGCATCCGAATACTGATCCGCGCCCCCAAGGAGGCCTCAGGGCATCGGCCAGCCGTAGTCTTCATGCACGGCGCCGGTTACGGCACCTGCGACAACTCCTTCGGGGATGTGGCCCGAACCCTGGCCTCTGCCGGTTTCGTCACCGCCGTGCTGGACAAGCCGGTCTGGTCCACCAATGATGCCGACCGGGACTATCCCGCCTCGGCCAAGGCCTACGAGCGGGTTGCCAATCTGCTGCGCGACCGCGCAGATGTGGATGCATCCAAGGTAGGCATCTATGCCACCAGCGAGAGCACTTGGATCGCCGCCATGCTGCTGACCATGGACCACCGGATCGCCTTCCAGATCCTGTTGAGCCCCATGGTCTATTCGCCGCGGCACGCGATGGGCTTCTTCGTAGCCCAGGATTTCGCCATTGCCGGAGCCAACCAGGGCTACCAGTCGGTGGTCCGTCGGCTCTTCAGCACCGATGCCTCCCTCTTGGGCCTGAATAATCTGGACATCGACCCCACCGACCGCAGCACCTATGCCATTCCCACCCTGCTGGCCTACGGGGCCAAGGATGTCATGACCGCCCAGGTGGAGGGGGTGCAACGCGTGCTCGCCCAGGCCCACGCCTCGGGCAACGAGAACGTCACTGTGCGTTCCTACCCGGTCTCCAACCATGTGCTGCGTTTGGGAGATGAGGCCCGGACCGGCACGCCCCTGGCCGACCACTACCAGCAGGACATGGTCGACTGGGCGGTGGGTCAGGTCCATGGCCTGCATCAGACCAGCCCCAGCGTGGGTGGGGCCACCATCCATCAGTCCATCGCCGTGCCTACTGACCTGCGGGGGCGACGCTCGCTGACCATCTATATGCTGGTCCTGCACCTGCTGACCCTGGTGCTTTTGCTGGCGGCCTTGATTATGGCTTTGGCGGCCGGTCTGATGAAATTATTCCGCCTGCGCCGGCGCAAGGACCCGGTCCTGGGCTTCAGCCATGGCTTCGGCGGCACCTTGGTCACCATCACCGGCACCACCCTGGCCACCCTGGTCCTTTTCGGAGCTGGTCTGGGCCAGGTCATCATGGCCGTGGTACGCCTGGGCTGGGGCGGCGTGCCTGACCAGGCTGGGGTCAGCTACTGGAGCTGGCCGGTCATCCAGGTGGTCTGTGCCCTGGTCATCTGGGCCTGGTCGCGCACCTTCGCCCGTATGGTCGAGGTAGCCTCACTCAGGGGATTGGACCGGCTGCCCGACCAGGTGCGCACAAGCAAGGCCGGCGGCCCCAGTCTGCGCCAGCAGATGCGGAGCATGGATCCCAGGCCTGTGCTGGCCTCCACCCGCTTTGGCGTCGCGCTCTTCACCGTCACCACCCTGGCCATGTTCGGAGTCCTGCTGATCTTCGCTTTCTGGGGCCTGTTCATCTACCAATGAAAGGACGGGGCCGTCGTGGCTATCTATCGTGACGAGGGCCTGGTCCTCAGAACGGTCAAACTGGGCGAGGCAGACCGGATCGTCACCATGCTGACCAGGGGACACGGCAAGGTCAGGGCCGTGGCCAAGGGGGTGCGACGGACCAAGTCCCGCTTCGGCGCGCGTCTGGAGCCATTCATGCGTGACGACCTGCTCATCTCCCGTGGCCGCAACCTGGACATCGTCTCCCAGGCCGTCTGCATAGCCGCCTATGCGGATGCCATATGCGCCGACTATGACCTCTATGCCAACGGGGGCGTCATGCTTGAGACCGCCGACAAGCTGGTGGTGGGCGAGCACGAGCCGGCCCCTGAGCAATACCGTCTGCTGGCCTCCGCCCTGGCCAGTCTGGCTGGTCACCGGCATGGACCCCGTGACATCGGCGCCTCCTACCTGCTGCGGTCCCTGGCGCTGGCTGGCTGGAGGCCCCGGCTGGATTCCTGCATCGTCTGCGGCCGGACCGACCAGCTGACCCACTTTTCGGTGCCTGGCGGCGGGGTGGTCTGCAGCCGGGACAGGCCTACCGACGCCGTGGCAGTGGATTCCGCCACCCTGGCCCGCTTCCGGGCGCTGAGCAGCGGGGACTGGTCCAAGCTGGACGGCAAGGACTCCACCCCCCTCTGCGACGGTCTTGTTGAGAAATGGGGCGAATATTACCTGGAGCGGCCCATCAGGTCTCTGCGGCTATTAGATTCTTGAAGCATGAGCTTTGACCCCGTCGACTACACTTCTCTGGATGTGCCTGCAGCCCCCTTCTCCGACCCCGCGCGTATCCCGCAGTTCCCCAAGGGCTCAGTCCCGCGGCACCTGGGTGTGATCATGGATGGGAATGGCCGCTGGGCCAAGCAGAGGGGCATGGAGCGCACCCAGGGTCACCGGGCTGCCGAGCCGGTGGTCTTCGACACCATAGCCGGGGCCATTGAGGCCGGGGTCCGCTACCTGAGCCTGTACACCTTTTCCACGGAGAACTGGAAACGCTCGCCGGCTGAGGTCCGCTTTCTGATGGGCTTCTCCCGGGACATCATCCACCGCCGGGTGGCCCAGATGGACGACTGGGGAGTGCGCGTGCGCTGGGCGGGTCGTCGGCCCCGGCTCTGGAAGTCGGTCATCGACGAGCTGGAGGCGGCCATGGAGCGCACCCGCCACAACACCAGGATCGATGTGATCTTCTGCATCAACTACGGGGGCAGGGCTGAGCTGGCCGATGCAGCCACAGACATCGCCCGAGAAGTCGCGGCTGGGCGAATCAAGGGCTCCAAGGTGACTGAAAAGATGATCGCCCAGCACCTCTACAACCCCGACATTCCGGATTGCGACCTGGTCATGCGCACCTCTGGGGAGCAGCGCACCTCTAACTTTCTGCCCTGGCAGGCAGCCTATGCGGAGCTGGATTTCGTCCCTGAGCTCTTCCCGGACTGCGGGCGTGAGGTGCTCTGGCGGGCCATCGACGATTACATCCACCGGGACAGGCGCTTTGGCGGCGTGGAGAATGCCTGAGAAGACAGAACCTCCAATTTTGTGAGGTTACCCATAGTCGTCCAAATTTACACGTCTGAACACCCTCGTAACGCCCATGAAAGGTAGTCTGTGACTTATCACAGCGGAGCAGGCCATGTGTCCGCCGTGGAAATCAGCGCAGCAAACGAAACGAAGGAGTCGACAGGCGTGGACGACAAGCAACGCATCATGCAGATCATCGAGGACAAGTCACAGGAGTTCATCGAGGCAGCCGATCATATTTGGGGCACCCCCGAGACCAGGTTTGCCGTCAAGGAGTCGGTCCAGCAGCATTATAAGGTGCTGGAGCAGGAGGGCTTCGAGATCGAGAAGGGCGTGGGCCATATGGACTACGCCTACGTGGCGACCTGGGGTTCGGGCCGTCCGGTGATCGGCATCACCGGCGAATACGATGCCCTGGGAGGGCTCAGCCAGGTGGCCGACCTGGGCGAGCACAAGCCCTTGGTCGAAGGCGGCAACGGGCAAGGCTGCGGCCACAACATCCTGGGCATGGCCGCCGTCGCGGCAGGCGTGGGCATCAAGACCTTCATGCAGGAGAAGGGCCTCAAGGGGACCATCAAGGTCTTCGGCTGCCCGGCTGAGGAGTCGGGTTACGGCAAGGCCTTCATGGCCAGGGACGGGGTCTTCGACGGGCTGGATCTGGCCCTGTCCTGGCATCCCTCGGATGTGACCCAGGCCTGGGGGTCCTCCAGCCTGGCGGTCCTGCAGGCCTACTTCGACTTCACCGGCGTGCCGGCCCACGCGGCTGCGGCTCCCGAGCTGGGCCGGAGCGCCCTGGATGCCGCGGAGCTGATGAATGTGGGCGTGCAGTTCCTGCGCGAGCACATGATCGATCAGGCCCGCGTGCACTACGCCTTCATCGACGCAGGCGGCGAGTCGGCCAACGTGGTGCAGTCCCACGCCCGTCTCTACTACTTCGTGCGCGCCCCCAGGATGGACCAGGCTCAGGATCTGTTCAAGCGTGTGGAGAAGATCGCCCAGGGTGCGGCCCTGATGACCGAGACCCAGGTCAAGGAGGAGTTCGACGCGGCCTGCTACAACTTCATTCCCAACCATCCGCTGACCGAGGCCATAGACAGGAACCTGGACCTCGTCGGCCCACTGCCCCTGGACCAGCAGGAGCTGGACTACGAGCGCCGCTACACGGACACGGTCCCCGAGGCGGGCAAGCAGCGGGTGCTCAGCCGCACCAAGGAGGCCTTCCCTGATCTGACGGATGAGGAAGTCAGGAAGATGGCCGAGTCGACCATGGCCCTGAAGAAGTATCCACTGGTCTTCACCGATACGGCATCGGGATCCACCGACGTCGGCGATGTCAGCTGGCAGACGCCCACCGCCCAGTTCAGCGGCGGGTTCGAGCCCCAGGGCACCTCTGCTCACTCTTGGCAGTGGGCGGCCAACGGCAAGTCCTCAGTGGCCCACAAGGGCCTGCTGGCTGCGGGCAAGACCCTGGCTCTGACCGCCTATGATGCGTTTACCGACCCGGATCTGGTCAAGGCCGCCAAGGAGGACTTTGGCAAGACCTTCGCCGGCCAGGAGTACAAGGTCGTCATCCCTGACGATGTGATGCCCCACTGACCCACTGTTCGGCTGCCGCCAGGCCCTGTGATCTTTGCGGGATCACCTTGCCCGGCGGCGGCCGGTTTCTACTGAAGGATGACAGACCAATGGCAATCAAGCAATCCTCAAAAACGGCGAGCGGAACGCTGATCTTCTCCCTGATGGCCGGTTACTCGATCGTGTACATGGACAAGAACATGATCTCGACCGCGATCATCCCCATCTCCGAGCAGTTCCACCTGGACTCGGGGCAGACAGGCATCATCATGTCGGCCTTCTTCCTGGGCTACTCGCTCATGCAGATACCCAGCGGCTGGCTGGCCGACCGGCTTGGGGCCAAGCGTGTGCTGATGGCCTCCATGATCATCATCGGTCTGTTCAGCTACTTGTTCGGCCTGGCCAATGGTCTGGCCTTCTTCATCATCGTCCGGTTCTTCGCTGGCATGGGCCACGGCGGCTACCCGCCCTCCTGCTCCAAGTCGATCGCGGAGAACTTCCCCCAGGAACGGCGTACCTTCGTCCAGTCGCTGATCCTGTCGACCTCGGGCATAGGCGGCATTCTGGCCTTCGTCCTGGGCGCCAACCTGGTCGCCATCAATTGGCATCTGGCCTACGCTGTGCTGGGCACCCTCTACCTGCTGGCCTTTGTCTGCATCCTGATCTTCGTGCCCTCCAAGCCCCGCCAGCCCGAGGCTGACCAGAAGCCCGGAGCCAAGGGGGCAGGGTTCCTCGAGGTTCTGAAGAACAGGAACGTGCTGGTCCTCTTCGTGGCCATGCTGCTGCTGAACATCCTCCTGTACGGCAATATCTCCTGGATGCCCACCTTCATCAAAAACACCTTCGGCCTTACGATTGGCCAGGCCGGCATCCTGCTGGCGGTCAACGCGGTCTTCACGACCGTCGCCACCATCTACGCCGGTCAGTTGCTCTCGAAGCTCTTCCTGGGCAGGGAGAAGCTGGCCATTCTGGGCGCCGGGGTGATCAGCGCTGTCCTGGTCGTATGCTTCGTCTTCTCGCGCAACATCTGGCTCTCCCTCCTGCTGCTGATCCTGGTATCCTGCGTCTCCGTGGTGGCCTTCACCGGCATCTTCACCTGGCCACACAAAATCATGGACCCGCACATCATCGGCTCCGCCATCGGCATCATCAACACCGGCGGCACCCTGGGCGGATTCCTTGCCCCCATGATCATCGGCTACCTGGTCAAGGCGGCCGGCGGTTCCTTCGTCGGAGCCTTCCTCTTCATGGGCGCGGCGGCCATCGCCTCCGGGCTGATGGCTCTGCTGGTCAAGGTCGGCAAGTAAAGCCGAAGTCGGATCGGCCGCACCAGTGGCTTCCGGTCCCGCAGATCAAAGGCCTGAGACCGAGTCATGACTGGCGGTCTCCGGCAAGGAGTCAGTGCCAAAGGACCGGTACTTCCTCTAGGATTTCCGATTCATCGGTTCTGACCATGGATGCTTGAAGGCGATGCTTGCAAAACAAAAAGGCCTGCCCTCTGAGTGATTCAGAGGGCAGGCCTTTCCTGTGCCGACCAGGACAGCGGGATCAGCGATCCGGCTCTTCCCAGATGGTGCCCAGCCTGGCGATCGCGAGGGAGTCGATCAGGGCCTTGCCCTCGCCGGACTCGGCGATCAGACGGATGCCCCGCGGTCCTTGGGCGGGGAAGGAGTAGGAGGACATGATCTCCAGCCCGTCGTTGACGACAACCTCGATCGAGCCCCGGTCCACGATGATGCGCAGTTTGAGTTTGCCCGAGGACTTGTCGACGGGTGCTGTGCGGTAACCCCGATCCCCGTAGGTGTTGCAGTGGCGGTCCAGCACCACGCGGCCCAGCTGGTCGTCATAGCAGACCAGCGTGTGGTCGCCGGATTGAGTCCGGTGAATCTCCAGACCGATGCGCTCTGCCTGGGACTTGGCCAGGTCGATTTCCATAGTGATGTCGGCGGTCTGCGCGTCGTCAACCAGATCCTGGCTGCCGTTGACCTCCAGCTCGATGGAACCGAAGTCCTGCCTGTCCTGGTCCAGGTCGGAGAACTCGCGCACCGGCAGGCAGCGCAGATGATCACCGGCCAGGGAGACCTCGCGGGGTACCGTGAACTGGCCGCACCAGCCGTCCTCCTGCATGGGGATGGGCTCGGTGAAGGGGCTCATCCAGCCGAAGACCAGCCGACGGCCGTCAGGGGCCTGGAAGGTCTGCGGGGCATAGAAGTTATGGCCGTCGTCCCAGAGGTGGAATTCAGTCTCCTGATGGAAGTCGCCGCCGGGCTGCCAGCTGCCGATCACATAGCCGGCGTTGTTGTGGTTGCGGGCTTCGAACCCGTGGGGCTTCAGGCCCATGGCCGAGTAGCAGATCACCCACTTGTCCTCCAGGGGGAACATGTCGGGGCATTCCAGCATGAAGACCTCAGGGTCGGGGTGCCGGTAGATGACCCGGTCGAAGGTCCAGTGCTCCATGTCATTGGATGTGTACATCCAGATCTCGCCGCGTTGTGCGGGGGTGCTGACTCCGAAGACCATGTACCAGAGCCCGCCCATCTTCCACACCTTGGGATCGCGGAAGTGCAGGATCTTGTCGTCCGGGCAGGGGATCACCACCCCCTTCTTTTCGAAGTGGATCCCGTCTGAGGAGACAGCCATGCACTGCTCCTGGAGGTTGCCGTCGTCATCGTTGACCCCATTGCGCCAGCGGTGACCGGTGTAGTAGATGGTCAGGCGGCCGTCGTCGCCCACCACGGCCGATCCGGAGAAGACCCCGTCCTTCTCGACCTCCAGGGTGGGCGCCATGGCCAGGGGCTCGCGCCGCCAGGTGACCAGATCCGCGCTGGATACGTGCCCCCAGTGCATGTTTCCCCACTCGCTCCCATAGGGGTTGAGCTGGAAGTAGGCATGGTAGCGGCCCTTGTAATAGCTCAGGCCGTTGGGGTCGTTGATCCATCCGGCCTTGGAGGCGATGTGGCACTGGGGATACCAGCGGTCATTGCGGGTGGCGAAGAGCCTATCGATGCTCTTCTGGGCCTTGTCCAGCTGAGCGCTCATATCGGCGTTTTCCTTGGTTACTGACTGGTTCATCCTTGAATCCTTTCGGGTCGGATGGAAGCTAATGATGGTTGATGTGGGGATCAGCCCTGGGTTACGGCGGACTTCTGCGAATCCCTGATGAAGGGATCGCCGTCAACCTGCTGGTCGTCGCGCTTGAGCACGAAGATGCCGTAGATCAGGGCCGCGAGCACCACCAGGGAGATGGTGTAGAAGGTGACCCGGTCGCCGGCCCGGTCGTGGAGCATGCCCAGCGGGGTGGACAGGACCACCTGGCCGACCTGGGAGGCGATCTGGAAGCCCACCATGTAGAGGGTGGCGGACAGCTTGGGGTTGAAGTGCAGGGTGAAGTAGCGGAAGGCCGGCAGGCTGAAGAGCGGAACCTCGATGGAGTGGAAGAGCTTGACGATGGAGACCATGACCGGATCGTGGAAGAAGCCGCACAGGCCGATCCTGGCGAACATGACCGTAGCGCCCAGCAGGAGGGAGTTGCGAACGCCGATCTTGCGCATGATGACGGGCACGACACCCATCATGGCCGATTCCAGGAAGACCTGGAAGGAGTTGAGGATGCCGTAGACCTGGTTGCCCAGCTGCGGCGTGGCGAAGAGGTTGGCGTAGTAAGTGGGGAACATCTGCTGGTCGAAGACCGTGTAGAAGGTGTTGGTGAAGATCATGAAGACGATCAGCAGCCAGAGGGCCGGCATGCCCAGTACATGGAGCATGTCCCTCAGTGAAGGCTGGGACTTCTCGCCCTCGGGGGTCGATTCGCGGCGGATCTCGTCACGCTGCTCGTCCGGGATCCAGAAGGCGTAGACCAGCAGCATGCACAGGCCGAAGGCGGACCCCAGCCAGAAGTTGATCATGGGGTTGATGTTGAAGACGAAGCCGGCGATCAGGGCCACGATGGCATAGCCGAAGGAGCCCCAGGCCCGGGACTGTCCATACTCGAAGCCGAACTTGCGCGAGTAACGCTCGGTGATGGCCTCGATCAGGGAGCAGCCGGACATGAAGCCGGCAGAGAGAACCACGGCGCCAAGCATGGCGCCCAGCATGATGTTGGAGCGCATGAGCGGAGCATAGATGAATTGGACGAAGGGCCCCACCAGTGCGGCGATGGCGGCGATGAAGACGGCCAGACGGCGCTTGACGCCCAGTTCGTCCTGGATCACCCCGTAGACAAACATGATGATCAGGGTGGCCACGGAATTGATGGAGTAGATGTTGCCCACCTGGGTGTTGGTCATGCCAAGCCCCGTTACCAGCCATCGCTGGTAGAAGGACCACCAGATGCCCCAGGCGCAGAAGAAGAAGAATATTCCGGTGGAGGATTCCAAATATGATGGATTCCTCCATGCTGATGATTTGGCGGCCATGCTGCCCCTCTCTCCTTGTTGTGCACCGCTTCTCCGCAGTGCCTCCAGGTCCGATGCACTTCCTATGTGCAGAGTGGATCCTTGTAGGTATAGTAGGTCGTCAATCGATTTACGTCAAACGATTGACTATTGATGTGCGTTCCTACGATCACGATGAGCGATTGGCAGGGGATGCTGGCTGATTGGCTATCGGCTATTGGTGATTGGAACCAATCCAGCCAGAATTGGACCTTGGTTCACCATCTTGCGACAGCAAAGGGGGAAGGGTGATTCTGGCTTAGCGACTGGTTGAGGCCGGGGCCGAGGCGGCATCGAGGCGGGTGGAGCCCTTGCGGATCAGGGCGCAATGGATGCGCACTCCCTCGTCGTGATCAAGCGGCGGCAGGGCGGCACGGGTTTTGGGCAGGGGCAGAGCGAGGCGACGTGGATTGATTTGCGCAAGCAGCCGCCGCACCGCCCAGAAGCCCATCTCGTAGTGGGGCAGTTCGACCGTGGTCAGGGGAGGCGCTGTGGTTTCGGCTATGACCTGGTGGTTGTCCACGCCCACCAGATTAAGGTCCTGGCCGATGATCAGATGGCGGGCCGCGGCGGCCTGGTAGAGGTAGAAGGACCGCGAGTCATTGAAGCAAAAGACCCCGTCGGGATGCTGGTCGTCCATGAGGTCGTTTGTCTGATCCATGGCCTCCTGGTTGAATCCGACCAGTCGGATCAAGGCCTGACTTGTGGGTAACCCAGCTTCCTTGAGGGCTGCGTGATATCCGCGCATTCTGTCTTCTTGCGCGGGCAGATCCTGTGTGGTGCCCAGGTAGGCCACCCGGCGGCAGCCTGATTCGATCAGGTGGCGGGTGGCATCGTAGCCGATCAGGAACTCGTCAGGGGCGATGCTCGGACAGCGGTCGGCCCGCTCCACCGCGTTGACCACCACGGCAGGGCAGGAGCGCAGAGCCTGGGGCAGGTCGACATCCTGGTCATACATCTTGGCGAAGAGGAAACCGTCCACCCCATAGCGCTTCAGGGCCTGGATCTGCTCGGCTTCCCGGATGCCTCCATCGGTGGAGACGGTGAGAAGCACATAGCCGCGCTCGGCTGCCGCATCCTGCGCGCCCCGAATAATGGCGCCAGCGTAGGGCGTAGTGGCCACTTCTTCGCTGATGAAGCCCAGCATGCCGGTCTTGCTGGTGCGCAGCGACCGAGCCATGGGATTGGGCCGATAGCCCAGGGTCTTGGCTGTGCTGCGCACTTTCCGGGCGGTCTCCGACTTGACTCTGCCCTTGTCGCGGCCGTTGAGCACCAGAGAGACTGTGGAGACGGATACGCCTGTGCGTTCGGCGATCTGCTTCATCGTGATCATGGGCACACCTTAACTTGCTCAGGCGATTTCAGCCCGGCTGATCTTCAGTGACAGGGTGCTTTCAGCGGTTTTCCCCGCCTAGGATTTGGTTGACCCGCTCCACCTTCTCGTGGATCTGATCCCGCTTGCCTGGACGGATGTCCAGCCTGAGGCTAACGCCTGTCCTATATCCCTGCTCGGCCAGAACCCGTGTGGCCTCTTCCACAACCTCCATGACCCGATGCAGATCCCCTTCGATGACGGTGCTCATGGCGTTGGTCTGGTTGGGCAGCCCCGAATCCCTGATGACCTTGATGACCTGGGCCACATAGGTGGACAGCTCCTCACCCTGACCAGAGGGCGCAATGGTGACCTCGGCTACGGTGTTCAGATAGGATGAGTCGTTCACATTAGGCATATCGGGAACCTTTCCTCGTCGACTGGGGTTGGCAGGCAGGATGCCCGGTGTCCCCCTGCGGTCACCTGCGCGGCCTCCCGCACCTTCCTCAAGGGTAGGCCTCTGCGCTGACAGCAGGTCACCCGCCGAAGGTATGCTGGAGGCCGGTCATCAGGTCGTATGTCCCCAGGAGGGGCTCCCGAGCAGAAGGTGTGATCAGTGGCAGTATCGAAACTGGATGAGGTCATCTCCCTGGCCAAGCGCCGAGGATTCGTCTTTCCCGCAGGGGAGATCTACGGCGGGACACGCTCGGCCTGGGACTATGGCCCCTTGGGCGTGGCCCTCAAGGACAACATCAAGCGTGAGTGGTGGCGGACCATGGTGGTCACCCGCGACGATGTGGTCGGCGTGGATACCTCGGTCATCCTGCCCACGGCGGTCTGGGAGGCCTCGGGCCATGTGTCCGTATTTAATGATCCCCTGATCGAGTGCCTGAACTGCCACAAGCGGCACCGGGCCGACACCCTGGAGGAGGCCTACGTCGAGAAGCACGGCCACGATCCGGAAAACGGCCTCAAGGACATCCCTTGCCCGGACTGCGGCACCAAGGGCCAGTGGACCGAGCCGCGCGACTTCAACATGATGCTGCAGACCCACCTGGGACCTGTCCAGGACGAGAAGAGCCTGCACTACCTGCGTCCCGAGACCGCCCAGGGCATCTTCGTGGACTTCAAGTCCGTCATGGCCTCCTCCCGCTCCAAGCCTCCCTTCGGCATCGCCAACATGGGCAAGAGCTTCCGCAACGAGATAACCCCCGGCAATTTCATCTTCCGCACCCGCGAGTTCGAGCAGATGGAGATGGAGTTCTTCGTCCACCCCGGCACCGACGAGCAGTGGCATCAGTACTGGATCGACGCCAGGACCCGCTGGTACGTGGACCTGGGCGTCAAGCCCGAGAACCTGCGCCACTACGAGCACCCCAAGGAGAAGCTGGCCCACTATTCCAAGCGAACCGTGGACATCGAGTACCGGTTCGGCTTCCAGGGCTCCGAGTGGGGCGAGCTGGAGGGCGTGGCCAATCGCACCGACTACGACCTCAAGGCCCATGCCGAGCACTCGGGTGAGGATCTGAGCTACTTCGACCAGGCCAGCGGGGAACGCTACATCCCCTACGTGATCGAGCCCGCTGCCGGCCTGACGCGCTCGCTGATGGCCTTCCTGGTGGATGCCTATGACGTGGACGAGGCCCCCAACACCAAGGGCGGGGTCGACCGGCGCACCGTGCTGCGCCTGGATCCGAGGCTGGCCCCGGTCAAGGCAGCCGTCCTGCCCCTGTCCAAGAAGCCTGATCTGCAGCGGATCGCCCATGACCTGGCTGCCGACCTGCGCCAGAACGAGTGGATGGTGGACTACGACGAGTCCGGCGCCATCGGTCGTCGCTACCGTCGCCAGGACGAGATCGGCACGCCTTTGTGCATCACCGTGGACTTCGACACCTTGGACGACAAGGCGGTCACCATCCGCAACCGAGACTCCATGCAGCAGGATCGGGTGGCCCTGGACCAGGTGGAGGACTATGTGCGCCGGGTCGTCGGCGAGCGGCGGGTGCGCTACCCCATGGGGCCGTCTGACCTGACCGGAGCGCGTGCCGCTGACGGCTACACGGACCTGGCCAGCGAGCCGGGCACGGACGAGAGCGAACCCATCAAGGTGGCCGAGGCCGGTGGCCGGTACTGAGACTGATCGCCCGACCCCGAAGGCTGCCCCGGTGCAGCTGGGCCCGATAACCGTGCCTGTGCCGGTCATGCTTTCGCCTATGGCGGGCGTGACCAACTGGCCCTTCCGCCTGCTCTGCCGGCAGTACGGTCCCGACGGACTGTATGTGGGGGAGATGGTGACGGCCCGGGCCCTGGTGGCGCGCAACCCCAAGGCCTTCCGGCTCTGTCGCTTCGCCCCGCAGGAGAAGGTGCGCTCCCTGCAGCTGTACGGGGTGGACCCGCAGATCATGGAACAGGCCACCCGGATGGTGGTTGATGCGGGCTGGGCCGATCATATCGACATGAACTTCGGCTGCCCGGTTCCCAAGGTCACCAGACATGGCGGCGGATCCGCCCTGCCATGGAAGACCGACCTCTTCGCCGAACTGGTCCATCGGGTGGTCGCCGTCTGCTCGCCTGCCGGGATCCCGGTCACCGCAAAGATCCGTGTGGGCATCGATCACCAGCACGAGACCTTCCTGGAGGCGGCGCACATCGCCCAGGAGGAGGGATGCGCCGCCGTGACCCTGCACGCCAGAACCACGGCTGAGTACTATGGCGGCCATGCCGACTGGGACCGGATCGCTCAGCTGGTCCAGGCCGTTGATATCCCCGTCTTCGGCAACGGCGACATCTGGACCGCCGAGGATGCCCTGGACATGTTCGCCCAGACCGGCTGCGCAGGCGTGGCCATCGGCCGGGGCTGCCAGGGCCGTCCCTGGCTCTTTGCCGACATAGCGGCGGCCCTGGCTGGCTCCCCGGAACGGCAGGAGCCCACCCTGGGCCAGGTGGGGGCCATCATGGCCCGCCATGCCCGGCTTCTGGCCGAGTTCTACGACGGCGACGAGCGCATGGCCGTCCACGACATGCGCAAGCACGTGGCCTGGTATTTGAAGGGTTTCGCGGTGGGAGGCCAGGTGCGCCGCGACTTCATGGCCTGCGAGAGCCTGGAGGAGCTGGACCGCTGCATCGCCGATCTGGATCAGGACATGCCCTATCCACGAGCCGTGGCCGGCAAGCCCCGTGGCCGGGTCCGCTATGCCAAGAAGGTCCGTCTTCCCTATGGCTGGCTGGATTCGCGGACCACCACCCATCAGGAGCGCGAGACGCTCTTCGGCAACGACCCCATGGATGCCTCCTACTGAAGCCGGAAATATTCCTGTCGCCAACCGTGCGCATCCGGGTCTAGAATCAGGGTTTAGAATACGGACAGAACGGCGTGGAGGTTCTCTCGGAAGGCCAGGGCGGTTGGCTCTGTCCTCCCGGACCCTAGGCCCACGGCCGTCAGGGAGGGTCGGAACGCCTGTGGGCAAATGCGTGTTGGCGTATACGACCTGCGCTAGAGTTGAGCGTAACGTGAGTGACGGGAGCATACTGTGAGCGAGATTGCCCAGAATGACAATTTCAACGACAAGACCAACATCAAGGTCGTTGGTGTTGGTGGAGCCGGTGGCAATGCTGTCAATCGCATGATCGCCGAGGGTCTGCAGAATGTCGAGTTTGTTGCCATCAATACCGATGCCAAGGATCTCCTGCGCTCAGAAGCCGATGTAAAGATCTCCCTTTCCGATGCCAACAGCCGCGGCCTGGGGGCCGGAGCCGATCCAGAGAAGGGCGCCAAGGCTGCCCAGGACCATCAGTCCGACATTGAAGAGGTTCTCAAGGGCGCCGACATGGTCTTCGTCACTGCAGGGGAGGGCGGCGGCACAGGCACTGGCGCCAGCCCCTTGGTTGCGCGTGCAGCCCGTCAGCAAGGCGCGCTGACCATCGCCGTAGTCACCCGGCCGTTTACCTTTGAGGGACCCAGGCGCTCCGCTTCCGCCGAATCGGGCATCGAGAACCTGCGCAAGGAGGTCGATGCCCTTATCGTTATCCCCAATGACCGGCTTCTGGACCTCTCGGATCGCACAGTCTCGGTCATGGATGCCTTCAAGACCGCCGACACGGCCCTGCTGGCTGGTGTTCAGGGCATCACTGACCTGATCACCATGAACTCCTACATTCACGTGGACTTCTCCGATGTCACCGCCATCTTGAAGGATGCAGGCACCGCCCTCTTCGGCATCGGCGCAGCCAGGGGCGAGGATCGAGCCACCCAGGCCGCCGAGATCGCCATCTCCTCCCCGCTCCTGGAGGAGAGCATCGAGGGTGCCCACGGGGCCCTGATCAACGTGGCCGGCCCCACCGACCTGAGCATGCAGGAGGCATCTGCCGCCGCCCAGCTGGTTCAGGATGCCATCCACCCCGAGGCGCAGATCATCTGGGGCCTGGCCTTGGACGACGCCTACGGGGACGAGGTGCGGGTCACGGTCATCGCTGCCGGATTCGATCCCACACCAAAGAAGGAAGAGACCCCGGCCCCTGCAGTGGACACGACCACCACGCCGGCAGCGGCCGCCCCAGTCCAGCAGCCCCAGCAGCCGCTGACGACCCCTTCCGCCCAGGCGGAGTCAGATGAGACTTCCGAACACGATGTGGTGCCCCCCGCCTCCGGCGACGACGGCACCTCCGACCCGGGATATCTGGATATCCCTGACTTTCTGCGGTAATCAGGCGAAGGAGCAGGTATGGCAGGATTGATGAAGAACGCAATGTCCTTTTTCGGCATGTCGGACGTCGTAGACGACGATGACGACGACCTGGCCGACGATGACGAGGCCCGCGATGGCTTCGACACCGATCACTCTGTGACTCCCATGGCTCCGCAATCCACGTCCAGCAGCCAGGAGGCCGAGTCCACGCCCTTCCAGAGCCGGATCAACCGCATCACCACCATCCATCCCAAGTCCTATGAGGATGCCCAGATGGTCGGCAGGGCCCTGCGGGACGGAGTGCCGGTGGTCCTCAACCTGACTGGCGTGTCCGAGTCGGTGGCCTACAGGATCGTCGACTTCTCGGCAGGCGTGGTCTTCGGGGTACGCGGGTCCATCGAGCGGGTCACTCCCAGGGTCTTTCTGCTCAGTCCTGCGCAGGTCAACATCAAGGTGGAGGAGCCCGAGTCAGGCTCTTCGGCCAAGGGGCTTTTCGCCCAGTGAGCGATGCCCTGGCAGCCGTGTCTGCAGGAGCCTAAAGACGCATGCTTCTTCTTTTTATTCGATATCTGATAGACATCTGCATTGAGACCTACCTGCTGATCCTCTTCGTGCGGATGATTCTGGACTGGGTCCTGGTTCTGTCGCCTCGCTGGTACCCTCGTGGCTTCGTGGCCTCGCTCATTCGGGTCATCTATGCCTTGACTGAGCCGCCCCTGCGCTGGCTGCGCCGGTACATTCCGCCTCTGCCCATGGGCAGGATCCAGCTTGACGTCTCCTTCATGGTGCTCTACGCGGCCCTGATCATCATCCAGGTGCTGTTGGGGTAAGAGCAAGACCGTGGATACGGCAGACTCCGTGCTAGCATGCAGTAAGAGAACACAATCGGGCTGGTTGGCCTGAAGCGAGGTGGAGAAACATATGGCTCTATTGACGCCTAATGACATAAGGGAGCATACCTTCCAGACAGTGCGGTTTAAGGAAGGCTACGACGTCGACGAGGTCGACGACTTCCTGGATCAGGTCACCGATACGGTTGAAGCTCTGGGTAAGCAGGCCATGCAAGGCAACGCCGCTTCCACCCAGTCCCTGGGTACCGATGTGGCCTCGCTGAACTCGAAGATTTCCGACCTGACGGCTCAGGTCGAATCCCTGCAGAAGGAGAACCGGGATCTGAAGCAGGCCCAGGGGTCCGCCGCCCAACAGCCTGCCGTGGATGCCCAGACCAAGCGACTGCTGGCCGAGTCCCAGAGCCAGGTCAAGACCCTGGCCTCCCAGAACGACCAGCTCAAGCGTCAGGTCGAGCAGCTCAACTCCCAAATCGACCAGCTTACCGCCCAGGCCGCCGCGGGCAACAACACCCAGGCGCTGACCAACCAGCTGACGGCCATGCAAAAGGAGCGCGACCAGGCCCGCCAGCAGGTCCAGGCTCTGACCAACCAGCTCAATGCCTCCCAGCAGGGCATGGCCACGGCCCGCCAGCAGGTCACCCAGGCCCAGAAGGCTTCTCAGGAGCAGCAACAGCGCACCGAACAGCTGAACAAGGAGCTGGAAGAGTCCCGCAAGCGCGAGGAGCAGCTGCGCCAGCAGGTCTCCAAGGCCGAGCCCTCCACCGAAACGGGCAGCCTGCAACGGATCGCGGGCGCTGGCGCCGAGGCCAGCAGCGAACCCGAGAGGGCCACCGCCATGCTCACCCTGGCCATGCAACTGCACGATCAGTACGTCGACAAGGGCAAGGCCAACGCCTCCCAGCTGGTGGCCGAGGGCCACGCGCAGCACGACGACATCGTCAAGAAGGCGGAGGACTACTCCAAGAGGACCCGCGCCGAAGTGGACGAGTATTCCAAGCGCGTGCACTCCGAGGCCGATGGCTACTCACAGCGCGTACGCTCCCAGGCTGACGAGTACTCGGTCAAGACCCGTTCCGATGCCGACGCCTATTCCAAGCGCCAGCACAACCAGGCCGACGAGTACGAGACCCAGGTGCAGACCCGTGCCCAGGAGTACGACAAGAACACCCGCGACAGCGCCGACCGCTATGCCGCCGATGTCAAGAACAAGCTCATGGATCAGTCCAAGGTTCTGGAGGAGAACATCCAGGGTCTCAAGCAGTTCGAGGCGGGCTACCGCAGCAAGCTGACCGAGTTCCTCAACCAGCTCATCAACCAGATCTCGGACACCAGCAATTACCAGTCCATGGAAAAGAAGTCCGAACAGGCCCACTGATTCCATCCGGTAATGACCAAGAACACATACAAGAGACGGCTGCGCGGGCGCGTGGCCGTCTTCGTCGCTCTGGCGGCAGTGGCCATAGCGTTGGATCAGGTGACCAAGGCCTTGGCCTTGGCTCGGCTGGGCAAGGGGGTCAGTGTAGCACTGCCGGGTCCTCTCCATGGTCTGCGACTGGTGCGCAACCCTGGGGCTTCTCTTGGATTGGGATCCGGGAGTACCTGGGTCATATCCCTGATCGCCCTGGCCGCCTGCCTGCTCATCATTGTTCTGGCCCTGCGGACCACCTCCATGGCCTGGACCCTGGCCCTCTCCCTGGCCTTCTCAGGGGCGGCAGGCAATCTGATCGACCGGGTGGCCTATGCATCAGGCTTTCTTGACGGTGCCGTGGTCGACTTTCTGGACTACGGATGGTCGGTGGGCAATGTGGCCGACATCTATCTGACTCTGGCCGGTGTTGCCGTGGTGGCGCTCATTGCCTGCAATGTGCAGTTCAGCGACAGATCCCAACCCAAAGAACATGGGGGAGCAGCCAAGTGACCCGGCTTCTTCCCACGCCGGATGCCCTGGTGGGTCGGCGCCTGGATATGGCCCTGTCCAAGATGCTGGGCCTGTCCAGGGCCAAGGCCAGCGATCTGGTGGCCCAGGGCCATGTGCGGATCATGGGTCGTCGGGTGAACAAGGCCACCACCCTGATGAGCGGCGATCTGATAGAGCTGGACGAACCCGAGCCGGCCACACAGGTGGAGCCGGTGGCTGAGGACATGCCCGTGGTCTACGAGGACGAGGACGTGGTCGTCGTTGACAAGCCGGTTGGGGTGGCGGCACATCCCTCCATAGGCTGGACCGGACCAACTGTTCTGGGCAGCCTCCTGCAGCGGGGCACCCACATCACCTCCATGGGGGCCCAGGGCCGTCAGGGCATCGTCTCCCGCCTGGACGCAGGCACCAGCGGCCTTATGCTGGTCTGCAAGTCCGACCTGGCCTACAAGGAGATGCGCCGGCAGTTCGCTCGGCATGAGGTGGTCAAGATATACCACGCCCTGGTCCAGGGCAACCTTTCCCAGGACAAGGCCACCATCGAGGCCCCCATCGGCCGGGCCCGGGTCTCGGACTTCCGCTTCACCGTCACCCCCGCAGGCAAGGAGGCCATCACCCACTGGGACGTACTGGAGCGCTTCGGCTCGGCCACCCTGGTCAGCGTCAATCTGGAGACCGGGCGCACCCATCAGATACGCGTGCACTTCTCTTCCATAGGCCACCCCCTGGTGGGCGACCACATGTATGGGGCCAGCCCCGACCTGGCGGACAGGCTGGGCCTGAAGCGGCAGTGGCTGCACGCCATGCGCCTGGAATTCCGCCATCCCCGCACCAAGATCTGGACCAAGGTGGTCTCCTCCTATCCGGCTGATCTGCGCCGCGCCCTGCAGATCGAACGCCAGAGCGCCGCTGGTATACGCAGCTAGCGGACTCCGGCGATTCGGCCAGGGTCCTGGGTAAGTTGGAGATATGTCCTCAACCCGGTCAGACTTCGTTCACCTTCACACCCATACCCACTATTCCACCCTGGACGGGGCCAGCAGGATCCCCGACCTGGTTGCCGAGGTGGGGCGGCTGGGGCAGCCGGCCGTGGCCATCACCGACCACGGCAACATGCACGGGGCCTACGAGCTCTGGCGGACGGCCGTGGATGCCGACATCAAGCCCATCATCGGCATCGAGGCCTACGTGACCCCTGAGACTGCCCGCCAAGACAAGAGCCGGGTCCACTGGGGAACCGACGAGCAGCGTTCCGACGATGTCTCCGGCGGCGGCTTCATCACCCACATGACCCTCTGGGCCAGCGACGACACGGGTCTGGTCAACCTGATCAAGGCCTCCTCGGTGGCCAACCTGGAGGGTCTGGTCGGCAAGTGGCCCCGCATGGACAAGGACCTGCTGTCCACCTACCACCAGGGGGTCATCGCCACCACCGGCTGCCCCTCGGGCATCGTCCAGACCAGGCTGAGGCTGGGCCAGTTCGACGAGGCCCTGCGTGCCGCAGGTGAGTTCCAGGACATCTTCGGCAAGGAGAACTACTACGTGGAGCTGATGGACCACGGGCTGGAGATCGAGCATCGGGTGACCAAGGAACTGCTGGAGATCGCCCGTCGTCTGGATGCCCCCCTGGTGGCCACCAACGACTCGCACTATGTGCGCAAGGAGGACGCCTCGGCCCAGGATGCCCTGCTCTGCATCAACTCGGGATCCCGGCTGACCGACCCTGGACGCTTCAAGTTCGACGGCACCGGCTACTACATCCGCTCGGCCCAGGAGATGCGGGAGATCTTCAAGGAGTTCCCTGAAGCCTGCGACAATACCCTGGAGATCGCGGAACGCTGCAACGTCATGTTCGACGATCACGAGGACGGGGCCTTCATGCCCCGCTTCGACTGCCCGGAGGGCTGGGACGAGACCTCCCTCTTCCTGAAGAAGGTGGACGAGGGGTTGAAGAACCGCTACCCGGACGGGGTGCCCGAGGAGGTCTCCCACCAGGCCGACTACGAGTGCGGGGTCATCTGCCAGATGCAGTTCACCGGATACTTCCTGGTGGTGGCCGATTACATCAACTGGGCCAAGCAGCATGGCATCATGGTGGGGCCGGGCCGTGGATCGGCGGCAGGATCCATGGTGGCCTACGCCATGGGCATCACCGAGCTGGATCCACTCAAGCACGGGCTGATCTTCGAGCGCTTCCTCAACCCCGAGCGCGTCTCCCTGCCCGATATCGACGTGGACTTCGACCCCGAGGGGCGCATGAAGGTCCTGGACTACGTGGGCCGCAAGTACGGCTCCGACAAGGTGGCCCAGTGCGTGACCTACGGCACCATCAAGACCAAGCAGGCCCTGAAGGACTCGGCCAGGATCATGGACTACGAGTACTCGGTGGGCGACCAGGTCACCAAGGCCCTGCCGCCCACGGTCAACGGCAAGGACATGAGCCTCAAGGAGATCTTCGATCCCCAGTCCAAGCGCTACCCGGAGGCCAAGGAGTTCCGTGACCTGTACGAGTCCAACCCGGACGTCAAGCGGATCACCGAGGAAGCCAAGGGCATCGAGGGCATCATCCGCCAGACCGGCGTGCACGCCTGCGCCACCATCATGGCCTCCAACCCCATCACCAACACCTCGCCGCTGATGGAACGCACCGACGGCACGGTGACCACCACCTTCGAATACCACACCTGCGAAACCCTGGGGCTGGTCAAGATGGACTTCCTGGGGCTGTCCAACCTGACGGTCATCAGGGACACGGTCGCCAACATCAAGCGCAATGGCAAGGAGCCCATCAGCATCGAGAAGGTCCCCCTGGACGACAAGGAGACCTACCAGCTGCTCTCCCGGGGCGACACCCTGGGCGTCTTCCAGCTCGATGGCGACGGGATGCGATCCCTGCTGCGCATGCTCAAGCCCGACAACTTCAACGACATCTCCGCCCTGATCGCCCTCTACCGGCCAGGGCCCATGGATATGAACTCGCATATCAACTATGCCAAGCGCAAGAACGGGCTGCAGAAGATCGAGCCCATTCATCCGGAGGTGGCCAAGCCCCTGGCGGGCGTGCTTGACGAGACCTACGGCCTGATCGTCTACCAGGAGCAGGTCCAGTCCGCAGCCCGGATTCTGGCCGGTTACTCCCTGGGCCGAGCCGATGTGCTCCGAAGGGCCATGGGCAAGAAAAAGCCCGATGTCCTGGCCAAGGAGCAGGTGCCCTTCTTCCAGGGCATGAAGGAGCACGGCTACTCCCAGGAGGCCGCCCAAGCGGTCTGGGACGTCCTGGTGCCCTTCTCCGGCTACGCCTTCAACAAGGCGCACTCCGCGGCCTACGCCCTGATCGCATACTGGACCGCCTACCTGAAGACCCACTATCCGGTGGAGTTCATGGCCGCTCTGCTGCAGAACGAGAAGACCAACAAGGACAAGACCGCCCTCTACCTAGGTGAGGCCAGAAGGATGGGCATCCGCATCCTGGCGCCTGACATCAACGAGTCTGTGGCCGAGTACTCCGCTGTCGGCGACGTGGTCCGCTTCGGCCTGGGAGCCATCCGCAATGTGGGCGACAAGGTGGTGGCGGACATCATCAAGGAACGCCAGGGGCCCCGGGGCAAGTACGTCAACTTCATGGACTTCGTCAAGCGGGTGCCCATGGAGGTGCTCAACAAGCGAACCGTGGAATCCCTGATCAAGGGCGGCGCCTTCGACGGCATCGACCCCAACAGGAGGGCCCTCTTCCAGATCCATGACGAGGCCGTCGACCAGGTCATGCCCATCAAGCGCAAGCAGGCCGAGGGCCAGTTCGATCTCTTCGCCGACCCCGATGACGATCTGCCCCAGCAGGATGCCTTGGGCGACGCCCAGGTGACCGTGCCTGACATCGACGAGTGGGACAAGTCCACCAAACTCAACTTCGAGCGGCAGATGCTGGGTCTGTACGTGTCCGACCATCCCTTGAGCGGCATGACTTCGGTTCTGGCTGGCATGCGTGACATGTCCATCGCCCAGCTGCTCAACCGGTCCAAGGGCATGGACGGCAAGGCGGTGACCCTGGCTGGGCTGGTCACGGCTGTGGACCGACGGGTCTCCAAGAAGGGCAATCCTTGGGCCATCGTCACCATCGAGGATCTGGAAAGCTCCATCCAGTGCATGTTCTTTGGCAAGATTTACGACGCCCACTCCGACGACCTGGTCCTGGACTCGGTCATCCGGGTGAAGGGTGTGGTTGAGCTGCGGGACGAGGCCACCAACATCCGCGTCACCGATATGGAGGTGCCCGTCCTGGAGTCGGCGGACGAGCGGCCTTTGACCATCACCCTGCCCAGGCAGGCCCTGGATCGGGGGCACATGGAGCGGCTGGCCCGGATACTCAAGTCCCACCCCGGCTACTGCCAGGTTCGTCTGGCGGTCACCGACGACCGGGGCAACGTCCGCCTGCTGACCTTTGGCGACGGATTCCGCACCAGGCACGACACCTCCATGATGGCCGAGATCAAGTCGGTCTTCGGGCCCTCCTGCCTGCCGTCGGCCTAGGATGCGCCCGGAACCGTCTCACCATATGGGACGGCGGTGAGTCGCTGGCTTTGGCGACACAAAAGTTCACTACCATCAAAGTATGTCAAAGCTCATGATGAGAACCATGGATCTGCGCGGGAAAACCATGTCCCGCGCCCAACTCCTCGCCGCCATGCCCCGAGCCGATATGGGTACCCGGGAGGCCAGCGCCCAGGTGCGGCCCATACTGGACCAGGTGCGCGAGCATGGGGCTGCGGCCCTGCGCGACCTGGAGGAGAGGTTCGACCATGTGCGTCCCCATGATCTGAGGGTTCCGGCATCGGCCATGCAGGAGGCCTTGGATGGGCTGGACCCCAAGGTCAGGGCGGCAATCGAGGAGTCCGTCACCCGCATCCGCAAGGTCTGCACCACCCAGGTGCCCAAGCCCATGGCCACCGACCTGGCACCCGGCGCCCGGGTTAGCGAGCGGTGGATCCCGGTTCAACGGGTGGGTCTGTACGTGCCTGGAGGCAAGGCCCTGTACCCCTCATCGGTCATCATGAACGCGGTCCCCGCCCAGATTGCCGGTGTCGATTCCCTGGCTGTGGCCACTCCGCCCGCCTCTGACGATCCCTGCGGTCTGCCAGCGGCCATCATCCTGGCTACCTGCGCCATCCTGGGGGTGGACGAGGTCTATGCCGTGGGCGGCGCCCAGGCCGTGGCCATGTTCGCATACGGGGCCAAGGGGTCCGAGCCCCAGGACGGAGAGATTCTCTGCGATCCGGTTGACAAGATCACCGGCCCGGGCAACATCTTCGTGGCGACAGCCAAGCAGATGGTCTCCGGCATGGTGGGCATCGACGCCGTGGCCGGCCCCACGGAAATCGCTATTCTGGCTGACGGGCAGGCCAACCCCGACTGGGTTGCGGCAGACCTGATCGGCCAGGCCGAGCATGACGAGCTGGCCGGCTCGGTGCTGATCACCGACAGCCAGGATCTGGCCCAGGGTGTTCAGGAGGCTCTGGGGCGCAGGGTGCCTCGGACCGAGCATGCCGACCGGGTGCGCACCTCTCTGGGCGGCAACCAGTCGGGAATCATCCTGACCGACGGGATCGACCAGTCCATCGACGTGGCCAATGCCTATGCAGCCGAACATCTGGAGGTTCAGACGGCCGATCCTGATGCCGTCATCGACCGGATTCGAAACGCGGGCGCCATCTTCCGAGGCCCATACTCTCCTGTTCCCCTGGGCGACTACATGTCCGGGTCCAACCACGTCCTGCCCACCGGCGGAACCGCCCGGTTCGACGTCGCCCTGGGCGTCCACACCTTCATGAAGCCTGTCGAAGTCATCGAATATGACGAGGAGGGGCTCAAGCCCATCGCGGCCAAGATCAACGATTTCGCCGTAGCCGAGGACCTGCCCGCCCACGGCGAGTGCATCCTGAGCCGGTTCCTGGACGACCCCTATGACAAGGCCGACCTGGAAGCCAACGAAGAGAAGGCCGGTCTGCGGTGAGTGCCATACCAGCCGATCTGCCCCTGCGCACGGACCTGGTAGGGGAGGAGCCCTACGGCGCCCCCCAGCTGGATGTCCCGGTCTGCCTGAACGTCAACGAGAACCCTTACCCCCTGGACCAGGAGGTGGTCGAGGCTATCTGCCAGCGTGTGCGCCAGGTGGCCCCCGGCCTCAATCGCTATCCGGACAGGGAGCATGAGGATCTGCGGCGGGCTCTGGCGGCTTACCTGAAGAAGGAATCAGGGACCTCGCTCCAACCCCAGCAGATCTGGGCGGCCAACGGGTCCAATGAGATTATGCTCCAGCTCTTCCAGGCCTTCGGCGGACCGGGCAGGACCGCCTTGGGCTGCGACCCGACCTACTCCATGTATCCCGAGTACGCCAGGGACACCTTCACCGACTGGGAACTGGCCCACCGGCTGCCTGATTTCAGCCTGGACATGGATACGACCATCGAACGCATCAAGGCTTTGAGGCCAGCCATGGTTCTGGTGACCAGCCCCAACAATCCCACGGGGACGCCTCTGCCCATGGATCAGCTGACCAGGCTTCTTGAGGCCTGCTCCAAGGTTCCTGTAGCAGGCGCGGATCAGTCCGCCCGACCCATCGTGGTCGTGGACGAGGCCTACATCGAGTTCCGCGACCCGGGCACGCCCTCGGCGGTCAGCCTGATCGGGCAGTACGACCATCTGGCAGTCAGCCGGACCATGTCCAAGGCCTTCGCCTTCGCCGGCGCCAGGGTGGGCTATTTGGCCGCATCCAGGGGCATAGTCGACGCGGTCCGCATCGTCCGAATGCCCTACCACCTGAGTGCCCTGACCCAGGCTGCGGCCCTGGCTGCCCTGGAGCACACGGACCTCCAGCTGGCCCGGGTGGATCAGCTTCGCCAGACCCGTCGGCAGACTGCCGAGTGGCTGGCCGGGCAGAAGTTCCATGGTCGGCCCTTGACCGTGGTGCCATCGGCGTCCAACTTCATCCTCTTCGGCATCTTCCCCGACCGTGATGCCGTCTTTGAGGCCATGAAGGATGAAGGCGTGCTGATCCGGGCCGTGGGCCCCCAGGGCTACCTGAGGGTCTGCATGGGCACGGGCGCGGAGATGGATCGATTCCGCCAAACCCTGGTCCATGTCCTCAAGCGGTTCTAGGAGGATGCAGACCAGCCGAACGGCTATGCTGGTGGTCTAGACGCCGTGCAGAAGACACAGTGCGAACTGGAGAGCGCGGCAGAAAGCGGAGGAGCAGCAATGGCAGGCAGAACAGCCACCATCACCCGCCAGACCAGTGAATCCAAGGTGAGCCTGAGTCTGGACCTGGATGGCACCGGAGTGACCGATATCGACACCTCGGTTCCTTTTTATGACCATATGATGACGGCCCTGGGCAGGCATTCCCTGATCGACCTGACCATCAAGGCCAGCGGGGACACCCAGATCGACGTGCATCACACCGTCGAGGACGTGGCCATCGTCTTTGGCGAGGCCCTGGCCCAGGCCCTGGGCGACAAGCGGGGCATCAAGCGCTTCGCCGACGCCACCGTTCCCCTGGACGAGGCCCTGGCACGAGCCGTGGTCGACATTTCCGGCAGGCCCTATGCGGTCTGCACCGGCGAGCCTGAGGGGTTCGAGTACGCCATGATCGGCGGGCACTTCATCGGCTCCCTGGTCAGGCACGTCATGGAGTCCATCGCCCTGCATGCCGGCATCTGCCTGCACCTGACCCTCTTGTCGGGTAGGGATCCGCACCACATCGCCGAGGCTGAGTTCAAGGCCCTGGCCAGGGCTCTGCGCTTCGCCGTGGAGCCTGATCCCAGGGTGAAGGGGATCCCCAGCACCAAGGGGTCGCTATGAGTGCTGATGAACACGACAACAATGACAGTGAGGATCAGGGCTTGCCGGATTCCGGCCACCATCTGAGCGAGGAGGAGGTCGAGCGGGCCCTGGCCAGCTTTGAGGCCGAGTTCAATGAAGGCCAGAATCAGGCGGATCAGCCTGTTGGCCATACCGAATCAGGCGTGGCTGACGAGGCCGGTTTGGATTCCGGGCCCGCTGACGAATCGTCGGTGGAACCGGATGAGGCTGATGGCGTTGCTGCCGATTTCGATCAAGAGCTGGAAGGCCTGATCGGCAATCGGGCCAAGGCCGCCGTCATGGTGACCCGTCTGGCTTCGGCAGAGCTTTTGGCGGCCTTCTGCCAGATATCCGATATCTCAGCTTGGTGCATCCAGGCCCGTGAGGGTGCCGTGGCCGTCCTGAGAAACCTGGACGGGGACGGACCCGAGGCGGCCATCCGCGATCTGACCACGGTCGTATCCGGGCTCAGCGCCATCCTGGCGGTCAACCGGGCCGACAAACTCGAAGTGACCCTCTGGATCAGCGGGCAGTCGGGGCAGACGCTCGCGCCGCCCATCCTCTTTGCCGCCACCGCCGATTTCGTGGAGGACCTGATGATCGGGACTACCACGGTGGACAGGCTGCGCCAGGATGGGGCCGCCATCTTCGACTCGGGGGAGTACAACCGCGAGAAGGCCATGGGCATCATCGCCTCGCACACCAGGTTCGGAGCCGGCGGATCGACTCGCCAGGGCCGCGTCGAGTAAACGTTCAGGCAAAAGACCTGCTAGGAGGAACATGACCAGGATACAGGTGCTTGACTATGGGTTCGGCAATGTCAGATCCATGGTGCATGCCCTCTCCCAGCTGGGGGTCGATGCGCAAATCAGCGCCGACCCGGACCTGGCCATGAAGGCCGACGGCCTGGTCATCCCCGGCGTGGGGGCCTACGGGGCCTGCATGGCAGGGTTGCGCGCCGTCGGCGGTGACCGCATCATCCTGGATCGCCTGGCCCAAGGGCTGCCGGTCCTGGGGGTCTGCATAGGCCTTCAGATCATGTTCCAGTTCGGGGACGAGGACGGCCGCAGCGAGCCCGGCCTGGGCCTGATCCCCGGTCGGGTGACCAGGCTGGACGCTGACGTGGTGCCCCATATGGGTTGGGACCATGTCCAGGCGCCACAGGGAACACGGCTGTTGGCAGGGGTCCAGGACCAGCGCTTCTATTTCGTCCACTCCTATGCCGCCATGGCGGTGCAGGGGGATGAACGGGCCGACGTGGCGCAGCCCGATCTGTCCCTACGAGTATCGGCGTTGAATGAACACAGCGACAGGCAGCCAGGGTCAACAGAGGGCGCATTGTTCGGCGAACCGCTGGTTACCTGGGCCACCTATGGGCGCAGCAGATTCGTAGCCGCCTATGAATGCGGTCCCTTGAGCGCCACCCAGTTCCATCCTGAAAAGTCCGGTCAGGCCGGGGCGCGGCTGCTGACCAATTGGGTGCGGACCCTTCCCGGGGCTTCCGGGATCCCCTCCGAGAAAGGTGAATGAGATGCTGACGCTCCTACCCGCTGTCGATGTCCGCGACGGAAAGGCGGTCCGCCTCAGGCAAGGGGTCTCCGGCTCCGAGAAGGTCTACGGTGAGCCTGCCGATGCAGCCAAGGCCTGGGTCGACCAGGGTGCCCAGTGGCTCCACCTGGTGGATCTGGATGCGGCCTTCGGCACCGGAGACAACCGTGACAAGCTGGCCGCCCTGGTCAGCCAGCTGGGCGATCGCGTCAAGGTGGAGCTCAGCGGCGGCATCCGCGACGATGCCAGCCTGGAGGCCGCCCTGGATGCAGGTGCCACCCGGGTCAACATCGGCACGGCGGCCTTGGAGAACCCGGAGTGGACCAGCCAGGTCCTGGAGCGTTACGGGCAGAGGGTCTGCGTGGGTCTGGACGTGCGCGGACACACCCTGGCCGCACGGGGCTGGACCAGACAGGGCGGGGATCTCTTCGAGGCCATGGAACGATTGGACCGGGACGGGTGCAGCCGGTACGTGGTCACCGACGTGACCCGCGACGGGATGATGACCGGCCCCAACCTGGATCTGCTGGGACAGGTGGCTGACCGGACCCCGGCAAAGGTGACGGCATCGGGCGGCATATCCAGCCTGGATGACCTGAGCCACATCCTGGGTCTGGTGGATCGGGGCGTGGACAGCGCCATTCTGGGCAAGTCCCTCTATGAGGGGGCCTTCACCCTGGGGCAGGCACTGGACCTGGTCTCAGGGCATTGTTAACGCTATAAGCAAGTCTGCGAAATATAGGAATGGGAGCATAAGCTCTATGGATAAGCAAGAGGAGTTCGCGCTGCGCACCGTCGAGGAGCGCGATGTCCGGTTCATTCGTCTCTGGTTCACCGATGTCTTGGGAACCCTGAAGTCGGTGGCCATAGCACCCACCGAGCTGGAGGTGGCCTTCGAGGAGGGGCTGGGCTTTGACGGCTCGGCCATCGAGGGCATGACCAGGGTCTCCGAGGATGACATGATCGTCAAGCCCGACCCGTCCACCTTCCAGATCCTTCCCTGGAGGGGCGGACCGCAGGGCACAGCCCGGATCTTCTGCGACGTGCTCACCCCGGACGGCGAGCCCAGCAGCGGGGATCCTCGGCACGTGCTCAAGCGGGCCCTGGCCAAGGCCAAGGAGAAGGGTTTCATCTTCTACACCCATCCGGAGATTGAATTCTACCTGTTCGAGAATCAGGAGGACTGGTCCCAGACCCCGACCCCCATCGACGAGGGCGGATACTTCGACCATGTGCCCCGCAGCCCGGGGATGGACTTCCGCCGGGCCTGCGTCAACATGCTGGAGCAGATGGGCATCTCGGTGGAGTACTCCCACCACGAGGCCGGGCCGGGGCAGAACGAAATCGACCTGCGCTATGCAGATGCCCTGACCACCTCCGACAACATCATGACCTTCCGGACCGTGGTCAAGGAGATCTCCCTGGAGCGGGGGATCTACGCCAGCTTCATGCCCAAGCCCTTCACCGACCAGCCTGGATCGGGCATGCACACCCATCTGAGCCTGTTCGAGGGGGACACCAACGCCTTCTACGAGGTAGGCCAGGAGTTCAACATGTCCCAGACGGCCCGGCAGTTCGCCGCCGGCATCCTGGCCCACGCGGCCGAGATCTGCGCGGTGACCGACCAGTACGTCAACTCCTACAAGCGTCTCTGGGGCGGGGCCGAGGCGCCCAGCTACGTCTGCTGGGGGCACAACAACCGGTCCGCCCTCCTGCGCATACCCCAGTACAAGCCCGGCAAGGGCAACTCGGCCAGGATGGAGTTCCGCGGGCTGGATCCGGGGGCCAACCCCTATCTGGCCTATTCGGTGCTGCTGGCTGCCGGCCTGGACGGGATCGAGCAGAAGATGACCCTGTGCGAGCCCACCAGCGATGATGTCTGGGAGCTGACCGACGCCGAGCGGCAGGCCATGGGCATCGAGCCCCTGCCTGACAGTCTGGACGCGGCGCTCAAGGTCATGGAGAAGTCGGACTTCGTGGCCCAGGTGCTTGGCGAGCAGACCTTTGAGTACTTCCTGCGCAACAAGCACCGGGAGTGGGCCGGATACAGCCGGCAGGTCACCCCCTACGAGCTGGCCTACTACCTGCCCAGGCTTTGAAACCGGGGCTCACTGGTCCGATCGGCCGAACCAGTTGTTGTAGATGATGACGAAGTTGCGGTTGCCGTAGCTCGAGCAGCGGTCGCCTTCGCCGTCGCCTGCCTGCAACGCTGCCTCGTTGGGCTGGTAGGGCGTATAGATGTAGAGCAGGGCGGTGGCGTCGTTCTCGATGTAGACCTTGCCGCTGCCGCAGGAGGCATCGGGGCTGAAGCGCACATCGTTCAGGGCCTTGGTCTGGTAGGCATACTGGTCCCGATGGGCCTGGTAGTAGCGGAATCGGTGGGCGGCCCCGTAGACCTGATTGAAGAATCCGGCATAGCGGGTGTCGCAGTCTGCATCGTCTGGGCAGGAAAGGCCCATGGCCGACTTGAGCTGGACCTGTGTGGGGGACTGGTTGGTGGCCACCAGATGCTGCTCCTTTTGCAGCATGGTCAGGAGGACCTTCTGGCTGATTCCACAGGAGCGGGCGGCACCGTCGATGATCTGAGCCGCGCTCTTCCTCTTGCCGCCCTTGTAGGCATCACATAGACCGTCACCGGGACGGTCGGGGACATCCATCTGCAGGCTGCGCAGGCAGGTGGATCCGCTGCATGAGGCCTCATGTTTGTTTAAAAAGTCCTGGACATCGTCGGCGTTCATATCGACGGTGTCATGGAAGCGGTGATCGGTGATGATTTTGCCTGGATTGAAAACGTACTCCTGGGAAAGCTCCTCCTGGTGGCGGATGACGCGGCCGACCATCAGCCGGTAGGAGACGAAGCGGACGGCCAGGATGCACAGGGCGACCACCAGGACTATGGCCATCAGGGCGGCCCCCAGGGTCTGCGCGCGGCGGAGGGTCATCCGTCCGCGTTTGGTGCTGCCCCTGCGTGATCGTCCCGATGGTTTCGTGCTCATGGCTTTCCTTCCAGCACCTTCCTGATCCGTTGCAGGCTGACAGGGATGGCCGTCCCCAGCTCCTGGGCCCAGATGGAGACAAAGTACTCCTCCATCATCCAACGTCCCCTTCGCGCACGGTCCATGGCCTGGTCTCGTCCGGGACCGGCGGGCAGGGCCTGGGCCGCCTTGGCCGCCTGGTCCACCAGATCCTGGGCGGTCTGCGCCTGCCATGCCCATCGTACGTCACGGTCCTTGTCCCTGCGGGCCTTGTTCAGGCGCATCAGGTCCGCCTTCAGATATGTGCGCAGGCGGGGAAGGGCGTAGGGCGGGTCGGCGCCGATGAAGCCCTTGGCCACCAATCCGCCGGCGTGCTGGCGGATCCACTGCAGGACCGAGAGCAGGGGAAGATCGGCGGGGCCAGACACGGCCTTGTCCACCTGGGCCGAGGTCTCCAGAATGGCAACCACATCCTTGGCCACCTGGTAGACGGTGTCCTCGTATACCTGGCTGACGCCGGCCACAGCCTCCTGCAGGGTCTGATCGTCGGTGATGGCCTCGGTGTGGGGGATCAGGCGCTTGACAGCGGCCATCTGCAGGTCCTCGGCAAGGGCAGAGGTGTCCGGGTAGGGGGCCGAAGCCAACATCAGGGCCTCCCGGCTCAGCCAGCGTGAGGAGATCCTTTGGGCAGGCAGGTGGAGCTTGCCCAGGGCGGCCTGCCAGATCAGCTCCTCTCGCGGTTTGGTGGTGGCGCCGGACTGGTGGAGGAGGTCGGCGCTCTTGACCACCTGGCCCTGTCGGGCGGCCTTGCTGGCCTGGGAGTCAACCCGGGACCGGGCCGACTGCCGGGCCTGTCCGGCCAGATCGCGCTGCAGGTCGGTCAGGGACTTGGACCGGCCCAGGACCTTGGGATGGCCATGACGCCGTTTCTCCTCCACCTGGAAGGTGGGCCGCAGGTAGTCGGGCAGTCGTTCCAGCCTGTCCTGGGTGAAGACCTCCGGGTGCAGCTGGGCTCCGACCGTGTCTATGGCCGCGGCGGTGAAGGCCTGCTCGAAGTCCGGCCAGCCCTCGGCGGGGATGGCTTCTGCACCGTTTTCGTTCCCGGACGCAGACTGCTGGTCAGCCGATCCGTAGGTGGCCTGCTCTGCCGAGTCAGGATCGGCGCCGGGCAGCAGGGGATAGTGGCCGTCTATCCAGGCGCGGATGGTCCGGGCGGCATCAGGGGCGGGTACGAACTGGACCCGCAGGGCCTTGGGCAGGGACTTGATGGTGGCTGTGATCAGATCGTCCAGGAGGCCGGGCACGGTCCAGCTGAACTGTCCGGGCGTCAGCTGGTTCAGGCAGTGCAGGGGGATGTGGACCGTGATGCCGTCGTCCGGCTCTCCCGGCTGATAGCGGTAGGTCAGGGGCAGATCCATGGGCCGGCCGTCGGTGCCCAGGGTGTGCCAGTGGTCGGGGTAGTCTCCGGGTCGGTAGGAGGCGGACTGGTCGTTCAGGCGCTCCACCTTGTCAGGGTCGAAGTCCAGCAGGTGGGGGTCCGCATCGTGGTGCCGCCGCCACCAAGAGCCCAGTGCGGCCAGGGAAGTGGCCTCCTGGGGGATGCGCTCCTGGTAGAAGTCGTAGAGGTCCTCTTCGGTGACGGCGCCGGTCGCCTGGCGGGTTCTGCTGGTCCGCTCACCGGCCTCGCTGAGCACCTGCCGGTTGGCCTGGATGAAGCCGTCATGCGGGAAGCGCTCGCGCACATCGCCCTGGACCAGACCCTGGCGTATCAGCATGTCCCGGGCCTGGCCGGGGTTGATCCGTGCCCACTGGACGGTCCTGTCGCGCACGATGGGCAGACCGTAGAGCAGGACCTTGGAAGTTGCGACCGCGGCACCACGGGAAGCCGACCAGTGGGGTTCGGCGTAGGTGGTCCTGGTCAGGGACTTGGCCAGGGGTTCGGCCCAGGCCGGATCGATGGCCGCACAGCAGCGAGCCCAGAGCCGGGAGGTCTCCACCAGCTCAGCGGCCATGATCCAGGGCGGATTGGCCTTGGAGAGCGCAGATCCGGGGAAGATGGCGAAATGCGTGCCGCGCGCACCCTGATAGTCGTTCTTGGCCTGCCGGCGCGCCCGCTTCATGGCCTTGGCCCGGGCCGCGCCATGCAGGCCGGCGAAATCGGAGGCCTTGGGCTCGTGGATCACCTGCATGCCCAGGCTGGAGAGCAGGCCGGCCAGCATGGAACGATGGATGCCCTGGTCGTCCCAGGAGCAGACCAGGGCGTGTGCCGCCTGCTGCTCCATAGGCAGGGCCAGCAGAGCCTGGTCCGGCCCCTTGACGGGGACGGGGGAGCCTACCTTCATGTGCAGGCCCCGGCACATCTGGGCCAGCTGCCGATAGAGGTCATGCCACTGCCGCATGCGCAGGAAGGCCATGTACTCCTGCTTGCAGGCCTTGCGCAGGGCCCCGTTGGATGGCTCCTTGTCCTGCGGGAAGAAGCGGTTCCAGATGTTCAGGGCGGTCAGGAAGTCGCTGGAGGGGTCCTCGTAGCGGGCATGGATCCTGTCGGCCTCCTCGCGCTTCTCCTCCGGGCGCTCGCGAGGGTCCTGCAGAGAGAGGAAGGCCACGACCACCAGAACGGCGGCCAGGGTGTCCGGGGTGGCGTCCTGGCCGGCCTGCAGGATCATTCTGCCCAGACGGATGTCGATGGGGATCCTGGCCAGCCGTCGTCCCAGATTGGTCAGCCGGATGAGGCCCTGCCGGCGGGAGATGGCCTGCAGCTCGGTCAGCTCCCGCAGACCGTCGCTGACCGCACGGGTGTCGGGCGGGTCGATGAAGCCGAAGTCAGTGACGTCTTCGGCCGTATGGGCCACGCCCACCGAGAGCATGTGCAGGATGACCGAGCCCAGGGAGGTGCGCAGGATCTCAGGATCGGTGAACTTGGGACGGGCGTCATAGTCATCCTTGGCATACAGACGGATGGCGATGCCGTCGGCCACACGTCCGCAGCGGCCTGCACGCTGATCGGCTGAAGCCTGGGAGATAGGTTCGATGGGCAGCCGCTGGACCTTGGCCGACTTGGAGTAGCGGCTGATCCTGGCCAGTCCCGGGTCCACCACATAGCGAATGCCCGGCACCGTCAGGGAGGTTTCGGCCACGTTGGTGGCGATGACGATGCGCTGATGGCCGTGGCTTTCGAAGACCCGGTGCTGCTCCTTGGCCGACAGGCGGGCGAAGAGGGGGATGATCTCCAGGGCATCCGGACGGCGCATGTCGGAGGTCCGAGGGCCGAAGTGCCGTCGCAGAACGGTCTCGTACTCGCGGATATCGCGTTCTCCGGCGGCGAAGACCAGGATGTCCCTGGGGCCGTCGACATGGGTGGAGTGGATGACCAGCTCGGCGCAGGCCCGGGCCACCGCCTGGGGCATGTCCGGCTCCTCCCTGTCCGGGCCCTCCTTCTCGGAGTCGAATCCGGGGACATGCCGCATCAGGGCAGGGGCCGACCCAGCAGGCTCGTAGAGGGTCTGGACCGGATAGGTGCGGCCGGAGACCTCCAGCACGGGCACCTGGGTGTGCAGGGCCTTGGCGAAGTGGTCGCGGAACTTGACCGAATCAATGGTGGCCGAGGTGATGATCAATTTCAGATCGGGCCGTTTGGGCAGCAGGGCGGTCAGATACCCCAGCAGAAAGTCGATGTTCAGGCTGCGCTCGTGGGCCTCGTCGATGATGATGGTGTCGTAGGCCCGCAGCTGCGGATCGCTCTGGATCTGCGCCAGGAGGATGCCGTCGGTGACCACTCGCAGACGGGTGCTTCGGCTGGACTTGTCGGTGAATCGCACCTGGTAGCCGATCTGATCGCCCAGCCTGGTGCCCGTCTCCGAGGCGATGCGCTCGGCCACGGTTCTGGCGGCGATCCTTCTGGGCTGGGTGTGCACAATCTGGCGGCCGTGGTCGCCGCGACCCATTTCCAGGAGGATCTTTGGGATCTGGGTGGTTTTGCCCGAGCCGGTCTGGCCCGAGACGATGACCACCTGGGAGGACTGCACGGCATGGACGATGTCCTCCTTGGCCGCGCTGATGGGCAGCTCGGCAGGATACTCGAACCTCATGCCCGGCCCACCTCGATGATCCGGTAGCCCTTGGACGAGGCATACTTCTCCGCCGTCCAGCCGGGGCCCAGGGCGTCAGCCAGCCAGGGAATCAAGGAGTCGGCGCCCAGGTTGCGCTGAACCACCAGGTAGGCCAGGCCCTGGGGCTTCAGCCTGGGCAGGTAGGTCATCAGCAAATCGTGCAGGGCCGCCTTGCCCACCCGGATGGGCGGATTGGACCAGATCAGGTCGAAGCGCAGATCGTCCGGCACCTGTTCAGGGGTCAGGGTGCGCACCCTGTCGAGGCTCTGGGATCGGGCGTTGCGGGCGGTCAGATCCAGGGCTCGCAGGTTGGTGTCTACAGCGTAGACGTTGGCCTTGGGCGACTGTATGGCCATGCTCAGGGCGATGGGGCCCCAGCCGCAGCCCAGATCCAGAAAATCGCCTTCGGACGGGGGTTGGGGGACGCGTTTGAGCAGGACCGAAGTGCCCAGGTCAAGCCTGCCTGACGAGAAGACACCGTGGGAGACCTCCACCTGGCAGGTGCGGCCGGCCAGCTCCACCTGGATGGTCCGCCGCTGGTCGGGGGAGGCCGGACGGGCTACGAAGTACTGTTCGCCTCCGTCCGTCCCGGTCCTGGAGGATTGCCCCCGGCTGCTGCCATGGTCCCTGTGCGTCATGTCCATCCTGTCCGTCTTTGAAATCTGCCCGTCCCTCGGGCATCCGCTGATGTCTGCTAAGAAGATGATAATAAAGACTGTGTCATGATTCCGCCTACACCGGATTCGTTCCCTAGTCCATAGATCAATGCAGAGGTGCCTTTGACCCAAGAAAAACCGACCCAAGAACATGGTTCAGCAGTTGTCGATGCCCACCAGGACCCGCTCGCCCACAAGTCCGAGGTGCTGACCGGCAGCGAGGGGCAGGTCGGGCAGGACCAGGATCAGGAGTGGCAGGAGCGCAGCCGGCGCAATGCCTTCCGCCATGTCGAGGGACTGGGCGAGCTCCAGGACGTGACCGAGGTGGAGTACCGCAAGGTCCGTCTGGAGCGGGTGGTCCTGGTCGGCGTCTGGTCGGGTTCGCGGACCACGGTCGGTCAGGCCGAGGAGTCCCTGCGCGAGCTGGCCGCCCTGGCGCGGACGGCCGGGGCCGAGGTGCTTGACGGGCTGCTCCAGCAGCGGGTCAAGCCGGATCCGGCCACCTACCTGGGTTCGGGCAAGGCACGGGAGCTGGCGGATATCGTGGCTGGGCTGGGCGCCGACACCATCATTACCGATGACGACCTTCATCCCTCCCAGCGACGTGCCCTTGAGGATGTCACCAAGGTCAAAGTGGTCGACAGGACAGCCTTGATTCTGGACATATTCGCCCAGCATGCCACCAGCCGCGAGGGCAAGGCCCAGGTGGAGCTGGCCCAATTGGAGTACATGCTGCCCAGGCTGCGCGGCTGGGGCGGATCCCTCTCCCGCCAGGCCGGCGGCCAGGCTGCAGGGCAGGCCGGCGGCATAGGCTCCCGCGGCCCGGGAGAGACCAAGATCGAGACCGACCGTCGGGTCATCAGGCGACGGATTTCCCGGCTGAAGCGTCAGATCGCCCAGATGGCCCCCTCGCGCCAGGTCAAGCGTGGGTCGCGTCGGCGTTACCAGCTGCCGGCAGTGGCCGTGGTGGGGTATACCAACGCCGGCAAATCCTCGCTGACCAACCGGCTGACCGGCTCCGAGGAGTTGGTGGAGAACGCCCTCTTCGCCACGCTGGACACGGCCGTCAGGCGCACCAAGACGGCAGACGGCCGGCTCTACGTCTACGTGGACACGGTCGGGTTCGTACGCCGTCTGCCCACCCAGCTGGTCGAGGCCTTCAAATCCACCCTGGAGGAGGTGGGGCAGTCCGATCTGATTCTGCACGTCGTAGACGGCTCCCATCTCGATCCCTTCGGGCAGATCAGGGCTGTGGATGCCGTGCTGGCAGACATCCCCGGCGCTGAGTCCATTCCCCGCCTGCTGGTCTTCAACAAGGTTGATCTGATCGATCAGGATGCCCGGCAGCGCCTTGCCAACCTTGAGCCCGAGGCCTTCCTGGTCTCGGCCAGGCAAGGTCGGGGTCTGGAGCCCCTGCGCAGACGGGTGGAGGAGCTGCTGCCCGCCCCCGCTGTGCATGTCCAGGCTATCCTCCCGTACACCAGCGGCTCCCTGCTGGAGCAGGTGCGGCAGCTGGGACGGGTGGATTCGTTGGAATACCGGGCCGATGGGGTTGCGCTGAGCGCTGATGTGGATGACCGGCTGGCAGCTGCCGTGCTTGACCAGGCCATCGATCAGAAGCCCTTGCAGGCTTCAGCGGGTGACACGCCATCAGCCGGGCTGAGCTCATAAGAGCAGGTGCACGCCAGGTCATCTATGCTGGGTAGACTACGTATGTTGTCAGCGGCAAACCCGTTTCCCGGGTTCCGATAAGAGAGGTCCATAAAACTATGGCGGAATCATCAATCAAGCCAACCAAGCTAGCAATCGTGGGAGCCGGAGCCGTGGGGTCGACTCTGGCCTTTTCGGCGGCCCAGCGCGGTGTGGCTCGGGAGATCGTCCTTGAGGATATCAACGCCCAGCGTGTTGAGGCCGAGGTCCGCGACATGCAGCACGGATCCAGCTTCTACCCCACGGTCACCATCGATGGCTCGGACGATCCGCAGATCTGCGCCGACGCCGACATGGTGGTCATCACTGCCGGAGCCAGGCAGAAGCCGGGCCAGACTCGGCTTGACCTGGCCGGCGCCACCATCAACATGATGAAGTCCATCATCCCTCAGATGGTCGAGGTGGCCCCCAACGCCATCTTCCTGCTGATTACCAACCCTGTCGACATCGTCACCCGGGTCTCCCTGGAGCTGTCCGGGCTGCCGGTCAACCAGATGTTCGGTTCGGGCACCAACCTGGACTCCGCCCGGCTGCGCTACCTGATCGGCCAGCAGACCGGTGTCAACGTCAAGAACGTGCATGCCTACATCGCCGGCGAGCACGGCGACTCCGAGGTCCCGCTCTGGAGCTCGGCCACCATCGGCGGGGTGCCCATGTGCGACTGGATGGAGCTGCCTGGCCACGAGCCTCTGGATGCGGCCAAGCGCGAGGAGATCCATCAGGAGGTGAAGAACGCCGCCTACCAGATCATCGAGGGCAAGGGGGCGACCAACTTCGCCATCGCCATGTCCGGCGTGGACATCATCGAGTCCATCCTCAACGGCACCGACCGCATCCTGCCGGTCAGCTCTTTGCTGGAGGACTTCCACGGCATATCGGACGTGTGCATGTCGGTGCCCAGCGTGCTTAACCGTGACGGGGTCAACACCCACATCAACACTCCGCTGAGCGACGGCGAGCTGGCCGCTCTGAAGCGCTCCGCCGAGACCCTCAAGGAGACTGCCAGCAAGTTCGGCTTCTGAGTATTTCACAGAAAACTCTTGCCTTGCAGCCCCTGGTGACTTACCTTGGTGACTGATGAATCGGGGTATGCATGAGTGCTCATGAAGGTGGTGTCCAAGGCGGCGGATCCGCCCATCGTCGACAGTTGCTGACGACCCTGGCGCTGACGGGATCGGTCTTTGTTGCCGAGGTCGTCGGCGCCTTGGTCACCCGCAGCCTGGCCCTGCTGGTCGATGCCGGGCACATGATGACCGACATGGCTGTGCTGATCGCCTCCACGGTTACTGCTGTCTTGATGGAGCGCCGCCCAACGAACCGACGGACCTGGGGCTGGTCTCGTCTGGAGGTCATCACGGCGGCTGGCGGTGCTCTGGTTCTGCTGGCTGTGGGCATCTATGCCATCGTTGAGGCCGTCTTGCGGCTCTGGTCGCCCGGTCGGGATCAGGTTCATCAGCAGGGACTGCTGCTCTTCTTCGGACTTTTGGGTCTGGCTGCCAATGTGGGATCCATTCTGGTCCTGGCCTCAGGGCACAAGGACAATTTGAACATGCGTGCCGCTTTTCTCGAGGTGGTTAACGATGCATTGGGCTCGGTGGCGGTTCTGGTATCAGCCGTGGTCATGATGATCACCGGCTGGGCCGGGTTCGATGCCGTGGCGGGAGGACTGATCGCCCTGCTGATGATTCCCCGCGCGATCAAACTGCTGGCCAGCAGTGTCTCTGTGCTGCTTGAGGAGACTCCGGCGGACCTCGACATAGCCAAGGTCAGGAAGCACCTGGAGGGCGTGCCTGGCGTACTTGAGGTACATGACCTGCATGCCAACAGCGTTTCCACCGGTCTGCCACAGCTGACGGCGCATGTGGTAGTGCGTCAGGGCACGACGGCTGTTGAGAGCGAACGCATTCTTACCAGCATGCAACGCTGCCTGCGCGATCATTTCCCTGTTTCGGTCGAACACACGACCTTTCAGATAGAAGCCCAGGGCCACCGGGATAGCAGCGGCGAGCATTTGGACATGTAGTCTTCAGACCTTGCGCAGGACGGTGACTACCTTGCCCATGATGACGGCGTGGGTGCCGTCGATGGGGGAGTAGGCCGGGTTGTGGGGAATCAGCCAAACGTGGCCCTCCTCGCGGCGGAAGGTTTTTACCGTGGCTCCATCGTCAAGCAGGGCTGCAACGATATCTCCGTTCTCAGCTTCCTGCTGGCGGCGGACGACGACAAAGTCCCCGTCGCAGATGGCGGCATCGACCATGGAATCCCCATGGACCTCAAGCATGAAGAGCTCCCCGGATCCGGTCAGACGTTCGGGCAGACGCATGACATCGTCCACATGCTGCTCGGCCAGAATGGGCTGGCCGGCGGCGATTCTGCCGACCAGGGGCACGTCGCGCGACTGCATGATGGCCTCGTCGGCCTGTGTATCGGGGAAGGGCATGATCTTGGCGATTCCAGCAGTTGGCTCAGGCTGATCCTGGACCAGCTCTATGGCACGTCCCTTGTTGGCAGTCAGACGGATGTAGCCCAGATCCTGCAAGACCTGAAGCTGGTGCTTGACGGAAGAAGTGCTGCGCAGTCCTGCGTCTCTGCCGATCTCCCTGTAGGAGGGCAGGAATCCGCGCTCTGACAGGTGCCGCTTGATGGCTTCCAAGACCTTGGCCTGGCGATCGGTCAGTTTGGGTCTAGACTCCAGATTCGGACTCTTGGAGGTGGCTGCCTTTTCTTTCGTTGTGTCCTTGGCTGAGGGTGAGCCGGTTTCCTGAGATCCGGCGCTGTTGGCAAGAGTGGACTGGTTGAGGGAGCTCGTGGCCGTGGACCCGGTGAAGGGGATGGTACTCACGATGGGCTCCTTTCCTTGGAAACTGAACTCAGTCTAACCTGCCTGAAGTGAAAAATCAAACAAATGTTCGAATCAGCCTTGCCAAATAACCATCACGGTGCCAGAATGAGAACATCTGTTCGATAGAACAAATGTTCGAAAGAGGTGTGCCATGGTTGTCCGTACCTGTGCTGGTTCCCGCATGTCTGCGACGACGAACCTGTTTTCGGTCTGCCTGGCCTATGTGCGTTCTGTGTTCTCGTCCGTCTTGGCTCGTCTTCGCAGAGTTGTCAATGCCTGTCTGCCTGATCAGGGGTTTGCGGGTGTTGTCCTGCGCAGAATCGCGGTTTTCCTGGCTGTCGGAGCTTTGGCCCTGGCTGGGTTCGGATGGATGGCTCGTCCGGCCAGCTCCGCTCCAGGACCACAGGAAGTCGTCACCAGAACAGTTCGTCCGGGCGACAATGTCTGGTCCTATGCGGCCGCAATCACCCCGCAAGGCGAGGATGTCACCAAGAACGTAGACCGCATCATGCAGATCAACAATATGTCCTCACCCAACCTGCGCGTCGGGGACCGAATTCTGATTCCCAGCGACGAGTGAGGCATCGGCTTTAGATCCAGAAGATGCACGACGGGGCCTCAATGACCTGTCGTTTGGATGAAGGCAGTAGCTGAATTCGAGGAGTTTGTCCAGTGTTATACGCTGATAGGCCCGGTATACGTGGGTCTTGAGATTCTTTGGCGCTATGATATTGCATATGCACTGTCCTTTCTGCCAGAATCCCGATACCAAGGTTGTGGATACGCGAATCAGCGACGACGGCCATGCCATCAGACGCCGCCGTGAGTGTCCGCAATGCTCGCGTCGGTTCACCACGGTGGAGACCTCGATCCTCTTGGTCATGAAACGCTCAGGCAATGCCGAGCCCTTCAACCGCGACAAGGTCATTGCTGGCGTGAGGAAGGCCTGCCAAGGCAGGCCCATCGACGAGAATGACCTGAAACTCCTGGGCCAGCAGGTTGAAGAGGATCTGCGCTCACGCGGCCTGGCTCAGGTGGATTCGGAAGAGGTCGGCAGGGCCATCCTGAAGCCTCTCAGGGAGTTGGACGAAGTGGCCTATCTGCGCTTCGCCTCGGTCTACCGCAACTTCAGCAACCTGGAGGACTTCCAGCAGGCCATCGACACCTTGCGCGCCGAAGACCAGTCTGCCGAAGAGCAGTCTGCAATTCAGCAGTCCTAGAATTGGCTATTCTGCCATCGGCCATTCTGACAGCAACAGGCCAGCAGCTTTCGTCGGTGTGCGACTGGGCTGGCTTGTGACGAGATCGGACTGTTTTTGGAAGCGAGCGGGGGCGCCAGGCACGATGTAGGCCTGGCACCTAGGCACTTCATCCCAGGTCCAGCAGCCTGTGATCCCCGGAAGTCTGGGCGATGACCAGCTCCTGTGTCGGTCGCGTCATGGCCACATAGAGGTCAGCCGCCGCGCTCAGCCTGGAAGGGGCTTCATCCTGAATGGCTCCAGGCTCAACCAGAACCACGGCATCGAACTCCAGGCCCTTGGTGTGACCGGTGGTCGTGACCGTGATCTGGTGCTCCTGAGCCTTGTCAATATGCAGCCGTGAGATTACTTCGGCTTCCAGGGCGCCAGGAACGATAATGGCCAGGCGTCCGGTGCCGTCCTTGCCCAGATGACGTTTTGCCAGCTCGCTTACCAGGTCAGGCAGCTGGTCCAACAGGCTTGCTTGATCCTCTGCCCGCAGGCGGCTGACCGAGCCTTCCACCTCTCGCACGGCCTTGAGCGTTGAAACTTCAAGACCTTCGGAGGCTGCGAAGGAGGAGGCCAGGTTGGATACCTGACGAGGGTTGCGATAGTCGATGGTCAGCTGTCGCAGGTCCCAACCATCCGGTCCGAAAAGCGCATCCATGGTGGAGGCCCAGGACCGGGTGCCGCCCAGGGCTGCGGTCTGGGCCACGTCCCCGACGATGGTGAAAGATCGGGAGGGGCAGCGCCGGATCAGCATCCTCCAGTCCATGGCCGTCAGTTCCTGGGCCTCGTCAACCACGATGTGCCCGTAGACCCATTCACGGTCGGCGGCCGCCTGGGTGGCTGCCTGGTTCTCGTCCTGACCGTTGATGGAATCCAACAGCATCTGGGAGGTCACGATCCCTGTGCCGATGCCATTCTGGGCCAAGGTGTCGCTGGCAAACCGCCGTTCCTCATCGCGACGGGCCTTTTCAGCCTGTTCGCGGTCCGCCTGGCGTGGGTCGGGGCCCAGCAGCTCCATGGCCTCGTCCAGGATGGGGATGTCGGATACGGTCAGTTCGGCGCCATCCTGGCGGGTCAGCAGATCAATCTGTTCAGAAGTCAGCCAGGGGGCGAACCGGCGTAGACGGTCCGGCCTGGACCAGAGGTCGTTGACCAGCCAGCGGGGGTTCATGGGCAGCCAGGCCAGGTTGAGAGTCCTCCGCACCTGGTCGTTCAGCCGCAGCAGGGAGGTGACCCGGGCGAGTTCCTCGGCTCCGGGCTGATAGTCCACCCCTTCGGCATAGCGGGCGGTCATGGCGTTCAGGGCCGAGCGCACAAAGGTGTTCCTGGCTTTGTTGTGGGGCTGGTGGCTGCGTCGGGCATCGATCAGGGCCTGTTCCAGGTCGACCGCCAGCATGGGGACGGCCACCCCATCCACCTTGACCGTGGGCAGGGAGGCAGGCACCCGCTCACGGGAGGCGACCGCGTTGGCTACAGCCTCGGCCATGCGGATGTCCCCCTTGAGCCGGGCCACGTGCGGGTCCTCCTGGCGGTCGGTGCTGATGCCGGGGATGAGGTCGCCCATGGTGCGGCTGAGCACTCCGGTCTCGCCCAGGGAGGGCAGAACCTGGTCGATGTAGTGCAGGAAGGCGTTGCTGGGCCCGACGATCAGCACGCCTGAACTCTCCAGTCGGCGCCGGTGAGTGTAGAGCAGATAAGCCGCCCGGTGCAGAGCCACGGCCGTCTTGCCGGTGCCCGGTCCGCCCTGGACCACCAGCGGACGGGTCATGGGGGAGCGGATGATCCGGTCCTGTTCAGCCTGGATGGTGGCCACGATGTCGGTCATCTGCCCGGTGCGGCGGCTGGACAGGGATGCCATGAGCGCGCCCTCGCCGGCCAGGGTGCCGCCCTGGGCCGCCTTGTCCACTTCCGGGGCCGACAGGTCCAGAACCTCATCCTCGATGCCGGTGACCTGGCGGAAGTTGAGGGTGATGTGCCTACGCATGACGATGTCGCCGTGATCCGCCGGGGTGGCCTCGTAGAAGGGGCGTGCGGCCTCGGCACGCCAGTCGGTCAGGATTGGCTCGTGATTGCTGTCCAGCAGACCCAGTCGCCCGATATATCGCCGGCCGCCCTGGGCTGTATCCAGTCGGCCGAAGACCAGACGGTCCTCTACGGCCCGCAGCTGGGTGAGCCGGTCCTCATACATGTTGGCGAAGGAATCCCGCTCGGTACGCTGCGTGGGGGAACCGTGAGAGCCGGCGGCCCGAACCGCGTCCAGTCTGGTCCTGGCCTGCGCCCGCAGCTCGTCCAGACGGCCGTAGGCCCTGTCCACCGCCGTCTGCTCTTCATGCAGCTGTGAGGAATAGCTCGACATGTGTGTCCGTTCTGTGGAATGTTCAAAATCGGATGATCCAATATACCGCTCGACCTCTACATTTTTTCGGTCCATCTGACCCCTGGCCGCGCCCTCCTTGCCGGGTGGCGAAACGCCGAGGCGAACCCGTCGGTGAGGCGAATGGTTGGATTTGGGCCTGAAGCGGTGTCAAGGTGGTGAGCAATGGGGATAAGTGGGGTAAAGTGGGGAGCACTGCGTAGGGGACGCTACCCGATGGGGCCGTCCCATGGTTACCAAACTGGCATTGGAGGTGGGGCATGGCCGATACATACGACGCAGATGCCGCCTCGCCTTCCCTGCCGCCCATGCTTCTGGGCACCTACACCCCCAAGATGGATTCCAAGGGCCGCCTGGCTCTGCCCGCCAAGTTCCGCGCCCAGCTGGGTCAGGGCCTGGTCATGGCCCGTGGCCAGGAACGTTGCGTCAGCCTGCTGCCCACCGAGGAATTTCGACGGATGGCCGTGCGCATCCAGCACACCTCCATGGGCGACAAGTCGGCCAGGGACTACCTGCGCGTATTCCTGTCCGGCGCCGTCGACCAGGTCCCTGACAAGCAGGGCCGCATCCTGGTTCCGCCCATGCTGCGCTCATATGCACGGCTGACGGGCCCCGTCGTGGTCATCGGCGTGGGCACCCGTGCTGAGATCTGGGATCAGGATTCCTGGACTGCCTACCTGGAGAGCAAGGAGCAGGGCTACGCCGACATTGCTGATGATGTTCTTCCGGCGGTGGATTGCTGATGGAGGCCCTGATGTCAGATCGCAATCCTCCCGACCAGGAGGCCGTGGACAGCGGCAGGGTCCACCGTCCCGTCCTGCTGGAACGCTGCCTTGCGCTGGCTCGACCCGCCTTGGAGCACCCGGGGGCCGTGGCTGTGGATTGCACGCTGGGCCTGGCTGGTCACGCCACCGCCTTCCTCAAGTCCTGCCCTGAGGCCCGTCTTATTGGCATAGACAGGGACAGCCAGGCCCTGGATCTGGCCACTGGCCGGATGCGCGACGAGGGTCTGGCCGACCGCTTCACGCCGGTTCATGCCCCCTTTGATCAGCTGGACCAGCAGCTTGATGCCCTGGGCCTGGGGCAAGTGGACCTGGTTTTCATGGATCTGGGATTGTCTTCTCTGCAGATCGACCAGCGCGACAGGGGATTCACCTACCGTCAGGATGCCCCGCTGGACATGCGCATGGATACCAGCCAGGAGCTGACGGCCGCGCAGGTCCTGGCCGAGTACGACCAGGCCCGGCTGTCTGACGTCTTCTCCCGGTATGGGGAGGAACGCTATGCAGGACGCATCGCTCGGGCCATCGTCGAGGCCAGGCAGGAGCAGCCGCTGACCACCTCGGCCCAGCTGGACCGTCTGGTCGACAGGGCAGTGCCGCGCGGCCATCGTCCCCCGGGCAATCCGGCCAAGAGGGTTTTCCAGGCCCTGCGCATCGAGGTCAACGGGGAGCTGGATCGTTTGAGGCGCACCCTGCCCCAGGCCATGCTGCGGCTGGCTCAGGGGGGCCGTCTGATTGTGGAGTCCTACCACTCCCTGGAAGATCGCATGGTCAAGCGCTTCATGGCGCCAGGGCTGCACGTGGACCTGCCGGCGGGCATGCCGGTGGTGCCCGATCAGGCTCGCCCCTATCTATCGGATCTGACTCATGGGGCCATTAAGGCCGACGCGGCCGAGCGGGAACGCAACCCAAGATCGGCTTCAGTGCGCCTGCGGGCCGTGGAGATGATCGGAGCCATCCCCGAGGAGCGTCGTCATCGGCTTCAGGCCGAGGCCCGTGGTGAGGGCTCGGATGGTCGTCATCGCCGCGTCGGCCATGGTTCGGAATCGAGGCGCCGGTCATGACCATGCCAGCTCGTTCAGTCCGTTCCAAGGCGTCTGCGGACAAGGGCCATCCCCGCATTCAGGAGATGCCCACCAGGCCTGAGCTCAGTCTGATCAAGGGCACAGGAAAACCGGGCAAGGACCGCCATCCCGAACGAGGCCCAGTGGCTGAGGGGGCCAGGCGTCTGATTGGCTGGACGCGCACCCGCGGCAACCCCCTGCTGCGGATCATGGCCTCCGTGGTTTTTCTGGCTGCCTGCATGTTCGGTTCTCTGATGCTGCGCACCCAGATGGTCCAGGACTCCTTCGAAGCTACCCAGATCCAGCATGAGATCAGCAATCTCAACCAGGACGTCCAGGATGACCAGAACAAGCTCGACCAGCTCCAGGCTTCTTTGCCGGACAAGGCCCAGCAGTTGGGCATGCAGCCTCAGCAGGGCCTGAACTCCATCGATCTGCAGGGCTACAAGCCCCCTCAGGATGCCCAGGGCAAGGCGGGGCATCCATGAGCGGCAAGGGAACCAAGCGCTCCTGGCACCTCTCCTTCTGCAAGCGTTCGCTGTCTGTGGGCCTGATCCTGGTCCTGGTGGCCGCCCTGGCCCTGGGCAAGCTGGCCTATATCCAGCTCTTCGACGGAAGGTCCATGGCCCAAGCCGCTGCGGCGGGCCGCACCGTGCCGCACACCATCAAGGCCCAGCGTGGCCGCATCCTGGACGTCAATGGCCGCGTGCTGGCCCAGAGCCTGGAGCGGTACAACATCATCGGTGACCCCGAAGCGGCCGCCTCCTTCATACCTGTCAACTGCACCAAGCGCACAGGCAGCGACTGCCACAGCATCAAAGGCCACCCGGTGGGCGCTGACGGTGCTGCCGGCGTGGCCCGCCTCCTGGCGCCGGCCCTGGGAATGAACGCCATGGAGCTGGGCGGCAAACTCAGCGTCCCCGGACGGTACGTGGTCTTGGCCAAGCGGGTGACTCCCGAGGTCAAGCGCTCCATCGACAAGCTGGGGCTGCAGGGGATCATCACGGCAGAGCTGAGCAGCGAACGCACCTATCCTCATGCGGATCTGATGGGAGCCCTGATCGGGGGCATCGACGACAGCGGCAAGGGCGTGGCCGGGATCGAGCAGATGGAGAATAGGCAGCTGACCGGCTCTGACGGCTACACGGTCTACCAGCAGGGGATGCTTGGCCAGGAGATCCCCGGAACCGTGACCCGTCAGCGCAATCCGGTCAACGGCAAGGATGTGACCCTGACCGTTGATCAGGACGTTCAGTGGTACGTCCGTCAGGCCCTCAAGTCGGGCTGCCAGCGCTTTCATGCCGACTGGGCCCTGGCCGTCGTCCAGGACACCCGCACCAACGAGATCCTGGCCCTGGCCGACACTGACGATTACCAGGCTGGCAGCGACCAGGCCAAGGTCAACTCCTCGCGGGCGGTGGCGGAGACCTTCGAGCCCGGCTCCATCGGCAAGACCATCTCGATCTCCGGCATGCTTCAGGAGCAGGTGCACTCCATGAGCGACCGCTTCACTGTGCCCGACCACATCACCGTGGACAACCAGCAGTACAAGGATGCCTTCGACCATCCAGCCGAGCACTGGACCCTTGCCGGCATTCTGCAGAACTCCTCCAACGTGGGCATGGTCATGGCCGGCGAACACTACCCGGATCAGAAGCGCTACGACTATCTGACCCGCTTTGGCATCGGCCAGGCCTCGTCCCTGGGCCTGCCGGGGGAGTCCAAGGGCCTGCTGACTTCGCCTCAGACCTGGGACCGACGCACGCGCAACACGGTATTGTTCGGCCAGGGCTATGCCACCAACGCCATCCAGCTGACCAACGTCATCGCCACCCTGGCCAACAAGGGGGTCCGGGCCGACCAGACCATCATCCGCGGCCAGGGTGCCGTCAACGCCAACCGGGTGAGGGTAGTGGACGAGAAGGTGGCGGCTACGGTCATGAACGGCATGGAGTCGGTGGCTGAAAAGTACCAGAATACAGCCAAGGTGGATGGCTATCGGGTGGCCTCCAAGACCGGCACCGCCGAGGTGGCCGACAGCTCGGGCGGCCTGGGCGGCATCATCAGCGACTGGGTGGGCATCCTGCCTGCTGACGACCCCCACTATGTTGTCACCGTAGTCCTGAAGAATCCCCACAGCAGCGATGGCGTTTTCGGCAGCATCACCGCCGGCCCCATCTTCGCTCAGATCGGTGAATTCCTTATGCAGAAATACCAGGTCCCCACGTCTGGGCCCAGAACCGATGCTATCCCGGTAACATGGTGATACCGGCAGGCATCATGGCGTTCCCGGACGAAGGAGAGATTGCAGCATGAGTGCGCTGAGTGAATCAATCTCCCGACGGTTGACCCTGGGTCAGCTCAAAGGACGCTACGGGCTGACCTTGGTCCCCGATTTCGCTGAACCAGTTACGGTGACCTCACTGGTGGACGACCTGCCCTCAGTGCGGCCCGGCAGTCTGTATGTGCCAGCAGACCGGCAGGTGGACCAGGGCATGATCGAGGAGGCCGAGCGTCGAGGGGCCTATGCAGCCCTGCTGCCGACCTCGGCCCGTCAACAGGTGGGACGGGCCCGCATACCCCTGCTCTTCGGCACCATGCACGCCTGGCAGATGGGCCAGCTGCTGTCCAACGCCGCAGGGGATCCTTCGGGAGCCCTGGCCGTCTTCGCCCTGGTCGGTTCCCAGGTGCAGGAGCAGGTGGATCTCTTGGCCGACTTCCTGCACGTGCTGGGCAATCCCGTCGGCATTCTCAGCTCCAAGGGTTCGTACTCGCTGGACCGGCGACTGGACCTGGAATATCCCCTGAGCATGTTCGATGTGCAACGCAGTCTGTCCATCGCCCTGGAGGACGGGGCGGCCGCCGTGGTCATCTCCGTGGACGAACAGACCCTGGCCAGGGATGCCCTGCAGGCGGTGGATCTGGATGTAGTGGCCCTGGGCGCCCAGGAGGGCTCCACGCGCGATATGCGGCACGTTCGGCTGATCTCCAGGGCCCGCCGATATGGGTTCAGCCTGGGCGGGCACACCATCGTAGCCCGGCGCAACGAGGAATCCGACGGGCTGGCCCGGCAGTCCCTGCCCGCCGATGCACAGAGCGACGACCTGTCCCTGTGCATCGCCATGACCATGGCCGCCGGCGTCAAACGCAACAACATCAGGAGCGCCCTGCGCGTCTCCCGCGAAATGTCCTGAGAGGTGAGGATGAGTCAGTCTGTAGGGGCCGGGTCCATGCCCATGACCCTGGAAGAGGTCGTCGAATATGTGCACGGTCGGCTGGTCGAGGTCAGTCCTGGTCACGAATCCGACCAGCGGTCCGTGCGCATGCGGGTGGTGACCGACTCCCGTCAGGCCAAGCCCGATGGACTCTTCGTAGCCATCAAGGGCGAGCACGTGGATGGCCATGACTATGTTCCCGGCCTGGGAGCCAAGGGCTGCCGGGCGGCCCTGGTCGACCATCTCGTTCCGGGCGCTGACCTGCCCCAGATTCTTGTGGACGATACGGTTGACGCCTTGGGGCTGCTGGCCCGGGCCAGCATAGACCGTCGGCGCGCAGCGTCAGAACCCTTTACGGTGATTGGCATCACCGGATCCGTCGGCAAGACCACCACCAAGGATCTGCTGTCCTCCCTGCTGGCACTCCTTGGTCCGGTGGTGGCCCCTGTCGGGTCTTTCAACAACGAGATCGGCCTTCCTCTGACTGCCTTGGAGGTGGGGCCTGACACCCGGTATCTGGTGGCCGAGATGGGTGCCAACCACCTGGGTGAGATCGCCCGGCTGACCACAATGGTTCCCCCGGACATGGCTCTGGTCCTCAAGGTGGGAGTGGCCCACCTGGGCGAATTCGGCTCCGTGGATCGCATCGCCCAGGCCAAGAGCGAGATCGTGCAAGGTCTGGTGCCGGGCGGGACCGCCGTGCTCAACGCAGACGATTCCCGGGTGGCTGCCATGGCTGATCTGGCCTCTGGCCCTGTTCTGCGGTTTGGCATGGCCGCTGAGGACGGCGGTCAGGACCGCAGCCTGGACGGCTCGGCTCGCTACCTTGACAGCGACAGCCTGGACAGGCCGGCCTTCGAGCTGCGTCTGCCTGGCCAGCAACCAGTGCGGTTGCGTCTGGGCATCCCGGGGCGGCACAATGTCATGAACGCCCTGGCTGCCGCCACGGTAGCCCACGCTCTGGGTCTGGACGCAGAACGCATCGCCGATGAGCTGGGTCGACAGCGGCAAATAAGCCCGCATCGGATGGCCCTGTCTTCGGTCCTGCTGCCGGATGCCTCCTTCACGCTGATCGATGATTCCTTCAACGCCAATCCCGACTCCGTGCGGGCTGGTCTGGACGCCCTGGCCGCCTGGAAGGGATCCGATGGCCCGGTCTATCGGATAGCTGTCCTGGGGGTCATGCTTGAGCTGGGCGGCCAAGGGGAGCAGCTGCACCAGGAGATCGGCGCCTACTGCCGTCGGTTGGGCATTGATGCGTTGGTCGCGGTGGGCTGCCGGGATCAGCAGATGGACGGGTTGGTTCATGCCCTTGTCCGTGGCGCTGGCGGCCTATCTGGTCGGAGCGAGGAACAGCCTGGGGCCATGCGAGTCCTCTTCGCCCAGGATGCTGACCAGGCCGATCACATGGTTCGCCGCCTATGCGCCAAGCATCCTGACCGGCAAAATCTTGTCCTGCTCAAGGGCTCGCACATGTCCGGCCTGTCCGGTCTGGCCGACCGGTGGCAGGGCTGAGCCATGAATCTGCTGGCATCCCCACAGCGGGGTAGAACGTTCAAGGACAGAATCCAAGAGTTGGAGTACACACTGTGATTGCCCTCATCATCGGAATCCTGGTCGCCCTGGTGGTGACGCTGGCAGGCACCCCCCTGCTGATACGGCTGGTCCACCGTCTGCACTACGGCCAGTACATCCGCCAGGATGGGCCCAAGTCCCACCTGGTCAAGCGCGGCACCCCGACCATGGGCGGGCTGATCATCAACCTGGCCATCCTGCTGGGTTGGGCAGCCTCGGCGCTCTACCGCTACCTGTCGCGGGGGGAATCCGTGTCCCTGTCGGCCATGCTGGTGCTGTTCGCCATGCTCTCCATGGGCTTCCTGGGCTTCATCGACGACTTCGCCAAGGTGCGCAAGAAGCAGAACCTGGGCCTGTCGGTCAGGGCCAAGTTCATCGGCCAGTTCATACTGGCCACCATCTACGCGGTGCTGGCTCTGAAGCTGCCCACCAAGAACGGGTACCCCAGCGCCCAGGCGGGCATCTCCTTCGTGGAGCAGCCCATCATCGACTTCAGAATGGCAGGCAGCGTCCTGTCCGTGGTGCTGTTCATCATCTGGGTCAATCTGCTGATGACGGCCTGGAGCAATGCGGTCAACCTGACTGACGGCCTTGACGGGCTGGCTTCAGGCTCCTCCATGATCGCCTTCGTGGGTTACACGGTCATCGCCTTCTGGGAAAGCTACCACTTGAAGGGCGGCAGCCATCCCGGCCATGCCTACGCGGTCTCCGACCCCCTGGACCTGGCCATCATCGCCTGCTGCGCGGCCGTGGCCTGCTTCGGCTTCCTCTGGTACAACACCAATCCGGCCTCCATCTTCATGGGAGACACCGGATCCTTGGCCCTGGGCGGGCTCTTCGCAGCCCTGTCCATCGCCACTCATACCGAGCTTCTGGCGGTCATCCTGGGCGGGCTCTTCGTGGGCGAGGCCGCCTCCGACGTCATCCAGGTGGGCTACTTCAAGCTCACCCACAAGCGGGTCTTCAAGATGGCGCCCATCCACCACCACTTCGAGCTGATGGGTTGGCAGGAGTCCAAGGTGGTTGTCCGGTTCTGGATGGTGGACCTGATCTTCGTCCTGCTGGCCCTGGTCTGCTTCTATGCAGACTGGGTGGTCCGCTCTGGGCTGCCCATCTGAGCGCGTCCATTCACGGTACCGGACTTCGGCAGCCGGTATCATGCCAAGCAGATGCCGGAGCTAGCGGAATGAGGTGTTCATGGATATGGACTTGAGCCAGAAGCGTGTACTGGTCGCCGGGCTGGGCATTTCCGGACGGAGCGTGGCCGCAGCCCTGCGAGGCCGGGCGGCCGGGGTGATCACTGTGGACCAGCGCGCCCCGCAGGCCGATCTTCATGACTTCGACCAGGTGGACTGGAGCCAGGTGGACCTGGTCATGGCCTCGCCCGTCTTCAATCCGCGCACCCCATTTATCCTTGAGGCGCAGCGTCGGGGCATCCCTGTGGTCAGCGAAGTGGAGATGGCTTGGATGCTGCGGGTGCCCGCAGCCCGGACCGGCCGGCCAGCCCCCTGGATCGGAATCACCGGCACCAATGGCAAGACCTCGACCACCAGGATGGTCGCCGCCATGATGCAGGCCAGCGGGTTCACGGCCCCTGCGGTGGGCAACATCGGCAAGGCCGTATCCACAGCCGTTCTGGACTCCGACAACGACATGCTCTGCGTAGAGCTGAGCTCCTTCCAGCTGCACTTCACTTTTTCGCCGACCCTGGAGTGCGCGGCCATCACCAATCTGGCCGACGACCACCTGGACTGGCACGGTGGCTTTGAGGCCTATGCGGCCGACAAGGCGCGCATCTACCGGGGCGTGCGCAAGGCCCTGGTCTACAACGCTGACGACTCCCGGGTCTCTGAACTGGCCAGGCAGGCGCAGCCAGCCCCAGGCTGCCGACGTGTGGGCTTCACCCTGGGTCGGCCCGAGCCTGGGCAGTTGGGCGTAGAGGATGGCTGGGTCATAGACCGCAGCGGATTGACCGGTCATGATTTTGAGGAGGGCGTCAGGCTGGTCCGGGTGGCCGACCTGACGGATCTGTGCGAGCCTGACGGCACGGTCTACCCCCATCTGCTGGCTGATGCCCTCTGCGCCCTGGCTTTGGCCCTGGGTGCTGGAGCCAAGGTCGACGCGGCCATCGAAGCCATGCGTGCTTTCACCCCTGGCGACCACAGGATCAGTACGGTGGCCACCCTGGGCCAGGGTTCGCAGGCCATCCGTTTTGTCGACGACTCCAAGGCCACCAACGCTCATGCCGCCGAGGCCTCCCTGGCCAGCTACCATGACGGCCAGGTGGTCTGGCTGGCCGGCGGGCTGGCCAAGGGCGCCCGCTTTGACGATCTGGTCCGGTCCCGCAGGTCCAAGCTGGCTGCAGCCGTGGTCATCGGTCAGGATCAGCAGCCCATAGTTCAAGCCATCAAGGACCAGGCGCCCGATCTGCCGGTTACCCTGATCGACCCTGGTGCCGGCGATCAGGTTATGGCCCGGGCCGTCCGTGCCGCCGGCTCCTATGCACAGCCTGGCCAAGTGGTTCTGCTGGCCCCCGCCTGCGCTTCCATGGACCAGTTCGCCTCCTATGCCGACCGGGGCGACCAGTTTGCCCAGCAGGCCGAACAGTGGGTCCACGAGCATGAAGCGCGACACTGATCCGCACAAGGCTCCCTCCCGGGGGTCTGGCGGCAAGGGGGACTACCGGGGCTGGCGGGCCATTCTCAACCCGCTCTGGTGCTACTACGGCTTTTTGGCTACGGTCGTCGCCACCACGGTTTTCGGCCTGATGATGGTCTTTTCCTCCTCGGCTGTGGATCTGGTGGCCCAGGGCAGCTCTCCCTGGAGCCAGGTTATTCGTCAGAGCATATACGCCGTGGTGGGGCTGTTGCTGGCCCTTTTGGCCGTAAGGATCAGCATCGACCGCTACCGGAGCTGGAGTACCGGGTTTCTGATTGTCAGCCAGGGTGTTCAGCTGCTGACGCGTACTCCCCTGGGGCGGTCTGCCAACGGCAATGAGGGATGGATCTCGGTGGGGGGCATCTCCATGCAGCCGGCCGAGCTGCTCAAACTGGCCCTGTGCCTGTGGCTGCCCCAGGCCCTGATCGAAGCCCAACGGCAGGCTGGCAAGGATTCCGACCTGAAGAGCCAGGCAAAGGCCTATGCCAGGCCGGCCGCCGGCTTTCTGATCAGTTTCCTGCTGATCATGCTGGGCAAGGATCTGGGAACGGCCATGATCATCGTCATCATCGGCTTCGTGGCCTTCCTGGTCTCGGGCTTCCCCCTGCGCTGGCTGCTCAGCCTGGCAGTTCTGGGGATGGCCGCGGTCATCGGCTTTTCGGTCTACGGCAACAGCAACCGGACCCAGCGGATCATGGCCGCCTACGGCAAGTGCTCGGCGGATGACATTCAGGGTGTCTGCTACCAGTCCATCCACGGACTGTATGCCATGGCCTCGGGGGGCCTGACCGGGGTCGGGCTGGGCAACTCCAGGGAGAAGTGGAACTACCTGCCCGAGGCGCACAATGACTTCATCTTCGCTGTCATCGGCGAGGAGCTGGGCTTTGTAGGGGCGGCCATGCTTATTCTGGTCTTCGTGGTCATGGGCTGGTGCATGCTGAGGATCGCCCTGACCACCAGGAACCGGTATGCGGGCATGGTGCTGATCTGCCTGGATGTATGGCTGGTGGGTCAAGCACTGGTCAACATCTGCGTGGTTCTGGGCCTGTTGCCGGTCATCGGCCTGCCCCTGCCCTTCGTGTCGGCTGGAGGGACCGCCCTGATCTCCTGCCTGGCTTCGGCCGGGGTGGCCCTGCAGATGATTCGGACTCAGCCGGACGTGAAGGCGGCCACAGACGGGTCATGAGATATGGAATGGATATGGCGGAGAGGAAGCGGATTCAGGGATGACGACAGCGACGAGGACCGAGAACGGGATGCCTGGGGACGACCAGGAGCATGCCGGTAAGGGCGCTGGTCCCCATCTGGTGCTGGCCGGAGGGGGAACGGCAGGGCATGTCAACCCCCTGCTCAGCGTGGCTGCGGCCATTCAGGAACGCTGCCCCCAGGCGGCTGTCAGCGTGATCGGTACTGCTGTCGGGCTGGAGCACGACCTGGTGCCGGCCGCCGGACTTCCCCTGGACCTGATTGAGAAGGTGCCCTTCCCCCGTCGCCCCGGCAAGGCCGCCCTGGGCTTTCCCCGGCGTTGGCGGCATGAGGTGCAGCGAGTCCGAGAATATCTGCAGGATCGGTCGGCCGACCTGGTGGTCGGCTTTGGTGGCTATGCCTCGGCGCCGGCCTACAGGGCTGCGCGGAACCTGGGTCTGCCCATCGTCGTCCACGAGCAGAACGCCCGGGCAGGCATGGCCAACAAACTGGGCGCTCGCTGGGCTGATTTCGTCGGTACAGCCTATGAGGATACCGGCATCCGAGCCCGGGCCGGAGTGCCTGTGCGCCGCGTGGGTCTTCCCCTGCGGCCAGCCATCGCCCGGCTGGCCAAGCGGATGGAGGCTGATCCCTCGGGCGCTCGCCGGGAGTCGGCACGGTCCCTGGGTCTGGATCCCGATAGGCCCATTCTGCTGGTCACCGGGGGATCCCTGGGCGCGCTCAGCCTGAATAAGGCGGTGGCTGGCGCGGCCCGGCAACTATTGGAGCGAACCCAGGTCATCCATCTGACGGGCCGCGGCAAGGCCGACCAGGTCAGAGAGCAGGTGGCGGCTGATCTGGGCGATGCGGCCATCAACGATTTGGACCCGGCCCACCAGGGCCGGGGGGACTACCACATGGCTGAATACTTGGAGCGGATCGATCTGGCCTTCGCCTGTGCCGACTTGGTGGTCTGCAGGGCTGGTGCCGGCTCTGTCAGCGAGCTGGCCGCCCTGGGGGTGCCCGCCGTCTACGTGCCCCTGCCCATCGGCAACGGCGAGCAGCGATTCAACGCCCAGCCAGTCGTTCAGGCCGGGGGAGGGCTCATGGTCGATGATGCGGCGCTGGACGCCAAATGGGTGGCCCAGCACGTCCCTGCTCTTATGGCTGATAAGGATAGGCTGGCTGACATGCGCAGCCGGGCCTGGGGGTACGGGATTCGCGACGCTGCCCAGGTGATGGCTGAGCAGATCCTGACCATGGCCGACCAACACCTTGCCCGCAAGGACTCTGGGAGGGCCTAATCGGGCATAATGGAGGCAGGCGACGGGCGACCGTCCTGAACGGTCCTGAACTGTTGGAGGAGATGCAACTACTGTGCCCAAGCATGAATTGAATACTGTGCCCGGTCGGCAGGGCGGCGGCGACCGGTCCCTGCCGGTTCTGGACCCCTGCCTGCCTGCCTTGGTCCAGGCCGGAGTGCGCGACCCCAAGGATCTGGGGCCCACCCACTTCATCGGCATCGGCGGGGCCGGGATGAGCGTGCTGGCCGAGATGCTTCACCAGGAGGGGGCGCAGGTCTCGGGCTCCGACCGTGCCGAGGGGGACAAGACCCGCCGCCTGCGTCAGCTGGGAATCCCGGTCGCCATCGGTCAGGACGCCAGCAACGTGGCCGGGGCTCGCACGGTGGTCTGGTCCAGTGCCATCAAGCCTGACAATCCCGAGATTCTGGCAGCTCGCGAGGCCGGCGCCCGGCTGGTCCACCGCAGTGACATTCTGGCCCTGCTCATGGCCTCCAGAATTTCAGTCACCGTGGCCGGTGCCCATGGCAAGACCACCACCAGCGCGCTCTTGGCCCACCTGCTGACCAAGGGCGGCCAAGGGGATCTGGCCGATCCCAGCTACGCCATCGGGGGCAGCCTTCAGAGCGGCCAGGGGCCCATGGACGGGGGGCATGTGGGAGCCGGACGGGTCCTGGTGGCCGAGGCGGACGAGTCCGACGGCAGCTTTGGCAAGTACACTCCCGACATCGCCATCATCACCAACGTGGAGCCCGACCATCTGGACCACTACGGCACGGCTGACGCTTTCCACCAGGCCTTCGTGGAACATGCCCGGCATGCCCGCCGCTTCCTGGTGGTCTGCGGGGACGACCAGGGCGCCCTGGAGGTGCTGCGGCGGCTGCACGGGGACTGCCAGGCCAAGATCATCGTCTATGCTTCGGATCCCCAGCTGAATATGGGCTCCCTGCCCGGGGTCCTCGGCCTGGTTCGCATCGAGTCCGAGTCCGAAAGCAGCGGCAGCGGTCGTGAGCATTGCCGTTTGGCTCTCCCGGCGCAGGTGCTTCAGGCAGCAGGGTTGGATGCCAGCAAGCCGCTCGAATTGCAGGTGGACTTGGCGATTCCCGGCATTCACAATGCCCGCAATGCAGCCGCGGCCATCATCGCCGCCATCCTGTTGGGAATGGCCCCGGATACGGCCGCCGCTTCTGCCGCAGACTTCCGTGGGGCCTCTCGACGCTTCGAGGTCCGTGGAATCCAGCACGGGGTCACCGTAGTGGACGATTACGCCCATCATCCTACGGAGATCGCTGCTCTGCTGACCGCCGCCAGACGGCGTTATCCGGGGCGGACCATCAGGGTGCTCTTCCAGCCTCACCTGTATTCGCGAACGGCCATCTTCGCTGACCGGTTCGCAGATGCTTTGTCCCTGGCGGACGATGTGAACGTAACCGACATCTTCCCCGCCCGTGAGCTGGCCAGCGATTTTCCGGGCGTGGATGCCGGGACCATCCCTGCCGCCGCTCGCAAGGCATCGAACCATGAGTCCCAGGATTCCGGGAAGAGGTCGACCGGAGCTGTCTTCCGGGCCTGCCCGGACATGCATCAGGCAGCTCTGGATCTGGCCGAGCGGGCAGAGCCGGGGGATGTGATCCTGACCGTAGGCGCCGGCGATGTCACCGCCATGGGACCGGTCATTCTTGACAGGCTGGCTGAACGGGACGAACAGTGAAGACCGGCAAGGGTCGCAGCGCCTCCGGCGGAGCCTCTTCCAGAAGCAGGGCCGTTCGGGCTGCCAAGGCCGCACGGACAGCCCGGTCTGGGCGCACCACCAAGCCTTTGGGAGAGGAACCGCAGACCGGCAGAACCGCCAGATCGGGCAGGTCGGCCGCTTCCGATGCTGCGGGATTGGCAGGTCGCCGGTCCAAGGCTGAAAAGACAGGCGGCAGGGGCAGGCGTCTCAAGCGGTCCAAGCGTCTCAAGGGTCGTCCCAATCGTGCCAAGAATGCAGGCGGCTCCAGGACACGTAGCCCAAGGTCGGCCTCTTCATCCTCCCGCTCGCTGGTCAAAGGCAGCAGCGCCTCAGCCTCCAAGTCTGTGACATCCAAGTCTGCGCTCTCACGCTCGACGACTTCGGCCGGCGGATTCGTCGATGCCCGGACCATACCGCCGGACCGACCCGTCTCAGGCAGGATTGGCACCGACCAGGAGGATCAGGGGCTGGGGATCTTCGTACGGCCCAAGGTTCTGGACTTTCAGGCCCGTGTGCGCGAGAAGAAGAAGGTCAGCCGCAGGCTGGTCCTGATCCGGACAGGTGTCGCCCTCCTGGTCATGGCTCTGATTGCAGGACTGTCATGGCTGCTTTTTCTCTCGCCGGTCTTCCGCCTGCAGACCGAAAAGATCGATGTCAGCGGCGGCAATGCCTGGGTGTCCAACGATCGGGTGGCCTCAATCGTGGCTCATCAGGGGGATCGCTCGCTGCTGCTGATTTCCACTAATGGAGTCGAGCAGGAGATCAGCGGCATGGCCGGGGTGACCGATGCCAAGGTCCGCAAGAGTTTTCCGCACGGTCTGGAGGTGACCTTCGATGCCCAGGAGCCCACTGCGGTCTTCAAGGATGCGCAGGACAAACTGACGGCCGTAGACAGACAGGGGAGGGTGCTCAATACTGTGTCCAAGCCGGTGAAGGGAGTGCCGGTCATCCAGGTGTCCACTGTCAATCGTGCCCAGCAGGATCAGGCGGTCAGGCAGACCCTGCGGATACTGTCGACCATGCCCGAGGCCATGCGTCATTCGGTGACCAAGGTGACTGCGGAAACCCAGGACTCCATCACCACCGAGCTGGACCAGGGCAACCATGTCATCATCTGGGGCGACGGCTCCGACCTGAAGCTCAAGCAGGCGGTGGTCGACAAGATCATCAACGATCCAACCAAGATCGGCGACAAGCATCAGCTTGATGTGTCGGCGCCCCTGCGGCCCATCGTCAAATAGTCGCTGCAGGAGCTGCCGTCTTCATCAGCCGGTCGGTATCCAGCAGGATGGTCACCGGTCCGTCGTTGACCAGATCCACTCGCATGTGGGCGCCGAATTGTCCGACGGCAACTGGCACACCGGTCGCGGCCAGCGCCCGGTTCAGGTCCTGCCAGACCTTTTGGGCATGTCGGGGTTCTCCCGCAGCCATGAAGCTTGGACGGTTGCCGCGACGCAGATCCGCGTAAAGGGTGAACTGGGAGATGGAGAGGATGGAGCCGCCGCAGTCCAGGACCGACCGGTTCATCCGGCCCTCCTCGTCGGCGAAGATGCGCATCCGGGTCAGCTTGCGGACGGCATAGTCCACTTGGGCATCGCCGTCGCTGTCCTGGACGGCCACTAGAAGCAAGAGTCCTGTGCCGATGCTTTGGGGTTTAAAATCAGGATCCGGCTGTCCTTGCTCGTCGACCACATCGACTCGGGCATGGCTGACCCGTTGTATGACGATTCTCATGGTTCCAGTCTAAATACTTCAGGCGTTGTTGTAGTACCGCAGGGTACAGCTGGACCGGTACCTGGTGAAGGTCGTACTGGAGAACCGCTTGAAGACTGGCATGAAGGGCGTCCACTTCAATGTAGTCATGGCAGGGCTGGTTCCTGTCAATGGTTCAGTCGATGGTTCAGTCGATGGCTGTCCCTTCAACTCTTACGATGCCTAGTTTCAGGTCGAAGTCCGCGGTGCCTGTGTTGCCAAGGCAATATGACGTGCTGCCTCTTCGGCGCAATCCTGATCGGTGTGCATGGAGGATGTCATGAGGAATTACCTACTTACTCCGCTGACGGGCGGATTCCGATCAGTCATGGTTTTTCCTTGGATCGTCTCAGATTCGTTGGCGCCGCTGGATTATGCAGACGTATCCGTCAACTGACTGCTGCGGTCATGATCCAGTCGGTCTGTAGATCCTAGCCCAAGGTGAAGGTGTGCTCCCCAGTCCGTTTGAAGCCCATGGCTTGGTAGAAACGTTGGGCGGGCTCATTGTGCTCCCATACACCCAGCCAGGTTTTGCTCAGGCTCTGGTTCCTGGCACGTTTGAAGGCTCGATTGATCAACAGGGTGCCCAATCCGCGGTGCTTGAAATCCGATAGGACGTATAACCGCTCGATCTCCATGGATGTGTCGCCGAACTGCTCTGTTTGGGCCTTCCCGGTGTTGAGCTGCATGTAGGCTGCGGGCGTGCCGTCCACGCTGGCCAGAAAAAAACGGATTCAGGTTCGGACAGTTGTGACTTGACCAGTTCGGGGGAGAAGGAGTGCCGGAGGTAGTCTTCCATGTTCTCTTGGCTGTTGTCGGCGGCGAAGGTGTCGCGGAAAGTGGTAATGCCCAAGGAACGTATCAGTCCGGCATCATCTGATGTGCATTGCCGTATTGTTGCGGTCATGATAGCGATTCCTTTCCTCATTGATTCTGCTGCTTGGATATATCTGCTTTGATAGGCACTGTTTTCAGTTGACGACCTTGAGTCCGACCACGCAAGCAACCAGGCCGATGATGAGCAGGATGCGGGCCAGCGAAACAGGTTCCGATCCCGTGGCCATGGCATATAGGACAGTCAAGGCAGCTCCGATGCCGACCCAGACCGCGTAGGCCGTGCTGGTTGGGATGTTGCGCATGGCAAAGGCCAGACCCATCATGCTGAGAATCAGTCCTACAATAAAAACGATGTCAGGGACGATTTTGGTAAAACCTTGGGATTTACCTAGCGCGGTGGCCCAGACCGATTCACAGACGCCAGCGAATATGAGTACGATCCACGAGGACATGGTTCCCTTTCGGCAAGTCTTGTCGCTGTCCGGGTACTTGACCATCGTCCGGGAACCTGAATCAGATTCTGGCCATCAGAATAGCACGAGGCAGCACCCTGATAGTTGAATAGCAAGGGAGCGGTCGACGGTCCATTGCGAGAGGGAATCAGGGTTGATTCAGGGTCGTTTCAGGGGTTTGCCGGATGTTGTCTTACGCGCCGATCGACTATTCATATAAATAGAGGCATGTAGCTGTATGTACGCACGAGGATGTGGCAGGTGAATGAATCATGACTTGGGCCTTGCGTGACCTGAAAGCCAATAATGGCATCTGGGCTGGCGTCTTTATCGTTCTTGTGGTCACCCAAACCCGGCTCTGCGCCATGAGCGTGAGTATGGGCGTCAACAGCTATTACCAGGGTTTGTCGGCTAAGACCAGGGATCCTGCCAAGAGTCTCGCATCGGCCCTGAGTTTGGTCTTCCTCACAGTCATTGTGCTCGGCTGCCTGGTGATTAAGCAGACCTTGCAGGCATCGATTCGCCAACGTCGGCAGGGGTTGTCCCTTCTTTCGCTGCTGGGAGCCACGCCTAAGCAGGTCCTGGTGCTTACGCTTTTGCAGGTGATGATTCTGGCTCTGCCGGCCTCCCTTGTTGCTGTGGTTCTTTCACCTGCGCTGGCTGGAAGGATCCTGGATTGGTATTCCACAGGGATGCGAATGCCGGTACATTTCGCTTTTACCTGGCACGTTTTTCCCAGGTCTGCCCTGACTGGTCTTGCAGTGGGATTGGCCACGGTCGTCTTGGCGACCAGCCGGACATTGCGGGATTTGGGGAAGATGACACCCGTCCGGATGGTGCGCCGTGCTGAGGAGAGCGAATCGGTTGAACGGCCGCGACATGGACGTGGTCTTGTATCGCTTTTCCTTGGGCTGGCCTTGCTGCTATTGCCGTTGCCTGTCTTTGCCTATCTTTCGCACATCGGCTCTGGGGCCTTAGAGCCTAAGCAGGTCCAGGCGGTCATAAGTGCCGTTGGAAGTGGACCGCTGTTTGCTATTCTCTTGCTGCTGATTGCCTTGGCACGTTCTGGGGGGCCAGTTATAAGCAGGATCACTCAACTTTGGACTGCTCTGGTCCCCTCGTCGTCTGCTGTCTGGCGGATAGCGCGTTCACAGGCTGTGGCCAGGAGTCGAGATACGACATTCGGCTCAACAGTTATAGCTCTGACTGCCTGTATGTTTCTGGTTGGTGGTCTGTTGGCTGCCGGAGGCACCAGTACCATCGCCATGAACAAGGTACCGGGAATAGAGAACGTCACATCGGGTGGAACCCTGGAGTTGCTCTATGGTTTCTGGGCAGCGCTGCTGGTCGCCCTGGTCGGCGTGATTGCGGGGTTCGCCATCGCCGCTCGGGATCGTGACCTAGATTTGGCGCTCCTGTCAATTGCCGGCGCAAACCCGCGGCAGCTGACTGCTATATCCATATTGGACGGCACCATCGTGATGACTACGGGCATTATCATCGCAGCGGGCGGCACCGGACTGGTCGGACTGAGTACAGCTATGGTCTACTGGCCGCTTGTCCATAGTCTGTCCATGGTTTTTCCTTGGCAGGTCTTCCTTATATGCGGATTGCCGATTATCGTCGTCGGCTCGCTGGCGACCATGCTGACGGCGCGGCCTGCTTTGAAGCGCTCGCCCATAGCCATTCTGCAAGGCGCCGTAGGCGAATGATTCACAATGCACTTTTACTCCTGGACCCGCGATGCGTAAATGAGCGGTCTTGCCGAGCATTGATCTCGGCCATGGCTGTGTGACATATTCATCAACCTGCAGTTCCTTGCTGTATTGACCAGTACTGGTCAATACAGAAAATACATGTTGGCTGCTCGAAGATGGGTATCGCCATTATGGCACGTTAATCTTGAGGAGATCCTACTGACGATTAACTCTTTAACTGAGAAGTAGATAAACAGTTGGCGGTCAAATTTGTGTATTGAGTACAGTGATTCGTGTCAGTCGGAACAAGGCTCGATTACTCAGACTTTCACTTATGTCACAGTGTTTGGTCATGGCTGCCAGTGGTCATCAAAGTGAGAATCATTCGATTTTTATCGCGCTTGTACACCAGGAGCCAGTCTGCGTCGACATGTAGCTCCTCGTATTTGGACCAGCGTCCTTTCAACTGGTGATTTCGGTATTTACGTTTAAGCAGTGCTGAATTGTAGTCAGCCAAGTCGTCGAGCACTTGATCGAGCCTGCTTAAGTCGAAATGCTTCTTCTTGATTTTCTTGACATCACGCAGGAATTTCTGCGTATATGCAAACTCATACATGATGGATGATGTCTTTCATATCCTCTACATCACCCACGTGAGTGACCGGTGAAGCTTGAGCTTCCTCCATTTCCCCGTCAAAATTGGAAAGTTGGGAGCGAAATGGAAGTCCCCCTTCGCGCAAAGACTGAGAAAGAAACATATTTATTGCTGTGCCGAGATCAAGGCCTAGATCTTCGAAAAGCTGTGAGGCTCGACGCTTCATATCCTCGCTGGTGCGAATTTGAATTCTCGCTGTCTCTTTCATAACTTTCACCCGCTTCAATTGCTCTATTTGTCTTCTTTAGCTCCCAAATTATATCATTTGTGCTCCGAATGGAGCTACTTTGGAGTTATTCTAACTCTGCGAGTAAAGAAACGAGCATGACTTGAGGTTCATGAATTAGGCTGTTGCCAATGTGGCGCACCAAATAATCCGTAAAGATGGATCTTTGAACCGTAAAAACGGTATAGAAAGGGCCAGCCAAGTTGCCTCGGCTGGCCCTTGCCTTGTGGAGCTGCGGGGAATTGAACCCCGGTCCGGTGACCGCACCCTCAGTCTTCTACGTGCGTAGTCTGCTGGCCTTTGTGGCTATCTGTCTGCCCCCACCTGTGTCGCAGACAACCGGTGGCGGGCATAGCCGCAGTAAAAGTCCCCGAACCGCCCTGTGGCGCGGCAGTTCAGGCAAGTCTTCTTAATGACGCTCAGCATCCCCCCGAAGGCGAAGGGGAGTGAACGGAGCAGCTGCTCACTGGTTAATCCTGGCGCGAAGCTCAGGCAGCGAGAGCGAACTCAGTGCGGTTAGATTTAGCACTTGTTGTTTGCGGGAGGACATTAACGAGCGGACCCCCGCGTTCTCGGCACGCTTCCCTGCGACGAACAGGTCACCGTCGAAACCGATCAGCCCCAATCTTGAATTATCAAGCTCTGCCGATGCCATTACGGACCGGCCTCGTCAGTATACAACAGATGGACGCTGCGGATATTCCCGCTTCTCCCTGGGCATTGACTTGCATTTTGGTCAAGCCACAGAGCCCAGTCGGCTGGTGGCGTAGTCGCTGAAGGCGTGCACCTCCTCCACGTCCTCGTGAAAGGCCTCCCGCTTGGTATCGTTGAAGAGGAAGATGTTGAAACGAGGCATGTCATCACCGGCAAAGGGGATGAAGCGCAGACCATCGCCAGGGTGTACGCCAGCCGAGGTGATCAGGCTGCAGACCAGGCCGGATGTAGTCACCATTTTCAGTGTTTCCACGTCGGAGACCTCGATCAGGTGGCTGACTGGTTCAGACAGGTGAATCAGCCGTTCCGCTGCCTGAGCATGGACGAAATCGCGGTTAAGGGTGGCGAAAGGGACGTCCCCGGGAAGCATGGCCAGATCCTCGGGGTGCAGATTGGTCATTCCTGCCGCACCCAATCGTTCAACCATGGACTGAGTACAAACCATGCCGAAGGGGAAGGAGGCCAGCTTGGTCGTTTCGACGCCATCCACGCTCAGCGATTCGTCCACGCTGGCAACGGCCCCATAGTCCACACGGTGGTCCTCTATCTGGCCCAGGAGCTTTTGGGATCCTATGGTTTCTACGGTCGTGTTCTTGTCTGGTTCGGACTGCTTCTGCTGCCCTTGTCCGGAGCTCAGCAGCGATGAGATGATGGGAGGCAGGCCTATAGTGCGCCGCCGAATCCCGGTTCTCGCAGCCAAGGCCTCAGGCAGGGAGTTGATCAGATCCAGGGCCTGGCCGACATGATCCACCACTGTTCTTCCTGCCTGGGTGAGCTGTGTGCCATCACCTGCTCCGAAGCGTTGCCTTTGGACCAGCCTGGTTCCCAGGCGCTTTTCCAGCCTTCTGATGGCCTGCGAGACCGCAGGCTGGGAGATGCCTGCCTCCAACGCGACGTCGGTGAAACTGCCGTACCGGGCCAGCATGGTAAGCAGCTCGAGGTCGCGGACATTATCCATATAGGTCATGAGCCGCTTCCCTTGATTGTTGCTCAGATTATTATTGCTTATCCGTCAACTTTGGCGAAAGACTACTTACCACCACCCTATCATTGTCGACTGGACTTAAGAATATTGACACCTGGGGAATATTGATACGGCTTGGCTCATGATTGTGGTCCGGCCAACACGATCGTCGTTCATAAATCGTGCTGGCCGGACCACAATCTCAATATTGCAGGAAGCGAAGGCGCTGGTTTCGCTCAGGCATCATAGTGCCACTGGGCCTTGGCCACGGCGGCGTCCACATCCTCGATCGGCTCACGGTTCAGACCCTCCTGAACCGCCTGTTCAGCCACAGCAGTGGCGACCCGGCACGAGATCTCCTTGAGGTCGGCCACCGGCGGCAGCACGGCGGTTCCGGGCTTGTCCACGTCGATCATGTCGGAGATGGCATAGGCTGCGGCCAACAACATTCCCTTGGTGACCAGCCGTGCCTTGGCAACGATGGCCCCGAAGCAGATGCCGGGATACATAAGGGCGTTGTTGCCCTGTCCGATGGAATAGGTGACGCCCTGGTAGTCAACAGGCTTTGAGGGGGTGCCGGTGATGACGAAACCGCGGCCATGGGTCCAGGCGATTACGTCGGCGGCCTTGGCCTCGGCCAGTTCCGTGGGGTTGGAAATGGGGCAGATCAGCGGCCGCTCCACATGCTTGGCCATGGCCTCCACAACGTTCTGGTCAAAGGCTCCAGGCTTGGTCGAGGTGCCGATGAGCACCGTGGGTTGGAAGGCGTCGACAACCTGCGCCAGCGAGGTCTTGTCGGTGACCGAAGCGAACTCATTTGGCTTGCGTGCATAACGGGTTTGGCCCTCGGTCAGATCATCCTGGCCCTGCTCGATCAGACCCTGACGGTCGAAGAGCAGGACCCTGCTGCGCGCGGTCTCGGTATCCATGCCTTGGCGGATGATCAGGTCGTCCACGATCTGGTCGGCGATGCCCACGCCGGCGGTCCCTGCGCCGAAGACCATGATCCTGGTGTCCTTGGGGTCGGCTCCGGCGATTTTTCTGGCGGCGATCAGTGCGGCCAGGACGGTGACGCCGGTGCCCTGGATGTCGTCGTTCAGGGTCAGGATCCGGTCCTGATAGCGCTTGAGGACGGGCGCAGCCTCGGGCCTGCCGAAGTCCTCCCAGTGAATCAGGGCCTGCGGGTAGCGCTGGAGGACCTGCTGCACGAAGTCATCGATGAAGTCGTCGTAGCGCTGGCCTCTGACCCTGGCGAAGTGGTTGCCCACGTAGTCGGGATTGTCCAGCAGAGCCTGGCGGTTGGTGCCGACATCCACCATCACCGGCAGAACGCGCGAAGGGTCAATGCCGGCAGCTGCTGTGTAGACCGCCAGCTTGCCCGTCAGGATCTCAGCGCCCTGGGCGCCCCAGTCGCCGATGCCAAGAATGCCTTCCGCGTCGGTGCAGACCACCAGGTCAATGGGCCGATCGCCGGCGTACTGGTCCAGGGCATCGCCGATCCCCTCGGGATGCTCGATGGAGATGTAGGCCACATCGCTGCCCGAATAGAACTCGTCGTAGCGTTGGATGGACTGGGCCACGGTGGGGGCGTAGACGATGGGCATGTACTCGGTCAGGTGCATGTCCATGCTCCTGTAGAAGAGCCGACGATCGGTGCGGCAGATGCTCATCAGATAGAGTCGCTTGTCCAGATCGGTGGGTTGGGCCAGGAAGCGGCGGTAAACGATGCGCTCGCGCTGTTCGTCATCCTGTACGGCAGCAGGCAGCAGTCCATCCAGCTTCAGTTCGCGCCGTTGCTCATAGTCGAATCCCAGTCCCCGGTTGGCATAGGAATCGTTGATGGTATCGAATCCTGTCATGGTCTCACTTGTCCTTCACGATCGGGGCCGGCCGCGTTGCCGGACCTCTGCAATCAGCCTAGAAAAGCCATTGGCGAACCGGCAAATAAACAGGATCTATATGCGCTTAAGCCCCTTTTGCCGCTCTTTGACGGGCCTTGGAGGTCATGGACGGCCGCCAGCTATGGCGCTCCTTCATATAGGGAATGCTTATTTGTCGCCCCTGCCGCCTGCCGCATAGCATAAGTCCACATGAGCAAGCCGACGAAGAGGTCGGTGGTTTCCAGGCGGTCATACGCCGGATCATGAGCGAAGGAGCAATGATGGGTGAAACAGTACGAACACGTGAGGGCAGGGGAGACCCCCAGGCAGAGGCCAGCCAGCCTTTCAATACGAACCAGCTGGTCAAGGCTCTGATCTGTGTAGCGGTAGGGTTGGTCATCTTCCTGATTCCGCCTCCCAAGGGGCTGACCGCCCAGGGCATGCACATGCTGGGAGTCTTCGTAGGCACCATCCTAGGGCTGATTCTGCAGCCTCTGCCCACCTCAGCAGTGGCCATCATCGGCATGACCGTGGGGATGCTGACCGGTGCCCTGGATCCCAAGAAGGCGGCTTTCAACGGACTGGGCAGCGCATCCATCTGGCTGATCGTGGCGGCCTTCTTCATCGCCCAGGGCTTTGTCTCTACCGGGCTGGGCCGCAGGATTGCCCTGGTCTTTCTGTCTCGATTAGGCAAGTCCAGCCTGGGCACAGCATACGGACTCTCGGCCGCCGACCTGGTCCTGGCTCCGGCCACCCCGTCAAACACGGCTCGTCTGGGCGGCATTCTATTCCCGATCATCACCTCCATCAGCGACGTGCAGGGTTCAAAGCCGGACACTGACGAGTCCCGGCGGCGCATCGGCGCCTATCTGGCGATCACGGCCAACAACGTCAACGCCATCACTTCGGCCATGTTCCTGACGGCCATGGCGGCCGGCCCGGTTGTCGGACAGCTGGCCCAGAAGTTCCATGTGGACATCGGATGGGGTACCTGGGCCCTGGCTGGTATTGTGCCCGGCCTGATCTGCCTGATCATCATCCCCGCCCTGATCTACCGCATCTTCCCGCCAACTCTGAAGAATGTTCCTCAGGCTCAGGAGGATGCCAAGGACGAGCTCAAGGGAATGGGCCCGCTGAGCATGCACGAGTGGATTATGACCGTGACCTTCCTGGTCATGCTGGTCCTCTGGGCGACCGGTTCGGTGATCCATATCAACTCCACCACCGTGGCCTTCCTGGGCGTGGCCGTGCTGTTGTGCACCAAGATCATCACCTGGCAGGATATGGTGGCCAACAAGTCCGCCTGGTCAACGTTGATCTTCTTCGGCGTCCTGGTAGGCATGGCGGAACCACTGAACACCTTGGGCGTCACCACCTGGGCGGGGGAGATCATCGCCGGACTGGTCAAGGGTCTGCCCTGGGTGCTGGTCCTGGTCATTCTGACGGTCTTCTACTTCCTCATCCACTACATGTTCGCTTCTGAGCTGGCTCAGGTGGCGGCCATCTACACGCTCTTCGTCAGCGTGGCCGTGGCTGCCGGGGTTCCCGCCATGCCTGCAGCGCTGATGCTGGGATGCGCCAGCGGTCTGATTGGCGCCATGACCCATTACGCCTCCGGACCGGCGGCCTTGATTTACGGTGCCGGATACGTCAAGACCTCTGAGTTCCTGCGCATTGGCTTGATTTGCGGCCTGGTGACCGTGGTCATCTTCCTGACCGTAGGTCTGGGCTGGTGGCGGCTCATCGGCATCTGGTAAATCCCGCTTCCGTAGATATATGTTTGGTTCCGTCTGGTCGGCTATTGACAGCTCGACAGGGCGGAACCAAATCACGTTTAAAAGCGAGGGATCACTGACCCTGCTGGCCCAGATAGTCGGGGATATGCTCGGGATATTCGGGCCAGGCGCCTTGTTGGGTGCAGACGAAGGCGGCGGTGTTGACGGCAGCCCGGTGGGCCTGGGTCAGGGAGGCCCCCAGCAGGCGGTTGATGGCGAAGGTGCCGGAGAAGGCATCGCCGGCCCCGACCGTGTCAGCCACGGTGATCTCAGGCGTAGGCAGGTGGGAGGACTGGCCGTCCGCCAGATAGATCGTGCTGTAGTCGCTGCCGGCGGTCAGCACGATGGTGTCCAAGTGCCACTGGTCCATGAACCAGCGGCAGAGCTCGTCGTCGGTGGCTCCGGGAACATGGAACATGTCGCGCAGGGTGGCCAGCTCCTCGTCGTTGAGCTTGAAGACCGTGGCCATGTCCAGCAGCTCCTGGATCAGGTCCTTGCTGTAGAAGGTGCCTCGCAGGTTGATGTCGAAGAAGCGCATGGCATGGCTCTTGGTGTGACGAAGGACCTGCAGGCAGGTTTCGCGGGACTTGCTGTTGCGCATGCTCAGCGTGCCATAGCAGACGGCATCGGCCTTGCTGGCCAGTCCAGCCAGGTCATCCGTGTACTCCAGATGATCCCAGGCCACATCCGGTTTGAAGACGTACTGGGGGATGCCCTCGGTCAGCTGGACTTCGACGGTGCTGGTGGGATGGTCGTTGTGCTGCAGCACGGCATCGACGCCGGCCTGGTGAACAGCCTCCTCGAGCTCCCGGCCCAGGTCGTCGCGTCCTACGGCGCTGATGGCATAGCCTTCCGCCCCGTTCTTGGCTGCATGGTAGCTGAAGTTGACCGGTGCGCCACCGGCCCGCTTGCCTGTAGGCAGAACGTCCCACAGGATCTCGCCGATGCTGAGGACCATGGGTTTACTGGTCATGGTGTTCCTTTCCTGACGACGGGTGATGCGCCCGCCTTGTGCTTGTTGATTTCACAGCTGTGCGGCCCATGCTGGCCGGGTGCTCCAAAAATTGGCTGGCCGCCACTGCCGCAGCGCCGGTCAGCGTGGCGTCGATGGGAAGGCGGGAAAGCAGGATCTGTGTGTGTTCGCGCAGGCCAGGCAGGGCGCGCTGGGAGACTATGGACCGAACCCGTTCCAGCAAGCGGTTTCCGGCGGCGGCCACCATATCTCCGATGACAATCTGGGCGGGGTTGTAGGCGTTGACGATGGTCACGCAGCCATAGCCCACGTAGTCGGCTATCTGATCCACCAGCGCTTGGGCGGCCTGTTGACCCGATCGGGCTTGGTCGAACAGGCTCGCACATGCCTTGGCGTGGGTCATGGCCTCGACTCCGGGGAAGTGATTCCGCACATCCGGCTGACACATGCGGCGGTGGATGGCTACAGCCGAGCAGTAGCATTCCAGGCAGCCACGGTTGCCGCACTCGCAGGGCAGGCCGTTCAGATCGATGCTGACGTGGCCGATCTCGGTGGCCGCTCCCTGGCTGCCGTCCACCAGGGCACCCCTGTCTATGACTCCCAGCCCTACGCCTTCGCCCACCAGGAAGTAGGCCATGCTGGATGCACTCACGCGGGGGTCGAACAGGCTCTGGGCCAGTGCCCCGGCCCGAGCGTCCTGCTCGATGAAGGTGGGTACGCGGAAGGCCTGACCGAATTCGTGGATAAAGTCCACGCTGCGCCAGCCGGGCATGCTGGTGACCAGGGCGATGCGTCCACTCTCGCGCAGATAAGGGCCCGGCACGGCCATGCCCACAGCCACGATGGCGGGGTTCGTCTCAAGTCGTCCTGCCACTCGGGTTCGGACATCGGCTACGGCACCTGGGATGTTGCCGGGGTCGACGGGGGGTAGCTCCTCCGAGTCCAGCAGGCGACCGCTGATGTCGAACAGTCCGATGCTGACCAGGCTGCGGGCGAACTTGACTCCGATGACCTGGTAGCGGTCGGCGTTCAGGGCCAGGCCGATGGATCGGCGGCCGCCCTCTGAGTCCATACTGCCAGTCTCGCTGATAAGGCCCAGACTCATCAGGCGGGCCACCAGCTTGCCTATGGCTGCCGGTGTCAGATCGAGGTCCCGGGCCATTTGGGCTCGCGAACTGGTGCCTTGCTGGTGCAGATACTGGACGATGCGTGACTGGTTGAGCTCGGAAATGGCCTTCGGCGTGCTGGCGTAGGTGCTGCTGCGCATATCGACCTCCTCCTTGAGTGGTACCGTCACGCGATCTTCGCGCACTTTATGAACAGCGTTTATATATTAACATCGTTTATTATCCTTACGCAAACTGTTCTAGCTGTTCAAGGTTTCTCCGCACAGGCAATTCAATTGTTGGCCGCGTCATCGTCAGCCAAGAAGTTCGCCCGCGTCTACTTCTTCGCCAATGCGTTGGATCGAAGGTTCCTGCAGGCTAGTCGTCCTGTGCGGATGCTGCTTGTGCGGCGGATATTCGGCTTTGCCGGAATCGCTCCTCGTTCCAGGCGTTTGGGTAGATGGTGGAACCATCGATGGCCATAACTGGAGCTCGCCGACGATACTTTGTCGTCGGTACCGATCTGTTGTAGGAAAGGTATGGAGCATGACTCTTGATAATGACATCCACACCGTCGCCGATCCGTCTGGGGGGGGGGACCGTCGGCCCTGATTCTCCGGCAGTTCCATTTGTGAAGGGAACCAGGTAGCTGCTGTTGCCGGTGGCGGGCAGAATTCTCAGCGGTCCAGCAGTTGACCAGAAGCTGGGCTCCGTTCTGAGTGGTCATGATAGATACCATTAAACAGGCTACGGGGATGGTCTGGGATCATTTGCGAGGGCAGGCTTGGAATGGGGCAATCAGTCCGGGCCTGGATCAACAACTCGGCTCTCAAGAGTGTCTTCTGAGCATCGTCAATTAAAGGGACGGCCGCTCAATTGTGGATATCTGCGGCGGCGACCGTCAGGGGCTGCATTGGGGGAGTGCAGACCCTTCGCCAGATCATCATGCAATGCGGTCTGGTGCTTCTGGCTCTGCACATCCAGGACCGATCCGCCTACCTAACACGTATCTACAGCCTCGATGTCACATGCGGTCGGGTGCCTACCATGGACTAGCTGCGGCGCTGGGCGGACATATTGGCCCTGTCCAAGTCGAATCACCTGCAACTCTACATCGAACGCACCATGGTGTTCCCGGGCATAAGCGAGGTTTGGAGTAGCACAACCTTCTGGAGCCGGGGCAGATCATCGACTTTGATGACTACTGTGCCCTTCGGGGCATCGAGTTGGTGCCCTCGATTTCGCCTTTGTCAACGATTATGCCAACCTGCACGCTCGCGGATTCAGGGATCTGGGCCTGCTGATCTATGGGGATGTGACGGGGGCGTCTGCCGGCACTGATCCAGTCAGGCTCAAATGCGGTCTTCGTCTGGGATGACATGATGCGCTACTGGGAGCTGGATGACGGCCGTGGCGGACTGCACCAGGATGTGGCCGACTTCCTCGTCTCCGCATTGTTAGGCATGTCTGAATTGGATTCGTATGCCGATGCAGACAACGCTCGCCGGGGTCTGCTAATTGCTTTGCGCAATCGTGCAGGGCCGCCGCTAGATGCCTGCTGATGCGTGCAGAACTCTCCAAGCTCAGTTGATGGTTGTTGATGGTCAACGCTTCTTCAACGCACTAGGTTGCAGCCTGGCCGTTCGCCTTGGCGTTCCGTCTGGAGCTCCGGATGCCAGGGCCAACAGGGATCTGGCGGATGCTTTGGAGATCTGGTTCGAGTCTTGGCCGCTCTCTGGCATTAGGTCAGCCGTGCATCGGAACTGGGATAGATCGCCTCTCTGGTCTGGTGCTTCACTAACCTTTTGCGACGAGGGACGAATTTCTGATCGGATCGGCCGCGATGGTCCCTTGTTCCGATACAATGGTGCTATTCCAGAGCGGGGTTGACAGGAGGTTCTATGCTCAGGGTGGCTCTGGTCGAAGATGACCCATCTGCTGCCAGCACCCTGTCGGAGTACTTGCGGCGGTACGGAAACGAGTGCGGTCTGGGCATCAAGGTTGTGGTTTTCTCCGAACCAACCGCGTTTCTCCAGGGATACCGTCCCAATTGGGATCTGGTCCTCATGGACATCCAGCTTCCCAACATGGATGGCATGGAAGCGGCCCGGCGCTTGCGGAATTTGGATCGATACGTGGTGCTGATATTCGTGACGAACATGGCCCAGTATGCGGTTCTTGGCTACGAGGTAGATGCCTTGGCTTACATGGTCAAGCCAGTTGGCTACACCGAGTTTTGCCGGAAATTGGATAGGGCCGTCGCTCTTATTCAGCAGGGCGCCTCAACTATCACGGTGAATAGGCGGGACGGCATACGGCGATTGCGTCTAGTGGACATAGTTTATATTGAAGTCCGTGGTCATAGGCTGGTCTATCACGGTGACGGTGAATCGGTGGAGGCCACCGGTACATTGAAAGCCGTTCAGGATCAGCTGGCTGATCATGGATTCCTACGATGCAATAAGGCTTATTTGGTCAATGTGCGCCACATCCTGGCTGTCAAAGGCACGCAGTTGATAGTCACAGGTGACTGCCATCTGACTATTGGCAGATCGCATCGCAGGCAGTTCATGCAGTCCCTGGCTCTAGAGTTAGCTAGGGAAAATGAGATGGTGCGCCCAAACTCCATGGGTCGGACATGACGGTTCAACGGATACTGGATCTCGCTCTGCTGTTTCTTCGGCAGAACGGATTCATCTTCGAGATTGTGATTGCCACACTCCTCTATACCTATCGTTTGGAACGGCGCAGGCGGGGTATCTTTTGGGGCGGTATGGTGCTGGTGGTTATGCTCGCACAATCCGTCGTATGGAACAGATACGCGCGTGATTCCCCTTGGTTGGCTATGGTCGATAACCTGGTGGTTTTCCTACTGCTGGCTCTCTGGATCGCGGTCATCTGGCGAGTGGATTTGCGGCAGGACCTCCTGTATTTCGTGCTTGGAGGCACAACCCAGCATCTATGTTATCGCGGTGCAACGATGGTGACTTTAATATCCACAGGCAGAGTGAGCGCGTCCTTTCTGCCATCAGTCTACGGTCTCGCCTTGATGCCTATGCTGCTGTGCTCGTACCTGCTCTGGGCGAGAAAGCTCAAAAATCATCGTGAAATCCGCATCGAAGGACAATCGCTGCTGGCCATGCTGGCCGGCATGTTTTTGTGCGTCAGCGTCTTCACCAATGTAATCAATGCCATAAGGCCGCCCATTGGGCCTCTGGTCACAGGTGTTTTTAGCGCCTTCGATATCCTGGCCTGCATTCTTCTGCTCTCGCTGTGCATTGGTCTGGAAGACAAGCAGGAGGCGCGGTACGAGGGGGAGCTGCTTCGTCAGCTGCTTCGTCAACAACGCAGGCAGATGTCGGCCTCTAAGGAAACCATTGAGCTGGTTAATGTAAAAGCGCATGATTTGAAAAAACAGATCACCCAGTATGGCCAAGTGCTATCCTCCGATCAGATGAACAGTCTTACCAATCTGGTAGATGTCTATGATTCTTCGGTGCACACTGGCAATGATGCTTTGGATGTGCTGCTGACTCAGAAGGCTCTGGTCTGTGAACGTCGTGGCATAAGGTTCGATAGGATGATAGACGGGGCTTTGCTCAGGTTCATGAATCCTACTGATGTTTATGCGCTCTTCGGCAACGCCATGGATAATGCATTGGAGGCGCTCGCTAATTTCGAACCGGAAGATGGCCGGTATATCAGCCTTGATGTGAAAAAACGCGTGGGCATGGTGCTTATCCGGGTCGAGAATCCCTTCCCTGGCGAAATCAGGTTCGTCAATGGGTTGCCTATGACCACCAAGGGTGATGTGCGTGATCACGGTTTTGGTCTGCGCTCTATGTCGATGATTGCCAAACGATACCATGGCAAGATGTTCATCAAGGCTGAGGACCACTTGTTCATTCTCACCATTGTTCTGCCAAGCGCTTCTTGACGTTCGAGGCCGTAATTCGACCATTCAGGCACTTGGCCTTGCTGGTGGAACCTGCCGGTTGAAGAATGAATTCCGCAGCGGTCGGGGTGACGCGTTGGCCAATGAGGGCGACGGCCATAACCTGCGGCCAATGTGAGAAAAGGAGAATACATGTCGAAGAAATCACGGCTATGGAGGGCGATGACGTCCGTCGGAGCCCTGTTGCTCGCTTTGGTCATTATGGCGAGCCTCGTCATGGAGACTTATAGAACATCGATCGATGCCTTTTTCGGCACTCGGAGCCAGAGAATCGTCACTGATCAATCCGCCCACGGCAAGGACGCTTGGACCTACGCCTCCGAATTCAAAACCGCAAAAAGCGCATATCAAGGTTTCAGAAGAGAAGCTCTTCAGGAGGCGCCTGAAACTTTCGCCCTGCTCAAGAATGACCACGAGGCTCTGCCGCTTGCCGAGCATGCGAAGGTGACCATGCTGGGCATCAGAGGATTCGCGCCAATCTATGGCAGCTCGGGAGGTTCCGTCACTGACGGGCATTCCACTGAGCAGATCACCCAGGCTTTTACCAAGAAGGGACTGCGTCTGAATCCGTCCACGCTCCAGGCATATCAGCAGTATTTCAAAGGCAAGAAGTGGACGGTTCCCAAGTTCGGTGGTGGCATATTGCCTGAATACGCGGAAATCACCAAATATAACGATCCGTGTGAATTATCGATTGATGAATTGACCGGCCTCAATCCGGACTTCAGATCGCAATATGCACAGTTTGGCGATGCGGCTATTGTCGTGGTCGGCCGGCCTGGTGGCGAAAACGGCGATGGATATTATCCAGGCAAGCGCGGCCTTGCGACCGGTGTCTCGACTTCGACCGGCAATATATTGGCCTTGTCTCAAAAAGAGAAGGAGATTATCGGCGAGGCGGAGTCTCACTTCAAGAAGGTCGTTGTCCTCATCAACTCCGTCAACCCCATGGAGATAGGCGATCTGAAGGATGACCCGCGGATCAGCGCCATCATGTGGATTGGCTTCCCTGGAGCTTATGGCTTCGAGTCCCTGGCTGATGTGCTTACCGGAGTGGTGTCGCCCTCGGCGCGATTGGGTGATGTCATGGCCCGCAACAGTGCTTTGGCGCCGGCCATGGGCAATTACGGCAATATTCCCTGGGCCAATGCAGCCGACTTCTCCAAGGAAGCCGCGGTCAATTCCTATCTTATAGAGGCCGAGGGCATTTACACCGGTTACCGGTACTACGAGACCAGGTATGCAGACATAGTTGGCGGCAAGGGCGGCAAACAGGCCAAGGCAGGGACCTGGTCCGACGGTGATGGCGCTCCGGCCGCCGCTGATGGGGAGTGGTCCTATGACCATGAGGTTGTGTATCCATTTGGATACGGCCTGAGCTATACGAACTTCCGTCAGCATTTGGATTCTGTAAAAATTGCTGGGGACAAGCGAACGGCAAAGGTGCGCGTAACCGTATCCAACACGGGTGAGCGCAAAGGCAAATCAGTGGTCCAAGTCTATGGCTCTGCGCCCTACACTGACTATGACCGTCGGCAGCATGTTGAGAAATCGGCCATAGCCCTGCTCGACTTTGCAAAGACCGACGTGCTCAAACCCGGAGAAAGCCAGACCGTGACCATGACAGTCGATTTGGCCAACTTGGCTAGCTATGATACCTCCGGTGCCGGCACTTACATTCTGGATCCAGGCGACTACTTCATCGCCATCGGCGATGACGCACACCAGGCCTTGAACTCAGTACTTGCTGCCCAAGGAGCATCGGTGCCTGGAGGGCATGCAGATGCTGCCAAGGCCTACCGCTGGTCCTGGCAGGGTGGAATAGATGACAAGACCTTCTCTACTGCGAAGACCGGTAAAAAGATCGTCAACCATCTTTCTCGCGGCGATTACGCTTTGGATTACAACGCCTTCAAGCCAGGGAGCGTCACGTATCTGACCAGATCCGACTGGTCCGGCACCTTCCCCTCAACCTACAAAGGGTTCAAGGCCGATGGACGACTGGCGACTTTGCTCAACAATGATTTTGTGCCCCTGAAGCACAATGCTGATGCCAAGAAGGCTCAGACGGGGAATGGCTCGAGCTCCCTGACCATCAATGATATGAAGAACGCCCGGTTCGATGATCCTCGGTGGAAAGAAGTCGTAGACAAGGTTCCGGTCAAGGAATTCATGTCGTTTGCTGAAAAGGCCTTCCACGCCATAGGCGCCATGCCCTCTGTCGGGCTTCAGGAGATGATGGCAGATGACGGTCCCGGCGGCTCGGACTCGCATTACCTCAAGGAGGGTACTTATCGCGGCAAACTCTATGCCGATGCCGACAAATATGCAGACAAGGGTTCTCGTGTAGCCCCATCGCCCGTCAACCTGGCATATTCCTGGAACAAGGCTCTGGGCTACCGGCACGGCCAGATCACTTTGGGCGAAAGCAGCCTGGTCTTCAATCTTCCAATCATGATCGGCCCGGCCATGAATCTGCATCGGCATGCCTATAATTCCCGCGCAGTCGAATATTATTCCGAAGACCCCATTCTTTCGGGATATATGGGAAGCGCAGTCACTCAAGGGGCGCAATCCAAGGGCACCCTGGTCAATATCAAGCATGCCGCCTTCAACGATCAGGAAATCAATCGTTCAGGCATTGCGGTCTTCATGAGCGAACAGAAGGCTCGCGAGATGGATCTGCGCAATATCCAACAGGCTTTTGAGGCCAAGGGCAAACCGGACGACTTCGACGGCCGTGCTCACCCGCACGGCGACTATCGTCAGGGAGCCTTGGGTGTAATGACTTCCTACAACCGTATAGGTGCCGTGGCATCCAGTGCCAATGCCGGTGTCATGAACGACATCATGCGGAATGAATGGGGATTCACCGGCTACTCGGTAACCGACTTCACCTCGGTTTCGCCTCATGCTTCCCCAAAGGAGTCGCTGTTAGCAGGAACCACAGCCTTTTGCGGATTCGGTAATCAGGGGGTCGAATATTGGAATCCTGAAACCCTGAGCTCCGACAAAGCCATGCTGTCGGCCATCCGGAAGGATATTCATTACGCTTTGTGGGCGCTGGCCAACTCCAATGCGATGAATGGTGTCAACGAGACTACGCATACACAGAACACGCTCACCTGGTGGCGTGGATTGTATCTTGCGGGCATCGCCCTTACAGCTCTGGCTACCCTGCTTGGATTGGTTGGTTGCGTACTGGATTGGCGACGTTCATCAGGGAAATCGCTTCGATCTGGTGTGGATGTTGACGAAGGAGGTGCTCGATGATCAGGTGGCGCATGGAACGTAAAGGCAGCCTTTGGACGGCATTGGTGTGTTCCCTGGTGGGCTTGGCTATTTACCTGGCCTCTTCAATGACGGGGTATCTTGCTGGGAAAGGGCTGAGCGCAGTCGTGATCGTCTGCACACTGCTGGCATGGGTGTGCCTGGCCCCGGTCGAGCTGGCCCGGCTTGATGGAGGGCAAAGTACTGTGGCTTCCATAAGGTCCCTTGCGGCTGAGGTGCTCCTGTTGATCGCCTTCGCAGTATTTGCCATGTCGCGGGTCAGATTGGCGGCGGATGTCTATTTCATCCCCGTCAATTACCCTCCGTCTGAGCAGACGGCGCTCAATTGGTCCATTGTTGGAGTTGTGGGATATGCGGTGGCCATCGTGGCAGTAATTGTCCGTTTCTGCGGTAAGCCCCGACCGGTCGCCATTCCGGCAGACTCTGGGGCTAAAGTCTGATTCTCAAGGATGTAGTAGGGGTCGGCGCCAGTTCTAGGAGCATCGGCTGGCCTTTTCTCGAACCGGTCTTGTCGGCTGCCATTCCGCTTTCAGTGGATGGCGGCTGGCGAGACCTTACGACGCGGTGAAGGAACTTCATGGAAGCAACTGAATGGAACCAGGGGTGGCGATACCGCCATTTCCAGGAGAAGGACGAGTCTTGGACATCTGTGGAGATTCCCCACGATGCCATGCTGGGGGAGCCCCGGAGACCTGATGCGCCGAGTGGCGCCAACAGCGGATGGTTTGTGGGGCGTGACTATGAATACGTCAAGGAAATCCGCACGGATAAGCTGGGCCCGCATGACACGATGATTCTGGAGTTCGAGGGTGTATATCAACACAGCGAAGTTTGGCTGGACGATTGCAAACTGAGCTTCCATCCCTATGGGTACACGGGTTTTTTCGTCGACCTGAGCGGGAAGATACAGCCAGGCGGCAAGGGGCTGATTCGTGTTGTCGCGCGCAATGCCGAACAGCCGAATTCCCGCTGGTACTCAGGAGCGGGCATCTACCGCCCCGTCACGCTGTGGACCGCTGGGGCGCAATACATCTGCCCCGACGGCATCAAAGTCTCCACCCTGGGCACCGATCCTTGTGCCATTCACGTGTCTCTGCAGGCCTCGTCCGCGGGGACTGCGCAGATCAGCATTCTGCCCACTGGTGTGCAACAGGGAGAATCCTTGGCTGATGTCGAGGTTCCTGTGGATGCGGTAGGAAGGGCCCAGGCGGATATCAATCTTCCTGAAGCGAACCCATGGAGTCCTGAGAGCCCTTCGCTGTATGAATGCCAGGTCCTCTTCGTCTCCTCCTCGGGCTGCCAGGACCGGGCGCGGGCTAGGTTCGGTATACGGACTGTCGCCTGGGGGGATCAGGGTTTGCTCATCAATGGTGTGCGTAGAATCCTCAAAGGGGCCTGCGTCCATCATGACAACGGGATTCTTGGCGCCTGCGCTTGGCCCGAGGCCGAGGAGCGGAAGGTGAGGCTGCTCAAGCATAACGGCTACAACGCCATCCGCAGCGCTCACAACCCCTGTTCCAAGAGCCTTCTGGAGGCCTGCGACCGTCTGGGCATGCTGGTGCTGGACGAGTACATAGACCACTGGTACATACACAAGACCGTGCATGACTATGTGCAGTACTTTCCACGATGGTGGCGTCGGGATCTGACCGACATGGTGGCCAAGGACTTCAACCATCCGTCGGTCATCATGTATTCCATCGGCAACGAGGTCAGCGAAACCGCACAGTCGAAGGGGATTGGACTGACCAGACGCATGGTTGAGGTTCTACACGGGCTGGATGCCGGTCGGCCTGTGACATGTGGCGTTAATATCTTCTTCAACTTCCTGAGCTCCATCGGACTAGGGGTGTATTCGGATAAAAAAGCCGCAAAGGAGGCTGCGCAGGGTGCCAAACGAAATGCAGGCTCCGAGCAGAACAGGCATCGTGGTGCTGTAGGCAGCCAGTTCTTCAACGACATGGCGGGAATCATGGGAGCGAATTTCATGAAGACTGGGGCCACCCTGCCAGCCTGCGACCGTCGGACGCGCGGAGCCTTCGCCTGCATGGATGTGGCTGGGTACAACTATGGGATCAAACGGTACGCAGGTGATCTGCGTCGGTACCCTCATCGGCTTATTTTGGGCACCGAGACCTTCTGCAGCGATGCCGACGAATTCATGCGTCTGGCTCACCGGAATCCACGTCTGATCGGCGACTTCGTCTGGGCGGGAATGGACTATCTGGGCGAAGTTGGTGTAGGAGCCTGGGAGTATCGGCAGGAGGCGCCACAGTTCAGCGGTTTCGGTTGGCTTACTGCAGGTTCCGGACGTCTGGACCTGACCGGCAGGCCCTTGGGGGAGGCCCTGTATACGCGTGTGGCATTAGGGGCTGAGACTGGTCCTTATCTTGCGGTCCGCCCCGTCAATCATGCGGGGGAGCGGCATTCCCCCAGCGCTTGGAAGATGACCGATGCTCTGGATTCATGGAGTTGGGATGGGTGCGAGGGCCGGACTGCACAAGTAGAGGTGTATGCCCGAGCGTATGAGGTCGCCTTGATGCTCAATGGACGTTGCGTGGGGCGTTCGCGTTCGCATGAAGGCACCAGATTCCGCTTTTCCTGCCCTTATGAGCACGGGGTGTTGGAAGCCCTGGCATACGACCGGTCTGGTCAGTTGATTGGCCGACGGGAGCTACGCTCTGCCGGGACAGAGACGATGATTACCTTAGTTGCCGATCGAGAGTATGTACGTCCAGGCGGGCTGTGTTTCCTACGGGTGAGATACACGGATGATCAAGGCATCGACAAGCCGATGGTCCAGGGGGAGCTGGTCGGCCATGTACAAGGCGGTCGGTTGCTGGCCCTTGGATGTGCGGCACCGTATAACCCCGAGGGATTTCTCAAGGGGCATACGCGCAGCTATTACGGCCAGGCATTGGCAGTGGTGCAGGCCGATCGGTCAGCTGGTCTCCAGGGTCCGGCAAAGTTTGACTTTGAGATCTCCGACGGCCGTCATCAAGCCGCCATCTGCATTCCGATACGTGATGAGGAGTCGACAACGGAGGAGAGCCATGCATGACATCCGTTCGGTTCTAGCCCAGCAGTGGAGACGATTTGCATCCCGTCATCGGCGGATCGCGCAGTTTCTAACTTTTTACGCTTTCTCCCTGCTGGTGACGCTTTTGCAATATTTGATGCTGACTTTTCTGCCGGAGGTCGTCTATCGGCTTACGGATTGGTGTTCGATACCTGCTCAGCTTGGACATATTCATCTTGGCATTGTGGACACCTATGTGTTCGATTACCCGGTGACTGGCGATGCCACTGGCGGCATGGGATATTTTGCTGCCTTTGCGTTTACCCTCTTTGTTGCCCAATGTGTCAATTTTCCTATGCAGCGCAATGTCACTTTCAAGTCGCATGGCAATGTCTGGTATCAGATTTTCTGGTACATCATCGCCTTTGTCGCCATCACCGTCGTCTGCTCTGTACTGATGGGGCTGTATGTGCCTGTCTGCAAACGCTTCTTTCCGCCGTCGGTTTATAACGTGCTGATCACCGTGATCAACGGCGGCGTGCAAATGGTCATTTACTTTCCCGTGTACGCCATCATCTTTCCTGAAGGTAAGCCGCAGACAGTAACGGAGAAAGACTAGACAAGTATATAATTCAACGAATTGACAAAATCGATCCAGCCCTCTACTCTTATTGTTCAGGAGGCAGGAACTGGTTTCCTCCCCTGTGAACGCTGTAAAGGCAAATGCATTAGGCAAAGGAGCATTATGGGTCTGTGGGACGTTGACAAGATCGAATACGTGGGTCGCCAGGGTGTCAAGGAGGGCCTGGGCTTCCGTTACTACGACAAGAACAAGGTGGTGGCCGGCAAGCCTATGAAGGACTGGCTGCGCTTCGCCGTGGCCTGGTGGCACACCTTCAACCAGGGCCTGGTGGATCCCTTTGGCGATCCCACTGCGCAGAGGCCCTACTACCGCTACACCGATCCCATGGATCAGGCGCTGGCCAAGGTGGACTACGCCTTCGAGCTCTTCACCAAGCTGGGGGTCGATTTCTTCTGCTTCCACGACCGTGACCTGGCTCCCGAGGGCGACACCCTGCGCGAGAGCGATGCCAATCTTGACAGGGTGGCTGACCGCATCGAGGCCGCCATGAAGGACACGGGCGTCAAGCTGCTCTGGAACACCTCGTCGCTCTTCACCAATCCTCGTTTCGAGGCCGGCGCCGGCACCTCGCCCTTCGCTGACATCTATGCGTATTCGGCTGGCCAGCTCAAGCACAGCCTGGAGATCGGCAAGCGGCTCGGTGCCGAGAACTACGTCTTCTGGGGCGGCCGTGAAGGCTACGAATCCCTCTGGAACACCCGGATGAAGGAGGAGCAGGACCATATGGCCGCCCTCTTCCACATGTGCGTGGACTACGCCAAGGAGATCGGCTTCGACGCGCAGTTCCTGATCGAGCCCAAGCCCAAGGAGCCCACGCTCCACCAGTACGATTACGACGCGGCTACCACCATCAACTTCCTGCGCACCTACGACCTGCAGGATAACTTCAAGCTCAACATCGAGGGCAACCACGCCAACCTGGCCATGCACACCTATCAGCATGAGGTTCGCGTGGCCCGCGAGGCTGGATTCCTGGGATCCTTGGATGCCAACCAGGGCGACAAGCTGATCGGCTGGGACATGGACGAGTTCCCCTCGGACCTCTACGATGCCACCGCCGTCATGTGGGAGGTGCTGGCCAATGGGAGCATCGGGCCCCGTGGAGGCCTGAACTTCGATGCCAAGCCTCGTCGCTCCTCCTTCCTGCCTGAGGACCTCTTCAGAACCCACATCGTGGGCATGGACACCTACGCCGCTGGCCTGCTGGTCGCGGCCAAGATGCACGAGGACGGCTACATCGAGCAGCTGCAGCAGGAGCGCTACTCCTCCTTCGAATCCGGCATCGGCTCGACGGTGAAGGACGGCACGGCCACGCTGGCTTCCTTGGAGGAGTACAGCCTTGACAAGCCGCAGGCCGAACTGATTGCCGCCGACAAGTCCGACCATCTCGAGGTCGTCAAGGCCACCATCAACAACTACATCGTCGAGGCTCTGGCCCAGGCCTGAGCTTTAGACGGCTGTCGTCTCCTAGCTCCGCGAGCGAAAGCCCGCGGGGCTTTTTTATGCCCTGACCAGCGCAGACATGTTTGGCAGGGCGGACTCGAATCTGCATAGGGGATACCTAGGGCGCGTCCGGTGCGTTGATGCCTGTGACAACCGGCGGGAATTCTGTGCTATGGCCCCGGTATCATGGACGCATGTGAGCGTAAACAGTCACGCCTGTGAAACGTCTGCTGCCATGGCCACCGAGGAGGATGGAATAGTCATGTTCATACCGCGTTACTACGAGGATCCAGCCACGCTGCATGTGGGGACCGAGCCTAACCGTGCCTATTGCGTGCCAGCCGGCGCCCCCATGGACACGCGTGGCGATCTGCGCAGGCGCTCCGACCGGTACCTGGATCTGGATGGGGACTGGGATTTTCGCTATTACGCCAGCATCGACCAGCTGGATGCCGAGGTCCAGTCCGCCGTCGAGGCCGAGGATCCGGTTTTCTTCGAAGCCGACTACAGCCCTTCCAGGGATGCGGGCCGAGGGGCGTACCAGCCCATCCATGTACCAGGAGTCTGGCAGACCCAGGGCTATGACAGCCCCCAATACACCAACGTGCGCTACCCCTTCCCCTTCGATCCGCCCAGGGTGCCTGCCGACAATCCCTGCGGCATCTACCTGCGCGCCTTCGACTACGAGCCCGAACCCTCAGCGCCCCGGGCCCTGCTCAATTTCGAGGGGGTGGATTCCTGCTTCTATCTCTGGGTCAATGGGGATCTGATCGGCTACAGCCAGGTCTCTCATGCCACCAGCGAATTCGACGTGACCGACCACCTGCAGCGAGGCCGCAACCAGCTGGCCGTCCTGGTGCTCAAGTGGTGCGATGGCAGCTATCTGGAGGACCAGGACAAGTTCCGCATGAGCGGCATCTTTCGCGATGTCTACATCCTGCGTCGCCCCAAGGCCCGTCTGCGCGACTGGTTCGTCCACACCAACCTCGATGAGGACATGAGCCATGCCAGTGTGACCCTGGATCTGGATCCGACTGGCGTATCGGGCCAGGACGATGCCGCTCTGGACATCCAGGCTCTGCTGACCGACCCCGATGGTGTGGAAGTGGCCCGGACCGAGCTGACGGGTTGCAAGGAGCCCGCGCAGTTTGTCATGGAGGTTGGCCATCCTCGCCTTTGGAATGCCGAAGATCCCCAACTCTACCGGCTGACCTTGTCGACCAGGGCCAGCTCAACCGGTTCCGGCGACTCGGATGAGGTCGTCACCGAGTACATCGGCCTGCGCACCATCAGCGTGGACGCCCAGGTGGTCAAGGTCAACGGCAGCCCCATCAAGATCCACGGGGTCAACCGTCATGACGGGGATCCGCGCACCGGCTTCGCCATCGACCAGAAGCAGATCATGCGCGACCTGACCCTGATGAAGGAGCACAACGTCAACGCCATCCGCACCTCCCATTACCCCAACAGCCCTCAGTATTACGCCCTCTACGATCAGCTGGGCTTCTACCTGATCGCCGAGGCCGACCTGGAGGCCCATGGCATCGAGGCCCTCTACCATGGTCCGGACTGGAAGGAGCCCGATTACTGGAACGGTCGCATCGCCGACGAGCCGCGCTTCACCAAGGCCATCGTCGACCGGGTCCAGCGCAGCCTGGAGCGGGACAAGAACCACCCCTCCATCCTGATCTGGTCCATGGGCAACGAAAGCGGCTACGGCTGCGGCATCGAGGCGGCTCTGGCCTGGACCAAGTCTCGGGATCCCTCCCGTCTGACCCACTACGAGTCGGCCATCCACGGCTCGCCCCGTAAGGACCTGGACTACAGCAATCTGGACATCACCTCGCGGATGTATCCCTCCATCAAGCAAATCGAGGACTACTTCAGGCCGGAGGGTCCTCACGGCATCAGCAGCCACGGGGATGACGGGGATGGGGGCCGGAAGCCTTACTTCCTCTGCGAATACTGCCATGCCATGGGGCTGGGCCCAGGGGATCTGGAGGACTACTTCCGGGTCATTCAGGCTCATCCGGGGCTCCTGGGCGGCTGCATATGGGAGTGGGCCGACCATGCCATCGACCAGGGCAGGGATCGCAAGGGCCGTCGGATCTATGCCTATGGGGGAGACCATGGCGAGTACCCCCATGATGCCAACTTCTGCATGGATGGCCTGGTCTATCCCGACCGGCGGCCCCACACTGGACTCAGGGAGTTCAAGAACGTCTTCCGTCCGGCCCGCCTGGTCAGCTACGATCCCCAGACCCGGCTGCTCACCCTGCATAACTATTTGGACTTCACCTTCCTGGATGAATATCTGAGCCTGAAGTGGACCCTCCTGTGTGATGGGGAGCCTGTGGCCTCCGGGAAGCCTGAACTGGATCGCGGGACCGGCCTGCACATCGCCCCCCATGCTGAGGGCACAGTGGGCCTGCCCGCCATGGATCCGCCCGAGCACGGTCGCCTGACCCTGCTTGTGGAGTACGCCCTGGCCAAGGCCGATCCCGTGCTTGCTCAGGGGCATCCTTTGGGCTTCGATCAGCTTGAAGCTGCGGATATGGGAATGCCCGAACGGTCCAATGGCGTGGCCAGGGTCATCAGCGCCGACCCCGGCAGTGGAGCCCGGGGCGCCCACCGGCCGGTGGTCGGGCAGACTGATGCCCGCTTCGATGTGGAGGGGGCCGACTGGCGCTACGTCTTCAACCGCCGCACCGGCATGGTGGAATCCATGAGCATCGACAACCGTTCCCTGCTGACCGCTCCTATGGAGGTCAACCTCTGGCGGGCACCCACCGACAACGATGCCGCCATCAAGGAGGAATGGCGCAAGGCCGAATACGACCGGGCTGGCACCAGAGCCCTCTCCTGCCAGCTGCAGACCAATCAGGACAGGGGATTGACCACAATCAAGACCGAACTGTCCTTGGTGGCCCCCTTCATTCAGCCCATGGGCAGCATCAACGCCACCTGGACCCTGAGCGACCAGGGTGGACTGGACCTGAAGATGGAGCTGCATCGAGATCCCGAGTTCCCCTATCTGCCCAGGTTTGGACTGCGGCTCTTCCTTCCCAAGAGCCTGCAGCGGGTCACCTACTGCGGCTATGGGCCCTATGAGAGCTACCGGGACATGCACCGCGCCAGCCACTATGGCGTTTTCCATAACACCGCATCAGGCATGGTCGAGCACTACCTGCGGCCCCAGGAGAACGGCTCCCATTATGGCTGCGACTACGTCCTGGTGGAGGATGACCGCTCCCTTCTGCAGGCGGCGGGGGATGGGCCCATCAGCTTCAACTGCTCACCGTATACGCAGGAGGAGCTGACCGCCAAGGGGCACGACCATGAGCTGGAGGAATGCGGATCGACCGTGCTCTGTCTGGACTATGCCACAAGCGGCATAGGCTCCAACAGCTGCGGACCGGAGCTGGACCCCGCCTACCGCCTGGATGAAACCGATCTGGTCTTCGGACTGCATCTGCGGGTCCGCTCCAAGTGACCCAGGCTGGCGGGGCCCCTCATCCCCGCCAGCGCAGGTACTGCTGGTAGACCTGCTCGCAGGAGGCTCCCGTCAGGGTGGTCTCGATGTCCACCGGCCAGGCGGGGGGCTCCTCTTCCCCAGTCAGAGTCCAGGCTGCCTGGCGGGCAGCACCGATGGCCACATACTCGTCCGGCCGGGGCAACTGCACATCCATGCCCAGAATCCCTGGTGCGTAGGCTCTGACCGCTGGGGACTTGGCGCCGCCGCCGACCAGAAGGATCTTGGAGACCGTGGTGCCCAGCCGTTTCAGCAGCTCCAGGCAGTCACGCTGGGAGCAGAGCAGGCCCTCCACGAATGCTCTGGCCAGGTTGGTGCGCGTGGTGTTGGCCAGGGTCAGTCCCTCCAGCCTGGCGTGGGCATCTGGACGGTTCGGAGTGCGCTCGCCGTCGAAGTAGGGGATCAGGGTGATGCCCTCGGCCCCTGGCGAGGACTTCTCTGCCAGTTTGGCCAGACCGTCGTAATCGGTTCCCAGGGCGGCCAGGCCTGCGTCCAGGATGCGTGATGCATTGATGGTGCAGGCCAAGGGCAGCCAGTGGCCGGTGGCATCCGCGAATCCGGTTACCGAAGCACTCATGTCATAGGCGGGGACCGGGCTGACCGCTGCAGCGACCCCCGAGGTTCCCAGGGAGATGGAGACGTCGCCCACCTGCATGGCCAGGCCCAGGGCCGTCATGGCGTTGTCGCCGCCGCCCGGTGCGATGATGCAGCCTCCGGGCACGTCCCTGCCGGCGATGCGGGGGTCGGCTTTGGCTCCGACCTGGTGGGGGCCAAGAACCTTAGGCAGGATCACCCGCTCGGCCATGCCAGCGGGGAGGGCCATGGCCAGCAGGTCACGCCGGTAGCTGTCGGCGGCGGGGTCGTAGTAGCCGGTGCCGGAGGCATCAGAACGATCTGTGAAGAGATCCTCCAGCCCGGGTTCAGCCCCAGGGTCGGCTGCGGGGCCATGGCCGGCGATGACCCAGCTCAGCCAGTCGTGGGGGAGGCATATGGCCGCGATGGCCTTGGCCTTATCCGGCTCCATCCGGCTGACCCAGGCCACCTTGGTGATGGTCAGCGAGGCTACGGGGGAGGAACCCACAGCCCGTACCCAAGCTTGCTTGCCCTGCATGGCAAGGTCCGGGTCCGGATCTTTGTTTGGCCCGCCGGTTTCGGACTTGGCGAGTCGGATGATGAGATCGTCGGCATCAGGAGCCGAACGCGTATCGTTCCAGAGCAAGGCATCCCTGATTACTCGCCCTTGGCGATCCAGCAATACCATGCCGTGCTGCTGGCCACCCACGCTGAGGGCCGAGACATCGTCCAATCCGCCCGCCTGGGCTGAAGCCTCCTGAAATGCCTTCCACCAGGCCATGGGATCGACGCTGGTGCCTGCCGGATGAGGAGCCTTGCCGAAGCGAACCAGCCGACCGGTCCGGGCTTCGGTCACCCTCACCTTGCAGGACTGGGTCGAAGTGTCCACTCCGGCCACCAGGATCTCATTCATGTCAGCCTCCTTGCTTTCTGCACTCCGGTCATTGGAATACTCCATAATAGTATCTCAATTATTAAATCGATAAACTAAATGACCTTGGTCTGAGTGACCTTTATTTGTTTACCTGCCGTTAGGCTGGAACGTAAGATGTTGAAGAAGGCCCAGGATTCTGCGGGCCTGTGATCCTTCATGAAAGGTTATTGAACCGTGACTGCCCTGCGCTCTATCAATCAGGATGATCTGAGGAACCACAACCTCTCGGTCATCATCGACACCATTCTGCGGTCGCCTACCGCGCTCAGCAGGGCGGATCTGGCCAAGGCTACGGGGCTGACCAAGGCTACCATGTCGCTCCTGGCAGGGCTTCTGATCCGGAATCGGGTGGTGCGCGAGGAGGAGCCTGAGACTTCGCAGAGCAGCCATGGCCGACCCAGCACCCCGTTGTCCATCGCGCACGGACGCTGGGCCGGTCTGGGCCTGCAGATCAACACCGATGGTTACGGGTGTCTGGCCATGGATCTGGATGGGACCTTGATCGATTCGGCCTGGGTCAAGGATGATATGCATGAGGCGGAACCCGATCGGGTCTTCGCTGAACTGGAGAAGCTGGCCAAGCCTATCGAACGCAGGCTGTCCCGTCGGCACTACCGCACAGTGGGTTCGGGCCTGGCCCTGCCCGGCCTGGTTGGCGGCGACACCACCCTGCTCATGGCCCGCAACCTGGGATGGGAACGTCTGGATCTGCAGGAATTTCCCCTGGTCCGTCGACTAGCCCCCAGAGTGGGCAACGAGGCGCGTCTGGCAGCCCTTGCACAGATTCCCGGCTACGCAGCCCAGCGTCCTGCGGGCGGAGATGAGGGGCCACTTTCGCCCACCGACTCCTTTATTTACATTTCCACTGACATCGGCATCGGCGGAGCTGTGGTGCGCCGCGGAGCCGTCGAAACCGGAGACCATGGGTTCGCTGGTGAATTGGGGCATGCCTCGGTGGATCTGAACGGCCCCACCTGCCGTTGCGGCCGCCGTGGGTGCCTGGAGACCTACGCCGGGCGCAGGGCTCTGGTTGAGGCAGCTGACATCGCCACCGGAGCCGAAGCGGTCACGCCCCAGGCCATGGAGGAACTCTACCAGCGCTGGCAGCAGGGCGATGCCAAGGCCGTCGATGCCATCGACCGTGGGCTCGATGCCATGATCTCGGTCATCGCCTCAGCCATCAATATCGTCGACGTGGATACAGTCATCCTGGGGGGATTCTGGTCGCACTTCGGGGGAAATCTGGCCCAGCGTCTGCAGGATCGGCTCAATCAGCTGACCCTGGGCCGGGATGCCGTGGACATTCGCGTGCTCATCCCCAGCCAGGCCGACTATCCGGCCCTCAAGGGAGCAGCGTTGGTAGGCCTGCGCCGCTTCATCGATGATCCGCTGGATTTCTTCGAGGACTGACCCTTCGAGGACTGACCCGTCCAAGGGCCCAATGGCAACCTGGGACTAGTCGGAATTAGCGGGAAGCTCCCTGCCGCCAACCCTGAACAGGGCGTGGGCATCTCCGCCATGCAGGCGTTCCAGATAGGTTCGGGCTCGGGCCATGCGCTCCACAGTGGTCTGGGCCAGCGGGGCTGGAAGCCGATCGGGTTCGAACCAGCCGACTGACAGGCTCTCCTCGTCGCCCACAAAGGGGTCGGTGTTGCCGCCGAGGTCAGGCCGACAGATGAACAGATGATCCATATACATGGTCCGGTCCCCGTTGGCATAGGTGATCACCTCTTGGGAGGATGTGACTGCCGCCAGATCGGTGACAATCACATCCACTCCGGTCTCCTCCTTGACCTCGCGGACCACGGTGTCAGCCGGGTCCTCGCCCGGTTCGTTGATCCCGTAGACCAAGGCCCACTGGCCGGTGTCAGAGCGCCGGCCAAGCAGGAGGCGGCCCTGGTCATCGCTGACGAAGGCCGTCACACCATTCAGCCAGAGCAGGTCATGTCCTATGGACCGGCGCAGTTCGAGCACGAAGTCAGGGGTGGGCATACGTCAGTCCCGGTCCGGGTCGGCAAGTGCAGCCCGCTGCGCCATCCAGGCTTCCACCTCTTCGACGGTCTTGGGGATGCCCGCAGACAACCACTGGGGTCCCTGCTCGGTCATGAGCACGTCGTCCTCTACGCGCACGCCGATGCCGCGGAACTCCGGAGGCACCAGCAGGTCGTTCTCCTTGAAGTAGAGTCCGGGCTCGATGGTGAAGATCATCCCAGGGGTGATGGGCGCGCCCTGATAGGACTCGTACCTGGCCTCCGCGCAGTCGTGCACGTCCAGGCCCAGATGGTGGGCGCAGCCGCAGGCGTGCCAGCGGCGATGCTGCTGGCCCTGGGGGGAGAGGGACTCTTCCACGCTGACCTTGAGGATGCCCCACTCGTGCAGTGTTTCGGCCAGCACCCGCATGACGGCATGGTGGATGTCCGAGTAGGTGGCGCCTGGCTTGGCGGCTTCGAAGCCGGCCTGCTGGGCCTTGAGCACGGTCTGGTAGATCCGCTTCTGCAGGGGGCTGAAGGTGCCGCCTACGGGGAAGGTGCGGGTGATGTCGGCCGTGTAGAGGCTGTTGACCTCCACGCCAGCGTCGATCAGAAGCAGATCGCCCTTCTGGACTGTCCCGTCGTTGCGCATCCAGTGAAGGATGGGGGCATGCTTGCCCGAGGCGATGATGGAGCCGTAGCCCACGTCGTTGCCCTTCTCGCGGGCGTTGGCGTTGAAGACGCCCTCCAGCATCCGCTCGGAGCGGGGCTTGCCTACCACCTGGGGCAGGTGGGTCAGGATCCGGTCGAACCCGTCCTTGGTGGCGGCGATGGCCTTGCGCATCTCGCCCACCTCGTAGTCGTCCTTGATCATGCGGGCCTCGGAGGTGAACTCCTCGAGCTTGTCGTCGGCCTCCTCATTGCGGTCAGGGCCGCCGATGCCGTTGGCCTTGCGGGCGGCCTCCACCTGGCTCAGGACCTCCTGGTCGGCAGTGCGGATCACTCGCAGCTTGACCGCTCCCTGGTCCGGTCCCAGGTCCTTGGCGATGGCATCAGGGAAGGTGGCGATGTCCTTGGTGGGGATGCCGGTCATGATGGCCAGCTCCCGCAGCCCGGCGCGGGGACCCACCCAGTACTCCCCATACTGGGAGGACCGGTAGTAATCGCGGGTGGACTGATCGGCCCGGGGATGGACGAAGAGCTCAGGGGTATGGGTCAGGCCCTTGGCGGCCTCCGGGCTGTCGGGGTCCACCGGGTCCAGGACCAGGATGGCTCCGGGTTCGTAGTCCTCGCCCAGGCCCGTGTAGTAGGCAAAGGTGGTGTCTGGGCGGAAGGCGTAGTCGTTGTCGTTGTTTCGGGTCTTGTAGGATCCGGCAGGGATGACCAGTCGTTCGCCGGGGAAACGCTGACCCAGTTCACGCAGGCGGCGCTCAGTATATTTGCTGGACTCCAGTGGCTCGATCTGCGGCTCCTGGGCCTGCCACCCGGTGGTCATGAACTTCTGGAAGGCGGGGGAATTGGGGCGCAGGGTGCGGTTGTTCACCCGGTCTTCCATGTTCTGCTCATCCAGGTCCACGTTCTTGGGATCGGTGTCTCCTTGTAGATGCTCCTGTGCGGATGCGGTCACGTCCAGCCTCCTTGAAATTCCGGTTATGACTATGTTGGTTCCATGGTAGTGCGTTCGGCCGATGTGACAGTCGGCTGATCCGGCCCTCAATCGGGGTCGGTCGCGCATAGAATGGGCGGGAAGCATCCACAGCCAGCAGGAGGCGCAGGCAGAATATGTCATTCGAACACCCCAACAGCAAGGGTCGGAATATTCGCGATGTCGAGCGGGCCATCATGGCGCGTCCCACCGAGCATGACAGCCCCAACCTGGACCTGGACAGGATGGGGATGATGCTGGACCTGCTGGGCCACCCTGAGCACAGCTTCCGGGTCATCCACGTCACCGGGACCAATGGGAAGGGGTCCACGGCGCGGATGGCCGAGGCTCTGGTGCGGGCTTACGGTCTGCGCACCGGGCTCTACACCTCGCCCCACCTGGAGCGGATCAATGAGCGGATTGCCATCGACGGCCAGGAGCTCTCAGACGAGGACTTTGTGGATCTTTACCAGCAGATCGAGGATTTCATCGCCATGGTGGATGACCGCTTCGCCCAGCAGGGCAGGGCCCCGATGAGCTTTTTCGAGGTCCTGACCGCCATGGCCGTCTGGGCCTTCGCCGACGCCCCCGTGGATGTGGCCATCGTTGAGGTGGGGATGGGCGGCCGATGGGATGCCACCAACGTCCTCGATGGCGATGCTGCCATCATCGGTCCGGTGGACATGGACCACATGCAGTGGCTGGGGGATACGGTCGAGCAGATAGCAGGGGAGAAGGCCGGGATCATCAAGCCCAAGTCCACGGTCATCGTCGGGGCCCAGCCTCATGAGGAGGCCGTCATGCCCATCATCGAGCAGGCCGTGCGTGAGCAGGGCGCCCCAACCCTTTTAAGGGATGGCAACGAGCTGGAGGTGGTCTCCCGCATGCCCGCAGTGGGCGGCCAGGTGGCTACGCTGCGCACGCCGCAGGGGCTCTACAAGGATGTGCCCATCGATAAGTTCGGGGAGCACCAGGCCCACAACGCCCTGGCGGCCCTGGCAGCGGCTGAGACGGTCATCCCCGTCAACGGGGCCCTGGACCAGGATCTGGTGGCCGAGGCCTTGAGCCAGGTGCGCATCCCCGGACGGATCGAGCAGGTGCGCACCTCGCCCACCATCATCATCGACGGCGGGCACAACCTGAACGCGGCCCAGTCCCTGCGCTCGGCCATCGAGGAGAACTACGACTTCAAGCAGCTGGTGGGTGTGATTTCCATGATGGCCGACAAGCAGGTGGAGGACTATCTGGGCCTGTTGGAACCCGTGCTGGACAGCGTCGTGGTCACCGAGAACTCCTGGAAGGGCCGAGTCATGCCGGCCGAGGATCTGGAACGGGTCGCCGTGAGGGTCTTCGGGCCCGACAGGGTGGTCCGGCGCGACCGGATGCCCGATGCCATCCAGACCGCCGTCGACATGGTCGACAGCGAGGATCAGACCGGGGTGGGCTATGGCCGCGGCGTGCTGATCTGCGGCAGCTTCGTCACCGCCGGCGACGCCCGCACCCTGCTGGCCGAGCGTCCCAATCCCGATCTGGCCAAACCTAAGGCGGAGCGCGCCTGATGTATCTCAAGGAGCTGACCCTCAAGGGCTTCAAATCCTTCGCCTCGGCCACCACCCTGCGCTTCGAGCCGGGCATCACCGCTGTGGTGGGCCCCAACGGATCAGGCAAATCCAACATCGTCGACGCCCTGGCCTGGGTCATGGGCGAGCAGGGGGCCAAGAGCCTGCGTGGCGGATCCATGGAGGACGTGATCTTCGCCGGCACCTCCTCCAGGCCGCCATTGGGCCGGGCTCAGGTCACCCTGACCATCGACAACACCGACCGGACCTTGGACATCGACTACACCGAGGTCACCATAAGCCGGACCATCTACCGCAACGGCGGGTCCGAGTATGCTATCAACGGATCCGACTGCCGCCTGCTGGACATCCAGGAGCTGCTCAGTGACACCGGGCTGGGCCAGCAGATGCATGTGATCGTCGGTCAGGGGCGGCTGGATGCCATCCTGCGGGCTGATCCGGCCGGCCATCGGGCCTTCATCGAGGAGGCGGCCGGCATCCTCAAGCACCGCAAGCGCAAGGAGCGGGCGCTTCACAAGCTGGCCAACACCGAGGCCAACCTGTCCCGTCTGGATGACCTGATCGGCGAGATTCATCGGCAGTTGGGGCCGCTGGGACGCCAGGCCAAGGTCTCCCGCCGGGCCGACATGATCCAGGTCAGCCTGCGGGACGCCCAGGCACGCATCCATGCCGACGACGCCCTGACCTCGCAGAGGAAGCTGGAGGATCTGCGTTCGCGGATGTCCCAGACCCGGGGGCTACTGGCCCGGGGGCAGGAGGATCTGACCAGGGTCAAGCTCCGCATCGAACAGCTGGAGGGGCTGGACCGACAGTCCAGTCCGGCCCTGGAGGCTGTCAACCAGCAGTGGAACGACCTGACCAAGCTGGGTGAGCGGGCCGGGTCCCTGGCATCCTTGGCCAGGGAGCGCAGCCGTTCGCTGGAGGCCGGCATGGTGGCCGACCAGGGGCAGGATCCCGGGGTGCTCAGGCGGAGGGCCGACGAGCTCAAGGGCCAGGCCGACCAGGAGGAGGGCCAGGTCGGAGCCGACCGAATCGCCCTCGATGGCTGTGTCCAAGCCCGTGCGGATCTGGAGCGGCGGTTGGCCGCCCACCGGCAGACCATGACCGAGCTGCGGCAGGCGGCCAGAAAGCGGCAGGCTCGGCTGGGCGACCTGGCGCAGTTGGTGGCCAAGGAGGAATCGGCCCTGGAACTTTCCAGGCAGCGCGAGCGTGACCTGTCCCGCCAGCAGGATCAGGTCAAGGAGAGCCTGGAGCGAGCCAGGAGCCGGGTGCGGGATCTGGACAGCCAGGAGGAAGGTCCCGACCAGGACGGCAGACAAGCCCTGGACCAGGCAGGTCAGGTCAGGGACCAGGCCCGCAGCAGGCTCAACGACCTCCAGGAGCGCGAACGCCGCATCCAGTCCGATGCCATATCGGCCCAGGCCAAGGCCGATGCCCTGGCGGACACGCTGGACCATCGCGGCGCCGGCGAGGCCTTGTCCCAGGCGGGGGATCCGGCCCTGCTGGGTGTGCTGACCGACTTCGTCCGAGTGGAGGAGGGTTGGGAGGAGCCCCTGGCCCAGGCCCTGCACGACTATGCCTCGGCCCTGGTGGCCAAGGATGGCCAGACGGTTGACCAGACCCTGGAGCGGGCCCGCCGGGATCGTCTGGGACGCGCTGCGCTGATCTCGGCATCAGGCCCGCTCAAGGGGACAGCCATAAGCTCCGGCGATGGCCCCTGGCGGTCGGCCGCCGACCTGGTGGCCCTGCGCGAGCATCCTTCCGACTCCGACCGGGCCCAGGGTGTGCTGGCGGCTGTTCGCAGTCTGCTGGCCTCTACAGCTGCCGTCGATGACGCCGATCAGGCCCGCCGTGCCTTGGAGGACGGATGGCAGCAGGCGCTGACCCGCCTGGGCGACCTCTACGACCGGGTAGGTGCTGTGGGCGGATCAGCCCCGGCCACCAGCGACCTGGCGCTGACTGCGCGCAGGGATAAGGCCCTGGCGCAGGTAGAGGCCCTCCAGGAGGAATCCCAGGCACTGCAGCCGCAGATGGAAGCGGCCCGTGCCGGCCTTGAGCAGGCTGAGCAGCGGCTGCAGGAGGCGCGCAACCAGTGCACCGAGGCCCGGGTCAAGGCCGAGCAGGCGGCTCGGGAGCTGGCAGCAGCCCGCAAGGAATCTGATCGAGCCCAGGCCGGGGTCAAGGATCTGGAGGACCGGCTGGCCCAGGTGCGCGACCAGGTGCGCACCCACGAACTCAAACTGGAAGACCTGAAAGCCGGCCTGGCCCGTGCCCAGGAGGACGGGGGGGCTGATCCTGATGACCCGGAGGGCATGGAAGACCGGCAGCATGAATTGGAGACAGCCCTGGACCAGGCCCGCACCGCCGAGATGGAGGCCAAGCTGACCTGGACCGAGAGCGACCGGCGGCACGCCTCTCTGCTGCGTCAGATCGATTTGCTGCGGGATCAGGCCGACCAGGCCGAACGCCGTCGTCAGCGGATCAGCCAGGAGAACCGTCGCCGCAAGGCTGGCATGGCCTCCCTGGGGCTGATCGCGCTCAGGGCCGACCTGCTGGCCAAGCTGATCAAGAAACGGATGGAGCATGCGGCCCGCCGCCGGGATCAACTCAGGGCCAAGGCCTCGGCCCACGACAAGGAGCTGACCGATCTGCGGGCCAGCAGGGATGCCCTGGAACCCAAGGTGGCCGGTCTGCGCCAGGATGAGCACGGCCTGGATCTGGAACGGGAGCGTCTGGCCGGCGAGGACGGCCGTCTGCGCCAGCGCATCCAGGATGACCTGGGCATGGAGCCGGAGGAGCTGATCCGCGAATACGGCCCCGACTGTCCGGTGCCCGTTCTGGATGACGAGGGCAATCCTGTGCCTTTGGACCAGGAAGCGACGGAGGAAGACGGGGATTCATCAGCCTTCAAAACAGTGCCCTACCAGCGCGGGGAGCAGGAGAAGCGGCTGGCCAAGGCCAAGCGGGACCTGGCTGCCCTGGGCAAGGTCAACCCACTGGCCACCGAGGAATACGAGGCCCTGGAGTCCCGCAACCGCTACCTGCACGAGCAGCGTCAGGATGTGATCGGGTCCCGGGACGATCTGATGGCCCTGGTCAAGGATCTTGATTCGACCATGGTCACGGTCTTCAAGGAGGCCTTCGACGACACTGCCCAAGCCTTCGAACGCATCTTCGCCACCCTCTTCCCGGGCGGGCGCGGGCGGCTGCGGCTGGAGGATCCGGATGACCTGCTGACCACAGGCGTTCTGGTCGAGGCCAGCCCGGCCGGCAAGAAGGTCCGCCGGCTCTCCCTGCTCTCGGGCGGGGAACGGTCGCTGACGGCCCTGGCCCTGCTCCTGGCCATCTTCACGGCCCGGCCCAGCCCCTTCTATGTCATGGACGAGGTCGAGGCCGCCCTGGACGATGTGAACCTGACCAGGCTGCTCAAGGCCTTCGAACAGCTGCGGGAACATGCCCAGCTGATCATCATCACCCACCAGCAGCGGACCATGGGCATCGCCGATGCCCTCTACGGGGTCACCATGCGGGGGGACGGGGTGACGGCCGTCATCTCCCAGCGGCTGACGGATCCGAAGGATCCGAATCGTTCCGGCCGCGAAGAGCCCGAGCCCGAGCAAGGGTGACCTCTGCCAGAACGGCCTGGGAGTCCACGATGGGCAGCTGCGGCATGGGGTAGGCCTCGTTGAGCACTGAGAGCTCGGTGCAGCCCAGCAGGACCGAGTCGCAGCGGTAGTCCTTCAGGAAGGCATTGAGAACGCCCAGGTAGCGGTCCCGGTCTAGTCGCCCTTCCTTGACGTCGTCGTAGATCAGCGCACTGACCCGGTCCTGCAGGGCCTGGTCCGGGTCCACCAGCTGGTAGCCGGCGCTGTCGGCCGGGCCCTGGTAGATGGCGGCATGGCGGGACCCCTCGGTGCCCATGTACCCCATGCGCGGATGGGATTTCGCCGGATAGTGCCGATCAGCCCAGTCGATGGTGGCCTGGGGCATATCCAGGATGGGCACCGGAGTCAGGGCCTGGAGCCTGGGCAGAATCTGATGGGCGGTGTTGCAGGCCATGACCATGAAGGAGGCGCCTATGGCTGTGGCCTGGCGAACATCCTCGGCCAGATAGGGGAAGGGGTCATCCTTGCTGCGGCCCAGGATGAATTCGGTGCGGTCGGGCACGGTGGCGTGGTTGAAGACCACATAGTCCAGAAAGTCCTGATCCCTGTGCGCCCCGGTCATCCGGTCCAGCACCCGCACGAAGCTTTCGGTGGCCAGTGTGCCCATGCCGCCCAGGACGACGAAGAAGTTCCTCATGCCAGTGTCCTCTTGTCACGGAAGTAGCGCCGGTAACGACGCCGATAGATGGAAAACATGTGTCGAATCAGCAGCCAGCGCTTGAAACTGCGGTCCTTGCCGTACTCCAGAGTGGTGCCCCAGTCCCCGCGACGAATCATGGACATGGCCTGTCGCTTGTCCTCGGATTCGGCGCAGTATTTGCGGAAGATGTCCTTGGGGATCTCCATCCAGAGGCGGTGCCCCCGGCCGAAGACGGTGCGTCCGTTGAAGGGGGTGTCCAGGACCAGGTCGTCCACGAAGCAGCGGGCCAGGTTGAAGCCGTTCAGGGTGACCACGTAGCTGCTGCGTCCCTGGCGCAGATTGATCTCGAAGAGCTTGTAGACGCCGTCGCGCGGATCGTACTTCATGTCGAAGTTGGCCACACCGCTGTAGCTGATGTCCTCAAGGAAGGCCTTGATCCGGTCGAAGATGTCCTGGTTGTAGTCGGGCATAATGGCCGCGTAGTTGCCCACGGCCTCTGGGGTGGGGTCCTCCAGCAGCGGGTGTCCCAGGAACATCATGCGCACCCGGTGGTGGCGGTCCACATAGGCATTGAGCACCCTCATGTTGTCATCGCCCCCGGGCACGAAGTCCTGGATGACCATCTGCGAGGTGTACCCGGCCTGGTAGGACCTGCGGATCATGGTGTCCAGCTCCTCAGGGTTGCTGAAGATGAAGGCCTTCTTCCTCCCGGGGAAGTCGATGCCCAGCCACTCGTCGCTGTCGGCGGGCTTCATGGCCACCGGGTAGTCGAAGGGCAGGTTGCGGTGGCGACCAGCTTTCACATCGTCGGCATCCACCGAGACGGTCTGCGGATGGGGCAGGTCATAGCGGTCGCAGAGTTCGTAGAAGGAGGACTTGAGCGAGAGGGCGCGGTTGAGCTTGGCATCGATGGCGTTGAAGACGAACCGTTCGCGCAGGGGATCGCCGAACTCGTCCAGCAGGTTGGCGTAGGTGTCCCCGCAGGGCAGCAGGAGCAGGGTGGCTCCTGGGTGGTCCCGGTGATAGGCGTCGGCCCAGTCGTTCAGGGCCGGCACAAAGACCTTGGGATTGGCGAAATCCGGTACCAGGTGCACGTCGATGATCCTGCTGTACTTGGTGGGGGAGAGCTGCTGGTGGGCGAAGGCGGTGGAGACCAGTCCATAGGCCTCATGAAAGGCGCGCGCCATGCCGTAGGCGTTGATGTCGCTGCCCAGTATGACCGGTTGGAATTCTTGCATCTGTATGAAACCACCTACTATATGCTCGTGCGCCCCGCCCTGCCGCGGGGCATTTGGCTTTCCATCTTAGGGTCCTGTCAGGATCGTCATCCCTGGGCTGCGCCGGTGGCTCCCAGGTCGTAGCTTTCGGTGCCCAGCAGGCGCGCCACTACGTGGTCATCGCCCTCATAGGGCACGTGGCCGCTGTCCCTCTTGAACCAACGTTCCTCGCCCTTGCCGATGACCAGAGTGACACGCAGACGGTCCCCTGGCCGGCCCGGATCTCCCAAGGCCTGCTGGATGGCCTGGACCCTGTCCGGCTCGATGCGGACATCCAGGTCTGGGTTGGTCACGAAGCCCAGCATCTGCCGGTCCACCTGGTCCGCGCTCTCCCCCTCCTCGTCGTCGGCGGTCAGGATCAGCCGGTCGACGCGGTCCTGGGCGGCGCTGACGATGCCCTCCCTGCGGTCGATGGCCTTGCCGCCAGCGGAACCGGAGACCAGGGTAATCAGGGGTTTGCGCTTTCCGTAGCGCTCGTCCACAAAATCCAGCAGGGCTGTGACCGAGGCCTTGTTGTGGGCGTAGTCGACGTAGACCACTCGGTTGTCGGCCTTGAAGCGTTCCATCCTGCCGGCGATCCTGACGCTCCCCATGGCCCGGAGTGCGTCGGCATCGGGCTCCAGACCCAGACGGGTCAGCATGGCCAGGGCAGCGGCGGCGTTCAGGGCGTTGAAATCCCCGTCCATGGACAGGCTGACCGGCCTCATGGTTCCGCCGGAGGGTCCTATCAGGTAGTCGTCGCCCTGGCCGGGAGCCTTGCGAACCAGGAAATCGGCCTGCCCGGTTCCATTGCCGAATGTAGTCACCGGAACGTTGGCGGCGCGGGCATCCTGACGGATCAGGTCGGCTCCGCGCGCATCGGCTCCCAGAACCAGCTGCCGGCTGTTGTAGGTTATGCGGCGCTTGCAGTAGAAGTAATCCTCGAAGCTGGGGTGTTCGATGGGGCTGATGTGGTCGGGGGAGATGTTCAGGAATGCCCCCAGGTCGAATGTCAGACCGTAGACACGGTCCACCTTGTAGGCCTGGGAGGAGACCTCCATGACCAGGTAGCGCATGCCGGCGTCTGCCGCCTGACGCATCATCCGAAAGAGGTCCAGCGATTCGGGTGTGGTGAGCTGGGACTCCTGGTAATGGCGACCGTCCAGGCAGTTGTCCACTGAGGAGAGCAAGGCCGCTCGACCTCCGGAGATCCTGGACAGCATGGCATGCAGGAAGTAAGCGGTGGTGGTCTTGCCCTTGGTCCCGGTGATTCCCACCAGTGTCAGCTGCTCCTGGGGATGCCCGTAAAAAGCAGCGGCCAGCAGGCTCATGGACTTGCGCACATCGTTGACGATGATCCCCGGGGCTTTGGTGTGGGCGGACAGATCCTGCTGGGCCACATAGGCCTGTGGTCCCTCAGGATCGCAGGCATCCAGATATTCAGGCAGGAAGCGGCCCTTGCAGAAGAGCAGGCTGCCGGGTCCAGCCTGGCGGGTGTCGTAGGTGATGTCGGTGAAGGGCTTGGACGACTGGGTTTCTTCTGGAGTATTCAAGGTCCACTGGTCGCCCTGGATCACCTCGCGCAGTTGATCATGTTTGCGCAGCAGCTCCAGAGTCGAAGCCATCGTCAGCGCCATGCCGGCTTCCCCCTTGTCTGTAGGTTCGTCACTTCAATCGTTCCCGTCCCGATTGGTGACCCCGATCGAGACCAGATACAAGTCTAAACCGCCTCTGGGCCAGGGCAGGGGGATCCGACGACCCCTTGACTGAATGGGCAAAAAGCAGGTAGCGGATCGGCCTGGGAGCTGGGCTTTAGAGCCAGGAGTCGGTGACTGGACGGCGCCCCTGGGAGATCAGGTGCTGGTTGAACTGTTCCCGCCACTTGGCCTGCGCCTGCCGCTGCCAGTCCATAAGGGAATCCATGGTGATTCGGGCCACCTGGGGGAAGAGAGTGGTCATGGGCTTGATCAGGTCCACGGCAGCCACCGTATCGGCCGTGGCATTGTGGAAGTTGCCATGGGGGATGACGCCGTAGTACTCGCTGGTCAGCCCCAGGGTGCGGCGGCCCGACCGGTGGGAGATCTCCCTGTCCAGGACCAGAGGGTCCACCACCAGCAGATCCCCCTCGCTCAGCGGCTTGACCGACTCCGCGCACCAGTGGGCGATGTCCCCATCCAGCATCTGCACGTCAAAGGGAGCGTTGTAGGCCAGCAGGGGGATGCGCTTGTCCTGGGCGCGGGCAATGAACCCGGCCATCTGCTCGGTGGCCAGCTCAGGCTCCATGCCCTCGGTGGCCAGCTGCTCATCGGTGAACCCGTTGACCCGGCTGGCCCCCTTGCTGATATGCCGGTGCGGATTGACTATCCAGGTGGCTACGACATCCCCTGCGTAGCCCTTGGTCGGGTCGCGCAGAACCAGGCTGGCCGAAACGATGCCGTCCTTGCCCGGTCTGGTACCCGTGGTCTCGGTGTCGAACCCCAGAAGCCAGGAGTCCCCAAGGCGTGTCGACCCCTCCTGGTGCGGAGCTGACGCAAGCGCCTGCTCCATGCTTGTGTACTCGGTGTTTTCCATAAGCGTGATTTCTCCTTCGTCATTATGGTAACCGAGGACCGACCGGCCCGCGACCGGGTCGAAACCGCCACGGGCGAGGGGGGATGGCACAATAGGGGTTGTGGCAGATACCAGCGAACTCGAAAGCAGAAAACGTCAATTCGAGGCCCTGGCCATGCCTGCGGTGGATGTGCTCTACCGCCAGGCCATGCGCCTGACCAACAACCCGGAGGACGCCCAGGATCTGGTCCAGGACACTTTCGAGCGCGGATTCAAGGCTTTCGACCGCTTCCAGCCCGGCAGCAACTTCGAGGCCTGGATGACCACCATCGAACGCAATGCCTACTTCAACCAGTACCACAAGGCCAAGCGGCGCCCGCAAAGGGCCAACGACTCGACGGGCGAGTACAACGACTGGGACATCTACTCGGCCTCGGAGCACGGGTCCGAGGGGCTCAAATCCGCCGAGCAGGAGTACATGGAGACCTTTGCCCCCGAGGAGATCATGGCCGCCCTGAACCGGCTCAGCCCGGAACGCCGACGGGTCTTCATCGATGCTGCCATCGACGGCAAGAGCTATCAGCAGGTGGCCGACGAGGAGGGCATCAAGATCGGCACGGTCATGAGCCGGCTGAACCGTGCGCGCTCGCAGTTGCGCCAGGAGCTGGAGCGCTATGCCCAGGAGCGCGGCTACCAGCAGGAGCGTGAGGCTGCAGGCAAGCCCTCAGCGGAACACCATGGCACTGGTGCTGCCAGGCCTAGTATAAAAAAAGAGATCAGCAACAAGGGGCATTGAGGGCCCCCGAAGATCGGGTATCAGGAAGCGGGCAGGAGCATGGACGGACGCGTGGAGATGAGTCACTACGCCTACGATGACGGCGGCTCTGTCAGGGTGTCCCACACCAGCCTGCGCATCTACCGGGATGCTTCCTGCGTTGATCCCAGCGACTGCTTCGATCCGGAATCCTGCTGCGACGAGCGTGAGCGCATGGTCATCGAGGAGCTGCGCCGGTATCTGCGCCCCGAATGCGCACCGGACTGTCTGCTGGATCGGCTCAGGCACATGTTCGACCAGATGGACGAACTGGAGCAGGGAACCCCGGATCGCGCTACGGACAAGTAGACAAAGTCAAGCAGATCCAGCCTGTTTCTTGGCAGAGGATCGCTTCTGTCCGGCTATTCAGGCTATTGCACAGATCATGGTCATGCGAATGCAGCCATGGTTTTTCTTTATGCATATATGCAAAACCCCGGCACCGTTGGTGCCGGGGCAGACGATCAGGTGTTCGGCCTCTTGCCGTGGTTGGCGGCCTTCTTGCGGCGATCCCTGCGCTTGCGTCCGCGCATGCCCATGATTGGACTCCTTTGCTACTGATGATCCGATAAGCCTTGCCGATTATCGCACACCGGGGTGACCTTTGTCGACCGGACGGTCCGCTCAGAGCTGTTGTGCCCGGTATCCCACCTGGGTGGTGTAGACGGCGGCAGGCTGCAGAATGACCAGGTTCCGGCCTGTTCGGAAGGCATTGGCATAGGCGGTCATGGGCTCCACGGCAACGCCTGCCGGGCGCATGCCTGCGTCGAAGCCGGTCCCGGTGCAGACCTGCCAGGAGGTGATGGTCTCATCGCCCCAGAGCTGAATGCGGATGCCGTCCGGCCTGGTGAACCAGGCCGAGCAGGTGCCGTCGTCGTCCCGCTCCACATCGGTCCATGCGTCGTCGAAGGCCACATCCTCGCCCAGCACAAGGCCCTGACGCAGATCGGTCCGTCCCTGGACAGGTTCGGTGCCGGTGGGCAGCAGCCTGTCCGGGTCGACCACTACGTGGGTGCGGCAGGGGATGGACAGGGTGCAGGGGGCGTTGTCCTTCTGAATCTGGTCACCGACGCCCTGCTTGCCGTTGGACAGCCAGGGGTGGATGCCGAAGGCCCAGGGCGCGGCCTCGTCTCCCAGGTTCAGGGCCCGGGTGGTCATGGTCAGCCCCTGGTCGTCCAGGGTGTAGGTGACGGTGACCACCACGTCGAAGGGGTATCCGGCCATGTCGGGCACCCGCCAGGAGAGGCTGACGGAGTCTTCGGCCAGAACCTGCAGGTGCCAGTAGGCGCGGTAGCCGTAGCCGTGGATGGCGGTGCGCCGGTCGTGCTCATCGATGGGCAGGGTGTAGGTGTGGCCTTGGAAGTCGTAGGTGCCGTCCTCAATCCGGTTGGGGAAGGGGACCAGCACGTTCCCGTTGCTGCAGGGTACGGTTCCATCCGGGTCGAATGAGGCCAGCAGGTCCTTTCCCTGGTATTTCAGGACGCGCAGGATGGCTCCCAGCTCGGTCACTACCGCCTCGTAGTCCCCATGACGGATGCTGTACTGCTGTCCGGTCCGGGGCACGGCCCCGCCCATCATCTCGTTCGTATGCATGCTCCCACTTCCATAGTGCCGTTGATGCTTGGTACGCCACCATCCTAGCGCCTTGGCGGTCTTGGCTTCTTGGTGAAAGAGTGGCGCATGGACTACCGGGAGCCGTTCTGGCTTTCTACCATGGTCTTGCAATCTCCGGGACCGTCCGGATTGACATCGATAAGGAGCGGCAGTGGCAGGATTTCGGACCACCGTGTGCGAACAGCCGACCCCGCAGGGGCATGGGCGGGTCATCCTGGCTGATCCGCGCGGGTTCTGCGCGGGGGTGGACCGTGCCATCCAGACCGTGCAGACCATCCTGGATGCGGACAACCCCCACCAGGGGCTGCCGCCGGTCTATGTGCGCCGGCAAATAGTCCACAACCGGCATGTGGTCGAGGATCTAGCCCAGCGGGGGGCTGTCTTCGTGGACGAGCTGGATCAGATTCCTGACCAGGCCGTTCGTGCCGGGGTTCCTGTGGTCTTCTCGGCCCATGGCATCGCCCCCTCGGTCGTCAAGGAGGCCCAGCGGCGGGGAATGCGCGTGGTCGATGCCTCATGCCCCCTGGTCAGCAAGGTCCACCGGGAGGTCCAGCGCTTCGTTCGAGACGGCTACCGGATCATTTACATAGGCCACCGTGGGCACGACGAGGCTGTGGGTGTCATGGGGGAGGCCCCGGACCGGGTTCATCTGGTGGAGCATGAGGCCGATATTGAGGCCTTGGATTTTGGACCCGACACGCCCTTGGTCATGCTGACCCAAACCACCCTGAGCCTGGACGAGACCGCCGACCTGGCTGCGGCCCTGCGTCGACGCTTCCCCTGGATAGAGGAGCCTCCAGGCTCCGATATCTGCTATGCCACCCAGAACAGGCAGCAGGCGGTCAAGCTGGTGGCCGGTCAGGCGGACTGCATGATTGTGGTGGGGTCGGCCAACTCCTCTAATTCGGTGCGTCTGGTCGAGGTGGCCCGTCAGGCCCTGGATGAGCGCTTTCCCGGTCAGGGCGAGCAGAGGGCCCACCGGGTCGACGATGCGGGCGAGCTGGATCCCGTCTGGCTGCAGGGCATCGATTCGGTAGGGCTCACCTCGGGTGCTTCGGTTCCCGAAGACCTGGTTCAGGGGGTGCTGGAGACCCTGGCCTCCCGAGGGTTCACCCAGGTGACCCGGGCTCGGGCGGTTGACGAGCACATGCACTTCGTACTGCCTGCGGCCCTGCGTTCCGCACGGCCATCCAGGAAGCTTCCACAGCCGCAGGGCTAAGCTTCCAGGGCTAAGATCCCTCAGTCGGTGGCCAGCGGGGCGGTCTTGGCCTTGAGAACACGGATCAGATCCCGCGGGTCCAGACCCAGGCTGATCCCGCGCTTGCCGCCGGAGACCATGATGGTGTCGAATTCCAGGGCGCCCTGGTCCAGTACGGTCAGGTGCTGGGTGCGCTGGCCGAAGGGTGAGATGCCGCCCAGGACATATCCGCTCTCCCGCTCGGCCTGGGCCTTGTCGGCCATGCGGGCCTTCTTGGCGCCCACGGCAGCCGCCAGATGTTTGAGGTTCAGGTGGCCGGTCACCGGAACAATGCCGATGACCCGTTCCTTGCCCGTGTCGGCCATCAGGGTCTTGTAGACCGTGCGCGGGTCCAGGCCCAGCTTTTTGGCGGCCTCGATGCCGTATCCCTGGTCCATATGGTCGGCGTTGTGCTGATACTCGTGGATGGTGAAGGGAACCCCCTGAAGCTCCAGCTGGGCCATGGCCGGGGTCGCGGCATCCGAGTCCGCCCGCTTCTTCTTGCTCATGACTCCATGCTAAGGTACTGACCGTTTAGGGAGGCTGAGGGGTGTCTTTGGCGCCATCGCGCGGAAAGGGTGGTCCATGACCGCTGTCAATGCCTGGCTGCTTGATGCGGTGACGGGCGGCTGGGGGCTGGCCGTGCTTTTCCTGGCCGCCTTTCTGGATGCGCTGATCATTCCCATACCCACGGAGCTCATGGTCCTGGCGACGGCTTCGGCCTTCCGGGCCTCGGGACAACCTCTGCCTGTGCTGGTCTTTCTGGTATGCGCCCTGGCCTTCGCAGGCGGCGATGCCTGCACCTATGGGCTGGGGAGGATGGTCCCGCTGAATCGTCTGGCCGTCTTCCGTGGTGCCGCAGGCAAGGCTGTGACCTCATGGGCCCACCGGGCCCTGCTGCATGGAGGCGGCTTCTTCACGCTGGCCTCGCGCTTCGTGCCCTCGGGCCGGACCGTGGTCAATCTGACGGCCGGCGCGGCGCGGTATCCGCTGAACCGTTACCTGCCCCTGGCTGCCCTGGCCGGCCTGCTCTGGTCCATCTACATGTGGACCCTGGGGTATCTGGCCGCCTCATGGCTGGAAAACAATCCTCTGGCGGTCATGGCCTTCGGCTTTCTGGCGGGCATGGTCGTCGGCCTGGTCTGCGACCTGGCCATGCGGGCGCTCACCCGGAGGCGCTGATTACAAACAAGGGGCCCGCCCCCGTAGGGAACGGACCCCGAAATCGTTATGGCCGGAAGAACCGGCCGGATGCTCAGTCGCCCAGCTTGGCGAAGTAGAGCAGGGTGCGGATCATGTTGCTGGTGAAGCCGTACTCGTTGTCGTAGAAGGCAACGGTGCGGACCAGCTGGTCGTCGCCGTGGGTGTTGACATCGGTCTGGGTGGGATCGAAGACGCCGCCGTGGGTGTCGCCGATCACGTCGGAGGAGACGATGCCCTCGTCGTTGTAGCCGTAGTAGTCCTTGCCCTCGAAGGCCTTCTTGGCGGCGTCGTTGATCTCCTCGACGGTGACCTTCTTGTCCAGGACGCAGGTCAGCTCGGTGACGGATCCGGAGGGAACGGCCACGCGCTGTGCATGGCCCTGCAGCTTGCCGTCAACGGAGGGAACGACCTTGCCGATGGCCTTGGCGGCGCCGGTGGAGTGCTCGATGGTGTTGATGGCGGCGGCGCGGGTGTTGCGCGGCTTGTTGCCCTTGGGGCCGTCCAGCAGCATCTGGGAGCCGGTGTAGGCGTGGATGGTGGTCATGTAGCCGATGCGGATGCCGAAGTTGTCATCCAGCATCTTGACCATGGCGGCCAGGGAGCCGGTGGTGCAGGATCCGGCGGAGATAATCTTGTCGGAGGACTTCAGGGTCTCCTCGTTGACGCCGTAGACCACGGTGGGCGTGGTGTCGTCCTTGGCGGGGGCGGAGATCAGAACCTTCTTGGCTCCGGCGTTCAGGTGGGCCTGGGACTTCTCGGCCGAGGTGTAGAAGCCGGTGCACTCCAGCACATAGTCCACGCCGTCGTTCTTGACCCAGGGGATGTTGTTGGCGTCCTTCTCGGCATAGACCGGGTACTCCTTGCCGTCCACCACGATGGCGGTGTCGGTGGAGGTGACGGAGACAGGGGTGCCGTCGTCGTGACGGAAGGTGCCCTGGGTGCTGTCGTACTTGAGCAGATAGGCCAGAATGGCCGGGGTGGTCAGATCGTTGATGGCGGCAACCTCGATGTTGGAGGCGTCGCCGCCACGGGCTTGGAGCTCAAAGATGCGCCGGAAGGCCAGACGACCGATACGTCCGAATCCGTTGATGCCAATCTTTACTGTCATTCAATTCTCCCTTGGAGATTGGCCGTATACAGCACAAAAATTACCGGACCGTATATGGCCGATTACTGATAACATCTCATAGTTTATAGAACCCTGTGTACTTATAGCAAGCGATAACGCGGGTTCTGCCAAGGAAAAAACGAACAAAAAAATTGGTAGGTTTTGTTGTCTGTTTGCGTAATGAAACGATCAAGAATTGTGAGGATTTTCGTTCGTATCGGCCAGCCAATCCTCCCACTGCTGCTGACGGAATCCGACCAGGACATGCCGGCCATCCAGCAGGATGGGACGCTTGACCAGCATGCCGTCGGTGGACAGCAGCTGCAGAGCCTGTTCCGTGTCCATCTGCGGCAGACGTTTGCTTAAGCCCTGGCTGCGATAGGCCTGGCCCGAGGTATTGAAGAATCGTCGGACGGGCAGGCCGCTCATGTCCAGCCAGGCGGTCAGTTCCTCCTGGGTGGGGCGGTCCTCCTTGATGTCGCGCTCGGTGAAGTCCACATTGTGGTCGCGCAGCCAGGTGCGGGCCTTGGCGCAGGTTGAGCAGCGGCTGTAGCAGATGAAGAGCGGGTGCTGGGCTGTAGGTGATGCTGCCATAGTTCTTTCCTTTCCAAGTGGGTTTTCAAAGTCAAAAAGGGGCTCAGGCCAGCCGCCGGGAGGGCCGCGTCTCCAGGGAGCCCAGGTCGGCTCTGGGCTCCAGGCTGGTGCTCCAGACCGGCTGAGGCGCCGAGGTGGGGTAGGTGACGAATACCGCTCCCTGTTTCAGACCTATGTGGGCCGGTCTGCCGGGCAGGAACTCGTTGCTGACGCCGGTCACCTCCCGGTTGGTCATGGTCATGCCATCCGTCTGGTATTTGAGGCCCTGCTCGACTACTCCCAGAGCCTGGTCGTCGGCTGCCAGGACGGAGACCATGGACCTGGGCGGGCAGTCCCAGGCGGGGAAGTCCAGGCTTCCAGGGCCAAGGGCCGTGACCAGCATCCCTTGACCCCAGAGTTCGGCCCGGCCCCCGCTGGCGGCGATCAGATGGATCAGGTTCAGATTGGCCAGCGTGTGGTCCATGCGTCCGCCCAGGCCACCATATATAAGGAACCGTCGGCAGCCCCGCCGCCAGCCCACCTTGACCGCGGCCAGCAGGTCTGTGTCGTCCTTTTCGGCAGGCAGGACGCGGCGGGGGATGTCCGTGCGCAGCTTCCGGCTGCCAGCGGGCAGGGAATCGAAGTCGCCGACGACCAGCTCGGGCTCGTCCCCGTGCTCCAGGGCCGGCTCCAGCCCTCCGTCTGCTGCGATGACCAGGGCCTGACCGCCGCGTGCCGTCTCTTCGCCAAAGTACTGTCCTGCGCCCCAGATCCGGCAGAGCGGTGCTTGGACAGTCTCGCCCGACTGGCCGTCATCCTGCATGCGATTCTTCTTTCTGCGCTCGTCCCTTGAAGGCGTCTCCATCATCCCAGACCAGCCAGACCGACCAGGAAGCTCACCCACCCCTGCACCAGGGCCATGTAGGTCAGGGTCCCGCAGGCGATGCTGACCATCATGTTTCGCCAGCGCAGGTGGACCAGGGTCGTGACCAGCAGAGCCAGGGCTTCATAGATCCCGTGGTCGCCTCCGACCAGGTTGGTGTGCCGGAGCGAATAGACCACCAGCAGTCCCATGACGGCGGCGGGCAGCAGTCGCCCCAGCCTGGTCACCAGGGCCGGCGGCCGACGCCCCTCCGGCCAGATGATGAAGGGCAGGAATCTGGTGGCCATGGTTCCCAGGACCACAATGCCTATGGTGATCAGTTGCTGCGTGGTGGTCATGAGGCCTCCCTCTGGCTGTGGAAGTCCAAGAGGATGAAGATGGCCAGGATGACCACCATGGACGGGATGATGAACCGGTCAGGTCCGAAGACCAGCAGGCAGGCCAAGGAGGCCAGCAGACCGATCATGGCAGGCAGGCGGGCCTCGGCCTGCCGCCACTGCTCAAGAAAGAGGACCAGGAACATGGCGGTCAGCACGAAATCCAGCCCCCTGGTGTCGAAGTTGGCCAGGTTGCCCAGCACGGCGCCCAGGGTGGCGCCGCCCACCCAGTAGATCTGGTCGAGCAGGGTGACGAAGAAGAGGTACCAGCCCTTGTCGGTCCCGGCCGGGTGAGGATCGGCGGACTCCAGGGCGAAGGTCTCATCGCACATGCCGAAGATCAGGTAGGGCTTCTTCCGGCCCGTCCCTCGAAAGACCGGCAGCATGGCCAGGCCGTAGAAGAGGTGGCGTGCATTGACCATCAGGGTCAGCATCAGCGCGCCCCAGGGGTTGAAGGTTGACATGAGCAGGTCCACGGTCACGAACTCCATGGATCCGGCGTAGATCAGGGCGCTCATGGCCACCGGGTAGACCACCGGGAAGCCACGGCTGGTCATCAGAAAACCGTAGGAAATCCCCAGCACCAGGAATCCGGCCATGATGGGCAGGGTCCGTGGGAAGGCCGCAGCCAGGGAGCCCAGGATGGTCCCGGAGGACTCCGCGTCTTCGTCAGCGTCTTCCTGCACTCGCTGCATGAACCGCCTCCTGACTTCGTTTGGGGAATGGTCAGCAATGATAATCCCCTCTCGCGCTGCGCGGATAGGCTGGTCGACAATGTGAGAAGGCTGTCAAGACGGGACGGGCGTGGAATAGGCGCTCTCCCGCTCCTGTTGAACCTAGCGATAGGCACCGGTATGCGAGGAGGAATCATGGACAAGAACAAGATTTCGACCAACAACCCGGCCACGGTCGTCCTGGCAGGGGGATGTTTCTGGGGCGTTGAGCGGTTCTTCCAGGAGGTGGACGGGATCACCGACACCCAGGTGGGATACGCCCAGTCCACAGTGCCCAACCCCAGCTATGAGCAGGTCTGCAGCGGTGTCACCGACGCCGTGGAGAGCGTGCGGCTGACCTATGATCCCCAGAGCGTCAGTCTGCGGACCCTGACCCTGCTTCTGCTGGATCTGATCGACCCCTTCTCGGTGGATCGGCAGGGCAACGACCGGGGCAGGCAGTATCGCAGCGGCCTCTACTGGGATCCTGAGGATCGCGAGCAGGAGGAGCCCGTCTTCCGCCGCGCCCTGGATGAGCTGGAGCGCAGGACCGGCCGTCACCCCGCTGTGCAGGTGGAAGCCCTGATCAACTTTTATCCGGCGGAGGAGTCCCACCAGGACTATCTGCTCAAGAACCCCGGCGGATACTGCCACATCCCTCTGGAGGCCATCGCCAACGCCGCCTCCCGCCAGCGCTATATCGAGCGCATCTGGTCCCTGGACCCTGAAAGCTACGAGGTCACCCAGCACTCGGCCACCGAGAGGCCTTTCACCAACGCCTACGACGGGGAGTTCCGCCCGGGCATCTATGTGGACGTGGTCAGTGGACAGCCGCTCTTCTCCTCGGCGGACAAGTACGACTCGGGCTGCGGCTGGCCGGCATTCACCAAGCCCATCGATCCCGACCTGCTGGTCAACCGCAAGGACTACAAGCTGCTGGGCCGGCCCCGGATCGAGGTGCGGACGGCACAGACCGGCATCCATCTGGGACACGTCTTCGACGACGGCCCTGCTGACCGTGGCGGGCAGCGCTACTGCATGAACTCCGCCGCCCTGCGGTTCGTGCCGCGGGACCGGATGGAGGAGGAAGGCTACGGGGACTACCTGCCCTTGGTAGACCAGGTTAGCCGTTGACCGTTCTGCCTCCAGTGACACGCCGGAGCTTCTGACCCATGGGGTTCCGGCGCAGTCCACGCATGAGGCCGGTCTGTTCCCTGTTGCCCTTTTAGGCTATTGTGGACTGCTGGTGGATTGATAAGGAGTCATGCCAATGTGCGGAATTGCTGGGTTCGTCAACGACACCTCTGCCGAGGAAAAAACGGCCGTGCTCAAGCGGATGACGGACATCATCGCCCACCGAGGCCCCGACAACGAGGGGCATTTCGTCGATGAGCGGGTGGCCCTGGGCTTTCGGCGCCTGAGCATCATCGACCTGCAGGGCGGCGACCAGCCCATCTTCAACGAGGACTCCTCCATGGCCATCACCATGAACGGGGAGATCTACAACTACCGTGAACTGCGCCGCCAGCTGATCGACCTGGGGCACACCTTCTCCACCGAGTCCGACACCGAGGTCATCCTGCACGGCTACGAGCAGTGGGGCCACCAGGTGGTCAACCGCCTGCGCGGCATGTTCGCCTTCGTCATCTGGGACCGCGGCCGCGGCGAACTCTTCGGGGCCCGGGACCACTTCGGCATCAAGCCCTTCTATTACGCCCGGATGGGCGGCACCTTCATGTACGCCTCGGAGATCAAGAGCCTCCTGCAGCATCCGGACTTCCACAAGGAGCTCAATACCCAGGCCCTGCGTCCCTACATGACCTTCCAGTACCCGGCGCTTCCGGAGACCTTCTTCAAGGGCGTATTCAAGCTTCCCGAGGGCCATTGGTTCACCTTCCGGGACGGGAAGATGGACATCCACCAGTATTATGACCCGGCCTTTGGGGAGAGCAAGCAGGATCTGAAGGACCTGGTCGACTCCATCGACCAGACCGTCCAGGATTCGGTCAAGGCTCACCAGGTGGCCGATGTGGAGGTGGGATCCTTCCTCTCCTCCGGGGTGGACTCCAGCTATGTCGCAGCCTTGGCACGCCCCCGGCACACCTATTCGATCGGCTTCGGCAAGGGAACCTACAACGAGTCCGACCAGGCTGGCGAGCTCGCCTCCATACTCAAGCTCAACAACACCACCGAGTCCCTGGACGGTGACCAGGCCTTCAGCTATTTCCCGCAGATTCAGTGGTATATGGACGAACCTGACTCCAATCCCTCCTGCGTGCCGCTCTTCTTCCTTTCCGAGCTGGCCAGCCGGGACCTGCGCGTGGTCCTGAGCGGGGAGGGCGCCGACGAGCTCTTCGCAGGCTATATAGACTACGGCGTGCACACGCGCTCGCGGATCATCAAGGATGTCACCCGCCTCCTGGGCCGGTTGCCGCGCAAGGCCCGGTATGCCATCGGACGCTGGGCCAAGGGCAAGCACTTCCACGGGGCCTGGCACCTCTACGCCAACCTGGCCCCCGCCGAGGAGAGCTTCATCGGCCAGGCCAAGGTCTTCGACGAGGACGAGGCCGGCAGGCTGCTCAAGCCGGCCTACCGCAAGGCTCCCCGTGTCTCTGAGATCACTGGGCGAATCTACGCCCGGCTCAAGGGTCGCAGCCTGTCCGAGCTCAAGAAGAAGCAGTACCTGGACATGCATCAGTGGATGCCCGGGGACATCCTGCTCAAGGCTGACAAGATGACCATGGCCCACTCCCTGGAGCTGCGGGTGCCCCTGCTGGACCGCAAGCTGATGGATGTGGCCGAGAAGGTGCCTACCAAATACCTGATCACTGATCAGAACACCAAGTTCGCCTTCCGCAAGGCTGCCGACCGCCATATTCCCCGGGAGTGGTCCGCCAGGGAGAAGCTGGGCTTCCCCGTGCCCATCCGGGACTGGCTGCATCAGGAGCGTTACTACCGGCTGGTCCGCAGCATGTTCGAGCAGGAATGGGTCTCCGAGTTCTTCGACCAGAAGGCCTTGCTGCGCATGCTGGACGACAACTACGCCAAGCGCAACGACGCCCGCCGCAAGATCTGGACCGTCTACTCCTTCCTGACCTGGTATGACGTCTACTTCATCCACGACGGAACCAAGCCGGAGCTGATGGACCTTCAAGCCTAGGGGTCTGTCCTGAGGCCTGTGTTATACTGCTATTCGGCTTGAGAAATCAAGAAAGCGGATGATCCCACCTGGGAGCCTTCCATGGCTTCGGGTTCGACCTGCGTCGATGACGGTTGCCCGTCATCACGTACGGTGCAGGCATTGGCGGTTTCGTTGCCATACAGCAGCGACGGTCATGTTCGAAACCTATGGGTTCTTCGCCAGGCAGTGGATGTTGTGGTATTTGAGAAGGAGTCATCATTAGCGACGAACCAAGGATTAACGACGATATACGAGTGTCTCAGGTACGCCTGATCGGGCCCAACGGCGAACAGGTGGGAATCATTGCGACCTCCGTCGCCCTCAACCTGGCCAAGGAGGCCAACCTTGACCTGGTCGAGGTTGCGCCCAAGGCCAAGCCTCCGGTCGCCAAGCTCATTGATTACGGCAAGTTCAAATACAACGAGAAGATCAAGGCTCGTGAGGCGCGCCGCAATCAGAGCATGTCGGAGATCAAGGAGATCCGCTTCAGATTGAAGATCGACGACCACGACTTCGAGGTCAAGGAGGGGCACGTGCGCCGCTTCCTGTCCGCCGGAGACAAGGTCAAGGTCACCATCATGCTGCGTGGGCGTGAGCAGTCCCGGCCCATCGGCGGAGTGGAGCTCCTGCGCAAGCTGGCTGACGACGTCGCGGATCTGGGCTCCATCGAGTTCGCCCCCAAGCAGGAGGGGCGCAACATCATCATGACCCTGTCGCCCAAGGGCAAGAAGGTCCACACCCAGTCCGAGCAGCGTCGGCGGGGCGGCCAGGCCCGTGCCGAGCGCAAGGCCCGTCAGGCGGCCCATCTGGCTGCCAAGGCCGACAACAATACTTCTCCCAAGCAGATGAAATCCAAGGAGGGCAGCAATGCCGAAGATGAAAAGTAACTCCGCCGCATCCAAGCGCGTCCGGACCACGGGTTCGGGCAAGCTCATGCACGCCGGGACCGGTATGCGCCACAATCTGGAGCACAAGTCGGCCAAGAAGCGTCGTCACCTGTCCACTGACGAGGTGCTCGCTCCGACCCAGTCCAAGAACATGAAGAGGATGCTGGCCCGCTGAGCGGGTGCAGTCGCGTCGAGTGAGATTTTAGAAAGCTGAGGAATATCTATGGCACGAGTCAAGCGGGCAGTCAACGCGCATAAGAAGCGTCGGGTCGTCCTGGAGCGGGCGTCAGGCTACCGTGGCCAGCGCTCCCGTCTCTACCGCAAGGCCAAGGAGCAGCTGCTTCATTCATATACATACAACTTCCGGGACCGCAAGGCCCGCAAGGGCGACTTCCGCAAGCTGTGGATCCAGCGCATCAACGCCGGATGCCGCGCCCAGGGAATCACCTACAACCGCTTCATCCAGGGTCTGCGCCTGGCCGGCATCGAGCTGGATCGCCGTGCCCTGGCCGACCTGGTCGTCAACGACATCGACACCTTCAACGCCATCGTGGCTGAGGCCAAGAAGGCCCTGCCTGCCGATGTGAACGCTCCGGTCGCTGCCTGATCAGCGGACCTGGACACCCTACTACAAGAACCCCGCCTTTCGCGGGGTTCTTTGCATATTTGACCATTCCTCATGGGGACGGTAAGTTGATTGACGACAATGATGCCGGGAGCCGCCATGAACAGTGATCACAGCGCAGACGCATCGGCTGTCTCGGCAGCATCGGCAGGTCAGGCCAGTCAGTCGCCGAGCAGCGGTACATCCAAAAGGGCCAGAATCAATCAGTCGCGCCCTATTTTGCGGTCTCGGATCTTTCTCTATGTGACGGAGTTCTTCTCGGGGATGGCCGTCATGGCCGCCGAGCTGGGGGCCTCCCGCCTGCTGGCTCCATACTTCTCGTCCTCCCAGATCGTATGGACCATCATCATCGGGACCATCATGATCGCCCTGGCCCTGGGGGCCGTCGTCGGCGGCCGCTGGGCCGACCGGAACCCTGACCCGGACAGGCTCTACCTGTGCATTATGGCCGCGGCGGTCTGGATCGCCCTGATCCCCCTGGTCGGCAAGTATCTGATCATCCTGATCTCGGGGCTGCTGATCGTGGCCGTCTCCACCAACTTCCTGGTCCTGGCGGCCTTCATCTCCTGCCTGATCATCTTTGTTCCGCCCCTCTTCCTTCTGGGGACCATCACCCCCGGCCTGGTCAAGAGCGCCACCGACTCCCTGGACGACAACGCTTCGGTGGTCGGCCGGCTCAGCGCCTGCAATACCGTAGGATCCATCCTGGGCACCTTCCTGCCCACCTTTGTGACCATCCCGGCCGTAGGGACCTTCGTCACCTTTCTGATCTTCTCCGGGATACTGCTCCTGGTGGCCTTGGTCTACTTTCTTTCCTCCCATGCCCACCGCCTGGCCTGCCTGATCGCCACGGTGGCCTTTGTGGTCTCGGCCGCCCTGTCGCCGATGACGGGGTTCGCCTTCTGGGAGAAGGGCCTGGCCTACGAGGGCGAGTCCATCTACAACTACCTGCAGGTCAAAACCCTGGCGGACAGGACCATCCTCTCCACCAACGTCCTCTTCGGCGTTCAGTCGGTGACCATGAAGCATCCCGGGATGACCGGCATGTACTACGACACGGCCCTGGCGGCGCCGCTCATGGCTGATCAGGCCCGCTCGGCCCTGATCCTGGGCATGGGGACCGGGACCTATGCCCGGCAACTGAGGCGATACTATCCTCGGATGGCCGTCCAGGGGGTGGAGATCGACCAGGCCATCAGCAGCCTGGCCATCAAGTATTTTGATCAGCCCGCCGATATCCCGGTTTCCACCTACGACGGCCGAGCCTGGCTGGCGGCCAGTCGCCAGCGCTTCGACCTGATCATGGTCGATGCCTATCAGGACATCACCATCCCCTTCCAGATGAGCTCCACCGAGTTCTTCGCCCTGGTCAGGAACCACCTGAATCCGGGCGGAGTCATGGTGGTCAACATGAACATGATCGACGACGGTCAGGGGTCCATCAATGCGGCCCTGACCAATACCATCACCAGGGTCTTCGGGTCTGATGCCATCCTGACGGCCGACGTGCCCCGGACCACCAACCGCGAGCTCTTTGCGCGTCGTCCCTCTTCCGAGGATTTCTCGGGACCAGGAGGGGATAGCCAGGGCAAGAAGGAGGCGATGGGGGACTACCCGGGTTCCGACCTGTTGGCGGAGGCGGCCGCCAGGGTCAGCCCTGATCCGGACCTGTCCCGGATGATGGAGCAGGTCAGCTCCCGACTGAGCACGGTTGGGGATGCCAAGGGGAGGATATTGACCGATGACAATGCGCCGGTCGAATTGCTGGGCATGCACGCCATCGACCGGATCATCGGCAGGGAGGCCGGCCCCTACCGGCGGATTCTTCAGGAAAAAGGGATCCAGGGGCTGATCCAGGAGGTCTCTTGATAGGCCATCTTGATATCGGCCATCTCGATCCCAGGCGCGTTGGAAGCACGGGAACAAGGGAGCTGAGCGCTAGAATATGGCCTAAAGACCAGCACTGATGAAGAGAACCGGAGGTTAAGCAGTAGTGGACGGTGATCATCAGGAGGGGCTGACTGCATTGCTGGATCAGTTCCTGGCCTACACCGGTCTGGAGCGGGGTCTTGCCCCCGCCACGGTCAAGGCTTATCGGTCCGATCTGACCATGTACATCAACTGGCTGTCCGGCCGCGGCATCACCAGCCTGGAGCAGATTCAAACCGCCGATGTGGAGGGCTTTCTGGCCCATCTGGCCGACGAGAGTCCAGCCAGCCGCTCGCGGAGGATGGCCGCCGTCCATGAGTGGCACCGGTTCGCCCTCAAGCAGGGGGTGACCGACCAGGATGTCTCTCGTGCCGTCAAGGCTCCCAAGGGCACCTCGGCCCTGCCGGATGTGCTGGACGTGGACCAGGTGACCCGGCTGCTGGATGTGGCCGCCATGGGCGGGTCCAAGGATCCGGTGGTCCTGCGGGACAAGGCCCTGCTGGAGTTCATGTACGCCACCGGCTGCCGGGTCTCGGAGGCCGTCGGCACTGATTTGGAAGACATGGACCTTGACGAGCGGGTGGTCCGCCTGACCGGCAAGGGCGACAAGCAGCGTCTGGTGCCTATGGGCTCCTACGCCTGCCAGGCCATGGAGGCCTACCTGAATCTGGGACGGTCCAGCCTGTGCGATCGAGCCTCCAAGGGCAGGGAGCTGCGTGCCGTCTTCCTCAACAAGCGGGGCAAGCGGCTGACCAGGCAGACCGTCTGGCAGGTGGTCAGGGATGCCGGCCGCCGGGCGGGCCTGAACAGACCCCTGCACCCCCACACCCTGCGGCACTCCTTTGCCACTCATCTGCTGGAGGGAGGCGCCGATGTGCGTTCGGTCCAGGAGCTGCTGGGCCACGCATCGGTGACCACGACGCAGATCTACACACACGTCAGCCCCCAGGCCCTGATGGAGACCTACCAGACGGCCCATCCCCGCGCCCGCTGACCCGCCAACCCGCGAAAGCGGACGGAAACTTGATAGGGTAGAGGCATGCCTACGGATTTGTTAGGGCGCGAGTATGAGACGTTCGCTGCCCCGGAGCCTTTGAAACAGCACGGTCCGGCCCGTGTCCTCGCCATGTGCAACCAGAAGGGCGGCGTGGGCAAGACCACCTCATCCATCAACATCGCCGGGGCCATGTGCCAGTATGGGCGACGGGTGCTGATCGTGGACTTCGACCCCCAAGGCGCGGCAACCGTGGGCCTGGGCATCAACGCCAACAGCGTGGACAACACCATTTACACCGCCATGTTCGACACCTCCTTGGATGTTCACGAGGTGGTCCGGCACACCCGTTTTGACGGCCTGGACATCATCCCGGCCAACATTGACCTGTCGGCAGCCGAGATTCAGCTGGTCACCGAGGTCGGCAGGGAACAGGCCCTGGCGGCCACCATCCGGCCCCTGCGGCAGGAGTATGACGCCATCATCATCGACTGCCAGCCCTCGCTCGGCCTGCTGACCGTCAACGCGCTGACTGCTGCGGACGGGGTCATCATTCCCGTGGCGGCCGAGTTCTTCGCCCTGCGCGGCGTGGCCCTGCTCATGCAATCCATAGAGAAGGTCCGCAGCCGCATCAACCCCGACCTGCAGATCTACGGGGTGCTGGTCACCATGTACACCAAGACCCTGCATTCGGACGAGGTGCTTCAGCGCATCTACGAGGCCTTCAAGGGCAAGGTGCTGCACTCCATCATCAGCCGGTCCATCAAGCTGCCCGACGCCACGGTGGCCGGCGAGCCCATCACCATGTTCGCCCCCGAGCACAAGACCGCCAAGGAGTATCGGGAGGTCGCCCGGGAGCTGATCGCCCGCGGCATCGTGGCGTGAGCGGATCAGCGGACGGTTTTGCCGTCGACCTGGATGTCTACCAGGGGCCATTCGACCTGCTGCTGGGCATGCTGGCCAACCGCAAGCTCTCACTGACGGAGGTCTCGCTGGCCGCCATAACCGGGGAGTTTCTGGACTATGTGCGCACCCTGGACTTCAGCCAGGGGCTGGACCAGGCCAGCGCCTTCCTGGACGTGGCCTCGGTTCTGGTTGAGGCCAAGAGCGCCGCCCTCCTGCCTGTGGAGGACGAGTCCATGCGCGACCAGGCCTCCATGGATGCCCTCCGGGAGCGTGATCTGCTCTTCGCCAGGCTCCTGCAGTACCGGGCCTTCAAGCAGGCAGGGCAGGACTTTCGAGCCAGGCTGGCCGCCAACTCGGGCCGCTACCCGCATCCCGGCCATCTGGAGCCCCAGCTGGCCCATCTGCTGCCTGATCTGGTCTGGACCCTGAAGCCAGAGGATCTGGCCCTGCTCTGCGCCAACGCCCTGGTCAACGCTCCGGCCTCCCAGGTGCGTCTGGACCAGCTGCACGTGCCCCTGGTCGACCTGAACAAGGAGGCCGACCAGGTTCGCCAGGCCCTGCTGGCACAGCCCGGGCAGCCGGTGGCCTTCGCCGATCTGGTCGCCTCCTCCAAGGGCCGGGCGCAGGTGGTGGCCCGATTCCTGGCCGTGCTGATTTTCTTCAGGCAGGAACTGATCCAGTACCGTCAGGATGGCCCCTACCAGCCGCTCTACCTGCGCTGGGTTGGGCCGACACAGGAGCCGGAAACGGCCTTGATCAGTGAGGGGGACTTTGCATGAGCCAAACCTCGGCTCCCGATACCCGTCCCGAATACGTGGACTTTGACGTGCAGGACTTTCCCGGGGGGCTGGCCGCCTGCCTGGAGGCTATTCTGGTGGCCACGGACCGGCCGCTGACCGCAGAGGATTTCTCCCGGGTGCTGGCCGTGGATCCGGGCCCGGTCAATGCCGCCCTGGAATCGCTGGCCGAGTCCTATGGCGACCGAGGATTCGAACTGCGTCGGACCGCCCGGGGCTGGCAGCTGACCAGCAGAGCCGCCTACCAGCCCGTGGTGGCGGCCTTCGTCAAGGACGGCCAGACAGCACGCCTCTCCCAGGCGGCCCTGGAGGCCCTGGCCATCGTGGCCTACCGCCAGCCCATGACCCGTGCCCAGGTGGGGCAGATCCGCGGGGTCAATTCGGACGGGGTCATCCGGGCCCTGCTGGTGCGCGGCCTGGTCCGCGAGGAGGGCCTGGACGAGCAGACCCACGCCGCGCTGCTGGTCACCACCGACCTCTTCCTTGAGCGGATGGGCCTGCAATCCTTGGAGGATCTGCCCTCCCTAGCCCCCTTCCTGCCCGACGAGGACTCGGCTCTGGCCCAGGCCCGCCAGGAGCTGTCCGACCAGCTTCAGTCTCCGGATCCAGTCCAAGGTTCGCCCCAGGGCGAGGAGGAGTGAACGCCTGTCACACAAGGCGGTTACACTTGTCTCTGTTTGTCCAATTCCTGGATCATGCCAGCCGGCAGACAGGCCGGCGGAGGCATGGATAGCATTCACGAGAATGAGGTTTTGATGGCGGTACGCGGCGATATACGAAATGTGGCGATTGTGGCACACGTTGACCACGGCAAGACCACCCTGGTCAACGCCATGCTGCAGCAGTCGCACGTCTTCTCCGAGCGGGAGGAGGTGCCCGACCGGGTCATGGACTCCAACGACCTGGAGAAGGAGAAGGGCATCACCATCCTGGCCAAGAACACCGCCGTCAAGTACACAGGCCCACTGGCCGCCAAGCTGGGCGAGCCCGACGGCATCACCATCAACGTGGTGGACACCCCAGGCCACGCCGACTTCGGCGGCGAGGTGGAGCGCGGCATCTCCATGGTCGACGGCGTGGTCCTGCTGGTGGACGCCTCCGAGGGGCCCCTGCCCCAGACCCGCTTCGTCCTGCGCAAGGCCCTGGAGGCCAAGCTGCCCGTCATTCTGGTCATCAACAAGACCGACCGTCCCGATGCCCGCATCTCCGAGGTGGTCTCCGAGTCCACCGATCTGCTCCTGGGACTGGCCCAGGACGTAAGCGAGGAGGGAGTGGACCTGGATCTGGATTCCCTCCTGGACCTGCCGGTCATCTACTGCGCAGCCAAGGCCGGCAAGGCCTCTGTCAATCAGCCCGCCGACGGCGCCGTGCCCGACAACGACGATCTGGAGCCCCTCTTCGAGGCCATACTGACCAACATTCCCGCCCCTGAGTACGAGGAGGGCGCCCCGCTGCAGGCCCATGTGACCAACATCGACGCCTCCGACTACCTGGGCCGCCTGGGCCTGGTGCGCATCTACAACGGCACCCTGAGCAAGGGCCGCCAGTACGGCCTGTCGCGCGTGGACGGATCCATCGAGAACTTCAAGCTGACCGAGATCCTGCGCACCAAGGGCCTGCAGCGCTCGCCAGTGGACGAGGCCGGCCCCGGCGACATTGTGGCTGTGGCCGGCGTGGAGGACATCATGATCGGCGAGACCATCGTCGACCAGGACGACCCCCGGCCCCTGCCTCTGATCCACGTGGACGACCCGGCCGTCTCCATGACCTTCGGCACCAACGATTCGCCCCTGGCCGGCACCGAGGGCAAGGATCACAAGCTGACCGCCCGCATGCTCAAGGACCGTCTGGACCGCGAGCTGATCGGCAACGTCTCCATCAAGGTGCTGCCCACCGACCGGCCCGACGCCTGGGAGGTCCAGGGCCGTGGCGAGCTGGCCTTGGCCATCCTGGCCGAGCAGATGCGCCGGGAGGGCTACGAGCTGACCGTGGGCCGCCCCCAGGTGGTCACCAAGACCGTGGACGGCAAGCTTCAGGAGCCCATGGAGTCCGACACCATCGACGTGCCCGAGGAGTACATGGGCGCGGTCACCCAGCTCATGGCCGACCGCAAGGGCCGCATGGAGACCATGACCAACCACGGCTCCGGCTGGGTCAGGATGCAGTTCACCGTGCCCTCCCGTGGCCTGCTGGGCTTCCGCACCGCCCTGCTGACCGCCACCCGCGGCACCGGCATCTCCGCTTCAATCTCCGCCGGCTACGCCCCCTGGGCGGGCGACATCAAGACCCGGCAGAACGGATCCATGGTCTCCGACCGCTCCGGCAAGGCCAGCCCCTACGCCATGCAGAAGCTCCAGGCCCGGGGCGAGTTCTTCGTCAAGCCCCAGTCGCCCGTCTACGAGGGGCAGATCGTGGGCATCAACAACAAGCCCGGCGACCTGGACATCAACATCACCCTGGAGAAGCACATGACCAACATGCGTTCCTCCACCGCCGACGTGCTGGAGACCCTGACCCCGCCCATCGACATGAGCCTGGAGGAGTCCCTGGACTTCGCCAACGATGACGAGTGCGTGGAGGTGACCCCCGAGTCCATCCGCGTGCGCAAGATCATCCTGGACAGGGATGCCTGGTACAAGTGGAACGCCCGCCAGCGCAGGGCCAACAAGAAGTAACCCTTCTCCCACAATCAGATTCAGTCCGACCCGGCCGCCCCACGGTGACCGGGTCGGACTAGTCTTGTACCCATGAAGTCTCAGGTTTCCAAATCCAAGGATCAGGCCCCCTCCCATTCGGCGGGTGAGTCCGGCAAGAGGAGTCCTTTCCGCTGCCTGCTGGGCCTGCCCATCGGTCTGGCGGTGGGCGTGCTGGGAACCCTGGTCCAGCGCTCCGGGGCCGCTCAGGGTCTGCCCTGGGGGATGGTCCTGGCCTATCTGCTGGTGGCCCTGGCTGCCTGGTGGGTCCGTTGCGACAGCGGCACCATGGGGCTGGCCCTGCATCTGGTGGCCTCGACGGTCACGGTCTGGCTGCTCTCCATGCGGGGGCCTGGCGGCGACGTGCTCATGCCCTACGCCGACTTCCCCACATTCTTTGCCAAGTATGCGGTCTTTCTCTGGATGGGCGGGCTGGTCCTGATCCAGACCCTGGCCATCTGCCTGCCGGCCTCCTGGTTTGCCGATGGCCCCCTGCGTCGTCAGGGGCGATCCGCATGAGCCAGGATCCGTCAGGAAAGCCGGCGACTGAACCCGGCCGAATTCCCCTGCACTTCCTGGGTCCCGAGGGGACCTTCACCCATCAGGCCGCCCTTGAGGCCGCCAGCCTCATGGCGACAAGGCTGGACTGCAAGGCTGACTTGCGCCCCTGCTCGGATGCGGCTGCCATCGTGGCCGCCGTGGAGGAGGGCCGAGGCTGGGGAGTGCTGGCCTGGGAGAACAATGTGGAGGGCCATGTGGTGCCCAACATGGATGCCCTGATCGATGCTCAGGCGGTAGCGGGCTTCGGCATGGTCCGCCTGCCCATTGTCTTTGACGCCTTCGTCCGGGCTGACCATGATCCCTTGCGCCAGGTCGCCGCCCATCCCCATGGACTGGCCCAGTGCAAGGGCTTCATCACAGAGACCGGTCTCAATCAGGTGACTGCCAACTCCAACGCTGCGGCCTGCCGTGATCTGGGCCCCGATCAGGTGGCTCTGGGTCCTCGCATCTGCGGGAGCCTCTACGGACTGGAGACCTACCGGCGCGAGGTGCAGGACTATCAGGGCGCGCGCACCGACTTTCTTCTGCTGGCTCCCCGGGATCAGGCCGCCCGGCTGGCACGCCGCCTGGCGCCGGGCGGGGATTTCGAGTCCATCGTCACCTTCATCCCCCTGAATACCGGGCCGGGCGTGCTGGCCAACCTGCTGGACCGCCTGCGCGATGCGGGCCTGAACATGACCTCATTCATGTCCCGGCCCATCAAGGGGCACGACGGGACCTACAGCTTCGTGGCCAGCATCGACGCCGCACCATGGCAGAAGGGGCTCCATCAGGTGCTGGCCGACCTGCTGGACAGGGGGGACTGGCTCAAGACCCTGGCGGTCCATCCGCGCACCCCGCATCCAGCGCCCCCCATCCGTGAATGGATGCTGCCCAGGGCGGGGGCCTTCCGGGGCGAGGACCCCGACACCGAGACGATCAGCAAGGAGTTGTTATGGTAGATGAATCCGCATCTTTCCCGCACATGGACCTGTCAGGGCCCGAGCACATGCACCCCATGGCGGGCATGGCCGCCTCGCCGGTGCTGACCTCGGCCCACAAGATCGCCGTGGCGGGGCTGGGTCTGATCGGCGGATCGCTGGCCCGCCGCCTGGCCGCCCGGGGCCGGTTCGTGATTGCATGGAACCATAATGACCGTCCCTACGAGCAGGCCCGCAGCCAGGGGATCCACTGTGTGGACACCCTGGAGGAGCTGGCCAAGGGCAAGGCAGACGTGCTGGTGCTGGCCACCCCCTTGCGGGCCATGCCCGACGTGCTCCAGGCCCTGGCCCCGGTGCTGACCCGAGGCACCACCCTGACCGACGTGGGCAGTGTCAAGGGGCCGGTCCGCCGTCAGGTCGAGCAGGCCGGTCTGGCCGATCGGTATGTAGGCGCCCATCCCATGGCCGGCAGCGAAGGCTCCGGCTATGAGGACTCGGACCCGGCCCTCTTGGAAGATGCCCTCTGGGCTCTCTGCGTCGATGAACATACGGACTACAGCCGCTTTTTGACCGTGGCCGACATGGTCACCCAGGGGCTGGGCAACCGGCTGATCGCCCTGGACGATGCCACCCATGACCGGGCTGCGGCACTGATCTCGCACATGCCCCATGTGGTGGCCACCGCCCTGGCCAACATGCTGACGAAGTCGCCTGACCGCCGAGTGGCCTCGGCCCTGGCGGCCGGATCCTGGCGGGACATGACCCGTGTGGCCCTGACCGATCCTGAGCGGACCCGGGCCATGGTGGAGGAGAACGCCGGCCAGGTGGCCGACCTGCTGGATGATTTGGCCGAGAATCTGCAGGACATGGCCTCTCTCTTGCGGGACCAGGAGCCGGAGGCCGATGAAAAGCGCCGGGACTTCTTCCTCCAGGCGGACCCCTTCCGGCGCTATAAGGCCGCCCTAGGCGACCAGGAGCAGACGCCCACAACTGATTTGGAATTGGATCCTCAGGAGGGCAACTGGCGGCAGGAGCTGCTGGATTCAGCCCTGCGCGGCGAGCAGGTCTCGGCCTTCCTGACCACCAGCCGGGCCCGGGTTCTGCACCCGCCGGTCATCGACTGAGGTCAGGTGGGGCTGGGCGGGGCGATCGGCGTTCCGGGACCGGCTTCAGGGCCACCATGTCTTCTGCTGGCAGGGTCACACGTTCCCCGGGACGCGACCCATTGGCCGCCGGGTCCCTGTCCAGGATCAGCCGATGTCCGTCCCAGTCGACCACATGGCCCACGTAGTCTCGGAACTTGGGCCTTCCATCCTCCGGGTCCGACCCCTGGGCGATCCTGACCACCAGCCGCGCTCCGGCCGGTATGGCTGCTGGCAAACGCATGGCCATCCACCTCCTGGGCCAGTATCGCCTGCGGCTGCGACGAGGGTGAAAGCGCCTAAACTGTATTGCACATACTGCACAGCCAAGCGAAAGGAGTGCCATCGGTGGATCAGGATCTGCAGGACTTCACCGACTATCTTTCCCGGGTGGCAGGCAAGAGCCCCAACACCGTGCGATCCTACCGGGCCGACCTGTCGGGCTTTCTGCATCTGATGCATCTGCACGGCATCGATGACCCCGCGCAGATCGACCTGGCCACCATCAGGTCCTGGCTGGCCCACGAGGCATCGACCCACGCCCGTTCGACCATGGCCCGGAAAACGGCCGCACTGAGGTCTTTCTTCGGCTGGCTGAGCCGGCACGGCCGGATCAAGACCGACCCTACCCTGGCCCTGAGCAGCCCCAAGCAGTCCGAGCACCTTCCACGGATCCTGACGCACGACCAGGCCCGCACCCTGATGGATACGGTCGACCATGATCCGGTCGAGCCCCGGGAGGACGAGGATGTCCAGGCGGCCTTGCAGGTGCGGGATGCGGCCATGCTGGAGCTGCTGTACGCCACGGGCATGCGTGTGGCCGAGCTCTGTGGACTGGATCTGGATGACGTGAACCGGCGTAGCCGAACCGTAAAGGTCCTGGGCAAGGGTTCCAAGGAGCGGGTCCTGCCCTATGGCCTGCCCGCCGATCGCGCCCTGGATCGCTGGCTGGGGGAGGGGCGGCCGGTCCTGGCGGGCTCAACGGCCAAATCGGCCCGCAAGGCAGGTCAGGCCCTCTTCCTGGGTCAGCTGGGCGGCAGGGTTGGTCAGCGGCAGGTCCGCAAGGTGGTCCACCAGGCGGCCGGTCAGGCCGGGGTGCCCGACATAGCCCCCCACGCCCTGCGGCACTCGGCCGCCACGCATATGCTGGATGGGGGAGCCGACCTGCGCGAGGTTCAGGAGATGCTGGGCCACTCCTCCCTGCGGACCACCCAGCGCTACACCCACGTCTCCATCGAGCAGCTGCGGGCCCGGTACAGGCAGGCTTTTCCAAGGGCCTGAAATCCGGCAAATGAGACAGGACTTGTCTTGGGAAACATCCCGGTATCAGAATATGGCGTATTGTAACTTGGACATCGGTCAAAGATTTTCGGGATACAGGCGAGACGTTGACAACCAGCTAAAGGGGAGCGGCAGGAATGAAGAGAAGTTCACAGCTCACAGTGGTGTCAGCGTTCATCTGTGCCTTGGCGCTTCTGGCCAGCGGCTGCGGTAGTGGCGGCAGCAGTACCGATACCGAGGGTGCCGAGCAGTCGTCCAGCGACCAGACCAGCAACAACGCCGTGGTGTCGGTCCATGGGTGCGAGCCGGCCAACCCGCTCATTCCCAGCAGCGCCGCGGAAAGCTGCGGCGGACAGGTCGTGGACGCCATCAACTCCAAGCTGATCCGCTTCGACGACCAGGGCAAGGCCCACAACGATCTGGCCTCGGAGATCAAGGGCAACGACGACATGTCCCAGTACAAGGTCACCCTGGTCGACGGGCGCAAGTTCTCGGATGGCACCCCTATTACAGCCAGGTCCTTCACCAGGGCCTGGTCCTGGAGCGCCAATGTGTCCAACGGCCAACTGAACGCCAGCTTTTTCTCTGACATCAAGGGCTTTGACGACCTGCAGAAGCAGGGTGTGCCTGCGGATGCCCAGTTCTCCGGATTGAAGGTCATCAATGACAAGACCTTCACCGTGGACCTCATTTCGCCCTCGTCCACCTTCCCCATTCAGGTGGGCTATACCTCTTTTGCGCCCCTGCCTGAATCCTTCTACAAGAATCCCAAGGCCTACGGGGAGAACCCGGTCAGCTCGGGTCCCTACAAGTTCGAGTCCTGGCAGCACAACGCCATGATCAAGCTTCGCAGGAACGACGACTACGACGGGGAGGTCAAGGTCCGCAACGGCGGCATCGACTATAAGGTCTACACGGATCTGGGTTCTGCCTATTCCGATGTGCAGGCGGGCAACCTGGATGTGATCGACAGGATTCCCACCTCCGCTGTCAAGACGTTCATGACCGACAGCATGGTGCAGAGTTATAACAAGCCTGGCTCCACCCTGCAGATGTTCACCATTCCTACCACCATGGAGCATTTCGGCCAGGACCAGGAGGGCCGCCTGCGCCGCCTGGCCATCTCCATGGCCATTGACCGGAAGATGCTGATCGACAAGGTCCTGGGCGGTCTGGGCGTGCAGCCCACCGACTTCACCGCACCGACCATCCCGGGCTATGCCAAGGATCTCAAGGGTTCGGACAACCTCAAGTACAACGCCAGGAAGGCCAAGGAGTACTGGGCCAAGGCCGATGCCATCAGCAAGTGGCCGGCCGACAAGAGCTTCCAAATGCTGTACAGTTCGGATGGCGGTGCCAAGGACTTCTACGACGGCATGGCCAACTCCATCAAGAACACGCTGGGCATCAAGGCCGAGGCCACTCCTGTGCCCACCTTCAGCGAGTTCCGCGGCAACATCAAAAAGCGCCTCTATAACAACGCGGCTTTCAGGTCTTCATGGTCGCCCGACTATCCATCGCCTGAGAGCTATCTGATGAGCAACTTCGCCAGCTCGGCGGCCGATGGCAACGGATCCAACGATGGCGACTACAAGAACCCCAAGTTCGACGCTCTGCTCAAGCAGGCTGCCAAGGCCAAGGACACCGATGAAGCCAACAGGCTCTTCCAGGATGCTGAGGAGATCCTTCTACAGGACATGCCGGCGGTTCCGCTCTATTATGGAAACAACATTGGCGCGTCTGCTAAAAAGGTTCATGGGATGCGTCTGGGCTGGGATGGCTATCCGATCTTCCCGGAGCTGTCCAAGGACCAGTAATGATCGTGCCGGAAACGGCATGAACCGCCGTCGATGACTGGCGGTTCGGGAAACCAACCAAAGGAAAGAGCAAGATATATGAAGAAGCAATCGGCCCTGACCATTGCGGGCGCCGGACTGTGCGTCATGGCGCTCACGCTGGGCGCCTGCGGCGGATCCGGCGGATCCGGCTCCTCTGCCCAGGGGACCAACGGCGGCAGCTCGGATGCCGTCATCTCGGTCTTCAATCCTGAGCCGGCCAATCCGCTCATCCCCAGCATGACCAACGAGGTGGGCGGTGGCAACCCCATCGACGTCATGTTCTCCAAGCTGGTCCGTTTTGACGACAAGGGCAAGCCGGTCAACGAGATCGCCAAGCAGATCAAGGCCAACGAGGACAACACCCAGTACACCGTGACCATCAACGACGGCTGGAAGTTCTCGGATGGCACCCCGGTCACCGCACAGTCCTTCACCAAGGCCTGGTCCTGGGCGGCCGACATTGCCAACAAGCAGCTGGGCGCCAGCTTCTTCGCCAACATCAAGGGCTATGACGATCTGCAGAAGGAGGGCACCCCTGGCGATGCCCAGCTGTCCGGCCTCAAGGTCATCGACAACAAGACCTTCACCGTTGACCTGACCTCGCCCTCCTCCACCTTCCCCATCCAGGTGGGCTACACCGCCTTTGCGCCCCTGCCCGAGTCCTTCTACAAGGACACCAAGGCCTTCGGCGAGAAGCCGGTGACCGTGGGACCCTACAAGTTCCAGTCCTGGGAGCACAACAAGGCCATAAAGCTGGTCAAGGATCCTTCCTACAAGGGCGGCATCAAGGTCAAGAACGGCGGCGTGGAGTTCCGCTCCTACACCGATGCCACCGCAGCCTACCGCGATGTGCAGGCCGGCAACCTGGACGTGCTGGACACCCTGCCCGCCTCGGCTCGCAAGACCTTCCAGACCGATAACACGGTCCAGGCCATCAACGATCCGGGTTCGGTCATCCAGATGTTCACCATCCCCACCTACATGAAGCACTTCGGCCAGGATCAGGAGGGCAAGCTCCGTCGCCAGGCCATTTCCATGGCCATCGACCGGCCGACCATCATCAAGAAGGTGCTGTCCGGAACCGCCAAGGAGGTCCACGACTTCACCGCCCCCGTCATCCCCGGCTACTCAACCAGCATCAAGGGATCCGACGTGCTCAAGTACAACCCGTCCAAGGCCAAGGAGCTCTGGGCCGAGGCCAACAAGATCTCCCCCTGGGGCGAGGGCGACAGCTTCAAGATCGCCTACAACGCCGATGGCGCCCACAAGGAGATCTATGACGCCGTCACCAACTCCATCAAGAACGCCCTGGGCATCCAGGCTTCGGGCAACCCTCTGCCCACCTTCAGCGAGTTCCGCTCCAACGTGCAGAACCGCAAGTTCACCGACTCGGCCTTCCGCTCCGGTTGGCAGCCCGACTACCCCTCGCCGGAGAGCTACCTGTCCAGCAACTTCGCCAGCTCGGCCGCCAACGGCAACGGGTCCAACGACGGCGACTACAAGAACCCCGAGTTCGACGGCCTGATGGACAAGGCAGCCTCCGCCAAGAGCATCGACGAGGCCAACAAGATCTACCAGCAGTCCGAGGAGCTGCTCTTCCGCGATCTGCCTGCAGTTCCGCTCTACTACCAGAACTCCAACGGCGTGGCCGCCAAGAACATCCAAGGATTCTCCTTCACCTGGAAGGGCGTCCCTGCTTACTACAACATCAGCAAGTGAGGTGACGGGAGCCTGAATCCCGCACCTCAGAACTGATATCGCCCCGGGCCGGCACGGAAGGATCCACTCCGCGCCGGCCTTGGCGTCTTTGCACCCCTGTTGAGGTGTGCTGGTAGACTCAAACAAGAATTTTTGCGGCGGCCCCGATCCCCATGCCGATCCCGGTCGCGGATGACAAAGGAGAATAGCCGATGGGAAAATATCTTCTGCGACGTATTCTGCAGATGATCCCCGTCGTTCTCGGCACGACACTGCTGATATACGCGCTGGTCTTCGCGCTTCCCGGCGACCCTGTGGCCGCCATGTTCGGGGACAAGCCGGTCAATCAGGCCGTTGCCGCACAGATACGTTCGGAATACAATCTCGACAAGCCCTTCATCGTGCAGTACGTGCTCTTCCTGAAGAACGCGCTGACCCTGAACTTCGGCAACACCTTCGCCGGCCAGCCCGTGATCAGCGTGATCGGCAGGGCCTTCCCGGTGACCATCAAGCTGGCCCTGATGGCCTTCGTCTTCGAGGGCGTCTTCGGCGTGATCTTCGGCATCATCGGCGGCCTGACCAAGGGCAAGTGGTCGGACAGCATCATCCTGGTCCTCTCCCTGCTGCTGATTTCGGTGCCTACCTTCGTCACCGGCTTCATCCTGCAGTACCTGTTCGGCGTCAAATGGCATCTGCTGCCGGCCACAGCAGGAGCCAATCCGGGCTTTATCGATCTGCTCATGCCGGCCATTGTGCTGGGGTCGGTGTCCATGGCCTCCATCATCCGTCTGACCAGGACGGAGATCACCTCCAACATTTCCGAGGACTACGTGCGCACGGCCCGGGCCAAGGGCATGAGCAACCGGTCCGTCATCGTGCGGCATGTGCTGCGCAACTCCCTGATCCCCGTGGTCACCTACCTGGGCGCCGACATCGGCGGACTCATGGGCGGGGCCATGATCACCGAGCGCATCTTCAACATCCAGGGCGTGGGCAACACCCTTTACCAGGCCATCCTGAGGGGCGAAGGCACCCTGGTGGTCTCCATCGTGACCATTCTGGTCCTGATCTTCGTCATCACCAGCCTCCTGGTCGACCTGCTCTACGCAGTGCTCGATCCGCGGATCCGGTATGCGTGAGGGAGAGGGACCGACTATGAGTGAAACGGCAATGAACGAGTCAAGCGAACAGAACGAAAGCCAGGCCCGCGTCTACTTCCCCGACCCCCTGCCGGGGCAGGAGCGGTTCGTGGCCCCCGTCGACGAGACGCCCCTGCGCGAGGTGGACTCGGTGGATGAGGACGTGCCGCCCACCAGCATGTGGGCCGACGCCTGGAAGACCCTGAGGCGCAACCCGCTCTTCATCATCTCCGCAATCCTGGCGATCGTGGTCATCCTGGTGGCCCTCTTCCCCAACCTCTTCGCCAGGCAGGACCCTATGGCCTGCAGCCTGTCCGACTCCTTGGAGCCCGGCCGGCCCGGGCACCCCTTCGGCTTCGACCTGCAGGGCTGCGACGTCTACAGCCGCGTCATCCACGGGGCCCGGACCTCGGTGGCCATCGGCATCATGACCACCATCCTGGTCACCGTCTTCGGCGGCCTCATCGGCGCCATCGCCGGTTTCTTCGGAGGCTGGGTTGACGCAGTGCTCAGCCGCATCACCGACATCTTCTTCGCCATCCCCATGATCCTGGGCGCCATCGTGCTCCTGCAGATGTTCCGCACCTCCACCTCCCTGTGGAAGATCATCCTGACCCTGACCCTCTTCGGCTGGGTCAACATGGCCCGCATCACCCGCAGCGCCGTCCTGGAGGCCAAGAACCTGGAGTTCAACACCGCATCCACGGCCCTGGGCTCCACGCCCCTGCGCAACCTCTTCCGGCACATCATGCCCAACTCCCTGGCCCCGGTCATCGTCATGGCCACCATGTCGCTGGGCACCTACATCGTCTCTGAAGCCACGCTGAGCTTCCTGGGCATCGGCCTGCCCTCCACCGTGGTCTCCTGGGGCGGGGACATCTCGACGGCCCAGAACCTCCTGACCACCAACCCCTCGGTCCTCTTCTATCCCTCCGCAGCCCTGGCCATCACCGTGCTGGCCTTCATCATGATGGGCGACGCGGTCAAGGATGCATTGGATCCCAAGAGCAGAACGGCCTGAGCGGAGGAAGCATGACTGAAGCAGACAAGAACATGACCACCAATCAGGAGCAGCAGCCTCTGCTCGACGTGCAGGACCTGCAGGTGGACTTCACCGCGGATGGGCGCACCGTCCATGCGGTTCGCGACGCCTCCTTCAACGTCTACCCCGGCCAGTGGGTGGCCATCGTGGGGGAGTCCGGCTCGGGCAAGTCCACCTCGGCCATGGCTGTGCTGGGCCTTCTGCCCGGCACCGGCAAGGTGACCGGCGGCAGCATCCGGCTCAAGGGCCGCGAGCTGGTGGGCCTGGACCGCAAGGACTACGAAGCCCTGCGAGGCTCCCAGGTGGGCCTGGTCCCGCAGGACCCCATGAGCAACCTGAACCCGGTCTGGCGCATCGGCTCCCAGGTCAAAGAGGCGCTGACCGCCAACCACATGGACGTCTCCAGGGAGAAGCGCTCCCGGCTGGCCAAGGCCCTGGCCAGCGACGAAGAGGTGACGCTCAAGAAGTCCGACGACGAGCTCTTCATCTCCTCCAAGGACCTGCCCGGCCTGCTCCAGGCCGCCCGCCAGGCCCTGAGCGATGCCGGGGTCGCCGACGTGGACAAGACCATGGAGGCCCTGAAGGCCGAGTGGGATGTGGGCTCCGAGACCCGCTGGGGCGTGGCCAAGTCCCTGATCGACGCCGGTGTGGATGACGATGCGGCCTGGACGCTGGCCAAGGAGCATGTGACCGGTTCGGACATGGACGACCGCATCGCCGGGCTGCTGTCGGAGGCCGGGCTGCCCGAGGCCGCCACCAGGGCCCGGCAGTATCCGCATGAGTTCTCGGGCGGCATGCGCCAGCGCGCCCTGATCGCCATCGGCCTGGCCTCCCGGCCCGATCTGCTGATTGCGGACGAGCCCACCAGCGCCCTGGATGTGACCGTCCAGAAACGGATTCTGGACCACCTGCGCAGCCTGACCGAATCCCTGGGCACCGCCGTGCTCTTCATCACCCACGATCTGGGGCTGGCAGCCGAGCGCGCCCAACACATCGTGGTCATGTACCGGGGCCAGGTGGTGGAATCCGGGCCCAGCCTGGAGGTCCTGCAGCACCCCCAGCACCCCTACACCAAGCGGCTGGTTCAGGCCGCGCCCTCGCTGGCCTCCCAGCGCATCATCTCCGCCAAGCAGCGCGGCCAGGATGCCGAAGACCTGCTGGAGCATCACGTCAAGGGCGAGAGCACCCTGGAGCGCAGCGAGCACGTCATCACCGTGGAGCACCTGACCCGCGAGTTCAGGCTGCCCCGGCGCAAGGAGATGTTCAAGGCCGTGGACGACGTCTCCTTCTCGGTCAAGCGGGGGACCACCCTGGCCATCGTGGGGGAGTCCGGCTCCGGCAAGTCCACAGTGGCCAACATGGTCCTGCACCTGCTCAAGCCCACCTCGGGCCGGGTGACCTACGAGGGCCAGGACATCGCCGGATTCGGCAGCCGTCAGCTCATGGAGTTCCGCCGGCACGTGCAGCCGGTCTTCCAGAACCCCTATGGCTCCCTGGACCCCATGTACTCCATCTACCGCTCCATCGAGGAGCCCCTGCGCATCCACAAGATCGGCAACGCCAAGTCCCGGCAGAAGAGGGTCAAGGAGCTGCTGGACATGGTGGAGATGCCCGAGTCGGTCATGGGGCGCTACCCCAACGAGCTCTCCGGCGGACAGCGTCAGCGCATCGCCATCGCCCGGGCCATGGCCCTGAATCCGGATGTGATCATCTGCGACGAGGCCGTCTCCGCCCTGGACGTGCTGGTCCAGGACCAGGTGCTGCGGCTGCTCAACGACCTGCAGGCCGAGCAGGGGCTCAGCTACCTGTTCATCACCCACGATCTGGCCGTGGTCAGGCAGATCGCAGACGAGGTGGTGGTCATGCAGCACGGCCGGCTGGTGGAGCACGCCACCACCGACGAGGTCTTCGACCACCCCCAGCGCCAGTACACCAAGGATCTGCTGGACGCCATCCCCGGCGGCAAGCTGCGCCTGGGTCTTGACTAGTCATCCTTTGCACAGACTCACAAGGAAATGAGGCATCATGGGATTGTTCGGTTTCGGCAAGAAACGCGCCAAGAAGCAGGCTGAGGAGGCCGTCGAGGAGTCCAAGGACGTTGAAAAGTCCACGGAGAAATCCGACCAGACCTCTCAGGCGGACCGCGATGAGACGGCTGCAGAGCAGGACGAAGCCGAGCAGAGCGGGAAGGGCCCCTGGGACAGCTTGGATTCCGATGCCCCTGACACCGACGAGTACCTGGACATCGGCGCCCTGATGCTGCCCTTCCTTAAGGGCAGCGAGCTGAGGCTCAAGGCCAACTCGCAGACCGGCGACGTGCTGGGGGCCACCATCACCTACGGGTCCTCCAGTCTGGAGCTGGAGCCCTTTGCGGCCCCCAAGTCCCTGGGCCTCTGGGACGAGGTCCGGGCCGACCTGCTCAAGGCCAACCCCTCCTGCAAGGAGGTGGACGGTGTCTTCGGCAAGGAGCTGACTCTGCCTGTCAAGGTCAAGGGCAAGAACCTGCTGACCCGGGTGGTGGGCGTCGACGGACCCCGCTGGATGCTGCGAGGCATCTTCTCCGGCCCTGCAGCCAAGGGCGGCAAGGAGAAGGATGTGCTCGACGGCTACCTGGCCGACCTGGTGGTGGTCCGTGGCGATGAGCCCCTGGCCCCCCGTGACCTGGTGCCCATGCATGCGCCCGTCACCCCCAACCAGCGCCGCGGAGAAGCCGAAGACCCGGAGTCCAAGGACGATGAGAGCGCGCAGATCCCCGGCAGGCCGGAGGGCCCCTTCGACTCGGACCAGCAGACCGAGGTGAAGACCACCCTGTCGCGCGGACCCATGTTCTCGGAGATCCGCTAAGGCTGTGAAGCAGAAGCATTCCGGGCTGGCGGCGCTGGCCGACGACGACTTCTCCGTCATGGAGGCCATCGGCGGATGGCGGGGGATCGTCGAGTCCCTGCTGCCGGGGCTGGTATTTCTGGTTTTCTTCCTGGTCACCGGCCGTCTGGGTCTGACCGTGGCGGTTTCGGCGGCCCTGGCCCTGGTGCAGCTCCTGATTCGCCTGGTCCAGCGGCAGTCCTTTCTGGGTGCGCTGACCGGTCTGCTCTCGGTGGGCATCTGCCTGGTGGCCGCATGGCTGACCCGGGATGCCCGCAATTATTATCTGCCAGGATTTTTGACCAACGGATTCTGGATCATCGTTCTCGGGGCCTCGCTGCTGGCCCGGGTGCCCGGCATCGGCCTGCTGGTGGAGTACCTGCGCCGGCCTGTGGTCTCCGGGTGGAGGCAGTGGCTGGACTCTTGGCGCAGTGAACCGGACCTGGTCCGGGCCTACACCCAGGCCACCCTGGTCTGGATCGCCGTCTTCGCGCTGCGCCTGCTGGTTCAGGTGCCGCTCTACCTGGCCGGTTCCGTTGGGTTTCTGGGCGCTGCACGCCTGATTCTGGGCCTGCCCCTGTTTGCCCTGGGCATCTGGATCAGCTGGCTGCTGATCGGCGGGCCTTACCATCGTCGCCAGGCTGACCAGGTTCAGGCCGACCAGGAGGTTCATGCCGATCATGACTGAGACCAGGGTTCGTCTGCGCATCGAACGCTATGCCGACCAGGGCCGTTGTGTCAGCCACCTGGAGGACGGCCGGGTGGTCTTCGTCCGCTTCGCCCTGCCCGGGGAGCTGGTGGAGGTCCTCCTGGACGAGCCTCACGGCCGGGCCGGCAGATTCGCCACGGGCGAGGTCACCCAGGTGTTGGAGGCCAGCCCCGACCGCCGCCAACCCGTCTGGCCTCTGGCCGGACCCTTGGCCTGGGGCGGCGGCCTTGGCGGGGCCGATCTGATACACGTCAGCCTGCCCGGTCAGCTGGCTTGGAAGGCCGATCTGATCGGTCAGCAGATGGCCCGTCTGGGTGGGGTGGACGTCCAGGTGCCGGTGGCCCGGGTACCGGGCGATGAGGAGCTGGGCGGCCTGCACTGGAGGACCCGAATCGAGCTGGTGGCCGACGATCAGGGCCGCCCCTCCATGCGCAGGCGGGGATCGCATGACCGCCTGCCGATCCAGACCATGCCCCTGGCCACCCAGGAGCTGCTGGATCAGGCTGACGAACTGGGCATCTGGGAGGGCGGCCTGCCCGCCGGAGCCCGCATACGCCTGGCTGTGCCCCAGCCGCGTGATGGGGGACCGGTCGGCGACAACTACGCCCTGCTGGTGGACGGTCGCCTGAGACAGGGGAGCCGCCTGCTGACAGAGCGGCTGGAGGCCGGAGGAGGGCCTGAATACCAGGTCCGGGCCGACGGATTCTGGCAGATCCACCGGCAGGCACCGATCGTGCTGACCAAGGCGGTCCTGGACCAGGCCAGGCAGGCCCTGGACGGGGTGGCCGAGCCGGTCGTCTGGGATCTCTACTGCGGATCAGGGCTCTTCACCCTGCCCCTGGCCGCTTTGGCCGACGGACGGGCCCGGCTCCTGGCCGTGGAGGGGTCCGCCGGAGCCATTGCCAGCGCGAAACACAACGTGAAGCAGGCCGGACTGGACCGGGTGGCCCTGCGTCGGGGGGACGTGGCCAAGATCCTGGCTGGGGGTGCGCCCAAGGGGCTGGGACATCCCGACCTGATCCTGCTGGATCCGCCCAGGGCCGGCGCCAAGGCTCAGGTCTGCCGACTGCTGGCCGCCAGTGGGGCTGGGACCATCATCTATGTGGCCTGCGATCCGACCAGCCTGGCCAGGGATACGGCCACCCTGATCTCCCTGGGCTACAGCCCCAAGCACCTCGAGGCCTTTGACATCTACCCGATGACCCACCACGTGGAGACTGTGGCGGTCTTCACCCGCACGGCGGGAAGGCGGCGCTGACATGAGCCGCGCCGGGCAAGTCTTGGCAGCGGTCAGGCGGCTGGCTGGCCTGCTGCTGGCGGCCGCTCTGCTGGCAGGCCTGCCCATGCTGACCGGCTGCGCCCCCAAGGACAGGGCCGTGGGCGACTCCTGGCATGAGGGCACCGTGCCCCACGACGGCGTGGATCGCTCCGATACGCTCGTGGCTTTGATCGGCTGCCCGCAGGAGGGCGTCAAGGACCCGGATGCCGGTCTGGACAGCCGCATCCTGGCATCCTTGAAGGCGGAGCGGATGAAGGGCTATTTCTCCTCCGCGCAGTCCACCAGCGATCAGCAGGATGGCGTGCAGGATGCCGTCAACCGCGGGGTCAGCCTGATTCTGATCCGCCGGCCCGGAGCCGGCGACTGGACCCCAGCCCTCAAGGCAGCACGGAAGGCGGGCATCCCTGTGGTAGAGTTCGCTCAAAGCGCCAAGGCTTGGACCCCTGACCCGGGTAGGCTCTACTATGCGGCTACGGTCCACCCGGTCGATCCTGCCGGGCATCCGCATGCGCCCCTGCTGGCCGACGCCCTGCAGACCATTGTGGACGACGGACCGCATGCCAGGATCATGGCCGTGCGCCTGAGCGCCGACCGGGAGGGGGCCGAGGATGAGCACAGGCAGTGAGCAAGTGCAGACAGCGGGCACAGGCTTTCCGGACACCGACCGGCCGGGGCTGAGCTCGCAGGAGGTGGAGCGGCTGAAGGCCCAGGGGCTGGTCAACGTCTCCCAGGACCAAACCTCGCGCAGCCTGGGCCAGATCATCCGCGACAACGTCTTCACCCTCTTCAACGGGATCATCCTGACCGCCATGGTGGTGGTCCTGCTGACCGGGCAGTGGAAGGACGCGGTCTTCGGCCTGATCATCATCATCAACACCGGCATCGGCGTGGCCACCGAGCTCAAGGCCAAGCACACCCTGGACGGGCTGTCCATCCTGGTGGCCTCCGACTATACGGTGCGCAGGGATGGGCGCAACCTGACCGTGCCCCACGATGCCATCGTCAAGGGGGATCTGCTCTGGATCCGCTCCGGGGACCAGGTGCCCGCCGACGCGCAGATCATCGACACCTACGGCCTGGAGCTGGACGAGTCCATGCTGACCGGCGAATCGCGCACGGTCAAGCACAAGCCGGGGGACCAGGTCTACTCGGGCTCCACGGCCGTCTCGGGCATGGCCCTGGCCCAGGTGACCGCCGTGGGCGCCGACTCCTACGCCGCCACGCTGACGGCCAAGGCCAAGGTCTACAAGAAGGTCCACTCCGACCTGAACGAGGGCATCAACACCATCCTCAAGGTCATGACCATAGTGGTCATTCCCCTCTGCCTGCTGCTCATCTTCACCCAGATGCGGACCGTGGGCGGCTTCCAGACGGCCCTGGCCACCGGAGCCTGGCGGCAGGCCGTGGTGTCCGCCGTGGCCGGGGTCGTGGGCATGATCCCCGAGGGGCTGGTCCTGCTGACCTCCTTGAACTTCGCCCTGGCCGCCATTCGCCTGGCCCGCCACCAGACCCTGGTCCAACAGATGGAGTCCGTGGAGACCCTGTCCCGGGTGGATGCCCTGAACCTGGACAAGACCGGCACCATCACCGACGGGGGCATCGTCTATGACGACCTGCACCCGCTGGCCGAGGACCTGCCGGCCCAGCAGCTGCGGCAGGCCCTGGTGGACGTCTGCGCGGAGGAGAGCCCCAACGCCACCGGACGGGCCATCCTCAAGGGGATGGACCACCTGCGCCCGGGCAGGGCCGTCAGCCGCCTGCCTTTTTCTTCGGCCCGCAAGTGGAGCGCCGTGGCCGACCAGTCCGGAAGAATCTGGTACTTCGGCGCCCCGGAGGTGCTCCTGGCATCCCAGGCGGGCAGATGGCCCCAGGTGGACCGGCAGGTGGCCGACCTGGCCGACCGCGGCTACCGGGTGCTGATGCTGGCCGCCCCCGGCGGGTACCCGGGCACCGACCAGGCTGACTACTTCACCAGCAGCCCCGACCTGCCCGGGAACCTGAAGCCCCTGGCGCTGATCACCTGCTCGGAGCACATCCGCGACGACGCCGCCGAGACCCTGGCCTGGTTCCGCCAGCAGGGCGTGCGCTGCCGGGTCATCTCGGGCGACAACCCGGCCACCGTGGCGGCCATCGCCAACAAGGTGGGCCTGACCGGCGACCGGGCACCCCGGGCCATGGATGCCCGCCAGCTGCCCGAGGACACCGCAGCCCTGGCCGAGGTCCTGGAGGACGTGGACGTGCTGGGCCGGGTCCTGCCCGACCAGAAGAAGGCCATCGTCCAGGCCCTGCACCTGAAGGGCCACACGGTGGCCATGACCGGCGACGGGGTCAACGACTCCCTGGCCCTGAAGGAGGCGGACCTGGGCATCGCCATGGGCAATGCGGCGGCCGCCACCAAGGCCGTGGCCCAGCTGGTCCTGGTGGATTCGCGCTTCTCCCACCTGCCCGACGTGGTGGCCCGTGGTCGGCAGGTCATGGCCAACATGGAGCGTGTGGCCGGCCTCTTCCTGGTCAAGACCGTCTACTCGGCCCTGATCTCCCTGGGCGTGGTCCTGACCGGCATCCCCTTCCCCTACCTGCCCCGGCATATCACCTACATCGGCGCCCTGACCATCGGCACGCCGGCCTTCTTCCTGGCCCTGGCCCCCAACACCAGGCGCTACCGGCCCGGCTTCCTGAAGCGTGTGGTCGCCTTCGCCCTGCCCTCGGGCATCGCCACGGCTTTGATTGTGCTGGCGGCGGCCTGGAGCCTGCCCGGCCTGCTGGGACTGGACCTGGCCTGGCCCGGCGACCTGGGGCGTTGGCGTTCGGTCTGCGCCATCGTCCTCTTCTGCATGGGCGTGCTGGTCCTGACCCAGGTGGCCCGGCCCCTGCGCTCCTGGAGGGGCCTGCTGGTCCTCTTCTTCGCCGCAGCCGGGGTGATCGGGGCCCTGATCCCCATGGTGGCGCGGTTCTTCGCCATCAGCCTGCCCACCGGTCCGGCCCTGGCCGCCACCGTGGCCTTCGCCCTGGCGGGTGCCCTGCTCATGGTCCTGGCCGTCCTGGGCTATCCGGCATGCGCACGTTACATAGGCCAGGTAACACATAGGCGCTAAGAATGAACCTCACAAGCACAGATAAGCGTCACTGACGGCCTGGGGTCCTCCCGCCGCCGGTCCACATGGGCGCAAGGGCAGTGCCTGAGCGTCCAAGGAAGGGGTGGTGCATGTCAGAATCCGCACAAGATGCCGGTCGTTCCAAGCTCAAGGTGGGCTCCGAGGAGTTCGAATACTACCGGATCAGCGACCTGCCGGGCATCGACCACCTGCCCTACAGCCTGCGCATCCTGGCCGAGAATCTGCTGCGGCACCAGAACGGGACCACGGTGACCAGGGACCAGCTGGATCAGCTGCTGGACTGGGACCCCAAGGCCCAGCCCGACAGGGAGATCCAGTACAGTCCCGCCCGGGTGCTCATGCAGGACTTCACCGGCGTGCCCTGCATGGTCGACCTGGCCACCATGCGCGATGCCGTCAAGGCCCTGGGCGACGACCCCTCCCTGGTCAACCCGCTCATCCCCGCGCAGATGGTCATCGACCACTCCGTCCAGGTGGACAGCTCGGGCGTGCCCGGCGCCCTGGAACACAACATGGACATGGAATACCAGCGCAACAGTGAGCGCTACCGCTTCCTGCGCTGGAGCCAGCAGGCCTTCCAAAACTTCCGCGTGGTGCCCCCGGGCACTGGGATCATCCACCAGGTCAACCTGGAGTACCTGGCCCAGGTGGTCATGCGCAGGGACAGGACCCAAGGGGAGGGGCCGGCCCTGGTCTACCCGGACTCCTGCGTGGGCACCGACTCCCACACCACCATGGTCAACGGCCTGGGCGTGCTGGGCTGGGGCGTGGGCGGCATCGAGGCCGAGGCGGCCATGCTGGGCCAGCCCATCTCCATGCTGGTGCCCCAGGTCCTGGGCTTCAAGCTGACCGGATCCATTCCCGAGGGGGTCACCGCCACCGACGTGGTGCTGACCGTGACCCAGATGCTGCGCGAGGTGGGCGTGGTGGGCCGGTTCGTGGAGTTCCACGGCAAGGGCCTGGCCCAGGTCCCCCTGGCCAACCGGGCCACCCTGGGCAACATGAGCCCCGAGTTCGGCTCCACCTGCGCCATCTTCCCCATCGACCGAATCACCCTGGACTACCTGCGTCTGACCGGCCGCAGCGACGAGCATGTGCGCCTGGTGGAGGCCTATGCCAAGGCCAACGGGCTGTGGATGGACCCGGAGGATGCCGACTGCCCTGAGCCCGAGTATTCCCAGGTGCTGGAGCTGGACCTGTCTACGGTGCGTCCCTCCATTGCCGGCCCCCGGAGGCCCCAGGATCGCATCCTGCTGGACCAGGCCCAGCAGACCTTCCATCGGGACCTGAAGGATTACAGCGACCAAGGCAGGGACAGCGACGGCGAGGCTGTGCCCGTCAAGAAGGCCGACGGCAGCGAGTTCAGTCTGCGGGACGGGGATGTAGTCATCGCGGCCATCACCTCATGCACCAACACCTCCAACCCCTCGGTCATGGTGGCCGCCGGTCTGCTGGCCCGCCAGGCCCGGGCCCGGGGCCTCAAGCCCAAGCCCTGGGTCAAGACCTCGCTGGCTCCCGGTTCGCAGGTGGTGACGGACTATCTGAACCGGACCGGCCTGAGCAAGGACCTGGACGCCCTGGGCTTCGAGCTGGTCGGCTACGGCTGCACCACCTGCATCGGCAACTCCGGCCCCCTGGACCCGGCCATCCACCAGGCCATCGCCGATCATGACCTGACTGTGACGGCCGTGCTCTCGGGCAACAGGAACTTCGAGGGCCGCATCAGCCCGGATGTGAAGATGAACTACCTGGCCTCGCCGCCCCTGGTGGTGGCTTACGCCCTGGCCGGCACCATGGACTTCGACCCCAGGCGCGACCCCCTGGGCCAGGACAGCCAGGGCAAGCCGGTCATGCTGGCGGACATCTGGCCCTCCCAGGAGGCCATCGAGTCCGTGGTGGGCACCGCCCTGGACCGGGACATGTACCTGCGCGACTATGCGGACGTCTTCGGCGGGGACGAGCGCTGGCGGAAGCTGGAGGTGCCGGAGGGCGAGCTCTTCCACTGGGATCAGGATTCCACCTACATCCGCCGCCAGACCTTCTTCGACGGCATGAAGGCCCAGCCCGACCCCCTGGAGGACATCCATGGGGCCCGGGTGCTGGCCCTGCTGGGGGATTCGGTCACCACCGACCACATTTCGCCCGCAGGGGCCATCAAGGCCGACGCGCCGGCCGGCCGCTACCTGCAGGAGCACGGCATAGCCCCCAGGGACTTCAACTCCTACGGCTCCCGGCGCGGCAACCATGAGGTCATGGTCCGGGGCACCTTCGGCAACATCCGCCTGCGCAACCAGCTGCTGGCCTCGGTGGGGCTGGATGTGCGCCCGGGAGGGTTCACCTACGACTTCCTGAACGGCCAGGAGACGACCATCTTCGAGGCGGCGCAGGACTATGCCAGGCAGGGCACGCCCCTGGTGGTGCTGGCCGGCAGCGAGTACGGGACGGGCTCCTCCAGGGACTGGGCGGCCAAGGGCACCCGGATGCTGGGCGTGCGGGCCGTCATCGCCAGGTCCTTCGAGCGCATCCACCGCAGCAACCTGATCGGCATGGGCGTGCTGCCGCTGGAGTTCCCTGCGGGTCAGTCGGCCCAGAGCCTGGGGCTGGACGGCCAGGAGACCTATGACCTGATCGGCGTTGATGCCCTGAACGACTCCTTGCCCGAGCAGGTCCAGGTGCGGGCCCAGCGGCCCGACGGCAGCACGGTTGAGTTCGCGGCCAAGGTGCGCATCGACACCCCTGGCGAGGCTGAGTACTACCGCAACGGCGGCATCCTGCAGTATGTGCTGCGTGATCTGCTGGCCAGGGCCGATCAGGAGGCCTGAAGATACAAAAATCCCCGCCACCAATGCCAGGGGCGGGGATTTTCTTTTTGTCAGTTGCGGTCGCCGACCAGATTCAGGATGTAGAGGAAGAGGTTGACGAAGTCCAGGTAGAGGTTGAGGGCGCAGAGGATGGAGACCCGCTTGATGGCCTCCGGCCCCTGGCTGCGGTAGGTGGCGAAGATGGCCCTGGTCTGCTGGGCGTCATACATGGTCAGCCCGGCGAAGAGGATGATGCCGATGGCCGAGACCACGCGCAGGGCCGTGTCGGAGGGGGCCAGGAAGAGCATGACCACCTGGACCAGGATCAGCATGAGCAGGCCGGCCATGAAGATGGACCCCATGCCCAGCATGTTGCGCCGCGTGGTCAGCCCCAGCATGCTGAGGACGAAGAAGAAGCCCGCGCTGATCACCAGGGTCAGCATGATGGACGGCAGTGAGTAGGTGATGAAGATGGTGCTCAGGGTGAAGCCCATCAGGGCCGCATAGAGGTAGAACATGACCCGGGCGGTGGAGGTGCGCATGCGCATGACCCGGAAGCTCAGAATCATGGCGAAGGCCACCTGGACCACGGCCATGCCGATCCAGCCCAGGGCGCCCGTGGCCTGCATGAAGGCCAGGAGCAGTCCGGTCCGGGCGGTCAGATAGGCCGTCAGGGCGGTGACCAGCAGGCCGACGGCCATCTCCGCATAGGCGCGTGACATGGAGACCCGCTCCGCCTTTTCAAAGCTGTATGCTGCGTTGGTGTCGATGGGCGCGCCCATGCCGTAGGGCTCACCGCCCTGCATGGTCGGCATCGGCTGCTGTGTGTACTGACCGTATGGGGCCTGCGGCCGCGGATTCCCGTTGAAAGCCATCTGCTCCTCCTTGTCTTCCCACCTGTGGCGGGATGGTCGTCTTGTTCAATTCTACATGGCCGGTTTGGCCATATAACAGGTGTTTGCTCTGGTTGGAATCAGGCGGGGATGGCCGCCATGGCGGGGTGGTTGCATGCACACACCCCGCCGTGGCGGTTGCCCCTCTCCTGATGTGCCGTCCAGACTTTGCAGGCTGGGCGGAGTGTGGTGGGGGCGCGGGAGGGAAGTGTCGGCTCTCTTGGGGTTTGAGCCTTGATTGACGCGTTCCTCCCTGCTCCCCCTTGATGGGCCGGGGGCGGGGGGATTGATACGCCGCCCGGCCGCTCTTACTCGAGCGAAGCATGTGACAGACTATGTTGTTCCCTCCGGTGGCGGCGTGAGGCGAGGACCCCGCCCATGCCGGTCATGCCGGTGGCCAGGGCGAGCAGGATGCCTTCCCCGCCTGCCTTGGGGAGCACGCCTGCGGGCAGGTACGTGTACCTGAGGGTGGTGTCGGGCGTTTGGGGTGCGCCGCCCAGCGTGTAGGCGACGCTGACGGTGACCGTGCCCGGCAAATGTGCGGGCGTTGTCACGGTCACGCTGCTGCCATCACCGCGCGTCAGGCCTGATACAGCGTTCTGGTCGAACCTGACGCCGGTGATCACCAGAGCCAGGTTGAACGACACCGGCAC